>CAZTLS010000026.1:0-45535 GCA_964614405.1 uncultured Pleurocapsa sp.
CCGACTGCCGCTGCGCTGCTGGTGAAGACGACGCGCGCCACATCCGCCGCGCGCGCCGCGCGCAGCACGTGGTCTGTGCCATCGACGTTGACGGCGTACATGACGTTGACATCAGCACGCCAGTAATCGGCGACCGCCGCGACGTGAAATACCCAGTCACAGCCCGCACAGGCGCGCACCAGCGAGTCATAATCGGTCACATCGCCCAGCGCGCTTTCATAGTCCAGCCCGTTGAGGGCATCCAGCCGTGAGGACGCGCGGTGCAGGGCGCGCACGCTGTGCCCCGCTTCGTTCAATGCCCGCACGAGGTGCGCGCCGAGAAAACCGGTCGCCCCGGTCACCAAAGCTTTCATCGATCACCTGCCTGACGCATTTTGTACAGATTTGAAGATAACGGCGATATTGTAACGCGCTCATTAGTAAAAATCGGGGTACAATCTAAAAGCAAACCTGGAGATATACCGTGATACCCGCACAACCTGAGGCTGGACAACCCACATCCCCGATCACAGCCCCTGCCAGCCTGGGCGCGCGCGCGGCACGACTGTTCTTTGCACCGCTTGTGCCGATACCGGAAGCGGAAGCGCGCAAGACCTATGTGCTGTCGATCGTGCTGTTCGTCACGATGGTGGCGATGGTGTTCATCCTGCTGGTGGAGACGCCGCTGGTGGCAGAAGGGGTGCTGCGCGTTCCGGCAATGGCTGGTGTAATCCTCGGCTATCTTCTGACTCGCTTCGGCAGATACCGTGCCGGGGTCAACCTGACCAGTGCGGCAGTCACGATCTCGCCGCTGCTGGCGATCGTCATGGGCATCTCGGCGACAACGGAAGGGGAGGCGTTGTGGCGGGTGCTGATGCTGCGCTCGCTGGTGGTGTCGCTGGTGCTGACGTACATGCTCTACAATGCGTGGTGTGCGCTGGGGTATGTGGGCGGGTTCATGCTGTCCGTCCTCGCTCTGACAGCGATCAGCGGTGCGCCGATCAACATCGTGCAGTACGGGTTAGAGATCACGCTGTCGGCGACGGCATTCCTGCTGCTGATGGTGGCGGTGCATGGGTTCAGCGATATTGAGCGCAGCCGGGCGCAGAAGACGATCGCTGCCAGCGAAGCGCGCTACCGTGCCATCGTTGAGGATCAGACGGAGCTGATCTGCCGCTGGAAGCCGGATGAGACGACGACTTTCGTCAATACCGCCTACGCACGCTTTCTGGGGGAACCGCCGGAGAAGCTGATCGGTGGTTCAGTGATGCGCTTTGTTCACCCGGATGATCTGGCATCGGTACGCGCTCAGTCGGCGAAGCTGACCGCTGCCCATCCGACGGTGACCTATGAAAGCCGGGCGCGCCTGGCGAACAAAGAGACGCGCTGGATGCAGTGGACTGACCGCGCCATCTTCGACAAAGACGGTCAGGTGATCGAATATCAGTCCGCCGGGCGCGACATCACTGTCCTCAAGCGGGCGGAGGAGGCAGAACGCGAACAGCGCATGTTTGCGGAAGCGCTGCGCGCCAATGCCGCGCTGATCTCCGGCACGTTGGAGATGGATGAGGTGCTGGATCGGCTGCTGCGGCACGTCGCGCTGGCATACCCGGTGGTGAACGCCAACATCATGCTGGTGGAAGGCGATGTGGCGCGGGTGGCGCGCTCAGCCGGTGAGTACAGCCCGGAATATGATCTGCTGCTCAACACGCTGGTCGTCCACCCGGATCGTCTGCCCAACCTGCAGCGTATGAAAACGACCGGGCTGCCCGTGCTGGTTCCCGATGCTCATGCATCGCCGGACTGGATACCGATCTACGGGTCGGAATGGATTCGTTCATCGGTGGGCGCGCCGATCCATCTGGAAGAGGAAATCATCGGCTTTCTGATCCTCAACAGCGATACCCCGAATGCCTTTGAGGAAAAACACGCTCTGTGGCTGCGCGCTTTTGCGGATCAGGCGGCGACTGCCATCCGCAACGCGCGCCTGTACAAGGCGGCGCAGCAGTACGCGAAGGATATGGAGACACAGGTGCAGGCGCGCACCGAGGAACTGGAGCTGGAGCGCAGCCGCCTGAGTACCATCCTCGACTCGACCGGGGAAGGCATCCTGTATTCTGAAGATGAGGTGATCCGCTTCGTTAACCCGACGCTGTGCAAGATGATGGACTGCGCACCGGATCAGCTCATCGGGCAGCATGTCAGTCTGCTGCTCGTCGCCCAGTCAGCGGAAGATGCGCGGCGGGTGCTGTCGCACTACATCGACATCATCCGTGAGGTGGGCATTTATCGCGGAGAGGTGGCGATGCGCCGCCTGAGCGGGTCGCAGTTCGACGCCGGGCTGACGATCTCGTCGATCGGCAGCGTGGATGAGATGACGGCTCGCGTGGTGATCGTGGTGCGCGACATCAGCCATGAGAAAGCGCTGGAGGCGCAGCGCTCCAACCTGCTTTCGTATGCCTCGCACGAACTGCGTACCCCGCTGACCAATCTCAAGACGCGCCTGTATCTGATGCGCCGCCGCCCGGAAACGATGGCAGCGCACCTTCAGGTGCTGGATCACGTCGCCACGCGGATGCAGTACATCGTCGAGTCGCTGCTGGATATGTCGCGGCTGGAGCGCGGCACAGTGCATCTCGACTGCACGCCGACCGACCTGGTGCTGCTGGTGCGCCAGACTGCTGATGTGCAGCAGGCTGAAGCGGAGAACAAGCAGATCACCCTGCGTGTTGACCTGCCCCCCACACCGCTGATGATCGACGCTGACGAGCAGCGTATGATTCAGGTGCTGACCAATCTGGTGAGCAATGCGCTCAACTACACCCCGGCGGGTGGGGCGGTGACGATCGGCGCTAAACGCACGGGCAGCGTGGCGCTGCTCTCGGTCAGCGATACCGGGATCGGCATTGCGCCGGAACACCTGCCGCATATCTTCGAGCCGTTCTACCGCGTCGCCAGCAAGGTCGATGGCACAGGGCTGGGCTTGAGCATCGTCAAACAGATCGTCGAGCTGCACAAGGGCGAGATCAGCGTGACCAGCCAGTTCGGGGTCGGCAGCCGTTTCATCGTACGCCTGCCGCTGCTGGCGACCGTGTGAGCGGCTGTCGTCTGCACCTTGTCAGGCGGTACGCCGCGCTGCTACACTTGGTCGCATTCTGAGCTGTTCACCCTCCTGCGCTGGCAGGGGAAACCATGTTTGATCTGCTGCGGATCGCCTACCTCGCGTGTCTGCTGCTGCTCACGCTCTATGCGTGCAGTGGGGCGATGCTCTTCCTGATGTATCTGCTGCGCCGCCAACTCACCTCAGACCCCCCTCCAAACGAACGCGGCTCCGTCGATGAGGCAAATTTGCCGAAGGTGTGTGTGCAGCTTCCGGTCTACAATGAGGCGCATGTAGTCGAGCGGCTGATCGATGCGGCTGCCTGCCTCGATTATCCTCCCGCACTGCTCACCATCCAGATTCTCGACGACTCGACCGACCAGACGACCCCCCGTGCCGCCGCCCGCGCCGCATGGTGGCGGGCGCGCGGCGTGCAGATCGCCCATCTGCACCGCGCCGATCGCGCCGGGTTCAAAGCGGGGGCGCTGGCGCATGGTCTGGCACAGACCGATGCCGAGCTGATCGCCATCTTCGACGCCGATTTCATGCCGCCTCCCGGTGCGCTGCGTGCTGCCGTCGCTCATCTGGTGGCTTTCCCCGATGCAGGCATGGTGCAGATGCGCTGGGGACACCTCAATGCCGATACCCGTCCGCTGACGCGCGCGCTGGCGCTGGCGCTGGATGCGCATTTCGCCGTCGAACAGACAGCGCGCGCAGCGGGCGGGCTGTTGCTCAACTTCAACGGGTCAGGCGGGGTATGGCGGGCGCGCGCCATCCGTGAGGCAGGCGGCTGGCGCGATACCACACTGACTGAAGACCTCGACCTGAGCTATCGCGCTCAGCTTGCCGGGTGGCGGCTGGCATACCGCCCTGATCTGGTCGTGCCTGGGGAAATCCCGGAGTCGCTGGCGGCGTATCGGCAGCAGCAGGCGCGCTGGGCGCGGGGTGGGTCTCAGGTATTCGCTCTGCTGATCGGGCGGGTGTGGCGGGCACACGGGCTGACGCCCATTCAGCGGCTGGCAGCGACCGCCCACCTCGCGCAGTATCTGGTGCAGGCGCTCATCCTCTTCATGGTGGTGTGCGCGCCGCTGCTGATCGCTGCCGGGGCGCTGCCTGCGGCTGACCTGGGCGTGCTGGGGCTGGTCGGTCTGGTTCCGCCGCTGATGATCGCTGCCGGGCAGCGCGCGCTCTACCCGGATTGGGCGCGGCGGCTGGCGTTCGGGCTGCCGGTGCTGGTGATGACGGCGGCGGGGATGACCTGGTGCTGTGCCCGCGCCGCGCTGAGCGGGCTGGTCAGCCTGGGAGGGGAGTTTCGGCGCACCCCCAAGCGGGGCGATGCGCCGCGCACCGGGGAGAAAGTGCGGGCGGCGCTGCCCATCGCGGAAGGGGCACTCAGCCTGTACTGCGCGTTCGGGGCAGGGGTGGCGGCATGGCGTGCGCCTGGGCTGATCGGGTATCTGCTGCTCTATGCGCTGGCGTTTGGCGGTATGGCGCTGATGCTGCACCGCGAACGGCGGCGGGCATGAGCGCCATACAGACAGCGTGCTGATCAGCCTCCCGCCAAACCCCATCCTTCACAATAAGGTTTGGCGGGAGGTGGACATCAGCGTGAGGGCGTGGGGGGCAGCGCCGTCATGGTGGCGGGCATGTCGGCGTACTGGTCGCTGAGGGTGACGTAGTTCAGCCAGCGCGTGATCATGACCCAGGTGCGCCCAGGCTTGAGCGGATTGGGCGTCACGCCGTCGAGCGCGAGCAGTTGCAGCGCATCGCCCGCGCGTGACCAGCACGGGTCTTCACGCCCAGGCGGGAATTCCGGGTCTGGCTCCGTGCCCCGGCATTCGCGCCGCCACAGCCCGGGCTGCCAGTGCCCATCGCGAAAGACATAGGCGCGCCCGCCGCCCCACAGATTGATCTGATGCGAGGCGGCGCGGCTTTCCGGCTCGAACAGGTCAGGGCGGTTGACGTGTTCGACCTCAATGATGACCACGTTGTCCGCCCAGAGCTGGGCATTTTCTGCGGCGTCAAAGTGTGCCATGCCGTCGCTGAAGCGCAGATAGCGCCCGCTGTTGGGGTCGTACTGCCAGCGGGCGTTGCTGCGCCCGAAATAATCGACGAAGATGTCATTGATGCGCGGCGCAGCAGGATCGACCTGATCGCTGAAGCTGAAACCGCGCGCCCGCCGTCCCTGATTGACTTCACCGCCGCGCGCGGTGGCGCGTTCCCATGCCTGCTGCATGTTCACATACAGGCGGTGTTCTCTGGGCAGGTCGCCATCGACCCAGCAGAAGCCGGCTTCGGCGCAGTTGTCGCCGCGCGCGGGCGAGATGACGCGCGGGAACCAGGGCTGCGAGCGGATGAGCGCCGTGACCGGGTCGCTTGCGCCGCTGTAGCCGAAGAGCGCTTCGTACATCTGCACCAGTTCGACATCGACCAGCCGCCCGCTGCGGACGGGACCGACGACGGTCGGCGCATTTTCGCGGAAGAAGGCGGCGAAGCGCGTCACCCCACCCTCGACCTCATACTCGTACACCAGATCAGCGGCATTGACCCCGCTCTGCGGACGCACGATAAGCGGGAAATTGCTGATCTTGATCATGAAGGTGCGGCGGTCGCGCGCTTCGACGCTCGTGTAGGGCATCCCGGTGAGCGGGTTGAAGCCTTCGGGGTAGTTGAACGGACCGACCTGGGTCGGCGTTGGGGAAGGCGTGAGGGTGTAGGTGGGAGTCAGCGTGGGCGTGGGGGTATGGGTCAGCGTTGGGGTGGGGGTGAAGGTGCTGCTGGCGACGAAACCCACTGGCGTGTTGGTCGAAAGATCAAGCTCGATCTGCTGGGCGTCGATACGGCTTCCGAGCAGGGCGATGGTGACCAGCAGCAGGCAGGCGGCAGCAGCAGAGACAAACGAATGGACAGGATGGCGCATGGCAGCTCCGTGAAGGGTATGCGACAATCAGAATGGGTAAAGCGCAGTGTGTAAGAGTATACGAAGCGGGCGCGTCTCGATACAGGGCTTGTCCTGTTCACAATACGAGAGTGAGAACAGATCGATGGTCAATCGTCGGTTACTGATCGTCTATGCCCACCCGGACGATGAAAGCTTTGGCTTGGGCGGGCTGATCGCCAAACTGGTCGCGGAGGGGGTGCAGGTCGATCTCATCTGTGCCACCAATGGCGATGCGGGCACGATCGCCCCGGAATTCATCGAACAGTACGGCTCGCCGAAAGCGGTTCGCCTGGCGGAACTGGACGCTGCTGCGAAAATCCTGTGCCTGTCGAATGTGGTGCTGCTCGGATACCGCGACAGCGGCATGATGGGATCGCCCGATAACGACCATCCCGACTCGCTGTGGCGTGCCGACCCCGACGCGGTGACGCGGCGCGTGGTCGAGGTCATGCGCGACCTGAAGCCGCAGGTGGTGATCACCTTCAACCGCTATGGCGGCTATGGGCATCCGGATCACATCGCCATCCAGCGCGCGGCGACTGAGGCATTCGCACGGTCAGGTGACCCGACGTATGAGACGGGGCAGCCCCCGTATGCGCCGCAGAAGCTGTATTACACCAACGTCAAACGCTTCCAGATCGAACTCGGCATCGCGCTGGCGCGGCTGCGCGGCGAAGACCCGCGCCACCTAGGGCGCAACAAGGACATCGACATCGTGGCGATCCGCGATCACATCGAACCGACGCATACCCGTGTCAACGTCGGCGCGTTTTTTGAGGTGTGGGAAGCCGCCAGCGATTGTCATCGCAGCCAGTTGGGGGGGCGGTCGCAGCGGTTTCCGCTGTGGCTGCGCCGTCGGCTGGCGAGTGTGCAGGAATTCACGCGCGTGCATCCTGCGCCAGCGCGCGCCGGCATCGATGAGCATGATCTGTTCGCCGGGGTGGATACAGGGCGATAGCCTGTGATGAACGACATCCCGCCCTCAGACGAACAGGCGCGGCAGGCGCGCATCGACACGCTGCTGGATGCCATCGAACTCATCCGTGCCGATCAGCGCGAGGCAGCGCTGGCACTGCTGCGCGGGCTGATCCGCGAAGATGCCGATTTCGAGTATGCCTGGCTGTGGATGAGCGTGACTGTCGAGACGCTCGATCAGAGCGCTGTCTGCCTGGACAACGTGCTGCGTATCAATCCGAACAACCGGGATGCCGCCGCTGCCTACTACCGCATCAGCATCCCCGACATTCAGATGCGCGCCCGCCGCGATCGGCTGCGGATGGTGCGTGATGTGGCGGGCACGATGTTCTGGGGCATGGCGGTGATGCTCGTGTGCCGCATCTGGATCGGCATTGGCGAGGCGATGGAGCTGCTGATGAACGCCAGCGCCACGCCGATGCCGTGAGCGCTCACGAGCTGCGTTCGCCGTCTGCCACCAGCGTGACGGTGTGGTGTGTGCGGAACAGCCCGTACTGTCCTGGTCTGCCTGGGACGGCGTTGAGGACGTTTTCCGTCTCCATGATCGAAATCCACAGCGGCAGATCATAGCGCCCGTCCGGGTCCTGCGCGCGCAGGCTCTGCTCCATGATGGCGATGTTGCGCTCATACAGGTTGAGCAGGATCAGGATGAAGCCGTTGCGTTCTGCCAGCACCGTCCGCACGATGGCTGATGCGGTATTGAGCGAGATGCCTTTGGTGAAGAACTCATTCTGCGGGTTGGGATATTCGCGCACTTCGGCGGCTTCGTTCTCCAGCAGATATTCCACGCCGCGCTGGAAGTTCATGTTGCCGTCATAGGCGCGCAGGCGCTTATGCAGGCTGCCCAGCGGACACCAGGTGAAATTGCGGAAGCTGGTGAACTGTTCGACGCTGACGATGATCCGGCGGCACATGTCCGCCGTCTCCGGCTCGCTCCGTTCCAGTTCGGGCAGGCTGATGCCGCCCCAGTGCATGTCCTCATCCTGTGCCTGCGGTGCAGGATTCCTGCCAGCGGGAAGCTGATAATCCGGGTTGAGCTTGATGACGGGCACGACATCTTCCGGGTTGTGGCGATGCGGGACGATCTCACGCACCAGGATATGCTCGCGCACCAGGCAGTCGATCCAGTCCGAACGCCACTGATCGCTGTAATTCATGCCGGGGCGTTCCAGCTCGCGATCCATCGCCAGCCCCTTGAGCAGGAAGCCGTAGTTGACGTATTCCCAGTTGCGAACCGCCAGCGTGTTCTGCACACGCATGACGATGCGGTCGCGGATGAGCAGCGTCTTCTCCACGATCGGATGGGCGGTGTTCAGGCTGAGCCGTTCGCGCCCGCTCATGCGGCGCAGGATGCCGATGGAGAGCGCCTGAGCGACCAGGTCTTCCCCGCGCGGGCGGCTGACGACCGCGCCCACCTCGATGAGCAGGTCGATCAGTTTGCGCCGCGTGAGCGCCTCGACCTCGTTTTCGCGGATGTGGCGATCGAGCTGAAGGATGACGCTCGACCACTGTGACGGGGTGAAACCCGTCGCCTCAGGTTCTTCGGCAAGCTGCATCTGCATCGATGCCAGGCTGAGCGCCTGATGCGTTTGCAGGTTGGCGAAATTTTCGACGTACTCGATCTGGATGTCGGGGTTGTTGCCCAGCTGACGGCTGAGTGTGCCCTGCACCGACCACAGGATGACCGTCTTGTTGCGGCTGCGAAGGGTGTTCAGCGCATCCTTGAAATCGCGATCGCCGCTGGCGACGATGTAGATGTCGGCAGAATCGGCATGACCGCTGTCGGTGATGATGTCACGGGCGATCCGCATGTCAGCGCTGTTCTTTCCGGCAAGGCTGTACACCGGGTCGATATTGCGCTGCATGAGCTTGTTGGGGGCTTCATCCGTCACCTCGCGCCCCTGTTCATCGACCAGCGGGGGCAGGCTGCCGCGCGTGCCCCAGGGGGCGTAGGCGGCAATTTTGACGACGTTGCCGTGTGCGCGCCCCTGTCGCAGGAACGAGTCGATGAGCTGATCGAGGTTGACGACATATCCCTGCTCGACCAGGCTGATCGAGATGTTCTCGAAATCGATATAGATGGCGACGTTCTTCGTCTGCTGAATGCCCAGCAGCGTCTCAAGCGGCTGAAAGATGACCTGATCGGCAAATTCTGTGCCGCGCAGGATGTCACGGCTGCCCCACATGCGAATGCGCGCCGACCGATTGAGGCGCACACGGCGGATGATCGGGATGAGCAGCGAGTCTGTCGTGGCGAGGATCAGCTCATCCAGCGGGGTGGAGTCAAACTCGAAGTAGTGCATGGCGAGCGCTTCCACCATGTTGGCGCGCTCCTGCACACTGAAGGTGTCGTATCCCGCCACCTTGAAGACATCGCGCGGGTTGACGCCGCGCACAGGCAGCATCGACTGCCCATCCCAACGCGCCACTGCAACGGCGCGGAGTTGATCGGGACGCATCAGACCTGCTGCAAACAACGCCCCCGCCCGCAGCCCGACCGCAAGTTCCTGAAGGTCGATCGGGATGCCCTGGCTGCGAAAATGTTCCAACAGGTTTTCGACATCAACAATTAAATAAGCTGCCATTTTCCTACCTGAACATGCGGCGGCGTCCATGATTGCACCCGGACGGCGCACAGCGCAAAAAGTAATGGGTTGGGTTGACCCAGGGAGGAGAAATCGTCATAAAGCGCGTCTGCCGCGTCTAAGTACCGAGTTTTGCCCCATATGGATTATATCAGACACCCCAACCCTGACAATCTGTCATTATCGCATGGAAACGACTCCACGATTATACAGAAGCACTCCCATTTTATTGGTGCGGTTTGCTTAAGCGCTGCTGAAACTTTGTGGAAGTTTTCACAACAATGGCAACCCTAACCGCCCGATTGCCAGTAAATCGAGGTTTGGGTGGGTCTGTACAGGTAACCTCACCCCGGAACCTCACCCCGGAACCTCACCCCGGAACCTCACCCCGGAAACCTGGCGGTTTCCTGCCCCTCTCCATCGGAGAGGGGCGGTTGAGCGCAGCGAAACGGGGCGAGGTCAGACCCTTAATACGCTTTTGCGAACAGCGCCACGCGGTCAGCCGTCACACCGGTCATCAGGTGTGCGCCTGTGCCGCCCGGCTGTTCGAGCGGGTAGCAGCGGTGGGTCGCCCCGGTCTCCGCCTTGATCTGCGCTTCAGCGGCTTTGTCCTCGCTCCACCACGCACGGGCGAACCCACCTGCCTCGACCACCTGCTTCAGCTCATCATAGGTCTGCACATCGTGGATATGGGCGTCGCGGAAGGCGGTCGCCTGAGCCAGCATGTTCGCCTGTACCTGCACCAGCAGGTCGCTGACCTGAGCGACTATCCCTTCCTGCTTCAGGAAGACCTTGCCTTCCTTGCCGGGGATGTCGCGCCGGGCGGCGACGGCTGTGCCGTTCTGCACATCGCGCGGACCGATCTCCAGGCGCAGCGGCACGCCGCGCATCTCCCAGTCGTTGTATTTGAAGCCAGGCTGCTGATCGCGATCGTCGAGATGCACGCGGATGTCAGCATCTGCCAGCGCACGTCTGACGGCGTGCGCCGCATCGAGGACGGCGGTGCGCTCTGCATCCGTTTTGAAGATGGGGACGATGACCACCTGAATAGGGGCAAGGCGGGGAGGCAGGCGCAAGCCCTGCTCGTCGCCATGCGTCATGATGATCGCGCCGATGACGCGCCAGCTGAAGCCCCATGAAGTCGTCCAGCACGTCTGGCGCTGATTGTGAACGTCGAGGTATTCGATTTTGAACGCTTTGGCGAAATTCTGCCCCAGGTTGTGGCTGGTTCCGCATTGCAGGGCGCGCATATCGCCCATCATGCCTTCGATGGTGTACGTCCGCAGCGCGCCGGCGAAGCGTTCGCTCTCGCTCTTCTGCCCCTTGATGACGGGGATGGCGGCTTCGTTGACCACGACATCGTAATACACGTCGAGCATTTGCAGCGTTTCCGCTTCCGCCTCGTCATGGGTGGCATGGGCGGTGTGTCCTTCCTGCCACAGGAATTCGGCGGTGCGCAGGAAAGGGCGGGTACGCAGTTCCCAGCGCACCACGTTCGCCCACTGGTTGATCAGCAGCGGCAGGTCGCGGTAGGATTGAATCCATTCCGCGAACGCTTCACCGATGATCGTCTCGCTGGTCGGGCGCACGACGAGGGGTTCTTCCAGCGTTTTGCCGCCGCCGATGGTGACGACCGCCAGTTCGGGGCTGAAACCCTCGACATGTTCCGCCTCGCGTTTGAGGTAGCTTTCGGGGATGAAGAGGGGAAAGTAGGCGTTGCGATGCCCGGTGGCGCGGAAGCGCCTGTCCAGATTGGCGCGCAGCCCTTCCCAGATTTCATAGCCATACGGCTTGACGATGATGCAGCCACGCACCGGAGACTGCCCCGCCAGGTCTGCCCGATAGACGATCTCGTTGTACCACGCGGAAAAATCTTCTTTCGGTGAGGTGAGTGCCTGCGCCATCACGTGCCCTTTGTGTAAGTTGCCGAACGAACCCTCATATTCTATAGGAACTCTTTTGCAAAGAGTGAGGGTGCGTGTTATCATCGCGCATAGTTTCACAAACGGACACGTTCAACAGCGGTTTAACCGAGAGTTATTTTCGCTTTTTCGTTTTGTGCGCCCAGGGCGCAAACGCGAGGACAGCATGAGTCTGGTCAACGAGTGGGCATTTATCGGCGTGTTCATCGCGGTTGCGTGGCTGCTGCCAGCGCTGCCGCTGGTGGTGGCGTATGCGTTCCAGCCGCGCAAGCCGAACGCCATCAAGATGCAGACCTACGAGTGCGGCGTGGAAACCGTCGGCGACACGTGGGTCCAGTTCAAGGTGCAGTACTACATCTACGGGTTGATCTTTCTGGTGTTCGACATCGAGCTGATCTTCCTGTTCCCCTGGGCGATGGCGTACAACCAGCTCGACTTTTTCGCCTTCGGCGCGGGGTTCCTGTTCATCTTCCTGCTGGCGGATGCGCTCATCTACGCCTGGCGCAAGAACGCCCTGGAGTGGGCATAAACAATCAGCACGTGTGAGACAACGACGATCTGACGAAGGCATGATGAGAGTGTGGATGGGAAGGCGCGTTGATGAACCCTGAACAAGCAGCCTGTATCAACATCGTGGAAACGCTGGCGAACTGCCTGGTCAGCAGCGGCGTCGCGCCGGGGCTGGCATCATTCATTCAGACCCTGCTGGGGGTGCTGCTCGTCTCGGCATTCCCGCTGGTGCTGGTCATCTTCCTGATCTGGGTGGAGCGCAAGGTGGCGGCGCGCGTGCAGGATCGCGTCGGTCCCAACCGCGTCGGACCGTATGGGCTGCTGCAAACCCTGGCGGATGCCGTCAAGCTCATCCTCAAGGAAGACATCACCCCGGCGGGCGCAGACCGGCTGATCTACAACGCCGCGCCGATCGTCGCGGTGCTGTCGGTGCTGCTCATCTGGGCGGTCGTGCCGTTCAGCCCGGTGCATATCGGGGCTGACCTTGGCATCGGGCTGCTCTACTTCATCGCCGTCGGGTCGATCGGCACGCTGGCGGTGATGATGGCGGGCTGGGCGTCGAACAACAAATATGCGCTGCTGGGCGCGTTCCGCGTGGTGGCACAGCTGGTGAGCTACGAAGTGCCGATGATCGTGGCGCTGCTCGTGCCCGTGCTCATCGTCGGCTCGCTTTCGATGCAGGACATCGTGCGGGCGCAGATCGGCATGTGGTTCATCGTGCCGTGCTTCCTGAGCGCGATCATCTTCTACATCTCCAACCTGGCGGAGACGGGGCGCGCGCCCTTCGACCTGATCGAAGCCGAGTCCGAGCTGGTGGCGGGTTACAACATCGAATACAGCGGCATGAAGTTCGGCTTGTTCATGGCCAACGAGTTCATGCACGCCTTCACCGCCAATCTCCTGTTCGCGGTCATCTTCCTCGGCGGCTGGTCGGGTCCGTTCGCTGAAGAAGTGCCTTTCCTGGGCTTCCTCTATCTGATCGGCAAGACAGCGCTGGTGTATATCTTCTCGCTCATCCTGCGCGCCACTGTGCCGCGCGTCCGCATCGACCAGATGATGGCGTTCAACTGGAAATTCCTCGTGCCGCTCTCGATCGTCAACCTGCTGCTAATCGCGCTGCTGCTGCAAATCACGCGCGCGCTGGGCATCGCCCCTGCGCCCGGCGAGACGGACTTCCTGGCGAACCTGCCGCAGGCGCTGGTGCTGTTCGCGGGCAATCTGGTCATCATCGCCGGCACGCTGACCGTGCTGCGCAACAATGGGCGGCGGGCGCGGCTGGCGGAAGCGGGGCGGGCGGGCGAAGGCACACGCGCCATCGTCCCGGCGGGCACCGGCGACTGATATGATGGTTTGGCTTCGGCGGCGCGAGGGGTGACGACCTCGCCCGCCGATTTTTGCGTCATGCTGACCAATTACAGATCGGGGCGGCGCACCGCCCCTGGCACATTCGGGACTCATGGTGGGAAAGAGACGATGCTTGAACTGAATGCGACAACCCTGGCTTTTTTCATCTTTGCGATCCTCTCGATAGGGGGTGCGCTTGGCGTCGTCACCAGCCGCAACCTCATTCACGGGGCGGTCTACCTGGTCATCAGCCTGTTCGGTGGGGCGGGGTTCTTCGTCCTGCTCAGCGCGCCGTTCATGGCGGCGGTGCAGGTTCTCGTCTACATCGGCGCGATCGCCATCCTCATCATCTTCGCCGTCATGCTCACCCGCAGCATGACCAACATGTCGGAGGTGCTGAACCGGCAGTGGTGGCTGAGCGCCCTGGTGGGCGCTTTGCTTTTGGTGCTGCTGGCGGCGGGCGTCATCTTCCCGGTGTGGGGCGAGGGCGGGCTGCTGCCGATGTACCCCGTCAGCGATGACGTGGCGACGACGGTTGACCTGGGCATCGCCTTCGTCAGCGGCGATCAGTTCGTGCTGCCCTTCGAGGTGGCGTCGCTGCTGCTGACTGCCGCGATGATCGGCGCGATCGTGCTGGCGCGCGATACCGAAGCCTAACGTTTATCAAGGACGGTGATGCCCATGATCCCTCTGTGGATGTACCTGTTCGTGGCGGCTGCGATGTTCTGCATCGGCGTGTATGGCGTGCTGTCGCGGCGCAACGCGGTGGCTATCCTGATGAGCGTCGAGCTGATGCTGAGCGCCGTCAACATCAATCTGCTGGCGTTCTGGCGCTATGGCGCGCCCTCCGACATGGCGGGGCAGGTGTTCGTGGCGTTCGTCTTCGTCATCGCCGCTGCCGAAGCCGCCGTTGGTCTGGCGATCATCATCTCCATCTATCGCAGCCGCCGTTCGGTCGCTGTCGAAGATGTGAACCTGCTCAAGGGATAGGTGTCGATGGACTTTTCAGCTTTGCTCAATGATCCCAATTTCCTCCCCTGGCTGATCCCGGTCGGTCCGCTGCTGGCGTTCGTCATCATCACCCTGCTGACGAACCGCACCCGCATGACCCCGGCGACCAGCGAAGCCTACGGCGGGCATCACCCGGACTACGACGGCATGGATGTGCCGATCGTCACCGACCGCAGCCGCATGGTGTCGATCATCGTCGGCATGAGCGGGGCGATCATGGCATGGATCATCAGCTATCGCGTGGTGTTCGATGCCCTCAACCTGACCGACTTCGGCAAGAAGGTGTTCGAGAGCGCGGTCACGTGGATGGACACCGGCACGCTCACCTTCTCGATGGGGGTGCTGGTCGATCCGCTGACGGTCATCATGCTGATCATGGTTCCGCTGGCGGTGGTGATGATCTTCATCTACAGCATCGGCTATATGGCGCACGACCCGCGTCAGGCGCGCTTCTTCAGCCTGATCAGCCTGTTCGCCGGGGCGATGCTCACGCTGGTGGTGGCGGATAACCTGCTGCTGCTGTTCGTCGGCTGGGAAGTGATGGGCTTGTGTTCCTACATGCTCATCGGCTTCTGGTTCGAGAAGAAGAGCGCCTACAACGCGGCGATCAAGGCGTTCACCACCACGCGCGTGGCGGACGTGATCATGCTGCTGGGCATCGCCTACCTCTACTTCAGTACGGGCACGCTCAACTTCCGCGAGATCATGTATCAGCCGATGCCCGCCCACGACAGCGCCGTCATCGACGAGGCGCATCAGGGCGAAGGCGAACACAGCGGTGAGGGGCAGAGCGCCCTGCTCGACCGCGCCAAACCGCTGCCCGCGCCCGTTCTGGCGGGGGAAGAAGGCGGCGGACACACCCGCACCTGGGCGATCGAACTGGCGGAGACCCCGGCGATCATCTTCGGAGGCATCAGTGCCGCCGGGCTGATCGGCATCTTCCTGATCATCGGCACGATCGGCAAATCGGCGCAGTTCCCGCTCCACGTCTGGCTGCCCGACGCGATGGAGGGACCGACTCCCGTCAGCGCGATGATCCACGCCGCCGCGATGGTCTCGGCGGGCATCTACGCCATCATCCGCATGTACCCGCTGTTCGAGGCGGGTGGGCATCCGCATGATGGTGACCTGACTTCGCCGCTGCTGCTGATGGCGGTCGTCGGCTCGGTGACGGCGCTGTTCGCGGCGACGATCGCGGTGGCGCAGAACGACGTGAAGAAAGTGCTGGCGTACAGCACCATCTCGCAGCTCGGCTTCATGATGGCGGCGCTGGGCATCGGCGGGTTCATCGCGGCGGCGTTCCACCTGATCACGCACGCCTTCTTCAAGGCGCTGCTCTTCATGGCGTCGGGCGCCGTCATTCACGGGATGGAACACGGCGAACACCACGTCCACGCGCACGGGCATCATGGACATGATGACGGACACGCTGCGGCGCTGCCCGCGCACATCGGCGGCGGAGCGGTCGATCCGGCATATGACGCCATCCCGGATCACGGGCATGGCGAGGCACATGGCGGTCACGGGGCGATCGTGGTGCATGGCGATGACCATGCCGCGCATGACGACCATGCTGAACACGGGCACGCCTTCGACCCGCAGGACATGATGAACATGGGCGGTTTGCGCCGCACCATGCCCGTCACCTTCATCACCTTCATGATCGGCGGGCTGTCGCTGGCGGGGCTGCCGCTGATCACCGCCGGCTTCTGGTCGAAAGATGAGATCATCGCTGAAGCGTGGCTGGGCACGACCGAGGGCTTCGGTCCGCACGCGCTGGTGCTGGTCTGCCTGACGCTGGCGGCGTTCCTGACGGCGTTCTACACCATGCGCCAGCTTGGGCTGACCTTCTGGGGCGATCACCGTACCGAGGAGTCGCGCCATGCCAACCTGGGGCGCGGCGTGGTCAGCGCGACGATGACGTTGCCGCTGATCATCCTGTCGGTGTTCGCCATCGGCGCAGGCTTCATCGGCGTGCTGCCTGACTTCCCGGTGTTCGGCAGCATCTTCAGCCCGGACGGGACGCCGTTCTACAATCTGGTGGCAGCGACGCTGGTCGAAAAGCCGCCGAAGCTGGCGTTCAACATCATCCCGGTCATCATCTCATTCGCGGTGGCGCTGGGCGGGCTGTACGTCGGCTGGCTGATGTACTGGCGCAAGCCGCTTCATGCCGGGCAGCCTGACCCGCTGGTCGGCATCCTGGGCGAGAGCATCCACACCACGCTGAAGAACAAATACTACTTCGACGAGCTGTACATCATGGTGTTCGTGCGCCCGTCGCAGTGGTTCTCGAAGAATGTGGCGTATCTGTTCCTGGACAAGGGCGTCATCGACGGCACACTGCACGCCATCGCGCGCGTGTTCACCTTCGTGGGCGACCTGATCAAGATGCTCAACCTGTGGCTGATCGATGGGGTAGGCGATGGCGTGCCGGAGCTGATCGGGCGCGCGGGCAAGTGGTTCAGAGGGACGCAGACCGGGCGCGTGCAGCAGTATATGCTGCTGGTGCTGGTGGCTGCGCTGGTCATCGGCGTGATTTTTGCGCTGTCGTCGGGCGTTTTGCAGGCTGCGCGGTAAGCGAGGAAGCGAATGCAAATTCTGGGTATCGACGTTTTGAGTTTCCTGGTGTTCGCGCCAGCATTCGGCGCGCTTGCCGTGCTGCTGCTGCCGCAGAACAAGACGCTGGCGCGCTGGGTGGCGCTGGGCATTGCGACGGTCATCGCCGGGGTTTCGGCGGCGGTGTTCTTCGCCTATCAGACCAGCACGCCCGGCTATCAGTTCGTGCTGCAAACCGAGTGGTTCAGCCTGCTTGGGGCGTCATGGCACATCGGCATCGACGGCATCAGCGCGGCGATGGTGCTGCTGACGGGCATCCTCACACCGCTGGCGATCCTGGTCAGCTTCGAGGTCGAAGAGAACGTCAACACGCACATGGCGCTGCTGCTCTTCTTCGAGACGGGCTTGTTCGGCGTGTTCGTCTCGCTCGACCTGATGATCTTCTTCCTGTTCTACGAACTGACGCTGGTTCCGATGTACTTCATCATCAACCAGTGGGGCGGACCGAACCGCAAGTATGCCAGCAACAAGTTCTTCATCTACTCGATGGGCGGCACGCTGGGGATGCTGCTGGCGACGCAGCTCATCGGTTTCACGGCGGGCACATATGACATCCTGACGCTGACGGGCGACCCGTCGGCATGGGTCATGCTCGACCGCCCGGACGGGTTGTTCCTGGGCGTCAGCGTGACGACCGTCAAGGCGCTGGCGTTCATCGGCTTCTTCGTCGCCTTCTGCATCAAAGTGCCGGTGTGGCCCTTCCACACCTGGCTGCCCGACGCGCACAGTGAAGCGCCGACGGCGGGGTCGATGCTGCTGGCGGGTGTCATGCTCAAGCTGGGCGCATATGGCTTCCTCAGGCTGGTCATCCCGCTCTTCCCGGATGTGTGGATTTCTGAGTTCAACATCCTGGGCATCACGGGCACGGTCGCCGGGTTGTTCGCGTTCCTGGCGATGCTGGGCATCGTGCTTGGGGCGTTCGCCGCGTTCGGGCAGACGGACATCAAGCGGCTGGTGGCGTACAGCTCCGTCAACCACATGGGCTTCGTCGCCATCGGGCTGGCGGTGACGGCGCTGGCATACGCGCAGAGCTATTTCGCCGGGACGAGCCAGTTCGCTCAGGACGCGATCATGGCGACCAACGGCGCGGTCTTGCAGATGTTCAATCACGGCTTGTCCAGCGCGGGCATGTTCCTCCTCGCCGGGGCGATCTATCACAAGACGCATACCCGCGATATGACGCAGTACGGCGGGTTGTGGGTGCGCGCGCCCATCTACGGCGGGATTTTCATCTTCACTAGCATGGCGAGCCTGGGCTTGCCTGGGCTGAACGGTTTCGTCAGCGAGTTCCTGGTGGTGCGCGGGGTGTGGCCCGTCTTCACCTGGCTGACGGTCATCGCCATGATCGGGCTGCTCTTCACGGGCGGCTACATTCTGAAGGGCATCCGGGGTGTTCTGCACGGACCGTTCAACATGCAGTGGCGGGATACCAAACTGGAGATCGACCTGCGTGAATTCGTGGCGATTGCCCCGCTGATGGTGCTGATGCTGGTGACGGGCATCGCCCCCAATTGGGTCTTATCGGTGATCAACGCCTCGGTGACGGGGATGTTGAGTTCGGGCGGCTGAGGACGCGAACTTTATGGAAGCGATCGGTTTTCCGGTACTGAGTCTGATCATCTTCATCCCGATCGTGGCGGCGGTCATCATCCTTTTCCTGCCGCGCGAAGGGACGGACCTGATCCGGGGGGTAGCGATTACAGCGGCAGCCGCAGTGTGCGGGCTGAGCTTCTTCGTCTACCTGAATTACAATGCCAACGTCGAGAGTATCGACGCCATGCAGTCCAGCCTGCTGGAACAAGCGGGGCGCGAGTCGGAGATCGCCGGGCTGAATCTGCGTGTCGGCGCGACATCGAGTGCGGTGCTGGTCGGGCAGAGCGTCATCGGCACGCAGATGTTCGATCGCGGTCTGGCGTTCCAGGAGCGGGTGGAGTGGCTGCCGCAGTTGGGCATCGCCTATCATGTCGGCGTGGACGGGTTGAGCGCGCCGATGGTGCTGCTGACGGGCATGGTCGCGGTGGCGGGCGTGCTGGTCAGTTGGAAGATCACCGACCGCACGCGCGAATTCATGGCGTTCTTCCTGCTGCTGGTGGCGGGCGTGTACGGCGTGTTCGTGGCGATCGACATGTTCCTGCTGTTCTTCTTCTACGAACTGGCGATCTTCCCGATGTACCTGCTCATCGCCACATGGGGATGGGTGCAGCTTCGTGAATATGCGGCGATGAAGCTGACGCTGTACATCCTGATCGGGTCGGTGGTGGCGCTGGTCGGTATCATTGCGATGGTGCTGGTCGCCAATCAGTTCTTCCTGAACGAAGGCGCGAGCGTGTTCGCGGCGGCGAAGGCGGCGGGCATCCTGCCGGAGAGCGGTACAGAGTTCAGCTTCAGCATCACCCACCTGACGCTGGCGGCGGAGAACGGCGCGTTCGATGTGGCGGGCTATGCGGGCGTCGAAACACTGACGTTCGGGCGGCTGTGGTTCCCGTTCATCTTCCTGGGCTTCGCAGTGCTGGCGGGCGCGTTCCCCTTCCACAACTGGAGTCCTGATGGTCACGTCGCCGCCCCGACGGCGGTCTCGATGATCCACGCCGGTGTGCTGATGAAGCTGGGCGCGTATGCCGCGCTGCGCTGCGGGGTGCAGTTGATGCCGGAAGCGGCGCAGGTACACCTGCCCTGGATCGTCTTCCTCACACTGCTCAACGTAGTGTACGGGGCGTTCATCGCTTTCCGCCAGCGTGACTTCAAGTATGTTATCGGCTTCTCGTCGGTCAGCCACATGGGGCTGGTGACGATGGGCTTCGCCACGATGAACCTGACGGGCATGACGGGCGCGGGCTTGCAGATGTTCAGTCACGGCGCGATGACGGCGCTCTTCTTCGGCTGCGTCGGTATGGTGTATGACCGGGCACACACGCGCGACATCCCGTCGCTGGGCGGGTTCATGAAGATCATGCCCTGGGTGGGCATGGCGTTCATCGTCGGTGGTCTGACGAGCATGGGGATGCCTGGGCTGAGCGGCTTCATCGCCGAGTTCCCGATCTTCCAGGGCATGTGGCGCGCCAGCGAACAGGTGACGCTGACCATCGGACCGCTGGTGCTGAGCAACTATTATGCGATCATCGTCATCCTGTCGGCGCTGGCGATCATCATCACGGCGGCGTATGTGCTGCGGGTGACGGGGCAGGTCTTCTTCGGGGAGTTCGACCGTGTGAAATTCCCCGATGTAGACGACATTACGACGCGCGAGCGGTTCGTGCTGGTGTTCCTGGGTGCGCCGCTCATCCTGCTGGGCGTCGCCCCGTACATCATGGCTCCGATGCTGGAGTCGGGAATGCGTCCGGTGCTGACGCTCCTCGGAGGGGTATAAGCGATCATGGAATTCAACTTCCTGCAAAGCCTGCCCGCCATCGCCCCGGAGATCGGCTTGACGATCATGGCGGTGGTAGTGCTGTTCCTCGACATGTACCTGCCCGAAAGCCAGCGGCGCGGCATCGCCTACGTCGCCGGGATCGGCTTGCTGGGCACAGCGGCGCTCAGCTTCTTCCTGTTCGCGCCGACGCCGGAGACGACCGGGCTGTACTGGGGCGGCACGATGCGCCACGATACACTGGCGCACCTGTTCAAGATCATCGTGCTGATCGCCGGGGCGCTCACCTGCATGATCGCCGTCGATGCGCGCAGCATCGCCCGGCAGGGCGAGTTCTACCTGATCATCATCGTCAGCACGCTGGGCGCGGCGCTCATGGCGGGCGCGGCGGACCTGGTGATGGTCTTCCTGGCGCTGGAGACGACGACCATCCCGCTGTATGTGCTGGCGGCGTTCAACCGCGAAGACAAGCGCAGCGTGGAGAGCGGGATGAAATACTTCCTGTTCGGCGCGTTCGCCTCCGCCATCCTGCTGTACGGGCTGAGCCTGCTGTATGGCTTCAGCGGCAGCACCAACCTGTACGCCGTCGCCGAATTCCTCGGCTCCGGCGCGTTCAGCAGCAACGCCGCCCCGGTGCTGATCGCCATCGCGCTGATCGTCACCGGCTTCGGCTTCAAAATCAGCGCCGCGCCGTTCCACTTCTGGACGCCGGATGTGTATGAAGGCGCGCCCACCCCGGTGACGGCGTTCCTGAGCGTCGCCAGCAAAGCCGCCAGTTTTGCGCTGATGGTGCGCTTCTTCACAGCGGTCTTCCCGGCGGGCCTGGTGCTGGACGGGCAGCAGATCAGCGGCTTCTGGACGCAGCTTGCGGCGGTGCTGGCGCTGCTCTCGATGACGTTCGGCAATCTGGTGGCGCTGGCGCAGAAGAATTTCAAGCGCCTGATGGCGTATTCGAGCATTGCACAGGCGGGCTACACGCTGATGGGCGTGGCGGCACTGACGGCATCGACTGAGATCAGCATTGCGGCGATCGCCTTCTACATGTTCATGTACACCTTCACCAACATGCTGGCGTTCGCCGTGCTGATCTACTTCAGTGAGGCGACGGGCAGCGACAACATCCGCGATCTGGCGGGGCTGAGCCGCCGTAACCCGATGCTGGCGCTCGCTATGACGATCGCGCTGCTCTCGCTGGCGGGCGTGCCCCCGGCGGCGGGTTTCTTCGGCAAGTTCTTCCTCTTCCAGGCGACGGTTGAGGCAGGGCTGGTGTGGCTGGCGATCGCGGGCGTGCTGAACGCCATCGTCGCGCTGTACTACTATCTGGTGGTCATCAAGGTGATGTACGTCGATCACGGCGCGTATGAAGAGATGGACATCCCCGTCTCGCGCGCTGGAGGATACGTGCTGGCGGCGGCGACGGTGGTGGTGGTGCTGCTGGGCACGATCCTGGCAACGCCGCTGTTCGACTGGGCGCTGCGCGGCGCTGCATCGATGGGCTGACGACCGCCTGTTCATGCCGGGGGCACGGGATTTGATGCCCTCGCCCCCGGTGAATTAAAGCAGGATGATCCTTTTTGCTTTATGTAGTGTTTGTGATAGAATGCACGACCGAAATGACTGACTGACTGATGAACGAAAAACGCCCGACTTCACCACCCGTTTCGGAAGCCGAGACACAGGCTTCGTGGGTGCGTACCGTCAACCTGGGCTACGCGGCAGTCGCAGGGCAGGCGGGCTGTGTGACGCTGGGCGTGATCATCATCTCGCTGTTAGCTGGGTTGTGGCTGGATGCACAGGCTGGCACGCGCGGACCATTCACGATCGGTCTGCTGCTGTTCAGCATCCCGTTCAGTCTTTTTCTGATGGTGCGTATCGCGCTGGGGGCGACTGCCCGTATCACGCCTCCGCGTCGCAAGGATGAGCAGGATCACACACAGGAGGGTTGATCGTTGAACCGAAGCGGTTGTACTTATCCGCATGAAGGAGCGCCTGTATGAATCCCTGGGTGCGTGGTTTACTTGTATTGGGGATCATCATCGGCTTTCTGGCGCTGTGCGCCGGGCTGTCCTTCGGACTGCTGCCATCGCTGAATGCCGCGGTCGCCGTTCCGGTGATCATGGTTCCAGGCGAACCGTATGATCCGACGCTGCCAGTGGAGTCTTTCCGCTGGACGAACACACTGACCGCGATGGTGCTGGCATCGCTGGCGGTGGTGATTTTCATCGCGCTGGCATGGCGCGCTTCCGATGGGTGGAAGCGTCAGGTTCCGACGCGCTTCCAGTCGTGGGTCGAGCTGCTGGGCGGGTTCCTGTACGGGCTGTCCAAGCAGATTGCAGGCAAGAACGCCCGGATGATCTTCCCGTTCATGGCGTCCTTCTTCGTCTTCCTGCTGGCGACCAACTGGATGAAGCTGCTGCCTGGCATCGAGTCGGTCGGCGTGCTGCACTGCGCTGAAGAGGGCATGAGCGCCTACCCGATGGTGCAGGTGGGAGAAGGGGCGTATCAGTTGTTCGTCGATGCGCCGCTGAACGCAGGCGTGACGGCGACGCATGAAGATTACGAACACTGCTCGTATTACAAGAAGCACCCGGAGATCAAGCCGAGCAAGGATGCGATCACCGCTGCGGCGAACCAACTGGCAGCCGATGAAGCGGCGCTGGTCGCAGAGTTGACTGCGGCAGGCGCAGATCAGGCGACCATCGATGCGCGCGTGCAGGCGCTGCGCCTGGAAGCGGCGCAGTCGATCTACCGCGATGCCACCTACCCGATCACGGCGGATGCGCTCAAGGCAGGGGCTGTGCCCTATCACTTCGTCATCACGCCCTATGTGCGCGGCGGCTCGACCGACCTGAACATGACGCTCGGTCTGGCGCTGGTGGCAGTCATCGCCATTCAGATTTACGGGGTGATGGCGCAGGGACCAGCGTATTTCCAGAAGTTCATCAATCTGCCTGCTCTGGGCAAGGTGAACAATAACCCGCTCGGCGCGATCGACTTCATCGTCGGTCTGATCGAGATCATCTCGGAAATCGGCAAGATCATCTCGCTGGCATTCCGTCTGTTCGGTAACATGTTCGCAGGCGGCATCCTGCTCATCGTCATGTCCTTCCTGGTGGCGACGATCGTCCCGGCGATCTTCATCGGGCTGGAGATCATCATCACGACGGTGCAGGCGCTGGTGTTCGCGGTGCTGGTGCTGGTCTTCTCCGCTCAGGCGATGGAAGGGCATCACGGCGGCGACGAGCATCATGAAGAGGCGCACTAAGCGCGCCGGTGCATTCTGGGTTTTATCTTTCACAACTTGTGACTGTGCAGCACACTGACTCACTCAAACAGGAGAGGAAACACAATGGAACTCGAAAACGGTCTGAAAGCTCTGGGTGCGGGTCTGGCGATGTTCGGCGCGTTCGGTCCTGGCATCGGCATCGGTCTGATGGTGCAGGGCGCGATGAACGGCATCGGTCGCAACCCTGACGCAGCCAGCGCTATTCAGCAGAACATGATCCTCGGTATCGTGTTCACCGAAGCGATCGCGATTTACATGCTCGTGGTGGCGCTCATCATCCTGTTCGTGCTGTAAGCCGCACCGACTGGAGTAGCTCTCATGCAAAAGTATGCACGCATCCTGCGGCTGGTTCTGGTCGCCCTGCTCGTCGCGGGCATGGCGTTCACCACGACCGCACTGTTCGCCCAGGAAGGCGAAGCGCCTGCCGCCGCTGAAACGGCTGCACCGGCTGCTGAAGCCTCTACCAACCCGCTCGTGCCGCTGGGCATCAACACGGGCTTCCTGGTGGCGCAGATCATCAACTTCCTGCTCATCTTCGGGCTGCTGTCGCTGCTGATCTGGCGTCCGCTGATGAACCTGCTGGACAACCGCGCCGCCACCATTCAGAAGGGCTTGGAGGACGCAGCGGCTGCTGCTGCCGCCCGTCGCAGCGCCGAAGCTGACGCCGAGAAGGTGCTGGCGAATGCCCGCGCCGAAGCCGCCCGCGTGGTGGAAGAAGCCCGTGCTCGCGGTGAAGATGTGGCGAAGGGTGTCGAGGCGGAAGCCCGCACTTCCGCCGAAGCCATTCGCGCCGAGGCGCGCGCCCGTGCTGAAGACGAGCGCAACCGTCAGCTTGCCGACCTGCGCGGGCAGGTGGTGTCCATCGCCACCGCCATGAGCCAGCGCATCATCGGCGAGACGCTGGACGCGCAGCGTCAGCAGGCGCTCATCAGCGATTTCTTCGCCAAAGTGCCGGAAGCCGCCCGTTCGCTGGGTTCGAGCGTCGAGGTCATCAGCGCCATGCCGCTGAGCGCCGAGGAGCAGAACAGCGTGCGCGGTCAGGTTGGCGCGGAGAACATCACCTTCACCGTCGATCCGTCCATCCTGGGCGGTCTGGTCATCCGCAGCGCCGACCGCGTGGTCGATGGCAGCGTCCGCAGCAATCTGAGCGAGCTGGCGGGTCGCCTGCGCTAAAAGCGCGTGGTCTGATACAATACGCGGGATGGCTGCATCGATCAGCCATCCCGTGTTTTTTTGAAACAGGTTCTTTTTTGCTCATGCCCGACCTGCCCATCGACCACATCCTGCATGGCGACTGCATCGCCCACATGGACTCGCTGCCAGCGGGCAGCATCGACCTCGTGTTTGCCGACCCGCCTTATAACCTCCAGCTTCAGGGCGAACTGCTGCGCCCCAACCAGACACGTGTCGATGGAGTCGATGACGCCTGGGATCAGTTCGAGGATTTCGCGGCGTATGATGACTTCACCCGTCGTTGGCTGACGTCGGCACGGCGCGTCCTCAAACCGGATGGGGCGATCTGGGTCATCGGCTCATACCACAACATCTTCCGCGTCGGCGCGATCATGATGGACATCGGCTTCTGGCTGCTCAACGACGTCATCTGGCACAAGCGCAACCCGATGCCCAACTTTCGCGGCACACGCCTCACCAACGCCACCGAGACGCTCATCTGGGCGAAACGCGCGCGCGATCAGAAGCGCTATACCTTCGATTATCACGCGCTCAAACAGTTCAACGACGGCAAGCAGATGCCCAACGTCTGGTACATCCCGATCTGTTCGGGTGCAGAGCGGCTGAAGCTGGATAACGGGGGCAAGGCACATCCGACGCAGAAACCGGAAGCGCTGCTCTACCGTGTCCTGCTCGCATCCACCCGCCCAGGCGAGATCGTGCTTGACCCGTTTTTCGGCACAGGCACGACGGGCGCGGTCGCCCGCAAACTCGGTCGGCGCTGGATCGGCATCGAACAGGACGCAGACTACGTGGCGATGGCAGCGGCGCGCATCGCCGCGATCGCGCCGATCGAGACGCCGGATGCGCTGCTGCACACCCCATCCAGGCGGGCGCTGCCCCGCGTCGGCTTTCCGGCGCTGGTCGCGTCGGGCTACGTCCGCGTGGGGGAGGCACTGTACGATCGACAGGGGATGCAGCGCGGCGTCGTCCGCGCCGATGGCAGGGTACAGACGCTGGACGGGATGAGCGACAGCATCCATCGGAGCGCAGCGCATCTGCTGGGGCAGGCAGCACACAATGGATGGGATTACTGGCATGTTCAGGATGGGCAGGGCGCGCTGCACTCGCTGCACAGCCTGCGCCTGCGCTACATCGCTGACCATCATCTGGACGGAGAGACATGACGAAAACGCTGGCAGACCTGCTCACTTCCCTCCCTCACCCCCACACCCTGTACGGCGACCCCGCCACACCGATCACTGCGCCCGTCGTCGAGTCTGACGTGGAGGTGGAGCGCGGCGGCGTATTCGTGGCACGCGCCGGGGGCAGCACCGACGGGCACGCCTTCATCGATCGGGCGATCGCGCGCGGCGCAGCGGCGGTGGTCGGCGAAAAGCCGCCGGAGGTGATTGGCGCGCTGCCTGTGCCGTATGTGCAGGTCGAACGGGCGGCGCTGGCGGTCGGCTGGCTGGTGGCGTCCTGGCATGATCACCCGTCGCGCGCGCTGCATCTGATCGGCGTGACCGGGACGGACGGCAAGACGACCACCAGCACCATCCTGCACAGCATCCTGCAAACTGCCACCGACGGGCGTGCCGGGCTGATCAGCACGGTCAACGCCGTCATCGGCGATGAGACGCATGACACCGGGCTGCACGTCACCACGCCAGGCGCGCCGCTGGTGCAGGCGCTGCTGGCACGTATGGTGCGCGCCGGGCTGACGCACGCCGTGCTGGAGATGACCAGTCATGGTCTGGCACAGGGGCGGCTGGAGGGCGTGGCGATCGACACGGCGGTGCTGACCAACCTGACGCACGAGCATCTCGACTATCACGGCACGTTCGAGGCATACCGCGCTGCCAAAGGGCGCATGTTCGCCATGCTGGGCGAGTCGTACCGCAAGCGCGGCATCCCGAAGGTGAGCATCCTCAACGCCGACGACGCCAATGCCGACTGGTTCGCGGCTTTTCCCGCCGATCGCCATCTCACCTGGGCGATCGACCATCCGGCGTCGGTTCGCGCGAGCGACATCGTGCATCATCCCGGCTACACGCAGTTCGTGGTGCGCGGTGAAGGGCTGGATGGGCTGTATCACCTGCCTCTGGCAGGGGCGTTCAATGTGCGAAACGCGCTGGCGGCGCTGACGGCGGCGCGCGCAGCGGGCGCGCTGAAAGAGACGATCCGGCGCGGTCTGCTCGCTGTGCCGCCCATCCCCGGCAGGCTGGAGCGCATCGACGCTGGGCAGCCGTACATCGCGCTGGTCGATTTCGCTCACACGCCGAATGCGCTGGCGACCGCGCTGACCGCCGCGCGTGCCCTGACCGGGCGTGACGGGCGCGTCATTGTCGTGTTCGGCTGTGCCGGGCTGCGCGATCGGGAGAAGCGTGTGCTGATGCCGCAGGCGGCGGCGCATCTGGCGGATGTCAGCATCCTGACTGCCGAAGACCCGCGTACCGAGTCGCTTGACGCCATTCTGGAGACGATGGCGGCGGCGATGATCGAAGCGGGCGGCGTCGAAGGGCGAACATTCTATCGCGTGCCCGATCGGGGTGAGGCGCTGGCGCGCGCGTGTGATATGGCGCGCCCCGGCGATGTGGTCATCGCCTGCGGCAAGGGGCACGAGCAGAGCATGGCGTTCGGGACGACGGAATACCCCTGGGATGATCGGGTGGCGCTGCGCGCCGCGATCGCGGGCGATCCGCCGCGCACGCTGCCCACCGCGCCGGATCGCCCTTGACCCCCTGTGCGGGATGTGTTATAGTTTGCATATCGTGTACCCATAGCTCAGCGGATAGAGCGTCTGCCTACGGAGCAGAAAGTCGGGGGTTCGAATCCCTCTGGGTACACTTCCTGATACCCCTTACGGAAAGCGTGAGGGGTATTTTTTTTCAGTGCGAACAGCAGAATATGTCACTATTGACACGTTTGCTGTTTCATGTGATACTGTTTTCATGCAGGATCGAACTTGGAAAGCGGGTCTATGCTTCAGTACATCCTTCTTGGTCTGGTGAATTACACCGCGCTGACCGGGTACGAGATCAAGAGCATCATCGACGAGACGACGGTGCATTTCTGGCACGCGCATCACAGCCAGATTTACACCCTGCTTCGCAGGATGGAGGCAGACGGACTGCTGACATCGGAGGAATGCGAGGCAGGAGACAAGCTCAACCGTCGGGTGTACAGGCTGACTGAACAGGGCAGGCGTGCCCTGGAAGACTGGCTGGCAGCCCCGCTGCTGACCCTGCCTGCTGTCAAGGAAGAGCTGCTGGTGCGGCTGTTCTTCTCAGGGCAGCGCCCGCGTGACGCCGTGCTGGATGAGCTGCGGATTCAGCGCACGCTGCACGAACAGCAGTTGGCGTTTTATCGGGGTATCGACCGCCGTCACCTGCCGCGACGCCTTGAAGCCAGCGATGATATGCTGGCGCAGCATGGCTTGTACTGGCGTCTCACCCTGCAATTCGGCATCGCGTATGAAGAGATGTATCTGAAGTGGATAGAGAGCGCGATCGCGCAGATCATGGCGCTGTGACGCCATCCAAAACCTGTTCGACAGGCGCTCTTGTGTCAATTTTTACATGTTTATCCTGTCACTTCAACGAAGGAAGGCAATCATGGAGATCAGTGGTGAAGCACGGCTGATGATCGGTCTGGCGCTGTTATCGATCACCACCATCGAATTTGGCGGGTATTTTCTGCTGTCCGAGCTGCGCCGCACCAGTGGCGGGGTGATCACCAGCGAGGCGATGGGCAGCTATTTTCGTGCCGGGCACGCTCATGCCGGGGTGCTGGTCATCCTGAGCATCATCGGTCAGTTGATGGTCGATGTGGTGGCGTTCACCGCCGGGCTGGACTGGGCGGTGCGGATCGGGCTGTTCGCCGCGCCGATCCTCGTTTCTGCCGGCTTCTTCGGTGGCGCACCGCTTGAGGGACGCACACCGCGCCCCCTCATCGCTCTGGTCTACATCGGGGCGATCGTGCTGGCGGTCACGCTGGTGATACTGGGGGTGGGGCTGCTGTTCGGGTGATGCTGCCTGTCAGATCACGTCCTGGGCTGCCCTCATTCCTGCTTTTCGGGAATGGGGGCTTTTCATCTGTTTCGTAAGTTTCGGGCGAATGTATAGTCAGATGATCGAGAAGTTCATGAGATGATGTGCGAACTTCGCCTTTCTCTCTCATCTTATCCTGTACAGAGGAAATCACCCGATGACTGCCGAACATGATCGTCTGGCGCATCACCGCGTCTGGACGCGATGGGGTCCGTATCTCAGCGAACGGGCGTGGGGGACAGTCCGGGAGGACTACAGCCCTGGCGGCACAGCATGGGACTATTTTCCGCATGATCATGCGCGGTCGCGGGCGTATCGCTGGAATGAGGATGGTTTGGCGGGCATCAGCGATCAGCGGGGGCTGCTCTGTTTTGCGCTGGCGCTCTGGAACGGGCATGACCCGATCCTCAAGGAGCGGCTGTTCGGCGTGACGGGCAGCGAAGGCAATCACGGTGAAGATGTCAAGGAAGTCTATCACTACCTCGACAGCACGCCGACACACAGCTATATGCGGATGCTCTACCGCTATCCACAAGCCGCTTATCCGTATGAGCTGCTGCTGGCGGAAAGCCGGAAGCGCAGCCGCATGGAGGGGGAATTTGAGCTGAGCGATACCGGCGTTTTCGACGGCGATCGCTTTTTCGATGCGGTCGTCGAATATGCCAAAGCCGCGCCCGACGACATCCTCATCCGCATCACCCTGCACAACCGCGCATCATCCGATGCACCGATCCACATCCTGCCCACGCTCTGGTTTCGCAATACCTGGTCATGGGATGTGGACGCAGCGCGACCGCGCATCTTGCGCGCCGGGGAAGGGCGCGTGATGGCGGAGCATCCCACTATGGGGGCGTATACCCTCGACTGCGACGTGGATGCGCCTTTCCTGTTCACCGAAAATGAGACGAACACCGCGCGTCTGTATGGGGTGGAGGGCGGGGCGTATACCAAAGACGCCTTTCACCGTTATGTCATCGACGGCGAGAGCGGCGCGGTCAACCCTGACCAGACCGGTACGAAGGCTTCCGCGCACATCACACGGACTGTCACGGGCGGCGGGTCGGTCACCATTCGGCTGCGCCTGACGCACGGTGAGGCGCATCATGCCCCGTTTGACGGGTTCGACGCGCTCTTCGACCAGCGTCAGGCGGAAGCGGATGCGTTCTACGCGGCGATCCAGCCAGCCGATCTCGACCCGGCACGCGCATCGGTGCAGCGTCAGGCATTTGCCGGGATGCTCTGGTCGAAGCAGTTCTTTCACTATGATGTCGATCGCTGGCTGACGGGCGATCCGGCGCAGCCGACCCCACCGCGCGAGCGGCTGCATGGGCGCAACCGCGAATGGCGTCACCTGAACAATGCCGATGTCATCTCCATGCCCGACAAATGGGAATATCCCTGGTACGCCGCCTGGGACCTGGCATTTCACTGCATCCCCCTGGCGCGCGTAGACAGCCAGTTCGCCAAAGATCAGCTCGTCCTCATCCTGCGCGAATGGTATCAGCACCCCAATGGTCAGATTCCCGCCTACGAGTGGGCATTCAGCGATGTCAACCCGCCCGTCATCGGCTGGGCGGCGTGGCGCGTCTACCAGATCGACAAGGTGCAGCGCGGGCAGCCGGATACCGCCTTTCTGGAGCGGGTATTCCACAAACTGATGCTCAACTTCACCTGGTGGGTCAACCGCAAGGATGCGGAAGGGCGCAATGTCTTTCAGGGTGGGTTTCTCGGTCTGGACAACATCGGCGTCTTCGACCGCAGCGCCACCCTGCCGACAGGCGGACACATCGATCAGAGTGATGGCACAAGCTGGATGGCGATGTTCTCGCTCGACATGATGCTCATCGCCCTCGAACTGGCGCAGACCAATCCGGTCTATGAAGACATCGCCACCAAATATTTTGAACATTTCCTGTACATCGCCGGGGCGATGGTCGATATTGCCGAAACGGGGGTATCGCTCTGGGATGAGCAGGACGAATTTTTCTACGACGTGCTGCGCGCCCCGGATACCCCGCCCATTCATCTGCGTATCCGTTCGCTGACCGGGCTGATCCCGCTGCTGGCGGTCGAGTCGATCGACCCGCACATGCTCGCCTGCGTGCCAGAGTTTCGCAAACGGCTGGAGTGGTTTCTGGAAAATCGCCCGCATCTGGCGCGGCTGGTTTCCCGCTGGCAGGTCCCTGGGGTGGGTGAGGAACGGCTGCTCTCGCTGGTGCGCGGGCATCGGCTGAAACGCCTGCTCGCCCGTGCGCTTGACCCGGCTGAATTTCTCAGCGATTACGGCATCCGCTCGATCAGCAAAATCCATGCCGAACAGCCGTATGTGCTGCATGTCGGCGGGGCGACCTACACCGTGCGCTATGAACCCGCCGAGTCGCAAAGTGGTCTGTTCGGCGGCAATTCCAACTGGCGCGGACCGATCTGGTTTCCGATCAACTACATGCTCATCCAGTCGCTCTACAAATTTCACCGCTATTTTGGCGACGATTTTCGCGTCGAATGCCCGACCGGTTCGGGTGAATACCTGACGCTGCGGGCGATCGGCGATTTCCTGTCCGATCGGCTCATCCGCCTCTTCCTTCCCGATGCACAGGGGCGACGCCCCTTCAACGGTGGAGACGATCGCGCTGACCACGACCCGCACTGGCGCGATCTGCTGCTTTTTCACGAGTATTTTCATGGCGATACCGGGCGGGGTCTCGGAGCCAGCCACCAGACCGGCTGGACGGGCCTGGTGGCTGATCTCATCCACCAGCAGTCTCACCCTGATGAAGCGCGTTAGGGGCTCGTCAGCAAGGGGGTTCATGCTTGATCGACAGCACCATCATACGCAGAGGCGACCCGCCGGGTCGGCGTCGTTGAATTATGTGGGCGACCCGCCGGGTCGCCCCTACTTCAGACAGACCGAATGACAGGAGGAACAGGATCATGAAAGCGATCGCTATCACACCGCGTCAGGCGCACAGTGCGCGTCTGGTCGATCTGCCTGTGCCCGCTCTGGACGACATTCCCGATGGGCGTGGCGTGCTGGTGCGGGTGATCATGGTGGGGCAGGATGGGACGGATAAAGACCTGATTCTCGGCTCGTATGGCGCGCCGCCGCCTGGGTTCGATTATCTGGTGACGGGTCATGAATGTCTTGGTCTGGTGACCGCCGTCGGATCGGCAGTGCGCGGGCTGGCGGCAGGCGATTACGTCGTCCCGACGGTACGCCGACCCGGAAGCTCGATCTACGACGTCATCGGAACCAACGACATGACTTCAGACACCACCTATTACGAACGCGGCATCAACCTGCGTCATGGATTTCTGACTGAGCAGTTCGTCGAGGATCAGGAATTTCTCGTCAAAGTTCCGGTGGAGCTGAGGTCAGTCGGCGTGCTGCTGGAGCCGATGAGCATCATCGAGAAGGGGATCATTCAGGCATATGAGATTCAGCGGCGGCTGAAGGTGTGGCGTCCCAGCCGGGCGGCGGTCATCGGGGCGGGTCCGCTGGGCATCCTGGCGGCGCTGGGGCTGGTGCTGCGCGGGGTGGATGTGACGGTCTTCGCCCGCTCAGAGCCACCGACGCACAATTCGACGCTGCTGGCGGAGATCGGCGCGAAGTACGTCAGCACACGCCAGACTTCGCTGGCGGAGGCAGCCGGGGCTTCGGGTTTCGACCTGATCTTCGAGGCGAGCGGGTCATCGCCGCAGATGTTCGAGGCGGCGAACGCGCTGGCGAAAAACGGCATCCTGATCCTCTCGTCGATCACCGGCGGCTCGACGAAGACGGAAGTCGCCAGCGACAAGCTCAATCTCGATTTCGTGCTGGGCAACAAGGTGATGTTCGGGACAGTGAACGCGCATCGCGGCTATTTCGAGCAGGGCGTCGCCGATTTCGCCACCACTCAGGCGTCATTTCCGGGCTGGCTGCCGAAACTGCTCACCCACCCGATTATCGGTCTGGACAATTATGAGGCGATGTTCCGCACGCTGCTGGAGGTCAAAGAGGCGATCAAGGTACATGTGATCGTCTCGTAGAGGAGGGTCGCACCGCACCCTTCTTCGTCAAAAGAAGGGTGCGGTGCGGAAATTCAGCGCGCTCAGGCGCGCAGCTTTGCGCCGAGCTGCTTCTCGCACGCTTTGACGATGCTGCTGTGCAGCGGGGCGACATCGCGGTCGCTCAGCGTGCGCTCATCCGTCTGATAGGTGAGCGCGAACGCCAGCGACTTGTGCCCTGCGGGGATGGGATCGCCCGTGTACACGTCGAACAGGCGCACGTCGCGCAGCAGCGCCCCGCCCGTCGCGCGGATGACCGCCTCGACTTCCGCCGCCGTCACCTGATCGCGCACCACCAGCGCCATGTCCTGAAGCACAGGCGGGGTGAGCGACAGGGCGCGCAGCCCGAAGCTGCGGCGGCTGACGGCGATCAGCGCTTCCAGGTCGAATTCCCCCAGCAGCACCGGAGCGCTGCCCGCCTCGAAACGCTCTGCGACCAGCGGATGCACCTCGCCGAATGCCCCCAGGGGGCGATCTCCGGCGTACACCGCCGCCGAACGCCCAGGATGCAGCGTCGGATGAGCAGCGCGGGCGTAGCGCACATCGGGGACATGCAGCGCGCCCAGCAGCCCCTCGATGACGCCCTTAAGGTCGTAGAAATCCATGTTCTCCGGCGCGGCTGTGCCGTGCATCCAGCCGACGCGCGCCCGTTCCCCGGTCATGAGCAGCGCCAGGCGGCGCGGCTCATCAGGCAGGGGCGAGTCGGCGCGCGGCACGTAGATCGCGCCGATCTCGAACACCGCCTGACGTGCGCTGTGGCGGGCATTGAGTACCGCCGTCTCCAGCAGATGCGCCAGCAGCGTGCGGCGCATGACCGTCTTGTCGGCGGTGAGCGGGTTCGCCAGCGTGACATATTCCGGCGTGGGTACGTCTGCGCCCGGCGGAATGAGCGCTGCCTCGCGTTCCGGGGTGGTCAGGCGATAGGCGATATTCTCGCGCAAGCCGAGCGCGACGAGCAGGTCACGGGCGATCTCTTCCATCTCCAGTGCCGGGTTGGGGCGCTGCGGCGGCATGGCGTCGGCGATCATGGTGGTGGGCAGTGCGTCATAGCCCATGATGCGCCCGATCTCCTCGATCAGGTCTGCCTGCCCGGTGACGGGTTCGCTGCTGATGTCCATGCGCCAGTCGGGGACGGTCACTTTCAGCGTGTGCCCGCTCTGTTTGACGGTAAACCCGGCGCGCCTGAGCAGTGCTGCTGCCTCACCCGCCGCAACACTGATGCCGAGGATGCGGGCGATCTCGTCGGTATGCAGGTCGATCTGCACGGTGGGCGGCGGAGCGGGGTAGCTGTCGATGATCCCCTGTGCCACCTCTCCACCCCCGGTCTGGCGCATCAGCTCGATGCCGCGCCGCACGCCGAGGATCGCCTGTGACGGATGCACACCCCGGCTGAAGCGGTAGCTGGCGTCGGTGTACACCTTCTGGCTGCTCATGCTGCGGCGGATGTTGATGTTGTTCCACGCCGCGCATTCCAGCAGCACGGTGGTGGTCGAGTCGCTGATCTCGCTGTCCGCCCCGCCGATGATGCCGCCCATCGAGAGCGCTCCGGCAGTGTCCGCCACCAGGATGTTGTGCGGGTCGAGCGTCCGATCGACTTCATCCAGTGTGCGGAGGGTTTCGCCGGGTTCCGGGAAACGGGTGATGATCGTCGGCACGGCTCCGCCCGCGCGGGCGACCAGCTTGTCATAGTCGAAGGCGTGCAGCGGCTGCCCGATCTCGAAGGTGATGTAGTTGGTGACATCGACGATGTTGTTGATCGGGCGCTGACCGACCGCGCGCAGCCGCCGCTGCATCCATGCCGGCGACGGCTGGATGGTGCAGCCGCGCAGCAGCGCCAGCGTGAAGCGCGGGTTGTACTCCGGTTCGCGGATGTCGATGATCGCCGCGCCGTCGATGGGCGCGCCGCGCATCTGCACCTCGAACGAGGGGGGGCGCAGCGGCAGATCGAAGATGGCGGCAGCTTCGCGCGCCACCCCGTAGATGCTGATGGCGCGTGCCAGGTTGGGGGTGAACTCGATCTCCAGGATGACGTCGCCCAGCACGTCCTGAAGCGGCGTGCCAGGGGCGAAACCAGGGTCGTCGTGCATCAGGATGATGCCGTCGGATTCGTCGCTGATGCCCAGTTCGTATTCCGAGCAGACCATGCAGCGGTTCGGGATGCCGCGCAGCGGCTTTTCCTTCAGGATCATCCGCTGGCGCGTCTCGCTGTGCCCATCCCACACTTCCGCCCCTTCACGGGCGAAGCCCGTCCAGAGCGGCTTGGGCAGCACGCCCAGCCCGCGATAGGCGAACAGGTTCGGCGCGCCCGTTACCGTCGCCTCCAGTTCCGCTGCGCCGTGATCGACCATAGCGATGACCAGGCGATCGGCATTCGGGTGCGGCTTGACTTCGTGGATCGCGCCCAGCACCAGCTTGTCGCGATCCCACACCAGATGGTCGGACGGGGGCAGGCGCACGCCCTCGACGGGCGTCTGTGGCACGCCGATGTAGTGCAGCTTTGCCACCTCCAACCCCGCCAGGGTGAGGCGTTCTGCCAGCAGTTCCGCCGGGACGGGGATGTCAACGTATTCCTTGAGCCAGGAAAGAGGGACGCGCATGATCAGAACTGCTCCAGGAAGCGCAGGTCGTTCGACCAGAAATAGCGAATGTCATTGATCTCGTGCAGCAGCATCGTCACCCGTTCGGGACCCATGCCGAAGGCGAAACCGCTCCAGACGGCGGGGTCATAGCCGCCGTTCCGCAGCACGGTGGGGTGGATCATGCCTGCCCCGGAAATCTCCAGCCAGCCGGCATATTTGCAGATGCGGCAGCCCGTCCCGCCGCACAGGAAGCACTCGACGTCGATCTCGATGCTCGGTTCGGTGAAGGGGAAATAGCTGGCGCGGAAACGCACCTGTGTGCCGTCACCATACATGCGGCGGGCGAATTCAGCGATCGTGCCTTTCAGGTCGGTCATGCGGATGCCGCGCCCGACGGCGATGCCTTCCACCTGATGGAACTGCACCTCGCTGCGCGTGGTGATCTGCTCATAGCGGTAGCACATGCCGGGCAGGATGACGCGCACGGGCTGCGTGCCGTTCGCGCCCAGTTCGCGCATGGCGCGAATCTGCCCTGGCGAAGTGTGCGTCCGCAGGATGACGTTGGGCGTGGTGGTGTAGAACGTATCCTGCATATCGCGCGCCGGATGGTGGGGCGGCATGTTGAGCAGGGTGAAATTGGTATCGTCGTCTTCCACCTCACGGCTGCGGTAGACCTGAAAGCCCATCTCCGCCCAGATTTCGCGGTAGCGGCGCAGCGTGCGCGTGGACGGGTGCAGCCCGCCGAGCTGTGCCGGGCGACCTGGAAGGGTGACGTCGATCTGCCCTTCTTCCAGATCGCGCGCCAGCGCCGCCGCGCGCACCGCCGCCTCACGCGCGGCAAATGCCTCGGTCAGCGCGGTCTTGATCTCATTGGCGCGCTTGCCGAATGCCGCCCGCTGCTCGGAGGGCAGCTTGCCCACGCCGCGCATGATCTGCGTGAGCGCGCCATGTTTACCCAGGTACTGCGAGTCCCACTCGCGCAGTGCATCCGCGGTGGTGAGGGTGTCGAGTGCTGCGCCTGCTTCCTGATAGAGTGTTTCGAGCTGTTCCTGCACGCCAGCGATCCTTTCCTGTGTATGGGCGATTGTGCCAGCATACACAGGGGATCGTCAAGTGACCACCGCTGTCGGGGCGAAGGCGCGCATAAATTCGTCCGCTGTCGCATAGCGATCGTCCGGTTGTTTGCACAGCGCGCGCATCAGCGCCATCGCGGTCTGCGCGGGCAGATCGGGCTGGATGCTGCGCGCGTCGGGCGCGGGCTTGTTCAGATGCGCGAACACCAGCGCGCCCACGCCGCCCCTGAACGGAAGCTGCCCGGTGATCATCTGAAATGCCAGCACCCCCAGCGCATACAGGTCGGTGCGTCCGTCGATCGGCGCATCCCCGGCGAGCTGTTCCGGCGCGGCATAACCGACCGTGCCGACGATGCCCGACGCCCCGGTCAGCGGGCTGGAGTCGTGCATCAGGCGTGCGACGCCGAAGTCGAGCAGCAGCGCCCGCCCATCCGGGCGCACCATGACATTGCCAGGTTTGATGTCCCGATGCACGATGCCCTGCTGGTGGATGTAGTCGAGGGCGGCGGCGATGTCGGTCAGGATGCGCGCTGCCTCAGCGAGGGGCAGCGCGCCGCGCGTCTTCAGGATCGCGTCGAGGTCTGTGCCCGGCACGAACGGCATGACGAGGTAGGGCTGGTCGTCATGCACGCCAAAATCGATCACCGGGTTGATGTTCGGGTGGCGCAGCCCGCGCGCGATGGCGGCTTCGCGCTCGAAGCGCAGCAGCGCGTCGCGGTCGTCATGCAGCTTGTCCGCCAGCACCTTGATCGCCACGTCACCGCCGCCCAGCGTATCGACAGCCCTGAAGACGTGCCCCATGCCGCCTTTGCCGATCACCCCGCCGATCTGGTATGCGCCAAAAGCGCGCGTGCCATATGCCACCAGCGTCGGCATGTCATCGGCGATGGCATCATGACGCGCTGCTTCCTGACGTCGCAGCGCGATCAAATCCTGGCGCAAGCCGAACACGCGCCGGTCGATCTGCCGCCGCACCCATGTCCGCGCCGGGCTGAACGCCAGCGCCACCGCCAGCGCCGCCATCAGCGTGGCGATCTCGCTGGCATCCCGCCCCAGGATGATCAGCAGTGCCGCCCGCGCGCTGAACAGGCAGAGCGCGAAGATGCCGACCAGCAGCAGAGTGAGCAGGCTGTACACGAACGACCGGTTGATCGCTAGGTCCGCTTCCCAGATGCGGAAGCGCAGCACCGAGAACGCCAGACCGATCGGCATGGCGAGCAGCGCTGCGTAGTAGAGCGCGCGCAGGGCGATGTTGAGCCAGAGTGTGTTGCCTGGCAGCGCGGGCAGCACCGCGAAGTAGAGCGTGGCGCTGAGCGTGACGCCGACAAGGGTGAGCGCGCCGCCCAGCACCACCCATTTGGTCTGCTGGCGCTGTTCCGGCGTCGAGACGGCGCGGTAGCGGCAGGTCTGCGCGACGAAGCCGCACGTGACGAAGGCGAACGTCGCCAGGAAAACCGGAAGCTGGAAACTGCCCTCGACGATCATGTCCAGCCCGATGATGCGGCGCGCGATCTCCCAGCCCACTCCGCCGATCACCCACACCACGCCCCACGACGGCACAGCCTGCCCATTGGGGAAGACGAGCAGGAAGATGAGCGCGAGCGTGATCGCCAGGATGGTGTGCGCCTGAGTGACCCCGCCCCAGACCGTCCCGGCAAACGGCGAGTCCGAGTTGGAGAGCGCCAGATTGATGCTGATCATGATCAGCATCGCCGACACGAGCAGCGCCAGCCAGTCATCGGCGCGGCGCACGGCGATCAGCCCCGCCACGATCACGTAGCCCAGCACCATGCTCACGTCCAGCACGGCGATGTGCCCCGCCCAGAACGCCTCTGGCAGACCGTAATCGCTGAGCTGAACGGCGATCGTCTCGGTCAGGGCGAAGGGCGGGCATGGCTGAGATGCGGGGCAGATGGCGTTCGCCGTCGTCAGAAAATGCAGGATGTTGGCGCTGAACAGCCCGATGGTGAGCAGCAGCACGCCGAGCCAGACCAGCACTGCCAGCCGCTGCCAGCGCAGCCGCCGGATGCGCGTGCCGCTGGCGGTGGAGGGCGCAGCCGATCCGCCGGACGAGATGTGCGTCGGCTGCGCGCTGAGGGGGATGTCCTGTGTGGGCATTATTACAGCACCTCCGGCGTCGGATGTGTGCTATCGATGATCATCATTATAGAGGGTACGCCGAAAACGGGCGCGCCGGATCAGAATGAGCCTGGGCTATGTTATAGTCATCTCAGCGATTATTCACGCAGACACGAGGCATGGCTCTATGATCACCCGCATCAACCTGACCGTCGCCAACATGTATCTCGTCCGATCCCGCCGTGCAGTGGTGGTCGATACCGGGCTGCCGGGCAGCACGCCGCGCATCCTCAAAGCGCTGGAGCAGCACGGCATCGCCCGGTCGGATGTCTCGCTCATCCTGCTCACCCACGCTCACAGCGACCACGCGGGCAGTGCGCTGGCGCTGCGCGAGGCGCTCGGCGTGCCGGTGGCGGTGCATCGGGATGACGCGGCGATGCTGCGCGAGGGCAGAAACCGCGCCGGGGTGATCGTGGGCATCGAGGCGGCGATGAGCAAAACCTTCGTCCGCCACGACTTTCCTGGCATGGAAGCCGATGTGCTGCTCGACACGACGAGTGATCTGGCTGAGTTCGGGCTGGATGCGCGAATGCTGCACACACCTGGTCACAGCACCGGGTCGATCAGCCTGCTCTTTGACGGCGGCGAGGCGATCGTCGGTGACATCCTGCGCGGCGGGGTGATGGGGGGGATGCTGCTCTCCGGGCAGCCGCATCTGCCCTATTTCATGGAGAGCATGGATCACCTGCCCACGCTGCTTGAGAGCGTGCAGCGGGTGCTGGACGCGGGCGCGCGCCTGCTCTATACCGGGCATGGTGGTCCGATCCCCCGCGCCGCCGCTGAGCGCTGGCTGGCGCGTCAGCGGACGGCACGGGGGTGAGCGTCAGCCCGCAGCGTACAGGCGCACGCCGCGATGGGGCAGCGCATTTGCCGACCGCGCGCCAGGCAGTGATCCGCCGCTGGAGACCGCCAGCAGTCCGCCGTCGCCGGAGAGCGCCCATGCGGACACATACGGTTCCATTCTGACGATCTGTGCCAATCCCTGGCGGCTCTGGATGTCGATCCACAGTACCCGCGCCTGAATTGCGGAGACCACCAGCCCGGCGTCGGCGCTGAAACGGACGTGGAACATGCCGATCTGATCGCCGATCGGTTTGCCATCCGCAAGGTTGTACAGATGACTGTTGACGATCACCTGCCCGCCGTCCGGGGGCAGGCTGACGTATTCTCCGCCGACTTCCAGCAGCGCCTTTTCTTCTCCGTCTGGCAGGGCGATGATGCGCGTTTCGTATTTGTACTCGCTTCGCATCGGGTTGACTTCCTGCGAGCAGCTCACGGCGATGAGGCGGCTGTCGCTGCTGAACGCCATCCCGCTGACGAAAAGCGTCATCGGCAGGGTGTACGCCAGCGACCAGTCCGGCACGCTGTAGATCAGCACCTGTGACGGGAAGAAGGTGGCGACTGCCAGCCACCGTCCATCCGGGCTGAAGGCGAGGGTGGGGGTGAACATTTTTGCATCCGGCGTCAGGGTATGGCGCTTCACCCCGGTGGTGGCGTCGAGCAGGTCGATCGTCTGCTGAAGTTCGGTCATGGTTGCCACGTGTGCCCCGTCGGGGCTGAGTGCGGCGCGCAGGCTGATGACGGGCTGGCGAAAGAGGGGCGTGCCCGCCTCGACCTCCCACACTGCCAGTTCCGCAAATCCGCGCGTCAGCAGGCGTGACCCATCGTGCGACAGGCTGATCTCGTTGAGCATCGCACTGAGTGCGTGTTCGGAACCCGCTTCGCCAAAGCCGCCGATTTCGCGCAGTTGACTCAGATTGGCGCGGGTGATCGGTGGGTAGGCGCGGCGGGTGAGGATGGCGTGCGCTGTGCCACAGAAACGGCAGACGATCTCCTTCGCACCCGCTTCGGCAGACCCCAGCGGGCTGCCACAGTTGACGCACTGCTTCGGGACGCTGACCACCGTCTCAATGCGTGAGACGGCGGCATCCGCTGTTTTTGCCGTTCCGCCGCCCGCCGCTGCGACTGCTGCTGAAGCCGCTGCAAGCTGAGCTGGTGAAGCGGGAGCGATCGTCCCGCGCGCCAACCCCTCGATCTGTTCCGCCCAGTACTGGCTTTTCACCCCGCCCTTCACCTCCAGCGTGAGGCGCGCGTGCGGTGCGCCGCCGCCCAGCGTCAGGGTCACCATGTCCTTGCCGCCGAACAAGCCTTTGTTTTCGGCGGTCACCGCCTGCACCTGGTCGAGGGAGACCGTCCATTTGACCTCATGTACCTTCTGCCCGCCGAACATGCCCAGCTTTTTGCCGGTCGTCTCTTTCTGCTCGAAGATCAGGCGGGCGCTGGTCAGAAACAGCACGCCGTCCGGGTCCTTGTCGCTTTTCCCCGTCGCCACCCACTCAGCAGGGGCGGCGATGTACAGCGTCTCGCCGCCTTCAAGGGTGAAGCTGGCGTCATCGAGCAGGTCGAGGTGAGCATGGATGGTCCGCAGCGCGCTTTCGGCATCGCCTGCCGCATTCTGGAAATCGCGGAAGCGGGGGATGATGCGTTTTTCCGCTTCTTTGACGCCCGCTTCCAGGGCGGCGACCTGTCCATCGAGCATCGAGACGATGTTCTCCAGCCCGGTTCCCCCGTCCTTGTGTCGATAGCCAGAGTCGATGATGTTCTCGATCTTGCGGCGGATTTCGCCCAGGCGGGCGGTCTCCTCGTCGATGAGCGCGCGGACGGCGACGCCTGTCTCCTGCCACTGTGCATCCAGCGCCCCCACTGCCGACTCCAGGTGGGCGGCGAAGCGGTAGCCGCGTTCACGGGCGCGCGCCAGCTCTTTCGCCAGCGCCGTCGGACGGGCGGCTTGCTCGGTCAGCAGGCGATGGACGTCGCTCAGGTCGGCGCTGGCGTAGGCGGTTTTGGCACGCGACTGAAGCTGGGTGAAGCGTTCCTGTGGAGAAGGAGATGGGTTGGCGGACATGAGATTATGAAACCCTCGCAAATGGACTCTCGACCTTTGCTATACTGTATGTATCAAACGCTACAGGATCGTTACATGATCGGTACATCGATCGATGTGCGAAAAAGGATTATCCGACGTGACTCATTCCCCGCGTTTTCTGCGCCCCGTTCTGCTGTGCCTGTGCGCGCTGCTGATCGGCGGGCTGACGCTGCTGGAAGCTGTTCAGGCGCAGACAACCCCGCCGCGCGCCACCTGCCCCAGCCTGCCGCGTTCACGGCTGATCGTGCGCGAACGCGCCCGCGCGCTGACTCAGGTCAACGTGCGGGAAGGGGCGAACACGTCGTTCAACAGCGTGGGGCGCATCAGCCCCGGCGCGCTGCTGTTCGTGCTGGAGGGTCCGCAGTGCAGCCCGTCGTATGCCTGGTATCGCGTCGAGAGCGGCGGGCTGGAGGGGTGGGTCGCTGAAGGACAGGGCAGCGCATATTTCATCGAACCATACCCGCCTGGATAAATATGGAAAACGAACAGACGGTGCGTTACGTCACCGTTTCCGAACTGATCTACATCAACGGGACGATCGTCGGCAGCGCGGCGATCGCCAGCGGTAAGCGTCAGGTGCGCGACATCGCCCTGCTCGATGCGGCGGCGGCGCGCCCGGCGGCGAGTGCCTTCGGCGCGGATGCCTATCCCACGCTGGCGGAAAAAGCAGCGGTGCTGCTGCATGGGGTGGCGCGCAACCACCCGTTCGCTGACGGCAACAAGCGCACGGCGACCGTCGGCGCGCTGTTCATGCTGCACATCAACGGCGTGGATGCGGTATGGGATCAGCATGAGGCGCTGACGATGATCCTGAACGCGGCTGAGGGGCGGTGCAGCATGATGGAACTGGCGGCATGGCTGCCGATCGTCCCGCGCGCCGGCGCATTCCCGCTGCTGCCGGATGCGGATGCGGACATGGCGCGCATCGCAGCGATCATCCACGCGCAGAAATGGCTGCTCGATGCCCTCGAAACCCGCTGAGTCGGTCGTTTACCTGACCGCTTCCGACCTGTACAACCTCAACGATCTCGTGACGGAGGGGCACACGTTCGTGCGCGATGTGCATCTGCTGCATTCGGCGGCGGTGCGCCCGGCGCTGGTGGTTTTCGGCGAGGCGCAGTTCCCCACCCTGACGGACAAAGCGGCAGCGCTGCTGCATTCGCTGGCATACCATCACCTGTTCGCGGATGGCAACAAGCGCACAGCGGCACTGGCGGTGGAGCAGTTCCTTGCCCTGAACGGCGCGCGCATCACCTGGACGGAAGTGGAAAAGCGCGCCTTTCTGCTCGAAGTGGCGCAGGGCGGGCTGGATGCGGAAGGGGTGGCACAGCGCATCGCCGGGTGGGTGGTGATCAGCCGGGAGGGGGGATGACATGTACACCGACCTGGTTTTGTGCTACATTTTTCTGTGAAGCTGGGGCTGTGGCGGAATGGCAGACGCAGGTGACTTAAAATCATCCACCCGAAAGGGTATGTGGGTTCAAATCCCACCAGCCTCAAGTAGGGGCGACCCGGCGGGTCGCCCACATGTTCGCCGGGTTTACACCACGACGTTGACCTTCGGCTCGATGCCATCGCGCCCGGCGATGTAGATCACGCGCTTCGGCGCGCCGCCGTTCAGTACGCGCTGCACCGCTGGGCTGGACAGGGCAGCAGCTTTGGCGTCTTCCTCGCTCATGCCGACCGGGATGCGGATGCGGTCGATCACCTTGCCGTCGCGCTGCACTACCAGCGTCGTCGTGTCTTCGGCGGCTTTGTCCGGGTCGTATACTGGGTAGGTCTGCTGGTGAATGCTGTACGCCCCGCCGATGTGCGCCCACAGTTCCTCGGCGATGTGCGGCGTGAAAGGAGCCATCATCAGCAGCAGCGCCTCGATCGCCGCACGATAAGCAGGCTGGCTCAAGCCGCCCTCGCGCAGCGCGCCGCGCAGGTCGTTGCGCAGGGTCATCAGTTCGGCGATCGCCTTGTTGAAGTTGAACGCCTCGAGATTGTCGCCCACGCTGCGGATGGTCTGATGCACGCGCCGCTCGACCGCCCGTTCGACCTCCGGGCTGCCTTCGCCCGTCACCGTCGTGTTGACCACCATGTCCCACACGTCGTCCAGCCAGCGCACCACACCCTGAATGTTCTGGTAGTTCCACGGACCGCCCTTTTCCCAGTCGAAGCCGAACATCAGGTAGGCGCGCACCGCGTCTGCGCCGTATTGTTCGATCAGCTCATCCGGGTTGACGACGTTACCCCTGCTCTTGCTCATGCGCTGAATTTCCAGATGATGCTTCAACTGGGCGACGCTGTTCTCGCCTGGAATGTTCGGGATGCTCACCCGCCCGCCTTCGACCAGCTCGACCGTCTTCAGGTCACCCGCATGTGTGGCGACGGTCAGCACGTTCTCCGTCCGCTTCATCAGTTCGCCGACGACCACGCCCGACGCGGCATCTTCGGCGGTGGCGAACCCACTGTGAATGCTGGCGGTGGCGTCTCCTTCCTCGTATTCCTGACGGGTGATCACCTCGATCTGGTCGGCATACAGCTTGTTCGCGCCTTCCCAGCGCCCGGTGGCGCGCACGATGTCGCCTTCGCGTTCCGCACCCAGAATTTGCCCCTGGTTTCGCAGCATCAGCATCGGCTCGTCGAAGGCGGTTTCGGGGTCACGCCCGTGCTGCGCCATGATCGCGGCGGCGTCCTCGAACATGCCCAGATCGCGCATGGCTTTGGTGAAGAAGCGCGCGTACAGCAGGTGCATGGTGGCGTGTTCCGCGCCGCCCGTGTAGACATCGACGGGCAGCCAGTAGGCGGCTTCTTCGGGGTCGAACGGGCGCGCCGTCTCTCTGGGACTCAGGTAGCGCAGCCAGTACCATGACGAACACATGAAGGTGTCCATCGTGTCGGTTTCGCGCGTGGCGGGCGCGCCTGTCGGGTCGGTCGCCTGGGTGAAGGTGGGGTGATTCTTCAGCGGGTTGCCGATCGCCTTCATGTCCACATCTTCCGGCAGCACGACCGGCAGGTCAGACTCGGCAACCGCCATGACCTGTCCATCAGCGGTGTAGACCATCGGGATGGGCGCGCCCCAGTAGCGCTGACGGCTGATCAGCCAGTCGCGCATCCGATAGTTGACCGTCTCCGTGCCGATCCCCTGTGCGACCAGCCAGTCGATGACGGCAGCGATCGCGGGGTTTTTGCGCCCCTTCTCGCCGTTGCTCACCGTCCCGTCGAAGCGCCCGCTGTGCGTCATGACGCCCGCGCCTGGGTACGGGGCAGTGGGGTCAAAATCCGCCGGGGCGGGATCGGGGGTGATGACGGTGCGAATCTCCAGCCCATGCGCGCGGGCAAAGGCGAAGTCGCGCTCGTCGTGGGCGGGCACAGCCATGATCGCGCCCGTGCCATAGCTGACCAGCACGTAATCGGCGATCCACACTGGGATGCGCTCGTCATTGACCGGGTTGATGGCGTAGCCGCCCGTGAAGACCCCGGTCTTTTCGCCGTCATCGCTGGTGCGATCCAGCTCCGTCCTGCGTTTGGCGGCGGCGATGTACGCCTCGACCTGATCACGCTGTGCGTCGGTGGTCAGCGACTCGACCAGCGGATGCTCAGGAGCCAGCACCATGAAGGTCGCGCCCCACAGCGTATCGGGGCGGGTGGTGAAAACTTCGATCGGCGCGCCGGATTCGGTCATGAAGCGGACGCGCGCGCCTTCGCTGCGCCCGATCCAGTTGGTCTGCATGATGCGGACGGGTTCGGGCCAGTCGATGCCTTCAAATTTCAGCAGCTCATCGGCGTAGCCGGTGATTTTGAAGAACCACTGGGTCATCATCTTCTGGATGACGGGCTGCCCGGTGCGCTCGTCTTTGCCGTCGATGACCTGTTCGTTCGCCAGCACGGTTTGCAGCGTGTCTGACCAGTTGACCATCGCCTC
>CAZTLS010000027.1:0-45030 GCA_964614405.1 uncultured Pleurocapsa sp.
GATCTTTGAGCCGATCGTCCGCGCGCTGCACAACCTGCCCGACGATTACCCCGCCGCTGCACAGCTCGCCGCCGACATCCTGAACGGTACGCCCGCGCCCAATCTGCTGGCGGAGAACGACTATTCGCGCAACCCGTGGCCCGGCTTCTCGCGCTCGGCGGGGATCAACTACGCGCTGGCGGATGAACCTGTGCCGCCGGAGAACCTGCCGCGCTTCACCGGGATCGTGCCTCAGGGCGGCATCCCGGCGCTCGATGAGCAGCTTCGCCCGGAGGTGTACGCGCTCGGCGGTCCGCAGGCGCTCAACCTGGCGGCACAGGCGGCGCTGCCCACCACCCTCGCCCCGCTGCCCTTTGAATTTCACCAGTCGCCCGCGCCCAACGATCTGGGCATCCTGCCCACGCCGACCGCCACGCCCGCCCGCTGATTCCCCCTGATCTGCCCCTTGATTGCGTTCCGATGCTTGACATTCGGCATCGGAACGCGATACTAAACCGCACCTGTCTGCGTTTCTAGCTGTGTGTGAACCGGGGTTTGCGCCACTATGTCACCGAACGACCCGCCGCCCATCTGTGATTACGAAGGATCGACCTACCGCACCGATTTCTGGGAAGGGCGGGGGCGCGATTACGAAGACCGTGCCGAGCGCATTGCACTGCGAAAGCTGCTGCCGGCGGGCGGAAAGCGCTTACTCGAACTGGGGGCGGGCTTCGGTCGGCTGACGGACGAGTACAAAAATTATGCCGAGGTGGTGCTGCTCGATTATTCGCGCACCCAGTTGAAACAGGCGCAGGAACATCTTGGGCGCGACCCGCGCTACACCTATGTGGCGGCAGATGTGTATCACATGCCCTTCCGTTCGGAGACGTTCGATGCGGTGACGATGGTGCGCGTGCTGCATCACATCGCCCAGATCGAGGTCGCACTGCGCGAAATCTTCCGCGTCAGCGCACCAGGTGCGACCTTCGTGCTGGAATTTGCCAACAAGCGCAACCTGAAGGCGATGCTGCGCTACTGGCGCAAAAAGCAGACGTGGAACCCGTTTGACGAGACGCCGGTCGAGTTCGTCGAACTCAACTTCGACTTTCACCCTGACCATGTGCTGCGCGCGCTGCGCGGTGCCGGTTTTCAGGTGCGTCGGCGGCTGCCCGTCTCGCTGCTGCGCGTGCCTCAGCTCAAACAGCGCATCTCGCCGAGCGTGCTGGCGGGCATCGACGGGGTATTTCAGGAGACCGGGCTGCTGATCACACCCAGCGTGTTCGTGGGCGCGTATCGTAACACGAACCCGTTCCCCAGCTTATCTCGTCTCAGGATGGGCGTTGTCGAAGAAGCCGATACGTTGTTCGTCTGCCCGCGCTGCAAACGGGACCTGTGGCATGAGGGAGATGTCATGGTGTGCAGTCGCGATGGCCTGCGCTGGAGTGCGCGCGATGGCATCTACGATTTCAAAGCCCCGATCAACGAATGAATTGGATTGACCGCATTTCATGAGCTATCACAACATCCCTGAACCGACCCCCGATCATCTGGCGGATACCAACCCGATGCGCCCGGTCGGGGGGAGCAGCCCGGCGGCGCGCATCATCGGCATCCTGGCGATCCTCGGCGCGATCGGGCTGACGGCGGGCGCGGGCGTGCTGCTGCTCGTTCCCGGTCCCGCGCCTGCACCCGCGCCGACCCCGATCGCCGACCTCGCCACCGACCAGCCCACTCTGCCGCCCGCCACCCCGATCACCGAACTGCCGACCGCCGCGCCCCTGCCGACGATCGACCCCGCCGCCGCCCCGCCGATCGAGTCTGCGCCGCTGCTGAGCCCGGAAGGGCAGGCGGCGTTGCTCAGCGCGCCGGTCGCCATTTACCGCACGACGTTCGGCTTTGAAGTGCCGCGCAGCGATTACAGCGCCTTCACGATCATCCCCGATCGCCCGCGCAGCGAGGTGATCCAGTATGAGGTGCAGCAGGGCGATACCATCTTCCGCATCGCCGAGCGCTTCGGCATCACGCCGGAGACGATCGCCTGGGCGAACGATCGCAGCCTGATCGGGGGGTTGCGCCCAGGGCGGCGCATCAACATCATGCCCGTCAACGGGGTGTATCATACCGTGCTGGTCGAATCGACCATCCGCTCGATCGCCCAGAATTACCGGGTTGACCCGTTCGTGATCATCGACTCGGAATACAACGACCTGTTCGGCGCGACGCCTGACACCCGCCTGCCCACCGGCACGCGCGTGGTCATCCCAGGTGGCACGGCGGAACAGATCGTGTGGAACCCGGTCGTGGAGCGCACGGGCGGCGATGGCAGCGGACGCGGCGGACGCATCTCGTTCTCGCCCGGCGACCCAGGAAGCTGTGGGCTGGTGGACAACCCCGGCGGCGGCGGTGGCTGGGTGCGCCCGCTCAACAACTACACCTGGACGCAGGGCTTCTCCGGCGTGCATCCCGGTGTCGATCTGGCGGCTTCGGAGGGGACGCCTGTGCTGGCGGCGAACGGCGGTACGGTGATCTTTGCCGGGTGGAACACGTTCGGCTATGGCAACACGGTGGTGCTGGCGCACGGACCGTTCATCACGGTATACGGACATCTGAGCAGCATCAACGTGCGCTGCGGGAACTTCGTCAACGCCGGGCAGGTGATCGGCGGCGTCGGCTCGACCGGGCGCTCGTCGGGCAGCCACCTGCATTTCGAGATTCGCTACAACGACGTGCCGCAGAACCCGACGAGCGTCATGGCGCTGTAAATCCGACAGTGCATTATTTTCCTGACGGGGCAGGGTGAGGTCATCGCCGCTGCCCCGTCGCTTTTTGGTCAGCCGTGCTGCTGCGTGTTAGAATGTCCGGCATGGATCGACACCAGAAAGCAGACGCATTATGACCGACTCACCCACCATTCGTGACAGTATGCGCGCCCTGAATGTCCGCAGCCGGACGCTCGTCGGCGGCGTGGATCGATCGGCAGCCCGCTCGATGCTCAAGGCGATCGGCTTGACCGATGAAGACCTGAGCAAGCCGATCATCGGCATCGCCAATACCTGGACGGAGATCGGACCGTGCAATTTCCATCTGCGTCGTCTTTCGGCGAAGCTGCACGAGGGCATCCGCCGTGCCGGGGGCACGCCGCTGGAGTTCAATACGATCACCATCAGCGATGGCATCACGATGGGCACGGAAGGCATGAAGACCTCGCTGATCTCGCGCGAAGTCATCGCCGACTCGATCGAACTGGTGGCGCGCGGCAACTACTTCGATGGCATGATCGCCCTGTCGTCGTGCGACAAGACCATCCCAGGCACGATCATGGCGCTCATCCGCATGGATATCCCCTCGTTCATGATCTACGGCGGTTCGATTATGCCCGGCACGTACAAGGGCAGAGACGTGACCATCCAGTCGGTGTTCGAGGCGATGGGGTCTTACGCGGCGGGCAGGATCACGCTGGAAGAATTGCAGGAAGTCGAGAACGCTGCCTGCCCCGGACCTGGCGCGTGCGGCGGGCAGTTCACCGCCAACACGATGGCGATGGTCAGCGAAGTGATGGGCATCTGCCCGATGGGGCTGGCGGACATCCCTGCGATGGATGATGATAAGGATCGTGCCTCTTTTGATGCTGGCGCGCTCATCCTCCGCATGATCGAAGCCGACCTGCGCCCCAGCCGCATCGTCGATCGGCGTGCGCTGGAGAATGCCGTCGCCGCCGTCGCCGCCAGCGGGGGCAGCACCAACGGCGTGCTGCACCTGCTGGCGTTCGCGCGTGAAGCGGGCGTGCCGCTGAGCATCGACGACATCGAGGCGATCAGCCACCGCACGCCGCTGCTGTGCGATCTGACGCCGACGGGCAAATACAACGCCGTCGATCTCTATCGTGCGGGCGGGGTGCGCCTGCTGACGCAGCGGCTGATCGAAGGCGGGTATGCCGATGGCGCAGCGCTGACCGTCAACGGCACGACGCTGGCACAGGAAGCCGCTACCGCCTCTGAGACGCCTGGGCAGCAGGTGGTGCGCCCGCTGGATGCGCCGATCAGCGAAAACGGTGGGCTGCACATCCTCAAAGGCAACCTCGCCCCGGATGGTTGCGTCGTCAAGCTCAAGGGCACGGAACCGCGCCAGTTTCGGGGCATGGCGCGCGTGTTCGAGCGGGAAGAGGATGCTTACCGCGCCGTGCAGGATCGCCAGATCAACGCGGGCGATGTCGTGGTCATCCGCTATGAGGGGCCGACAGGCGGACCGGGGATGCGCGAAATGCTCCAGGTGACGGCTGCCATCGTCGGGCAGGGCTTGGGCGAACAGGTGATGCTGATCACCGACGGGCGGTTCAGCGGGGCGACGCGCGGGCTGATGATCGGGCACATCGCGCCGGAAGCGATGGTCGGCGGAGCGATCGGGCTGCTGCAGGAGGGCGACATGATCAGCGTCGATATTGACGCGCGCAGCATCCGCGTCGAACTGAGCGATGAGGCGCTGGAGTCGCGCCGCCGCACGTGGCAGCCGCCGCAGCCGCACTACACCAGCGGCGTGATGGCGAAATACGCCAGGCTGGTGGCACAGGCGAACGACGGCGCAGTGACCAACACCGCCAGCGGGCTGCTCAGGTAGAAGGCTGTTTCGATGACGACGATGCCGCGCCGCACACTCGATCTCGCCCCGCTCAGCCGGGGGGTGCAGCTCGCCGCCATGCACGGCGCGCTCATCCTGTACACGATCATCGCGCTCTTCCCGGTCGTGCTGGTGGTGATCAATTCGTTCAAGACGCGCAACGCCATCTTTCGCACGCCGTATGCCCTGCCCAACCCGGACACGTTCAGCCTGGTGGGGTATGAGACGGTGTTCGCGCGGGCATCGTTCCCGTCGTATTTCCTCAACAGCCTGATCGTCACGCTGGGCGCGCTGCTGCTCATCTTCATCGCCGGGACGATGGCGGCGCACGCCCTGGCGGAATACCGTTTCCCAGGCAATACGCTGCTGGGGCTGTATCTGGCGCTGGGGATCATGGTCCCCATCCGCCTGGGCACGGTCAGCCTGCTTCAGATCATCGTCAGCCTGCGCCTGGCGGATACACTGCTGGCGCTCATTCTCATCTACACCGCCTCGGGCTTGCCGCTGGCGGTGTTCGTGCTGTCGCAGTTCATGCGCCAGATTCCGCGTGATCTCAAAGATGCCGCACGGGTGGACGGGGCGAGTGAATACCGCATCTACTGGCTCATCCTGCCCCTCATCCGCCCGGCGCTGGGCACGGTCATGGTGTTCAACATGATCCCGATCTGGAACGACCTGTGGTTTCCGCTCATCGTCGCGCCGTCTGAGGCGACTAAGACGGTCACGCTGGGCGCACAGAGCTTTCTAGGGCAGTTCGTCAACGACTGGAACGCGGTGCTGGCGTCGCTGACGCTGGCGGCGCTGCCCGTCATCGTGCTGTACATCCTGTTCTCACGCCAGCTGATTCGTGGGCTGACCTCCGGCGCGGTCAAGTAGGGGCGCACCCGGTGGGTCGCCCGCCTCGACCCGGTGGGTCGCCCGGCTGTGTCGTCAGTTGGCGATGCCGTACTCGACCGACAGCGGACCGGTCACGCCTCTGGAGTCACGCGCAGCGATCGCCACACCGACGAAGCGGCTGGCGACGAAGCCATCCCACGTCACGCTGTTCTCCACCGTATCGAACGTGGCGGTATAGCGCAGCGACCCAGGTGCGCGCAGCGCCACGACATAGCCCACCGCATCGGGCGACCGCTCCCACACCAGCGTGCGCTGCCCATTGCCTGCATCGCGCAGGCTGATGCTGCGCGGGGCGCGCGGTCCGTCTGCCAGCGCATTGAGCAGGGTGGCGATGGTCTGGGTGGCGCGCGTGTAATAGGACGGGTTGATCACCTCGATCGTGTCGCGCGTGGTGTGCTGGCGGGTGGGGTCTTCGCTGGCTTCGATGAAGCGCACCGCCGGGAAGCCCGCTTCGGTGAACGAGAAGTGATCGCTGTAACGCCCGCCGCGATCTGCCGAGTCCTCGACTGTCAGCTCCAGCGGCGTGGCTGATCGTTCCGCCAGCAGCGCCAGCGACCGGGCAAGCTGGCGCGACGGCGACTCGTTCGGCGCGGCTGAGAACACCCGTAACTGTCGCTGATTGACCACGCCGTCCGGGCTGCTGCTGCTGCCGATGATGTCCATGTTGAGCATCGCGCTCACCCCGATCCCCTGGCGCAGCAGGTAATCATTGACGAAGGCGATGCTGCCCCGGCGCTGAATTTCCTCCGCAGAGAAGGCGACGAACATGATTGTGGCACGGTGGCGCTTCTGGCTCAGCGCACGGGCGATCTCGATCAGCGCGCCGACGCCGCTGGCGTTGTCGTTCGCGCCAGGTGCATCCACAGTGGCGTTCTCGAAGTCGATGGTGATGCTGTCGTAGTGCGCGCCGATCACGATCACGCCCGCGCCCGTCTCGTACCCCTGCAGCACGCCGATGATGTTCTGCCCGGTGGTGCGCCGCCCGGCGAACTCGACCACAAAATCCTGGGTGAAGACGGAAAAGGCATTCTGATACGAGGTGGCGCGGATGCCATCGAACTGGGCACGGACGTAGCGTGCCGCCGCGCCGATGCCTTCGTTCGGGCTGGTGTTGGACGACATGATGTGCCGCGTCCGCATCCGCACCAGCGCATCCACATGCGAGAACAGGCGGTCGGGCACGATGCCGTTGATCAGGCTGATCAGCGCCAGATCGGGCTGTGCCGGGGCGAAGGCTACCTGCGTCCCCTGCGGCGGCAGTTCGTTCGGGGCAAGCGTGGCGTAGCCGATGGTTGGCGGCGGGGTGGACGTGGCGCGCGGCACGAGCGTAGGCGGGGGGGGGGAATCCGACAGGTTGCAGGCGATGCTGATGATCGCCAGCCACACCAGCAGGGCGAGGGAGCGGCGGCGGGGGCTGCTCAGCATGGCATCACCAGGGTCATCATGAGCAAACAGATACGATCCTCAGAACGGGCATACGCCGACCATTGTAGCATACCGTCTATGCGGCGGCGGACAATGATCAGCCAGCAGTGGGACGGGCGTGGGGACGGGGATGCGGTACAATCAGGGATAAATGGCTTTGTTCAGCACGACAGGGGCGCTCATCATGTCCGATTTTTACCGCATCATCGCACGGCTGTATGACTCCGAGCATCAGGAACAGACCGACGACATCGACTTCTACGTCGAAACTGCCGCGCGGCGTGGTGCGCCCGTGCTGGTGGTGGGCAGCGGCACGGGGCGGGCACAGTTCCACCTGGCGCGGTCGGGCTATGCCGCGCATGGCATCGAGCGGGAGGCGGCGATGCGCGAACGCGCTGAACATGCCCGCGCGGCTGACCCCGACCTGGCGGCGCTCACCGCGATCTATGCCGGAGATGCGCTTCACGTGGCAGTCGATGCGCGTTTTCGGCTGGTGCTGTTCCCCTACAACACCTTCATGCACTTCCTTTCGCTGGAAGCGGCGCGGGCGGTGCTGCGCCGGGCGCGCGGCTGGGTGGACAAAGGCGGAGCGCTGCTCATCGACCTGCCCAATCCAGGCGAAGCCTTTGCGGGTGCAGACAGCGACGCCCTGACGCTGGAACGTCAGTTCACCGATCTGGAGACGGGCGATCACGTCATGCAGTTCAGCACCAGCCGCCTCGACCGCGCCACCCAAATCATGGACGCCACCTGGGTGTACGACGCCATCGCTGCTGACGGGACAGTGCGCCGCACCGTTGCGCCGACACGCATCCGCTACTACTTCCGCGATGAACTGGCGCTGCTGCTGGAAGCGTGCGGCTTCAGCGTGCGCGCCGCCTACGGCGATTTCGACGGTTCCCCCTTCATGGACGGCGCGCCCCGCCTGATCGTCGAGGCGGTATGAGATATGTTCATTCTCTCCAACCGCTTGCACTTCTGAAAGATGTTGGGTACAATCACCCTAACACAGATTGTGTAATTTTGAACAAAGACATCAGCGAAATGCCTCCGCCAGGCGCGGAGGATGTGTTTGGGTACAGGTTTCGCAGGCAGTGAGTAGACGAGAGCGAGCATGGCAGTAAAACCGAGTCTCAACAACGACGCATCGCCGGGCAGCCGCACAATCACCCTGGTCTGGATCGTCGCCGCTGCGCTGGCGATCATCTTCGGGGGGCTGCTGATCGGCACGCTCACCCCCTGGATCGTGCCGCAGGTGGCATCCGCCGAAGCGGTGCAGGTGGACGGTCTGTTCCAGTTCATGCTGGCGATCGGCGGGTCGATCTTCCTGCTGGTGATCGGCGTGCTGGTCTTCTCGATCATCCGTTTCCGCGCCCGTTCGGGTGACCGTGCTGACGGCATCCCGCTGCACGGCAACACCACCCTCGAACTGGTCTGGACGCTCATCCCGACGGTCATCGTGCTGGTGCTGGTGGTATACAGCTATCAGGTGTGGATCGACATCCGCACGGTGACGGCGAACCCGCAGGAAGTCGGCGTGGTCGGCGCGCGCTATGCCTGGACGTTCAACTACGCTCTGACGCCCGATACACTGCCTGCCGATGTGGACATCAACGCGCTGGAAGCGCCGATCCGCACCGCGCTCGAAAGCGATGCAGGCATCACTCTGAGCAGCACCCAGATGCACACCTGGGTGGGGCAGCAGGTGCAGGTGCGCATGAGTACGCAGGATGTCAATCACGCCTTCTGGATTCCGGCGATGCGTATCAAGCAGGACCTGCTAGCGGGGCGCGCGACCACGATCACCTTCACGCCGATCGAAGCGGGCACGTATCGCATCGTGTGTGCTGAACTGTGCGGCGCGGGGCATGGCAACATGGCGGGCGAGATCGGCTTTGGCGGCGAACTGCGCGGCGCATGGCTGATTGTCCACCCCGATGAAGAGACCTATCTGCGCGAGTTCTACGAACCGGAAGCGCTCAAGGTGCTGTTCCCGCCGGAAGACCCGGCGCTGCGTGGACGGCAAATCCTCGCCAGCGGCGTCTACCCGTGCGCGACCTGCCACGTACTGACCGACCTCGGCTGGGCGGGCAACATCGGTCCGAACCTGAACAACATCGGCAATGTGGCGGCGCGGCGTGTCTCCGGGCAGTCAGCACATGACTACCTGTATGCTTCGATCCGTCACCCAGGCGACTATCTCGTCCCCGGCTATGGCAATCTGATGCCGCAGTTCAACCCTGAACCGAGTCAGGCGAATTACATGCCGGAAGAAGACCTTGAGGCGATCATCGCCTACCTGCTGACGCAGGCGCAGTAAACGTACCCATCGACCGACCGGGCAGCGCGCCCGGTCATTTCCATCAATCAACGCAATCAACGACAGGCAGTGAGTGTAACGGAGAGCAGGGCAGGCACATCATGGCAACAATCAGTCGTCCTCTGCCGGGCGCAGTCCCGGCGCCGAAGCGTGTGCGCGTCAGCGATTATCTGCGCTGGAGCGTGGATCACAAGATCATCGGCGTGCAGTACATGGCGCTGGCATTTTTCGGCTTCATCCTCGGCGGCGCGCTGGCGATGCTCATCCGCTGGGAGCTGCTCACCCCCGCCCTCGACGTGATGGCAGACGGGCAGGCGTACAACCAGTTGTTCACCATGCACGGGTCGATCATGATCTTCGTGTGGATCATCCCGATGATGGCGGGCTTTGGGAACTACCTCGTGCCGCTCATGCTCGGCGCGAAAGACATGGCTTTCCCCTGGCTCAATGCCTTCGCCTTCTGGCTGCTGCCCCCGGCATTCCTGCTGATGATCCTGGGGTATTTCGCGGGGCAGGCGGAAGCGGGCTGGACGAGCTATCCCCCCCTGTCCACGCTCTACAGCCTGGACGGTCAGACACTGTGGGCGCTCTCGCTGCATCTGGCGGGCATCAGCTCCATCCTCGGCGCGATCAACTTCATCGTCACCATCAAGAACATGCGTCCTGAAGGCATGGGCTACTTCCAGATGCCGCTCTTCGTCTGGGCGATCCTGGCGACCTCGATCATCATCGTCACCGCAACGCCCTTTCTGGCGGGCGCGCTCACGCTGCTCATCCTCGATCGTGTGGCGGGTACGGCGTTCTTCGACCCGGCGCGCGGCGGCGATGTGCTGGTGTGGCAGAACGTGTTCTGGTTCTACAGCCACCCGGCGGTGTACATCATGGTGCTGCCTGGGTTCGGCATCCTGAGTGAGGTTCTCGCTGTCCATGCGCGCAAGCCGGTGTTCGGCTACCGCGCCATCGCCCTCTCCAGTATGGCGATCGCGCTGCTCGGCTTCACGGTGTGGGCGCACCACATGTTCACCAGCCTGACGCCTGCGCTGCGTATCCCGTTCATGATCACCTCGATGATCATCGCCGTGCCGACGGGGATCAAAATCTTCTCATGGCTGGGCACATTGTGGGGCGGCAAGATCCGCTTCACCAGCGCGATGCTGTTCAGCCTGGGCTTCCTGTCGATGTTCGTCATCGGCGGCATCAGCGGCGTCATGCTGGCGTCCGTCCCGGTGGACATCCATCTGCACGACACCTATTTCGTCGTCAGCCACTTCCACTTCGTGCTGTACGGCGGGTCGGTCTTCGCCATCTACGCGGGTATCTATCACTGGTGGCCGAAGATCACCGGTCGGCTGCTCGATGAGCGTCTCGGTCAGCTGCATTTCATCCTGACCTACATCGGCTTCTTCTTCACCTTCTTCCCGCAGCACCTTGTCGGGATGCAGGGGATGCCGCGCCGCGTGGCGGTGTACGCGCCGGAATTTCAGGATATGAACCGCCTGATCAGCTTCGCCTCGTTCATCCTCGGCATCTCCACCTTCGTGCTGGTGTGGGCAATCGTGCAGAGTGCGCTGGCGGGCAAGCGCGCCGGAGCCAACCCCTGGCGTGCGCTGACCCTGGAATGGGCGACCACTTCGCCGCCCCCCGCCTCCAATTTCTATGGCGATCCCGTGCCGTTCAAAGACCCGTATGGCTATGGTACGGAAGCGGCGTACACCTACCTGGAAGAGATCGACCGTCGTTACGGCGTTGGCGAAGGAGATGCTAACCTCGGTGGCAGAGTCTCCGCCCCGGCGACCGTCCCCGCCGCTGGTGACTGACAGAGTATCCCGCGCCCCCTTTCAGGCATGAGAGGGGGCGCGGCTTGCACGAAAACAGATCAGGACCCCACTGTGAACGACGCCCCATCCACCACATCCCAAGCCTCAACCGATGCGCTCACCCGCGAAGAGCGGATCGCGCTGGCGAACCGGCGTTTCGGGCTGTTCATCTTCCAGATGAGCTGGATTCTGGTGTTCATCCTGCTGGTGATCGTCAACCTGCAAATTCGCGGCAATTTTGAGAGCTGGCCCCCTCCAGGTGTGCCACCGCTTGACGCTGTGCTGCCGACCCTCGCCACGATCGGGCTGATCGCCAGCGGTCTGCTGGCGGGGCGCGGGCTGGCGATGCTGCGTGCCGACGACCGCGCGGGGTTCGTCCGGCTGTGGACGATCACCCTGGCGCTGGGCGTCGGCTTTGTACTGCTGATGCTGTACGAATGGGCGATCGTGCCGTTCAGCGAACAGTTCAGCACCATCTTCCGCGTCATGACGGCATTCCACATCGTGCATGGTCTGGCAGTGGGCGTTTACATGCTGCTGATCCTGCGCGCGGCACAGCGCGACCCGGAGGCGTATCGCCGGTCGGCGGACTGGGCGGTCGAGGGCGGGGTGCGGTTGTGGTATTTTGTGGTGATCGCCTGGCTTTTATTCTATGTCACCTTGTATATACTTTAGGCTGTTCGGGCAGATGCACAGCGCGGGCGGGTGCGCCGCTCGCTTTTGCAGTCAGGGAAGGATAAAGTCGCTATGCAGCCAGGTTTGAGCCGTGCCATCCCGATGGGGTTGCTGGGCTTCCTCATCGGGGCAGGGATCGTCGTCCTCATCCGCGCCCTGCAAGGGCTGACGCCCATCTGGGACATGGGCGTCGGCATGTCGCTGGCGGCGTTCACCACCGCTGGTTTTTTCGTGTGGGGCATGGGCGCTTTCAGCCCGGAGATGAACGCACACGGTGAAGAAGCGGAGCGCCTGCGCGAAGAGGCGGAGAAGAACATCGACAAAGCGCCTCCAGGCAAGCTGCTCACCGGATCGGTGTGGACGCTGGCGGCATGGACGCTGGTCTTCATCGTCGCCATTTTCGGCTTCGCCAGCATTCCAGGCGGCTTTCATCTGGTCACCACCGTTGACCCCGGCGCATCGCGCACCATCTCCGGTTTGGTCGAGATGGACCTGTTCGGGACGACGGTGCAGGTCAGCCAGTTGGTCATCTTCGCCGTCGTGCTGATCGTGCTGTTCATCTCGCTGGCATTGGTCGCCGGGGCGGTGGCGTGGATTTTCGGCGGCATGTCGGTGGGTATCGCCGAGGCGAAGCGTGCAGCGGCGGTGGGCGTCGGCGGACTTACCAGCGAGAGTGGTGTGCCGCCTGTGCCGGAGGGTCGCCCCGCATGGCTCAACCGTCTGCTGACGATCGCCCTGTTCGTCGGGGTGTTCATCGCCCTGTACCTGTTCTTCTACTACGTGGCGATCGGTCTCATCCTGCCCGCCCCTGACTTGCCTGGGCTGAACCTGCTCTTCCCCAGCCCGGCGACGCAGCTCGTCGTGCTGTCGGCAGTCAACGCGGCGCTCTTCACGGTGCTGATCCTGCGCCCAACGCTGGTGCTGCAATTCCTGGGGCGCGTGGCGCGCGGCGTGCTGCGCTTCATGCGCCGCGTGCCGAATGCGCTTCAGTGACCCGCCTGTATCCTGTGATGTGAGTGAGGGACATTTCCCATGACCGATACCACGCTCGACCACGCCCACGACGCACACGGGCATGTTGACGTCGCCAAAAATGCGGATAACTGGAAGACGGCGTTCTGGCTGTATCTCGCCAGTGAAGTGGTCATCTTCTCTGTGCTGATCGCGGTGTTCATCCTCTACCGTCTGGAATTCCCGGAGCGGATCAAGGAAGTGCATGAAACATCGGGCGTGCTGCTGGTCGCCGTCAACACCTTCCTGCTGCTGACGAGCAGCTGGGCGATGGTGATGGGGCTGCACGAGATGCGGAAGGGCAACCGCCGGGGGTTGATCAACTGGTTCAGCTTCATGGTCGTGCTGGGGACGATCTTCGTTGGCTTGCAGTACGTCGAATACAACATCCTCTCGCATGAGGGCATCACCCTGTACAGCGACACCTTCGGGATGCGCTTCTATGCTCCGACGGCGTTTCACGGCGCGCACGTGATCGTCGGCGTGCTGTGGGGCTTGGCGATCATCCTGCACGCGCGGCGCGGCGGCTATTCCGCTGAAAATACCATCGGCATCGAGGTGTTCGGGCTGTACTGGCACTTCGTGGACGTGGTGTGGATCGTGCTGTTCACCGTCATCTATCTCATCTGACCGGAGGCAAAGGCGATTATGGCAGCCGTACACGAGACGCACAACGCCGAAGCGCACAGCGCCGAGGCACATCATGGCGACGCGCACACGAGCGCATCGCACGCTCACCCTGACACCACCGTCATTCTGGGGCGCACCCTGCCCGTCCCGATCTACACCGTCGTGTTCGGCGTGCTGGCGATCATCACGCTCATCGAGGTGATCATCGCTGAACTGCCGGAAGGCGTGATCGGCAATCTGCTGCTGCTGGTGCTTTCGGGCATCAAGGCATGGCTGGTGGTGTGGTATTACATGCACCTGCGCGAAGACAACCCGCTCTACGCGCTCATCCTGATCATCCCGGTCATCCTGGTCGGCATCTCGGTGCTGTATCTGGTGTCCGTGCCGATCGGGGACTATTAGCCCGCGATCAGGTTCGGCTGACGCATGTCACACTTCACGAACCTCTCCTCGCATGGGAGAGGTTTTTTTGTACTCATCGACTGATGATGTGGGGACGATCCTGATGAAAGCCAACGAGACGCGGGTCATCGAATTCATCGAAGGTACGAAGCAATATGTCGTGCCGCTCTTTCAGCGCCCTTACAGTTGGAAGGAATCCGAGTGGCGGACACTGTGGCAGGACATTTGCGATCTGTATGATCAGCCGGAGCTGCCCAACCACTTCATCGGCTCGATGGTGACGATGCAGGCGGACTCGTCGCCGCAGGACGCCCCGAAATACATCATCATCGATGGGCAGCAGCGGCTGACCACGCTCTTCCTGCTGCTCGCTGCCATCCGCGACTGCGCGCGCGAAGTCGGCAGAGCCGAACTTGCCGAAGAAATTCACGATACACTGCTCATCAACAAGTACAAGCGCGGCGAAGACCGCTATCGCCTCAACCCGACGCAGAGCGACCGTGCCGCCTACCGCGCGGTCATCGACCCCGATGTGCCCAGAGACAGCCTGCCCCAAAGCGAGATCGTGCGCTGTTACAGGGACTTCTGCGCTAAACTGCGCGCGCTGAACCCGATGCAGAGCGCGCTGGAAGGGCTGAAGACGGTCGTCGCCACGCGCCTGATCATGGTGTCGATCGTGCTGGGCGAGAACGACAACGCCCATCTGGTGTTCGAGAGCCTGAACGCCAAAGGCAGACCGCTCACCCAGGCTGACCTGATCCGCAATTACATCCTGATGCGCGTGCCGCCCGAACAGCAGGAAGCGCAGTTCACCGCTTACTGGGAGCCGATGCAGACATACCTCTCCGAAGGCGACTCGCTGACGGAGTTCATCCGCCATTACCTGATGCGCGATGGGGCGGTGGTCAAGACGGGCAACGTGTATTTCGCCCTCAGGCAGCGCATCGCCCAGTCGCAGAATGACCCGCTTGAGGAACTGAAACAGCTTCACCAGTTTTCGGCGTTCTACCGCCGCCTGCTCTACCCGGAACAGGAACCGAACCGGCATGTGCGCGAGGCGCTGGCGCGGCTGAAGCGCATCGAGATGACGACGGCGTATCCGTTCCTGCTCAACTGCTACGACGATTACGAGTCCGGGGCGCTCTCGGATGTGCGCTTCGCGGAAGTGCTGCACATGCTGGAGAATTTCCTCGTGCGCCGCTTCGTGTGCAACCGCCGCAGCAGCGACCTGAACAAGATTTTCCCCTTCCTCTACAGGCAGGCGCAGAGCGAAGACCCGACTGACCTGGTGTACGGCATCCGCCGTGCGCTGGTCAGCCGGGGCTATCCGAACGATGCGCAGTTCCGCGAAGCGCTGATGTACAACGCCCTCTACGCGGCGGGTGAGAAACAGCAGCGGACGCGCTTCATCCTGGAGCGCATCGAGCGATACCTGCTGCCGAAAGAGGTGGTCACCTCGACGCTCACCATCGAGCATATCCTGCCCCAGTCGCCGAACGACTGGTGGCAGGCGCATCTGGGCGAGACGTGGGAAGACGATCATGAGATGCTGGTGCATACGCTCGGCAATCTGACGCTGACGGGCTACAACAGCGAATTGTCCGACCGACCGTTCGTCGAGAAGCGCCTCCGCCTGCTCGACAGCAACCTCCAGCTCAACCGTTATTTCAACAAGGTCTTCACCTGGCGCAGAGAGGACATCGAGACGCGCGGGGAAAAGCTGGCGGAGATGTGCCTGGCGATCTGGTCGAACCTGGGCGATGAGGCGTCTGAGCAGGTCGAGGACGACGACATCACCGGACGCAAACCACTTCGTGTCAACATCCTGGGGCAGCGTTTCCCGGCGGATAGCTGGGTGAAGGTGTACCTGATCACATTCGGTCAGATCGCAGAACTGGAGCCGGAGAAATTTGCCCGGTTTGCCGAGGCGCGTCCACGTCTGCTCACGCGCAATCCGCCGAACGGGTCCGCGAGGGACGTGGAACAGATCGGTGAGTATTACATCAACGTCAGGCGGTCAGCCAGAAACGTGTACCGGCTGTGTAAGTCGCTGGTGAGCTACGTCGAACTGTCCGACGAGGACTGGTCGGTGGAGCTGAAGGCGGTTTGAGGGGAGAGCGGCGCAGCAGAGCCGCTCTGCTCCCCATCAGGTCAGGTTTTGGTGCGCTGACGCAGTTCGCTCCATCTTTTCTGCAGCATGAACTGCTGTTCGTTGTTGATCACCCCTGCGCTGCGAAGGCGGTTGATCACGGCGTTGATGTTCGGCGTGCCGTTGGTCGTCTCCTGCATCAGCGCATCGAGCGCATCGACCACGATCTGCGATGACGACAGCCCTGCCTGTGCTTCTTCAAAAGCTGCCTGCTGCGCCCTGATACCCTGAATTCGCTTGATAAGCTCATCGAATTTGGCATCGATTTCATTATCGCCCCGCCTGTCCCGCATGTCGAGCGCCTGAAAACGTCCGCTCACGCCTTTATGCAGGCTGTCATCGCCGGAAAGCCAGATCGGCAGGATCGGCTTGTCCAGACCGAGGGCGTAACTCCACTCGTAGGTGACGTATTGCGATGCAGCAGCGGCAGGGGTGAAAACGGCGATGACCGCCAGGCTCTCGCGGATGGCACGGTCGATCTCGGCAGACCACAACTGCCCAACCCGGATGTCGTTGATGTCCTGCCACGTCGTGATGCCCGCTTTGTGCAGGTGTTCTCTGAGCGATCTGACGAAATAAGTCGAAACTTCGTCGTGGGCATACGAGATGAATACGTAGCCCGTCTTCGATGCCTGCGCGCTGTCCATCGGCTGCACCTCTTCAGCTGTGGTCATCGCTGTGAACACCGCCGGAGGACGTCATCCAGGTAAACGCGCGCGCGCTCCACCAGCCCGTCAAGGCGGTATGCCTCGGCGGAAATGCCGATCTGCCCGTCTACGATGCTGAAATACCAGGGGGTATCCGTGTGCGCATTCTCTTCGAGCAGCGTGAACAGCACGCATTCGCGCACTGCTTCCGGGACGGATGCAAGCGACCGAAGTGGTCGAAAGATCAATTCAGGAACAGGGGGCATCATGGTCGATTCAAGCCTCATCACTCATCACAGCGCCGCTTGATATCTTCGATCAGGGCTGGCAGATCATCCATAAAGTGACAGTAATCCCCCCTGAACGCGATATACCAGGCGATTTTGTCTTCGTCTTTCTCAGGTATGGGGATGCTTCGGGTCACAATCACTTCAAATTCACCGCTGCCTGTTGGATGAATTGCAAACTGGAAGCCCTGTTTCTTCTCTCCATTCAATTCGAGCAGGCGCTCCCAGATACAGGCGCGCACCCTGTCAGACGTACCGGGCTGAACCCACGTTTCCCGGCTGCCCAGCCGCCCGGTCAGGGTATAACTCGACAGCCCGATATTATCGGAAATGGAAGTTTCAAGGATACTGATTTCCTGAGAATCCGTTCGATCCAGGAGACAATCCCTTTTCTCATCGTAAAGCGGATTTTCTCCAACCCTCACGAGAAAATCAAAAATGATCTTCAGTGTAGTGTGCATCATGGCGATCTCCCCCCATCATTTCAGTGTGTTAAGCTGGGCAAGTGCCTGTGTGATCGGATGATCGCCAGTGGGTAGCGGGCGTGGGCGTTCTGCCAAGACGATCGGCTTTTCCAGTTCCGCCAGCCGACGCCGCATCTCCCGCCGCCGTGCCATCTCACGCCGCTGTTTCGGCGTCAGCCTGACCCGCTGACCATTCATGCGCGCCAGCAGTTTGAGCAGCAGTGGGTCATGGATTTCGACAGGTCGGGCGGGTGGGGGCGGGGCGGGGCGTGCATAGGTGAAAAAGAGCGGTGTGCTGCGCTGGATTTGCCTGTGTTGTGCAAGGCGTTTGTGGTCATCCCACAGCGCGCGTATCAGATCATCTGGATACCCCCCGACCGCGACCTGCCCGATGACGCGCAACAGCTCATACAGGGTGCGATCGATCATCTCTGGCTCTATCGACCGCCCGGCGATCAGTTCATTCACTGTGTGGTGCAGTGCCGTGACCTGCGCCACAAGCTGCTCATCTGGTTGTCGTGCCATATCCATCCCGTTCTACTGCTTACGGCGCTTTTGAGGCTTACTCTGGCTGATTTTGAAGATTGCGTGATTGATTACTTTGATGTCAAACGAGCTTTGTGATAGTTTACTCACCTCTGTGGAGCGAACTAACGATAGCCCCTGAGGTTGTTCTGCCAGTTCGATCGCCTCGATCTCGCAGACGATTTGGTCAATTTCCAGCGAAAGCTGGGTCTTTGGCGCCGTATCGTTCACCATACTGCTATTATAACCCCGAAGTGGTCGACCTGTGCTGTGCAGACCCACCCACATTTGTGTGCCGTAAGTTGGGTCAGTGCGTTGCATGTACACGAGTGTGTAGTATCGCGTTATTTTTTTTTACGCGGATGCAGGCGATCAGTCTGTTTCAGCCGTTCGATCATCTTCAGATCGGAGATGGGGGAGACGACTTCCGTTGGGAAGATGTTATCCAGTCGTCCAGCGACCTCGACCGCGTTAGTTGAGTTGAGCAGGTCATTCAACAGGTGGAAAAATCGAACGGTTGCCAGCGCCCACAGATGATAAACGCGAGGCGCATTATTTACAACACGCGCTGCCTCGACATCTGCGGTATCCGGGGCGAGCAGCAGCACCTGAATCGTCGCAGGATCGTCAATCTGGAAGTTGCCGGCGACCTGTGCGCGCACTGCATCGATCACGGGCAGAAGACTTGTCATGTATTTGGATGTCAGGGCGCGTTCCGTAGAGTGGATGAGGATCAGGAAGACCCAGGATCGATCCCCGGCGCTGATCTGGATTACCTCGTTATTCAGCGTGTCGATCCGGATCTCGCTTTCGTCACGCGCCTTCTGGAAAAGCTCACGCAGCCCTGCCGCAATCTGATCGCGCAAGTCCAACCGTTGCGGATTTTTGTTGATGTAACGCACGTAGTCGCGCCCGGTCAGCCCCACGCCTGGCAGGGGTTGCAGGATGCGATAGTGTTCTTCGAGGGACTGCCCGATCTGGCTGAGATGGTCGCTGCTGATGGCATAGCACAGCTCGCCATCTGCATCCCTTTTTTCCGACACGATGCCATGCAGGTCGCCCCCATCGGCGCTGATCACAGCGTCGATCGTGTCTTTCATCCCTTCGCCGATCCATGCCAGAATGCGTTCTTGTGGCGCGAGCTTTTCTCCGCCGCCGCCTGAGGAAACAGGTCGGTAGTGGGTCAGCCAGAGATAGAAGAGCAGGTCGCGTGGGCACAGTTCGACATTGGTTACAATACGTAAAGATTTTGCATCAATATCCTTTATCAGATAATCCATCAGGTCTTTACAATTTATGGTCATGGTTTTCCCCCCCTCGGCGATGCAGACAGTCAATAAGAGAATTATACTCCGATTCGCCGCAGCGCGAACCATAGCAGATTCTAAATCGTCATCACAACGCGCTGCGTCCCTGCAAGGCGCGCATCAGTGTCACGGCGTCGGCGTACTCGATGTCGCCGCCGACGGGCAGCCCGCGCGCCAGCCGGGTCAGCGTGATCGGCTTGCCCGCCAGATCACGCTGGATGTGCATCGCCGTCGCATCGCCTTCCAAGCCTGGGTTAGTGGCGATGATCACCTCGCTGATGCCGCCCCGCTCCACGCGCTGCACCAGTTCGCGGATGCGGATGTCATCGGGTCCGATGCCGTTGACATACGAGATCGCGCCGTGCAGCACGTGGTAGACGCCGCGATAGCCGTTGGTGCGCTCCAGCGCCAGCACGTCGAGAGGGTCTTCGACGACGGCGATGGTCGTCTGGTCACGGCGGGCGTCGCTGCACACCGGGCACGGGTCATCGACGGTGATGTTGTAGCACACCGAACACAGGCTGGTCAGCGTCTTGAGCTGCGCCACCGCCTCCGCCAGCTCTGCCGAGAGCGCGTCCGGCGCGCGCAGCAGAAAATAGGTCAGGCGCGAAGCCGTTTTCGGTCCCACCCCAGGCAGGCGGGAAAGGGCTTCGATCAGCCGGGTGACAGGGGCGGGGATCGCCTGAGACATGAGCGCGCGTTACCCGAACAGCCCGCCCATGCCGGGCAGATTCAAACCGCCGGAGATGGCTTCCATGCGCTGCGCCGCCATCGTCTGGCTGCGCTCGATCGCCTCGTTGACGGCGATCACCAGCAGGTCCTGCAAATCCTGCGCCCATTCCGGGTCACTGGTGTCGATCTTCGTCGTGTCGATCGTGATCGACTGCACGCGCTGATGCCCGGTGATCACCACCGTGATGCCCGATTTGCTCACCTCGACGGTCTCGGTCTCCAGCGCCTGCTGTGCGGCGACCATCTCTTCCTGCATCTTCTGGAGCTGGCGCATCAGCGCCGGGTTCGCCCCGCCGCCCATGCCGCCGCCGCCCGGAAGCCCGCCACGTCGCTTGCTCATCGTCTTCTACTCCTCTTCCTGTGCCGTCTTCGGCTCTTCTGTGGTCATACGTTCGATCTGTGCGCCCATCTCGATGCCCGCCGCCAGCAGCGGATCAGCCGCTTCATCTTCGCTGATCACCGCGCCCGCCGCCGCCATGTCCTGCGCGCTGATGCGGATCACCTGCACGCTCAGGCGGGTACGGAAGACGTCCGCCAGCGCCTGCTCGATCACCCGGCGTTTGTCCGGGTGGGGATGGATGCGATTGTAATACGTCTCGTTGTCCGTTCCCAGTGAGACGACGTTGCCTTCCACGCGGTAGGCGCGGAAGTAGCGCATGATCTCCGGGGCGGACTTGCTGTAGCGCTGCATCCGGCTGAGGACCTGCCCCCAGCGCTGGTTGATTTGCGCGGCGCTGACCACCGCATCCTGATCGCGCGCCGCTGGGGTGAGCGCCGCTTCCGACACAGCAGGGGCGGCTTGTGGAGCGGGCTGCTGTCCGGCGCTGACCGTCACCATCGGCATGGCGGGCTGTTGCAGCGCCTCAACCAGCGCCAGTTCCAGTGCAAGCTGCGGATGCCAGCCGCCGCGCCCGCTGCTCACCGCCTCGTTGAAGGCGCGCACGGCGCGGGTGATGCTCGGCAGGTCGGTCTGCGCCGCCTGACGCTCGTAGTGGGCGCGCTCATGGTCAGAGGCGGGGATGAGCGCCGCGCCCGCCGTCGCTGCGATCAGCAGCGCGCGCAGATACTCCACCACCTGCGTCCCGAACTGGCGCGGGTCAGCCCCGCTGTCGATGGCGGTGTGGATGATGCGCAGCCCGGCGGCGGCATCGCCCAGCGTGATCGCCTCGACCAGCGCGCGCACTGCCTCGCTCGACGCCGTGCCCAGCACCCGTTCGACCAGCGTCAGGGTGATCGGCTCATCGGGGTCGGTCACGATCTGGTCGAGCAGGCTGATGCTGTCGCGCACGCTGCCCGTGCCCTGCCTGGCGACCATCTCCAGGGCAGCGCGCTCGTAGCGCAGATTTTCCGCGTCGCAGATGAGCGCCAGCCGGTCGGCAACCTCGCTGATCGTCAGACGGCGGAACTCGAATTGCAGGCAGCGGCTTTTGATCGTCTGTGGAACCTTGTCGATCTCGGTGGTCGCCAGCACGAAGATGGCGTGATCGGGCGGTTCTTCCAGCGTCTTGAGCAGGGCGTCGAAGGCGCTGCCGGAAAAGCGGTGTACTTCGTCGATGATGTACACCTTGTATGTCCCTTCACCAGGGGCGAAGGCGATGCGATCGCGCAGGTCGCGCACGTCGTCCACGCCGGTGTGCGTGGCGGCGTCGATCTCGATCAGGTCGAGGTAGCGCCCCTCGTTAATGGCGATGCACGCGGCGCACTGGTTGCACGGGCGGCTTTCGACATCCGGGGCGGTGCAGTTGAGTGCTTTCGCCAGCAGACGGGCGCTGGTGGTCTTGCCTGTGCCGCGCGGACCGCTGAACAGGTAGGCGTGACGGATTCGCCCCTGGCGCAGCGCATTGCGCAGCGTGCGGACAATATGTTCCTGCCCGACCATCTCGTCGAAGCGGGCAGGACGCCATTTGAGGTACAGGGCTTGTTGTGGCACGGCGATCCTTGCAATCGCATGTGTGCTAATTCTGTTCTACAGTGTAGCAGAAAACGGGCAAATTGGACATGCTGATACCTGCTGAACGGGCTATGCCCCGCGCCCCGATGTGCGTTACAATCGCCGACACAACGGCAATCTGACTGCTGCGTATCACGTGTACAGACCGTCATCGCCTGAGTCCATACAGCCACTTTACGGGAGGATGCCCCCTTGTCGATCTCACCCCAGACGCCCACAGGTCTGACCAGTGCCGAGGTGCAGCAGCGCGTCGCGCGCGGCGATGTCAACGATTACCGCGCCCGCGTCGGTCGGACGTACTGGGATATCTTCCGCGACAACATCCTCAACCTGTTCAACCTGATCTTCGGCACACTGCTGGTCGTGGTCTTCCTGTTTCAGGATTACGGCACGTTCATCTTCGCCGGGTTCAGCGTGTTCACCAACTCGTTTCTCGGCATGATCCAGGAAGCGCTGGCGAAGCGCCAGCTCGACCGTCTGGCGGCGCAGGCTGCCAGCGATGTGACCGTCATCCGCGAGGGGCGGCACATGCCCATCCCGGCAGAGCAGATCGTCGTCGATGACCTGATCGCCATCGCACCCGGCGATCGCCTGGCGGTGGACGGGGCGATCGTGGTCAGCGATGCGCTCGAAATGGACGAGTCGCAGCTCACGGGCGAGTCCGACGCTGTGCCCAAAGAACCGGGCGATGTCGTGGCATCCGGCTCGTTCTGCATCGCTGGCAGCGGCATCATGCGCGCCACCCGCGTCGGCAGGCACAGCACGATCAACCAGCTCTCGCACACCGCCACCCGCTACAAGCGCGTGCTGACGCCGACGCAGCAGCGCATCGCCATGCTCGTGCGCCTGACAGTGGTCATCATGCTCGTCACGCTGCCGATGATCTTCATCGCCGGCTTCCTGGCGGACAACACGATCATTACCCTGCCCACCTTCCGCAGCGCGGTGGTGTTCGTCGCCAGCATCGTGCCGCAGGGCTTGGTGCTGACGGCGGTGCTGGCGCTGACGATCGGCGCGGTCAACATCAGCCGCAAACAGACGCTCGTGCAGCGCGTCAACGCTGTCGAGTCGATGGCGAACGTCACCGTGCTGTGCTTCGACAAGACCGGTACGCTCACCCAGAACAAGCTGTCGGTGATGGAGGTGCGCCCGCTGGACGAAGCGAGTGCCGAAGCGGTCATCAGCAAGCTGGGCGTGTACACTGCCAACCTCTCCTCGCAGAACAGCACCGCTGCCGCCGTCGCGGAATACGCTGGCGCTGCCGGGGAGAGCCTGCCCGCGCTGCCCGCTGTGAGCAAGACGCGCGAAATCCCGTTCACCTCACAGCGCAAGTGGGGGGCGATCGCCCTGCCAGGCGAAGCGTTGTTCATGGGCGCGCCGGAACGGGTGCTGCCCGCCGGACATCCGGCGATCGAAGAAGCGCGTGCGCTTTCGCGTCAGGGGCTGCGCGTGCTGGCATTCTCGTCCGCTGATGCGCTGGTGGCGGAGGCGGAGCGCGCCCTCGACGCCCCGCGCCGCGCCCTGGCGCTGATCGTGCTGAGCGATCAGATGCGCCCGGACATCCAGACGACGCTGGAGGCGTTCCGCGCTGAGGGGGTGACGCTCAAGGTGATCACGGGCGACAATCTGGAGACCGCCAGCGAGATCGCCCGCGAAGCCGGGCTGCACGTCACGGCGGCGTATCGCGGTGACGAACTGGAGGCGATGGACGAAGCCGCCTTTGAGGATGCCGTGCGGCACGGCAACCTGTTCGCCCGCATCGAGCCGGAGACCAAACGGCGCATCGTCAGCGCGCTCAAGCAGCAGGGCGAATACGTGGCGATGGTCGGCGATGGGGTGAACGATGTGCCCGCGCTCAAGGAAGCGCATCTGGCGATCGCCATGAACGCCGGGTCGCAGATCACCAAAGATGTGGCAGACCTGGTGCTGCTTAACAATGCGCTCACCACGCTGCCGCTGGCATTCAACGAAGGGCGGATGATCCGCCAGTCGATGTTCGGCACGATGAAAATCTTCCTGGTCAAGAATTTCTACAGCCTGCTCTTCTTCATCCTGGCGGGCTTCATGGCGATGCCCTTCCCGATCAACCCGATCCAGATCAGCTGGCTGACCTTCTTCGTCATCAACATCCCTGCCACCCTGATCGCCTTCCGGGTCATCCGCCTCGACCCGCTGACGGCGTTCCGGCGCGATGTGCTGGATTACGCAGCAGTGGGCGGGTTCATCGGCGCGGCGGCGATGAGCCTGGTGTACGCGGTCGCTTACCTCAGCAGCGGCGAATCGACCGATGTGGCGCGCAGCAGTGCGGCGCATTTCATGACGCTGTGGGGTGTGCTGTCCTTCTGGAACATTCACGGCGTGGACATCTTCGATCTCGCCAGCGTGCGCCAGCGTCCGCGCGTGCTGGTGATCGGCATCGTGCTGGGTCTGCTGACGATCGTCGGCTACTTCCTCGTCCCCACGCTCACCGAGACGGTGTTCGTCGGCGTGGAGATGGCAGTGGTCATCGCGGTGGCGTTCGCCCTGTTCGCGCTGATGCTGCACCGGGCGATCCGCGCACGCTTCGTCGAAAATGTCTGGCGCTTTCTCGCGCCATGATGCGCGTCAGAAGAGGAGGCGGTGCAGCAGGAAGACGCCCATGCCGACGCCGATCGTCAGCAGCAGGTTGCGGCTGAACCAGGCGACGAGCGCACAGGCGACCGCCGCGACCAGCGGGCTGCTGCTCAGGCTGAGGTTGAGCGCCCCGCGAGTGAGCAGCACGTCCGGCACGACGATGGCGGTCAGCACAGCAGCCGGGACGTAGCGCAGGGCGCGCACCAGCGGTTCGGGCATGGGCAGCCGTCCTGCCAGCACCAGCGCCGGGATGCGGGTGGCGATCGTCACCCCCGCCATGCTCAGGATGAGCAGCCATTCGGTCGGAGTGGGCACTGTGGATCAGCCTTTCTGCTGTGGAGTCGGCGCTGGACGGACGGACTGTGGACGAGTGGAGAAGGTCTCGGTCAGATAGCCTGCTGCCACGCCCGCCAGCGCTGCTGCCATCAGACCGAGGCGGTTGGGCAGGGGGTAGGCGATGATCGCCACCACCGCCGATGCGATGACCGCCGCCACGACCGGGCGCGTGGTGATCGACGGCACGACGATGCCGATGAACGTCACCACGATGGCGAAATCCAGCCCCCAGGCAGCCGGATTGGGGATCGCCCCGCCTGCGATGACCCCGATGACGGTGGCGATCTGCCAGTTAACGTAGATGCCCAGCCCTGTGCCGAGGAAGAACCAGTGCTTGTTTGGCGAGTCATCCGGCTGGTTGTAGCGGGTGATGGCGACGGCGAACGCCTCATCGGTCATCAGGAATGCCAGCGGCAGCAGCCAGCGCAGCGGCAGATGGCGCACATGCGGGGCGAGGGTCACGCCGTACAGCGCGTGACGGATGTTGACGATGAAGGTCGTCAGGGCGATCAGCGGCAGCGACACGCCCGTGCTGTACAGGTTTGCGCCGATGAACTGCGATGACCCCGCGAACACGATCGCGCTCAGCCCCAGCACCGCCGCCGGGCTGATCCCGCCCGCCACCGCCACCGCGCCGAAGATGATCCCAAACGGAACCGCGCCGATGATCAGCGGCGTGACTGCGCGCAACCCCGCGAAAAATTCTGCGCGCGGACCGGCGAGCGCCGCTGCTGTCATCGTGTCTGACGTCATGAGAATATCTCCGGGTGCGATTAGGTGTTGTTATACAGGAGAAAGCGTATCCAATTCTCATGGAATGGTGGTAGCATCACATAGAACCATTCACACATGCGCCGCGCCACCCGGCGGATGATTGCCAAATCGATACCAGACAGGTTAGAATGACTTTCGATGGTACGAACATTTGAACCGACCAATATCCACACCGCCAAGCTGGTCGATCTGCCGATGATGCGCCGATTGATCGAATATGGCATTCCACTGGACAGCGCCCTGCTGTATACCGGAGAGAACCCGGCTTCGTCTGGCGGGCTGCTTTCCAGCATCCTCGGTGGCAGGGGGGTGTATACGCTGGTGGGGCGTGCAGGGCGCGACAAGGTGGTCGGTCAGTTCCGTCTGCGTGCCGACCTGCCGCTGGCGCATATGACCTTCCTTGCGACCGCTGCGGATGACGGCAGCGCGCTGCTGCATCTGCTGGACGCCGCTGCCGTCGAAGCGGGTAAGCGCGGCGCACACATGCTGACGGCGGAAGTTGATGAGGACAGCCCGCTGTTCGAGACGCTGCGCGCCGCCAATTTTTCCGTGTACGCCAGACATACGCTGTGGCGCTGGATGGGCGAGCGGACAGACCTGCATGGGGCGATCCTGCCGCTGGATGAGCTGACGCGCGTCGAGCCGGGGGAGCTGCACTCGCTGTATGCGGCACTCGTCCCCAGGCTGATCCAGCCCGTCGCTGTGCCGCCCGAAGATGCGGGCGGGTGGGTGTATCGCGCACCGCAGGGCGGGCTGCGCGCGTATATCGCCTACAGTGAAGGGCGTGGTGGCGGTTATGTCGTGCCCTTCGTCGATCACACCCTGCCCCCGCGTGAGATGCAGGCGCTCATGCGTGCGGTGCTGATGCGCGCCAAAGCCGACCACCAGCCGCTGGTCGTGTGTCTGCGGCGCTATCAGGAATCGCTTGAGCCTGCCCTCGATGCGCTTGGTTTCGTGCCCGAACGCGCTCAGGCGCTCATGGTGCGGCACATCGCGGCGGGGATACGCCATGCCCGGTTTGTGGAGACGGCGGAGATGGTGGCAGCCATGCCGCGCGCGGTGCGTCCGCCCAGCCGCACCCCGTGCGCCCGCTGATTGACTTTGTATGACATGCCAGGAGATGTCACAACACACCTTATGACGGAACGACGCATTACAGACGATCTGGACAAACTCAAACACATCCTGCCCGTGCATATCACCGCACGGCTCGATGACAACGGCAGCCTGGATGACCTGCTCGAAGTCGTCCTCGACCTGGGGCGCATCCCCACTGCCCGTTACACGACGGGCGAAGTCGCCCTCTCCGACTATGAAGTGACCCGTGCCGAACTCGATGCCGTCGTCGCCAGCATCGGCGCGTTCGACGCCGACAACCGCGCCGGCATGGAGCGAACGCTGCACCGCATCAGCGCCATCCGCAACCGCCGGGGTGAGGTGGTCGGGCTGACGTGCCGCGTCGGGCGGGCGGTGTATGGCACGATCGAGATCATTCAGGATTTGATCGAGAGCGGGCAAAGCGTGCTGCTGCTCGGTCCGCCTGGCGTGGGCAAAACGACCATGCTGCGCGAGTCGGCGCGCGTGCTGGCGGAGAGCAAGCGCGTGGTCATCGTCGATACCTCCAACGAGATCGGCGGTGACGGCGATGTGCCGCATCCCGCCGTCGGGCGGGCACGGCGGATGCAGGTCTCGCACCCCGAACGCCAGCACGAGGTGATGATCGAGGCGGTGGAGAACCACAACCCGGAAGTGATCGTCATCGATGAGATCGGGCGTGAGCTGGAGGCGAGTGCGGCGCGCACCATCGCCGAACGCGGCGTGCAGCTCATCGGCACGGCGCACGGTAATGCGCTGGATAATCTGCTGCTCAACCCCACGCTGTCTGACCTGATCGGGGGCATCCAGTCCGTCACCCTCTCCGACGAGGAAGCGCGGCGGCGCGGCACGCAGAAGACGGTGCTGGAACGGCGCGCGCCACCCACGTTCGACGTGCTGATCGAGCTGCAGACGCGCGATCGGATGGTCATTCACGAGGATGTGGCGGCGGCGGTCGATGCGGTGCTGCGCGAAAAGCCGCTGCAAATCGAACTGCGCTATCGCAACGAGAACGGTGAGGTGATCGTCGAGACTCCGCAGCCGGAAATCCGCTCGATCAGCGAACGCAACACGCGCGGCGATCGCCCAGAGCGCCCGGAGCGCTCTGAACGCCCATATCGGGGTGAACGCCGTGCCGCGCCCAGCCGCCAGACCTACCAGGAGGATGACGACAGCGGCGTCGTCGCCCCACACCCAGGCTTCGACACCTCGAACCTGCGTCCGACGACGGTGTACGCTTACGGAGTGGCGCGCAACCGCCTCCAGCAGTCGGCACGGCGGCTCAACCTGCCGCTGAGCGTGACCGATGACATGGGCGCGGCGAACGCCATCGTGACGATCAAGAACTACTACCGACGCCGCCCCAAGCTGATCGTCGATGCCGAACGGCGCGGCACGCCTATCTACGTGCTGCGCGCCAATACGGTGACGCAGATCGAGAATTTCATGCTCGATCTTTTCCAGCAGGGGGGCGCGGACGAATCCGGGGGCCCTTTTGGGGAAGCGATGCGTGAGGCGGAACAGGCGATCCTGCGGGTGCGTGCGGGCATGACCGATGCCATCGACCTTGCGCCGCGCCCGCCGATCATCCGCCGCCGTCAGCACGAACTCGCGCATCGCGCCAGGCTGGACTCCGAAAGTTATGGCGATGAACCGGAACGTTTCGTCCGCATCTTTCGCCCGATGATGTAAGCCGGTCCGTGTCCTGTATTTCAGACCCCTCTTACGCAGTGTGAGAGGGGTTTTCTGTTCAGACAGGGTGCGCTTACAGCCCGTCGATGAGCGCAGCGTCGATCGCGGGAACGGCACGATCGGGTACGGGACGCGCTTTCAGCCGCGCCAGCAGTCGGCGCGCTTCTGCGCGCTCACTGTAGGTGGCAGCGGGATGACGGATGATGATGGTGAGCAGGTCAGCCGCGCGCTCTGGTGGTGCGCAGTGGGCGATGCCGATCAGCGCGGGCAGCGCCAGCCGAAGCTGATCGAGAGCGATGGCGTCGAGATAGGCAGCGCGAAAATGCGCCAGCGCTCCGGGCTGATCGCCGTAAAGGACCGCTGCCTGACCCAAGCCCGTGTGGGCGACGATCCGCCCGCGCCGATCGCCGATCTGATCGGTCAGCGTCAGCGTGCGGGTGTAGCAGTCGCGCGCCAGGTCGGGCTGGTGCGCGCTGAGATACACCTCGCCCAGGCGGGCGCTGCACATCGCCACGCCCCACCCGTCGCCGATGGCGCTGAACAGATCGATCGCTTCGCGGTAAGCGGCGATCGCCCCGGCGCGGTCGCCGCCTGCTGCTGCCACCGCCCCCAGTCTCGACAGCGACATGCCCTGCCCGATGCGGTCACCGTTCGCCGCGCACAATGCCTGACATTCCCGGAACTGGCGTTCCGCTTCGGCATAGCGCCCCAGGTTATAGCTGATGTTGCCCAAGCCGAGCAGCGTGACCGCTGTGTGATGCTGATCGCCCAGCCTGCGATCGATGCTCAGCGCGCGCTCCAGATAACGCGCTGCGGCTGGAAAGTCGCCAGAGTCAGCGGCGAGATAGCCGAGGTTGCACAGGGCATGGCTCATGCCACGCTGATGCCCGATGGCGCTGGCGTGGTGCAGGCTTTCCATTTGCAGCGCCCGCCCGCGCGCCTGATCCCCCTGTGCGTAGGCGACTTCGCCCAGCAGGGACAGCACGATCGCCGCCTGTGCCGTATCATCGAGCATCTGGTAGAGCGTCAGGCTGCGGGTATAAGCGTCTTCGGCGCGCGGGAAATCGTTCATCGCCTTGTACACGTTGCCCATGCTGACGCCCACATCCGCCATACCGCGCGTATAGCCGTGCCTTTCAGCCGCAGACCAGGCGGCGTTGAGGCTGGCGAGCGCATCGCTGAACGCCCCGCCCAGCAGATGCAGATCGCCCATACCATTGAGCGCATTGGCGATACACTCATACACCCCGTTTTCCTGTGCCAGGCGCAGCGCCGCCTGATGATGGGTGAGCGCGGCAGGCTGATCGCCGAGGCGCATGTGCAGCACGCCCAGGCTGTGATGATGCTGCGCGGCGTCACGCAGCGCGTTCAGCGACAGCGCGGCGTTGAGCGCAGCGGTGTACCAGTCGATCGCCTGGTCGAGGGTGCGCTGATATTCGAGCAGGGCGGGCGGGATACGCCCGAAATCGCTGCACAGGGCGCGCGCTTCCTCTGAACGGGCGCTGTGCCCCGCGCACCATGCCTGAGCATGGGCGATCTGGTCGAAATCCTGCTCAAGCTGACGCAGCGCCGCGCGCGCCCGTTCTCCACCCAGGCGATAGTCCGCACACAGGCTGAGCAGATGGTCGGCATAGTGACGGGCATAATCGCAGCCTGCGCGAAAGAGCTTTTCGGCGGCGAGCATCGCTCACATCACCTGAAAGAGCGACCGCGCCAGCATGACCAGCAGCGCGTGCATCTGAAAGCGCCCGGCGCGATCCGGCTCCAGCAGCCCGCGATCGATCAGCAGGCGGGCATACGGACGCGCGTCTGGCACGCGCCACACGCTTTGCATCGCCTCCAGGGTGAAGCTGGCGGGTTTGGGGGCGAACACCGCCAGCAGCGCGAACTTCTCCTGCGCGTCAGCGGGAAGACGTTCGACGCTGCGATGCAGCAGGGCGGCGATGGTCGGGGTGGTTTGGGTGGCGATCTCGGCGCGGTCTGCCGGGGCATTTGCCAGCAGCAGGCGGTCGCCTTCGCCCAGTTCGCGCAGCAGATCATCGACTCCCCAGCCCATCTCCATTTCGGCGTGCAGCATTCGCCCCGCCACCTGAAGCGCCAGCGGCAGCCCCTCAAGCTGCACCGCCAGATCGTGACATTCATCCGGGTAGGTCGCCACCACGTCCGGGGCGAGCGTGCCCAGCAGCGTCAGCGAGTCAGCAGTGGAAAGGATGGGGATGCGGTAGACCGCATCGGGACTGGTCGCCAGGCTGCGCGCCACGTCGTTCAGGCGGGTGGTGAGGATCAGCCCACTGCCTTCGCTGCCGACGAGCAGCGGATGCGCGTCTTCGGCTGCCCACACATCATCGATGATCAGCAGCACGCGCCGATCTTTGAGGAAAGCGGTCAGCCTGGCGCTGATCTCGTCGATCCCGCGTGCGCCTTCCAGCCCACCGAGACCGAGCGCCGCGCCCCACCCGCCCAGCACCGCCGCCAGATTGGGCGCGCTCCCCAGCGACACCCACAGCGTACCATCCGGGTAGCAGGCGCTCAGTGCCTGGTTGTGAGCGAGCAGCGCGCTCAGCGTCGTCTTGCCGATGCCGGGCCACCCCTGAATGACCACCCGCGCGGCAGGCTGGCACAGGCGCGCTTTGACATCAGCGATCGCCCCTTCACGCCCGATGCACAGCGGGGGCAGCGGCGGCAGGCTGCCTTCACCGCTGCGAGGCGGGCGGGCGTTGGGCGTGGCACTGCGAATCTGCTCCGCAAGCTGGCGCAGATCGTCCTGCGGCGGGATGCCCAGTTCCGCCTGCACCAGCGCGGCATAGTGCGCGTACTGGTCGAGCGCGGCAGTGCGCTGCCCCATTTCGGCATAGGTGCTGATCAGGGCGTACTGGGCTGGCTCATGCAGCGGGTCGATGCTCAGCCAGCGTCGCAGCACTTCCGCTGCCTGTTCATGTTCGCCGCGCCCGCGATACTGGTCGCTGAGCCGCTGCAAGGCGGTGAAGAGGCGCTGCTGAAGGCGCTGTGTCTCCACGCTTTGCCAGTCGTCAAATGCTGGGCTGTCGCGCAGGGTGAAGCCCGCCATGAAATCGCCGCGATAGAGGGCAGCCGCCGCCGCGTCTGCGCCCGCATCGATGTGGGCATCGAAGGCGAGGGCATCGACGGAGAGCGTCTCATCCACGCGCAGGGCGATGGTGTCGCGTTCGGCGATCAGCCAGCCGACGAGCGGCGTCTGGTTGATGGCGGCGAGGATGACGCGCAGCGCAGCGCGCGCCTGCCCCGCTTCGTGATCGGCGAACAGCAGTTCCGCCAGCGTATCGCGGCTGTGCGGCTGACGGGTGATCGCCAGATATGCGATCAGCGCAAGCGCCTTGCGCCGCGCAAAACGGACGGGCTGCGCGTTGATGAAGACCTGGGGCGTGCCCAGCAGGACGATTTCGGCTTGGGTCACTTGACGGCTGACTCCTGACTCCGCGCACGGCGGGGTTGAACTCCCCCTCATTATAGGACAATCTGCCCGCGCGCATCAAATTCGTAAAGCGTGGCATAATAGGCTGTCGGGATATTCGCTGGGTGTGAAAGGGGAAAGACGATGGTCGATCGCGCCTTCGACGCCGATCGTGATCTGCGTGAAGCTAAAGCGATGGTCGATGGGCTTGTGCCCTATGTCTATGAGGATGCGCTGTACGGGCGCACCAAAACCGGGCTGTTCGGCGGCTCTGCTATGCCTGCGCTGACCATCGGCGGGCTGCTGCTGCGCCTGCGTCGGCTGGAGGCGATCGCCGACCGCCTCTCTCCGGCGCAGCGCGACCAGTTGAGCCAGGTGAGCGCCGCGCATGACGCCATTCGTGCGGAATGGCGTCAGCACTACATCGAGAAATTGCAGCGCGAGGGCGCATCGCGTCTCAAAGCGATGGCGACCTTCTTTGAGGAATGCGAAGACTCGCCGCGCAGTTGTGCCGGCATCTATCCTCCGGAGGTGCTGCGGCGCACCATCGTGCAGGAAGTGATGCGGGCGCTGGCGGCACAGGGCGAACCGCATGACGAACTGCTCAAGGCGATGCGCGGGGTGGATGGCAAGCTGCGCCGCTTCACCGCCCCGACGGATTTCCTGTGGGAGGATGCGCTCATCCCGGCGTATCCGCAGGGGGAGTTCTGGTGGTTGTATGCTGCGCCGCCCCGCAGCGACCGCGACCGCGATCGCTGACTCAGCCGCCCCGGTAGTGCTGCCACCAGTGCAGCAGCTTCTCATGAGGCAGGGCATACAGCGTGTTCCCGGCGCGCCCGGTCATGGTGTGCGCGGCGGTCAGCGCGTTCCAGATGGCTTCTTCGATGCTCTCGACGGCGGCGGTGAAGCACTCGCTGATCGCCGCGCCGGACTCGGTGAAGCGGGTGATGGCTGCCTCAGCATCCGACGGCGCGTGCTGCCAGGGATGAGCAGTCGAAAAGGCGATGGCGAAGTCCCCGCTGCCGTCGTGTCCGTTCGTGCCCGTGCGCCCCAGCGCGAAAGCGGCGCGCATCGCCAGCCGCGAAAGCTGTCGTCCGTCCATCGGTGCATCGGTTGCCAGCACCATCATGATCGACCCCGGACCGGGCTGCGGCATGCCGTCTTCCAGCAAATGCCGACCGATCGGTGCGCCGAAAAACCGCATTTCAGCGCGCGCGCCGTAATTGGTCTGCACCAGCGCGCCGACGGTGAAACGCCCACCCAGCACGCGCCGCGATGCCGTGCCGATGCCGCCCTTGAACTGAAAACAGTTCGTGCCCGTCCCCGCGCCCACGCACCCCTCCACCACCTGCCCGCCGCGCGCGGTGTCGATCGCCGTCCACACATCGCCCTGGGTGATGTGCCGCCCGCGTATGTCGTTGAGGAAGCCGTCGTTGCATTCTCCGACCACTGGGCAGACCGTCCCGGCGTCGATGCCGATGCGCGGATGATCGCGCAGCATGTAGCCGATCAGCGCGTCGGATGTGCGCCCGATCGCCAGAGTATTGGTCAGCACGATCGGCGTTTCGATCACCCCGCGTTCGCGGATCTGCTCGAACCCGGTCGCCTTGCCGAAACCGTTGATCGTGGCGACGCCCGCCGACACCTTGCGGTCGAACAGGCTGTCGCTGTGCGGCACGATGGCGGTCACCCCGGTGCGTATCGCGTCCCCTTCGATGCGGGTGACATGCCCCACACGCACACCGGGCACATCGGTGATGGCGTTGAGTTCTCCGGCGGGCAGCAGCCAGCCTGGGTCGATGCCGAGTTCGCGCACGCGCGTCATAGCAGGTTCCATCCTTGTCACGGGGAGGCGCAGGTTACTTCAGGATGTCGGATACGATCTGAGCGAGGTCCGCCTTGCCACCGCGCGCCACAGCCGCATCGATCGCCGCGCGGTCACCGCTGCTCTGAAGCTGCTGGAGGACGGGCGCGGCGGTGATGCGGACATCCTCATTGCTGGTGGGGTGCAGCAGCGCCAGCCCGATCAGCTCTGCTGCGCCTTCCGCATCGCCCGCCATGAGGCGGATGCGTGCGATGCCCACCAGAATGTCCAGGGTGAGCGAAGTGGCATTGAGCTGGTGTGCCAGCCGCAGAGCAGATCGGAAACTCGTCACCGCCGAAGCGTGGTCGCCCTTGTCGAACTGGACGTAACCGAGCAGGTTGGTCAGATTGGCGACATCGTACTGTGTCTGTTCCTCGGCTGCCACCGTGATCAGTGCTTTTGCCTGAGCTTCCGCCACATCGAACAGTTTGATCTCCCAGGCAGCGACAGCGGAATTGAGCTGCATGTTGAAGCGGTCATCCTTCGACATGATGTCACCGAACTCTGTCAGCAGGGATCGGAGCTGCTGATAGCTTTCGCGCGTGCGCCCCTGAGCGCGCAGAAGCTGTGGCAGCGCGCGCCGAACCCGGTAACGCATCTCCGGCGGGCTGTCTGGGGTGAGCAGGGCGGCGGCGCGCTGCTGTGCCATGACCGCCTGATCGATCTCACCCAGCCGCGTATAGAGCAGGATGGCGCGCACCCACAGATCGATCTGCACAGGAATGTTGTCCAGCGCTTCGGCGTGGAGCAGGGCGATCTGCACAGCGCGCACGCCCTGGGCATAGCCGTCATAATTGCTGCACACCCGCGCCAGCGCCTCCATCGCTTTGACCAGCACTGCCGAGTCCGCACGCCCTTTTGCCTGGTGGCTGAATGCTTCCCCGACTGCCAGCGCCTGTTCGATCTGCGCCATGATGAGGCTGAACGGCTGTGAGAGGGTATGCATGCTGTCGGCATAGCGCGCCAGCAGCTCCAGCCGTTTTGCCAGGTCAGCTTCCGGCACATGAGAGAGCAGGATGTCGTAGAGGGTCTCCACTGTTTTGGCGCTGGTGGGGGTATGTGCCAGCGTCAGCGCGAGTTCTGCGTAGTGACGTACCTTCTCCGCATCGCCCGCTTCGCGCCACATCAGCGCCAGTTGAAAGGCGCGTTCGGGGTCGTCTGCGCGCCCGACCTCGTAGGCGCTGGCGACCAGCCAGTACAGCTCCGCGCGGCGTGTTTCGGGGATGGTGACCAGCAGCGCCTCACGCATCTTGTCATGGGTGAAGCGTGCCCGCCCGCCAACGACCATCTCCAGAATGCCGTTGTTGACGTTGGTGGAAAGCCAGCGGTTGTAATCGAACGTCGGGTCGATCGCGCGCAGCGCCTCAAAATCGATCTCCCGCCCGATGATGGCGGCATAGCGCAGGTAGAGAAAATCTTCCGGCGGGATGCGGTTGAGGCGGCGCATGAGCAGCGAACGGATGCCCTCGGTCATCCAGCCGTCTTCAGGCAGGGGCAGCACATCGCCGATGGCATCCAGCCCACCCGCCATTTCCGCCAGCAGGCGCATGAACTCGATCAGGTAGAAGACGTTGCCTTCTGTCTGTTCCATCAGCACATCGACCAGATGCTCGGCACGTTCGGCGCTGCCCAGCACGGCTGCCGTCAGCCTGGCGATCTCATCGCGCTCAAACCGCCCCAGGCTGATCACCTGTGTTCCCGGCAGGCGTTTGGGCAGCCCGCTGAACTCATCGCTGCGATACACCCCGATGATCAGCACAGGCAGCGTCGCCACCCGCTCGATCAGCGCCGCCAGCGGGATCATGCTCTCGCGCGCCCACTGCAAATCTTCCAGCACCAGCAGCACCGGCTGCGGCTGCACGGCGAACAGGGTGCAGATCGCCTCGGTCAGTTCTTCCTGACGCCGCGCCTCATCCGGGTGCAGCGCACGGGTCGGTTCGCCCGTCAGCATCTCGATGTCGGGGATGACCATCGTCAGCGGGGAGGTATCGAAGCTGTGCGGCGGAGCCTGAAGTACGAGCTGGCGCAGCGGCAGCCGCCAGAACTGATACGGCGCGCCGCTGTCCTCGATGCCCTGCCCGATCAGCACCTGCACGCCCCGCGTCAGGGCGATCGCCCGCACCTCATCCGCCAGGCGCGATTTGCCGATGCCGCTCTCGCCGCCGATCAGCCATGCCGACCCGCGCCCGGCGCGCGCCTCATCCAGGGCGCTGGTGAGCTGTGCCAGCGGCTGTTCACGACCGATGAACGGCGGACGCAGGTGGCTTTCGCGGATGACCGGGGCTTCAGTGGGCGGCGTCTCGTTGAAGGCGCGGTACAGGGCGGTGAGCGCGGCGCGGGCATTGGGATAGCGATCGTCGGGGTGTTTCGCCAGCAGCCGTGCGATGACCAGCGCGAGTGGGGCAGAGCCGGTGGCGGCGATCAGCGCGGGCAGGTCGATCGGGCGGGTGAGGATGCTCTCCAGATCGACCCTGCCGTCTTTGAGAAAAGGCAGCCCGCGCGCGAAGACCTCGTGCAGCAGCACGCCGACGGTGTACAGGTCGGTGGCGGGTGTGCCTGGGTCGCCGCGCAGCACCTCAGGAGCCATGTAGGTCGGCGTGCCCGCGAACACGTTGTAGCGCGCCAGTTTTGCCGCCAGCCCGAAATCCATCAGCCTGACCTGATCGTTCAGATCGACCAGCACATTGCTCGGCTTGAGGTCGTAGTGGATGATGCCGCGCCGATGCAGATATTCCAGCGCCTCGAACGTCTGGCGGAACAGGTCAAGGCGGGCGGGCAGATCGACCTCGCGCGCTGCCTCGATGATCGTGCGGTGGTGTTCCACCCACTGCATGGTGTAGAACGGCTGGCGGTCAGCATCGAAGCCGTAATCCAGCACGGTGATGACGCCGGGATGCCACAACGACGCCAGCAGATGAAATTCCTGAGCCAGCAGCACGCGCAGTTCGTCATTTTTTTCCAGCGCGTTCGGATCGTGAAAATTGACCTGCTTGAGCGCGACCAGACGGTCGAACAGGCGATCGTAGGCGCGGTAGACCACGCCCATCCCCCCGCGCCCCAGCTCATCCAGCAGGCGGTAACGTCCGTTGATGGTAATTTTTGCGTGGGCGATCACATGTTTGCTTCCATGATGTACAGCGTTTTCTGTGATTGTAGCGTATTTCACCTCATGCCCCAACGAATGCCACAGTTTTATAACAATCCTGTGATTCGACCTGGGACAAATCGCCATGTCGCCCGCACGCTTAACAAAATTGGTTATATGTTTCGGCTTGCATATCTCAAAACAGGCATATAATGTATTTTGTAATCGGCGATTCTGCCTTACTTTAAGGAAATTGAGCAATGCGTAAACTGTTCCTTGCTTTTGCCCTGATTGGGTTGCTGCTGATCGCTGCCGCGCCATCGTTTGCTGCCCAGGGTGCAACCATCACCTCACTGGTGGTGAACACCAATGATTGCACGCTTATCGTCACCATCACCGTGCAGGATGCGGGCGACTATTTCGTTCAGATTTGGGATGACGGTGTGATGGAAGGCGTCCAGGGCGGACCGACCGCCGCTGGCGCGACCGTGAGCTATACCTTCACGATCGGTCCAATCGGGACGGGCGCGCCAGGCATCGGCGTGCTGATTCGCGGGACGGACCAGCCGTTTGGTCTCGTCTACGCTGCGGAGGACCCGTACACCCCTGACTTCGGCACATGCAGCGGCGCGTCGTGGGCGCCGATCACTCAGCCTGCTGCGGCGACTGGGGCGGGCTGCCGCACTCCGGTTCCAGCGGGCTACCGTGTGACTAGCGTCCCGGCGGGCGCGCTGGCGTACTACGCCGCTGATGCAGGCACGTACACGGGCTTCAACCTCCCGGCGGGGCGCACCTGGTACGTCGCGCCGACGGCGGAAAATGGCTTCGTCAAGGTGTGGATCGCCTGCGATGCCAACATGGTCTATGTTCCGGAAGGCAACGTCGTCCGCTAAGCGGCACGCTGCTTTCTGCCGTCAACGACACCGCCCCCGTACCGATACTGGTACGGGGGCGGTGCTGTTTCCAGGCGAGCCGCTTACTGGCTGTCGGCAAGTGCCTGTTCCGCACCCGCCTGAAGCGCAGCGACGGCACTCTCAACCGAGCCGCCATTGCTGGTGACGGCGGCGATCGCCTCGCTGATCAGCCCGCGCACGCGGTTCTGCGCCGCGATGCTCGGACCGCTGTAGAGCTTGACATCCGGGTTTGCCAGGATTGCGCTGGCAGCGGTGAAGTAGGGGTAGATCTGCGGGGCGACGAAGGCGTTCACGTCAGTGAGCGATTCCTGTCCGGCGCGCGACGACCCGAAGTAACCCGTGCCGCTGCTCCACAGCGCGCCCGCTTCCGGCGTCACCAGCGACTTGAGGAACAGCCACGACGCGACCTGCTCTTCCGGCGTGCCGCCGACGAGGATGATGCTGGGGATGAACACCTGAAGCGTCTCGTTGCCCTCGGTGTGCGGGAAGGTCGTCACCGACCAGTCGGCTTCGTAGCCGCTGTCGTTGAACGCTGCCACCACGAAGGTGAAGCCGGCGGTGCTGGTGGCGAAGAAGGGGGTCAGCCCGCGCGCGAAATCCGCCTGCTCTGCAAAGCGCTCGGCGGGGATATAGGCGCAGCCTGCGTCGTACAGACGCTTGTACAGCGCCAGCGTGTTGACGACGGGTTCGCTGGTGAACAGGTAATTCTCACCGTCGAAGATGCGCCCGCCCTGGCTGGCAACCCACGACTCGAACAGCGAGGCGTCGGTCGTGATCGGGAAGCCCTGCACGTCTTCGCCGTTGGGACCGGTGTAGGCGGCAGCAGCGCACGCCTGCGCTTCAAATTCCTCGATGCTGCGGGCGGGACCGTCGAAGCCGAGGGCTTCCAGCAGCGTCTGGTTGAAGGCGAACACCTGCGCCGAAGTCTGGTGCGGGAAAGCGACGAGTGCGCCATCGGGGGTGGTGTTCAGCGGCAGCAGGTCGAAACGGAAGTCATCACCGGTGATGCCCCACACTGCGCTGTTCACGAACGGGTTCAGGTCAACCGCTGCGCCGTCGGCAAAATAGCTCGCGCCGTCGTTGGCGAAACCCGCCACCAGATTGGGCAGTTCGCCGCTGGTGATACCGGCATTCATCAGGTTGCGGATATCGTTGTAGCTGCCCTGGGCGATCGCCTCGACGGTGATGCCGTACTCATTGGTGCTGTTAAACTGCTCGACCAGGCGGGTCATCGCTTCAAGCTGTGCGCCGCCGAACTGATGCCAGTAGACGATGGTCGTTCCGGTAGGATCGACCGCATCGATGTCCGTCTGCGCCGACACCGCGCCGACGAAGACGACCATCACCAGAACGCACGCCAGAAAGAGTTTACGCATGAGGTTCACTTCTCCTGCAATCATCAGGCACTGCGTTCGATTATCGACCTGTGCGGCGGCGCTGTCCATCATGGAAGCTTTAAGAGTGTGTGATGCGTTTTTTACACCTATTCCGTCGATCCCCCATCTGTCCTACCCGCCATCCCCCCGCTGCGTGTTGGTCGCGCAGGCGCGGCGTGCTATGCTGTGATCATCTTGCCGGAGTCACGATGGTAGATATGCGACCAATGACGATGATACGCTCGCTTGCAGCTCCCGCTCACTGCAATGAAAACCCTGACTTTGTGCTGCGTCGCAACCTGCCCCAGGACAGGCTGGAGGTGGCTTACGCAGAAGGTGACCTGCTGTGGATCGATGTAGTGGATCCGTCTGGCGACGAGATCGACTGGATCGGGCGTTTTTTCAATTTCAGCCCGTCTGTCATGGAAGACCTGTATCGCGCTGACCGCCGTCCGACTCTGCTGGCATACCCGGCATACGTCTTCCTGTCGCTGTTCGAGCCGCAGATCGCTCAACATAAGGTGGAAGGGCGCGAAATTCACTGTGTGATCGGCGAACGCTACCTGATCACCGTGCGCTCCAGCGCCGCCAAATCGATCGACGCGGCGTATGACCGCGCGGCGAAGGACAACACCCTCTGGGCGCGTGGGCTGGAATATTTTCTCTATCTGTCGTGCCAGTACACCATCGACAGCTACTATCCCCTGCTCGACCGCATGAGCAATCAGCTTAATCATCTGGAAGAGGAAGTGATCGGCGTGCGCGAAGGCAAAGCAACGCGAGATCCGCGCCAGATGGTCTATTACATCAAGCAGCAGCTCATCCATCTGCGCGGCATGATCGCCCCACAGCGTGAAGTGCTGTCCAACCTGCTGGGCGAGACGCGCCTGGATGATGAGGAAATCCGCGATCTGTTCCGCCACCTGTACGAACGGCTGCTGCGCGTGTATGACCTGATCGATGCTCAGCGCGATCTGTCCAGCGATGTGCTGGACATCATGGAAAATCAGCAGACGCGGCGCATGGTGGACGCGGTGAACAGGCTGACCATCTTCTCGATGATCTTCCTGCCGCTCACCTTCCTCGCCAGCCTGTTTGAACTCGACTTCATCACCACTGCCGAGCCATTTGAGCTGCCCGTCAGCGGTTCGGTGCTGTCGATGGTCGTGGTCGGCATGATGCTGATCTCGGCGGGCAGCATGTACTGGATGTTCCGGCGGCGCGGCTGGCTGTGAAAAATCACCACCCCGTCTGAACAGCCAGACGGGGTGGTGTCGTCATTGCAGACCGCGCTCAGTCGCGGATGCCGATATGGAAGACCAGCAGGTATTGTCCCTGGGTGCGGTTCTGATAGCTGGTCATGTAGTACGTATAGTAGTTCTCCTCGCGGTCACTGCTTAGCGCCAGGCTGCTGATCGGCAGCGTGAGCATGGCGTCATACTGCCAGCCTGGGAGTGTGCCACTGGCGATCGTGACATTGTAGTTGTCCAGCCTGCTGCTGGAACCATAGCAGCTCGTCGTGCCCGCGTCATCGCACACGATCTGCACGCCTGCTCGATCCGTTGCAGGCGAGGCTGCGCCAGGTGAAGCGAGGAACATCAGCGGATCGACGCCGGATGTGCCGCGCGTGAGCATGTACACACTGATCGGCACGCCTGAATTGACCATGCCTGGCGTGATGTTGACGGAGAAGGGATCGCCCGCGCCATCGCCGGAGGTCACGCCCATCCCCTCCAGAATCAGAATGAACTCACCCGACTGGTTGCCGAACCCGCCGACGACCAGCGATACATCCGCCAGCGCCTGCCCGGTGTTCTGGCTGAAGACCACCTGTGAGCTGAGACCGGAAGCGTTTACCCGCCCGGTCGTCGGCAGATTAGCGGCATAGCGCGCTGCGCCTGGGGCGTCATCGCTGCACAAGCCGCGCCCGGTGCGCGTATCCAGCACCGCCAGCACCGGGTCAAACCCACCAATGCCCACTGCGGTGGCGGTGTAGTTGAAGCCGGAACGCATTTGGTTGACGATCACTTCCACCCCGTTGTCAAACGAGACGCCGCTGTCGCACGTCACCGAATAGCCAGACGGTGTGCCCGATGGGACCTGCACCTGCTGCTGCTGGCTGGCATCACCCCCGCGTGGCTGTTCGACCGAGCCGCCCGTGTTCGACCCGACACTGCCGCTGGCATTGGCAATCCCCATGTGGAAGACCAGCAGGTATTGTCCCTGGGTGCGATTCTGGAAGCTGGTCATGTAGTAGGTGAGGTAGTTGTCTTCGCGGTTGGGGTTCAGCTCAAGACCGCTCAGGTTGGTGGTCAGCATGGCGTCGTACTGCCAGCCTGGGAGCGTGCCAGTGGCGATCGTCACATTGTAGTTGTCCAGCCGTGTGCCTGTGCCATAGCAGCTCGATGTGCCCGCGTCATCGCACACGATCTGCACCCCGGACGCATCAGTCGCGGGGGAAGACGTGCCTGGTGCAGCGAGGAACATCAGCGGGTCAACCCGCCCGTCGCCGCGCGTGAGCATGTACGTCGTCAGCGGCACACCCGATGCCACCATGCCAGGCGTGATGTTGACGGAGAAGGGATCGCCCGCGCCGTCAGCGGAGGTGACGCCCATCCCCTCCAGAATCAGGATGAATTCGCCCGTCTGGTTGCCGAACCCGCCGACGACCAGGGACACATCCGCCAGCGCCTGCCCGGTGTTCTGGCTGAAGACCACCTGTGAACTGAGACCCGAAGCGTTCACCCGCCCGGTGCTGGGCAGGTTAGCGGCATAGCGCGCTGCGCCGCTGGCGTCATCGCTGCACAAGCCGCGCCCGGTGCGCGTGTCCAGCACTGCCAGAATCGGGTCAAAGCCGTTGATGCCGATCGCGGTCGCCGTGTAGTTGAAGCCGGAACGCATCTGGTTGACGACTACTTCTACCCCGTTGTCAAACGAGACGCCGCTGTCACAGGTCACTGAATAGCCAGATGGGGTTTGCGCACTGATCGAAAATGCTGATATACTGAACAAGATAGTTAATAGCAGAACAAAGAGGAATATCCGTCGATGAGCCATTGCTTCCGCTTTCTGGGCGTGAGTCACCCTTCGATGAAAACAAAAATGCTTCCCCCGCATCCATAGTAATCCCATTTGCAATTTCACGCACAATGTTTTCTGAAAAGTGAATTTCTTAACGCTTTGACAAGTCTTTTGACGGGTATAGTGATCACAAAAAACGGGAGACAGAAAAGGCGATGCTGAACACACACGATGCACCCTCAGCCCATTCCGTACCCAGTGAGCTTGAACAGCTGCTGGAACAGCTCGAAAGTCAGGCGGGGCAGACAGGCAGCGCTGATCTCGGTCAGACGGTGGCACGGCTGCGCGGTTCGGTCAGAAATCTGGCGGACATTGAACAGGCGCTGGACGAACACTCGATCGTCGCCATCACCGATGTGCGCGGCATCATCCGCTACGTGAACGACAAATTTGTCGAAATCTCCAAATATCCCCGCGAAGAACTGATCGGGCAGGATCACCGCATCATCAACTCCGGGCATCACCCGAAAGAGTTCATCCGTGATGTGTGGGTGACGATCGCCAACGGGCGCACCTGGCGCGGTGAGTTCAAAAATCGCGCCAAAGATGGTATGTACTACTGGGTCGATACCACGATCGTGCCCATCCTGAACGAAGAGGGCAAGCCATTCCAGTACGTTGCCATCCGCACCGACATCACGAAGCGCAAGGAGCAGGAAGAACACCTTGCCCGCCGCGCTGCCGAAATGGCGACGGTCGCCGATGTGAGCCGGGCGATCAGCGAAGTCCGCAACGTGGAGGATGTGCTTCAGCTTATCTGCGACCGCGCCAAAGAGCGCTTCGGGCTGTATCACGTGCATATTTATCTGCTGGATGAAGCGAACCAGATGCTGAATCTGGCGGCGGGTGCGGGTGCGCCGGGGCGTATCATGCGCGAGCGCGGTCACCGCATCCCGGTCAATCATCCGCACAGCCTCGTCGCCGGGGCGGGGCGCACGGGCGAAGCGCGTATCGTCAACGATGTGCAGCAGTCCCCCGACTTCCTCCCCAACCCGCTGCTGCCCGAAACCCGATCGGAAATGGCGATCCCGATGCGCCTGGGCGATCGCATCGTCGGTGTACTCGATGTGCAGAGCGATCGCCTCAATCGCTTTGACGAGGAAGACGTGCAGATCAAGACGGCGCTGGCAGCACAGGCAGCGATTGCTATCGAAAATGCCCGCGCGTTCGAGGCGATCGAATCAGCGCGCAGAGAGACTCAGCGTATTTACGACCTCACCCCCGACCTGATCGGCACGGTCTCGTTTGACGGGCGCTTCCTCAGCCTCAACCCTTCATGGGAGCGGGTGCTGGGGTATTCGCGCGAATATCTGATGTCGATCAACTCAGCCGAGCTGGTTCACCCGGATGATCTGCCGGAAGTGGCGCGCATCACCCAGATGATCCTGAACGGTGAGCGCATTCCCTCGGTCGTCACGCGCTACAAATCGATGAGCCAGGGCTATCGTGACCTTCAGACGGATGCCATCCCCGATTTCGATCGCCAGGTGATTTACTTCGTCGCCCGCGATGTGACGGAGCAGCGCCACTATGAGCAGAATATCCTGCGCAGCGCGCAGATGCTCCAGACGGTGGCAGAGGTGGGCAGCATCATCACCACGATGCTTGAACTGAAAGACCTGCTGCCCGCCATCGTCGAACTGACCAAATCGCGCTTCAACCTGTACCACGCGCACATCTACCTGCTGAGCGAGGACGGCGGCGCGTTGGAACTGGCTGCCGGGGCGGGCGAACCGGGTCGGATCATGATGGAACGCGGTTTCGCCATCCCGGTCAAAGGCAGTTCGCTGGTGGGGCGCGCCCTGCTCACCCGTGAGCCGCAGGTGGTGAACGACGTGCGCCGGGATGAAAACTTCCTGCCTAACCCGCTGCTGCCGGAGACGCGCGCCGAACTGTCGCTGCCGCTGATCGTCGGTCAGGAGGTGCTGGGCGTGCTGGACGTGCAGTCCGACGAAGTCGGGCGCTTCGATGATGATGACGTGCGCGTGCTGCTCTCGCTGGCGGCGCAGGTCGCCGTCGCCATCGAGAACGCGCGTACCTTCGCCCGCGCGGAAGCTGCCCGGCGCGAGACGCAGCGCATCTACGACCTCTCGCTCGACCTGATCGGCACGGCAGGTTTCGATGGCTATTTCCGCCAGCTCAACCCGTCATGGACGCGCCTGCTGGGGTACAGCGAAGAATATCTCAAATCGCAGCCCTTCCTGGCGTTCGTGCATCCCGATGATCAGGAGGCGACGATCGCGGTCGCCGGGGAACTGGCGACGGGCAAACCGGCAGTGCGCTTCATCAACCGCTACCGCACCGCACAGGGGGATTACCGCTGGATCGAATGGAACACCACCTCCGACATCCCCAGCCAGACGCTCTACTTTGTCGCCCACGACATCACGCCGCAGAAGGAACTGGAGCGCGCCCGTGAAGAGGCGCTGCGCGCCGCCGAAGAACAGGCAGCGCGCGAACGCCAGGTCGCGGAGCGGCTGCGCGAGGTCGATCGCCTCAAATCGCAGTTCCTCGCCAACATGTCGCACGAGCTGCGTACCCCGCTCAATTCGATTATCGGCTACTCTGAAATCCTGATCGACGGCGATGACGGTGAACTGAGCGAGGAAGCACAGGAAGATATTGGCATCATCTACAGCAGTGGCAAACACCTGCTGGAGCTGATCAATGACGTGCTTGACCTGGCGAAGATTGAAGCCGGGCAGCTCGATCTCCGCAGCGACATCATCGATCTCGATACGCTTGTCTCGGATGTGGTGGCGTCGTCGCAGGTGCTGCTCAAGGGACGCCCGGTGATGCTGACCCTGCGCGCCGACACGCCCGATCTGCGGGTGACCAGCGATCCATTGCGCCTGCGCCAGGTTCTCACTAATCTGGTGAGCAGCGCGGTTAAGTTCACTGAGCAGGGCAGTGTTACGGTGGTCATCGACCGCCACAG
>CAZTLS010000028.1:0-21120 GCA_964614405.1 uncultured Pleurocapsa sp.
CGATGAAGACGAGACCCGCCTAGATCACGATCCGAATGTCGTCTGTGGGATCACACGCCCGTCAGCCGAACTGTCACCACTCTGATACGACGCCTCAAAATCGGCGATCTGCCCATACAGATTATTATATGTACGCATAGCTCCTTCCTTCCGAAAAATTATTCCCGCGAAGCGGGAATGGGAAAAAGAAAAAGCAGAAGACAGAACCCTCAGGATTCAGGACTCAGAATTCAGTAATACAGAATTAAAGGAGGGCGAAACGGAACCCGATATTGTAGTACCAGACGTCCGGCGAGTACCAGTAGCGGTTGGCGGCGGCGAAGTCATCTGCATTACCGTCGAACCACGCGCCGCCGCGCAGAACGCGATACGTAGCACGTTTGTTCACATCCTGATCGCCTGTATGATGATCAGTAATACACCACTCCCACACATTGCCCGCCATGTCGCTCACCCCGAACGGGCTGTCGCCTTTGTCCTTTCCGGCATACTGCGTCACCGGCGTCGTCCCGTCGCTGTTGTATTCTCCGACACTGTTGTTGCAGCGCGCCCCATCCCATTTGTTTCCCCAGGGGTATGTCCAGCCCTTGTCTCCCTGCGCCGCCCGCTGCCACATCTGCTCCGTCGGCAGCGCGATCTGCGCCCCCGTCTGCGCGCTCAGCCAGCGGCAGTAGGCGACCGCCTCGTACCACGACACCCCCACCACCGGATGATCGTCCTGGTTCCATTTCGCATCATCCCAGAAGCGCGGCTGCGTCCATCTCCCTGCCTGACGTGCCGCCCAGCCGTCCGTCGTCCACCAGCGCTGCTCGCTGTATTCCCCGCCCGCCACGAACGGGCGGTAGTGCGCGTTCGTCACCGGGTAGCGGGCGATGCGGAACGCCGGCACATCGAAGGTTTTCCCGGTCTCCAGTGTCACCTTTCCCGCCGGGATCGGGATCATCTCGAACGGCGCGGGCAGCAGCGCCTTCAGCCGGGCGATCGGGTCGGGCGGGGGCGGAGGCTGCTGCCCATCGATGCTGCATTCCGCGCGGATCGCCTCGACCAGATCAGCCAGTGTTGCGCCGGGCAGGGTATAATCGATGTACTGCATCCCGCTCAACAGCAGCGGCTCGCTCGTCATCTGCGCCATGACCGGGATGATCGGTCTGCGCGCAGTGTGTTTGGCATAGCGGATTTCCGTCAGCACAAAACTTTCCGGTTCGCCGTGATGATGACGGTTGATGTCCGGCGAATACAGCACGACGAAGTAATCGCAGCGTCGTATCTCCAACTCGATCTGTGTATCCCAGTTCGCGCCCACCTTCAGCGAGCGATCCATCCAGGCTGTCACACCAGGGAGGGCGTTGAGCGCATCGGTCAGTTTCAGCGCCAGGTCGCGCGTATCTTTTTTGGAATAGCTGATGAAGATGTGCGGCATGGCGGATGAGCATCCCCGTGTGCAATGCGAATGTGTGCCGAAATGCTATCACGCATGAGAAGGTGTGGCAAGCAGGGTGTGTCGCCCGTTTGCCCCAAACCTCACCCCGGAAACCGGGCGGTTGAGCGGGGCGAAACGGGGTGAGGTCAGATCGATATACGGACACCTCAGACCAGCCCCCAGCGGCGGGCAGCGACGTCGAGGATGCCGTTGACCAGCCGTTCATACGACCAGCCGTCGCTCTCTGCCTGCACGCACAGGTCGCTGAAGCTGGGCGTGAGACCGGGGAGCGTGTTGATCTCCAGGATGTACGGCGCGTCGTCGGCGCTGGCGTCGAGTCGCAGGTCGATGCGCGCCACATCTTTGGCGTCGATGACGCTGAACAGCGCCGCCGACAGATAGCGCAGCCGGGCGGTCTGTGCATCGCTGAGCGGGGCGGGGCAGTGATAGCGGTACAGCACGGCGAGGTCTTTCTTCATCTCGCTGGTGTACAGGTCGCCCTCAGTCGGCGCGGTGAGCGAGATGTCCATCTCCAGGATCGAGAAGAGGTGCAGGTCCGGGGCGAGGCGCGGCAGGTCGTTCGGCTGGTGACGGCGCGGGTCGAACGGTGGGCAGTTGCCGATCATGCCGACCATCACCTCGCGCCCCTGGATGTAGCGCTCGACGAGGATCGGCTGGCGGTAGCGCGCCAGATGTCCGCGCACGCGCTCGCGCAGCGCCTCCGCCGTGTGGATGATGCTCTCTACAGTGACGCCCATGCTCGTCCCCTCGCTGTTCGGCTTGACGAACAGGGGGAAGCGCAGATCGCCCGATGGGGTGATCAGGTCTGGGCTGATCGGGTCGTCGGCGTGGTAGAACACCTGATATTCCGGTGTGGGCAGCCCGTAGTAAGCGGCGATGCGTTTGGTCATCGCCTTGTCCAGCGCGATCGACTGCGCCAGCACGCGCGCCCCGGTATACGGGATGCGGAGCATCTCCAGCACAGCCGGGATTTGCGCCTCGCGCCCGTCTCCGAAGTGACTTTCGGCGATGTTGAAGCAGATGTCCGGCTTCCACTCCATCAGGCGGGCGATCAGGTCGTGTGGCGGCGTCACCTGCGCCTCGAAGAATTCGGCGGTGTGCCCGCCTGAACGCAGTGCATCGACGATCGCGCCGACGGATTTGGGCGTGTCGAGGTCATCCCACTGGTCATGCGGGATGCCCTCCCATGTCGGAGCGTTGGCTTTGAGGTTGGCGAGGACGGCGACGCGCATTTACGGGTGATCTCCGGGTGGGGGGTAATCCGTCGGCTCATGGTAGACAAACGTGCGATGCTCATAATTGCGGACTGTCACCGTACCTGGCGACTGGCTGATCAGGTACTGCGGCATGACGGGCACTTTGCCGCCGCCGCCTGGCGCATCGATCACGTAGGTGGGGACGGCGTAGCCGCTCGTGTGTCCGCGCAGCCCTTCGATGATCTCGATGCCCCGGCTGACAGTCGTCCTGAAATGCCCCGCGCCTTCGACGAGATCGCACTGGTAGAGGTAGTAGGGGCGGACGCGGTTCCTGACCAGTTTGTGAACCAGTTCGCGCTGTGCCTCCACGCTGTCGTTGACGCCCGCCAGCAGCACGCTCTGGTTGCCCAGCGGAATGCCCGCGTCCGCCAGCATCGCCAGCGCGTGAGAGACCTCCGGCGTGATCTCTTTAGCGTGGTTGATGTGGACGTTCATCCACAGCGGGTGGAACTGGCGCAGCATGGCGCACAGCGCCTCGGTGACGCGCTGAGGCATGAAGATCGGCACGCGCGTGCCGATGCGGATGATCTCGATGTGGTCGATGGCGCGCAGGCGGCGCAGCACGTTCTCCAGAATGCGCGGGGCGATCACCAGCGGGTCGCCGCCGCTGAGCAGCACATCGCGCACCTGTGGGGTGCGCTGGAGGTAGTCGATCTGGCGGTCAAAATCCGCCTGGCTGAAATTCAGCACCGGGCTGCCGACGATGCGGCTGCGCGTGCAGTAGCGGCAGTAGCTGGCGCACTGGGTGGTGAGCAGCATCAGCACCCGATCGGGATAGCGATGCACCAGACCGGGCACGGGGCTGTGCGCGTCTTCGCCCAGGCTGTCCGCCATCATGCCCTCGAACGCCTGAAGTTCACGCCCCTGCGGGATGACCTGAAGACGGATCGGGCAGTGGGGATCATCGGGGTCGATCAGCCCGGCGAAATACGGGGTGATGTCTACTCGGAAGATGCCCTGTGCCGACAGCCCGGCTCTCTCGTCAGCGGTCAGGTGGATGAGCTGTGCCAGCTCTTCCACACTGTTCAGGCGATGGGCAAGCTGCCAGCGCCAGTCATCCCACTGGGCGTCTGGCACATCCGCCCACAGCGCCGGGCGCGGGCTGCGCGCGGTCGCGGCAGCGGCGGGCGGTGTGGGCATGGTCTCGATCATGTCGCTGGTCAGCATGTGCAGCGTGCCCTCATCTCATGGCATACATAAGTTGGCTTCCCTACAGCGCCATTATAACTGAAATGCAGGTCGTTATGATCGGGGAATTGGGTAAGCAGGCACACTGGGGACAGCGGGCAGGGTGAGCAGCACGGCGGTGTCAGGCGGGGCACAGGCGAGACGATGTGTGCCGGGGGAAGTGTTCGCTCTCCCGGCACACAATCAGGTCTAGTCCCCTGGGGCAGGGACCGGGCTGCCGTTTTCGGCGGGCTGTTCCTCGCGTCGGAACTGACTCATGTACAGGTCATAGTATGCGCCGCGCCGCGCGATCAGTTCGTTGTGCGTACCGCGTTCGATGATCTGCCCGTCCTTCAGCATCATCACCAGGTCGGCATTGCGGATGGTGCTGAGGCGGTGGGCGATGACGAAGGCGGTGCGTCCGTGCAGGATGCGCTCGAACGCCTTCTGGATGAGGCGTTCGGTGCGGGTATCGACGCTGCTGGTCGCTTCATCGAGGATGAGGATGCGCGGGTCTTTCAGCACGACGCGCGCGATGCTGATGAGCTGGCGCTGCCCCTGGCTCAAGCCGGAACCGCGCTCGCCCAGCACGGTCTGATAGCCGTCGGGCAGGCGCTCGATGAACGAATCGGCATTGACCAGCTTTGCGGCGGCGATCACCTCGTCATCGGTGGCGTCCATGCGCCCATAGCGGATGTTGTTCATGACGGTATCGCTGAACAGGAAGGTGTCCTGAAGCACGATGCCGACCTGTTCGCGCAGGCTGTGCAGGGTGACATCGCGCACGTCGTGCCCGTCGATGGTCACGCTGCCTTCAGACACGTCGTAGAAACGGGGGATGAGATTGATGATCGTCGTCTTGCCCGCGCCCGTCGGACCGACGATAGCGATCGTCTGACCCGGTTCCGCCACGAAGTCGATGCCGCGCAGGACGTGCTGCGTCTCGGTATAGCCCGCTTTGACGCCGCGAAATTCAACGCGCCCGGTGATCGGTGGGATGGGCTGGGCATTCGGCTTGTCGGCGATCTCTTCCGGCACATCCAGCAGGTCGAAGATGCGTTCGCCGCCCGCGATGGCGCTCTGCACGTTCGTCCACAGCACGGCGATCTGGGTGATCGGCTGGCTGAAGCGCTGCACATACTGCACGAAGGCGAACACTGTGCCCAGCGTGATTCCGGTCAAGCCCAGCACAGGCGAGTCTGACAGCAGCGAGACACCGCCCGCGATGACCACGATCGCCAGCGCGACATAGCCGAGCGCCTCCAGCACCGGGTTGAGGGCGCTGGTGAAGGCGGCAGCGCGGATGTTGGCTTCGCGGTTGGCTTCGTTGACGCGGCGGAACTCTTCGATCGTCTCCGCCTCACGGTTGAACGCCTGCACTTCGCGCGCGCCAGCGATGTTCTCCTGCAATTCGGCGTTCACGCTGCCCATCTCGCGCCGCGTCTTGCGGAAGGCGCGCCGCGCCTGATTGCTGATCCACACAGTGGCGATGAACATGACCGGCACGACGGCGAGGCTGACGAGGGCGTAGGCGGTGTTCGCCTGGAACATGCGGATGACCAGCCAGACCATGAGCAGCGCGCCGCCCACCACCTGAAGCAGGGCAAAGCCGAATGCCTGAGCGATCTGCTCTGTGTCGCTGGTGATGCGGCTCATCAGGTTGCCCGCCTCATTTTCGCTGTAGAAGCGCAGCGAGAGGCGCTGAAGCTGGTTGAACAGGTCGATACGCATCCGTGCCAGCACCCGCTGACCGCTGGAACTCATGGCATAGAAGCCCAGCCCGGCGAACACTGACCCCATCACGAACAGCCCCAGCAGGATGAGCGCGATGCTGCCCACCCCGGCGATGCGTGCTTCGGCGGGCATGTTGGCGCTGGCGGTGGCATCGAACCAGCACACGCTGGTCGGCTGAGGGAAGAGATAGCAGTCTACCGCCTGACCGATGTAGTCCGGCGCGACGACCTGCGTCCAGGTTTGCAGCACGATCAGCGTGAAGGCGATGGCGACGCCCAGCCATGTCCGGCTGAAATAGGCGGCGAAGCGGCTGAGCGTGCCGCCCAGATTGCGTGCCTTGCTCGATTCCTGCTCGAAAAGACGGCGACCGCCGTCCATACCCATCATGATCCGGTCTCCTCCTCTACCAGCAGCGCCGCCATCTCTGACGTCACCTGGGCATCCCCCACCAACTGCGAGTTGTAGATTTCGGCGTAGATGGCACTCGTCTCCATCAGTTCTTCGTGTTTGCCCGTCTCGACCACCTTGCCTTTGTCCAGCACGACGATCAGGTCGGCATTGACGACGGTGGAGATGCGCTGGGCGATGACGAAGCTGGTGCGCCCCTCCATCAGCTTGTCCAGCGCCTTCTGGATTTTGTATTCGGTGATCAGGTCAACGCTGCTGGTCGAGTCGTCGAGGATGAGCAGGCGCGGGTCGAGCAGCAGAGCGCGGGCGATGGCGATGCGCTGCTTCTGCCCGCCGGAGAGGGTTGTGCCGCGTTCGCCAACCGAGGTGTCATACCCCTGCGGGAACTTCATGATGAAGTCATGCGCTTCGGCGGCGGTGGCGGCGGCGATCACCTGTTCGTCAGTGGCGTCCGGACGACCAAAGGCGATATTGTCACGGATCGTGCCGCTGAACAGATTGGTCTCCTGAAGCACGATGCCGATCTGCGAGCGCAGGCTGTCCAGCGTCACCTGGCGCACATCGTGCCCGTCGATCAGCACTGCGCCTTCGGTCACGTCGTAGAAACGGGGGATCAGGTTGATGATCGTGGTTTTGCCGGAACCCGTTCCGCCGAGCAGGGCGATCGTCATGCCTGGTTCGGCGGTGAAGCTGACATGTTGCAGCACCGGGTCGGACGAACTGAAATAGCGGAAGGAGACATCGCGGAACTCGACTTTACCCTGTACTGACGGCAGTTCGATCGCGCCTGGCTGATCTTCGATGTCGCTTTTGGCGTCCAGAATCTCGAAGATGCGATCGGCAGAGGCGGACGCCTGCGCCAGCAGTGAAATGATGAAGCCCAGCTGACCGAGTGGGAAGAAGACATACACCACGTACAGGCTGAACAACTGATAATCGCCCAGCGTGAGCGTGTTGCTGACGATCTGCGCGCCGCCGAAATAGAGCAGCCCCGCCTGACCCACCTGTGCCAGCAGGAAGATGATCGGGAACAGGAAAGAGAAGGTCGCCGCGACCTTAAGCTGCTGCTCCAGCACATTGTCGGCGCGGACTTTGAAGCGCGCCTGTTCGTGCGACTCGCGGGCGAAGGCGCGTACCACGCGCACGCCTGCCATGTTCTCCTGCAAAACCGTGTTCAGTGCGGAGAGCCGATTCTGGATTTCGACGAACAACGGCTGGCTGACCGCACCGAAGATCATGAAGATGATCAGCGCGACGGGCAGGATCGGCAGCACGACCAGCGTGAGCTGCCAGTTCGTCAGCAGCAGGATGACCAGCGTGGCGATCAGCAGCAGGAACGCCTGCGCCGCCAGGATGAGACCCTGTGCCAGGAAGAGGCGCAGCCTCTCCACATCGTCGGTGGCGCGGATCATGATCTGCCCGGTCTGGTTGCGGTCGTAGTAGCTGAAAGACAGCCGCTGCACCTTCTCGAAAATCTGATTGCGGAAATCGAACGCTACGCCCTGCGAGGTCGCTTCCGCCAGATAGACCTGCACGAACGAGAAGACGCCGCGCATGATGGCGAACAGCACGATGAATACAGTCGCGTTGATCAGCAGGGTAATCCCGTTATCGGCAAAACCGCGCAGTTCGTCGAGGGTGTAACCCGCGCCGCGCGCCGCCAGTGCCTGAGCAAAGGTGGGCAGCCCGAAAATCGCTCGGGCAATTGACCCCTGAGTGATGGTGTTCACCATGTTCTGGATGAGCTGTGGAACGGCGAGCTGTGCGAGCGTCGCCACGATGAGCGCGAGGTAAGCTGGAATGTTGGTGCGTTTGTGTCTGCCCAGGTAGCGAATCGCGCGACCCAAGCCGCCGCTTCCCCGGCTGCGTGCCGGGCGTCCTGCTGCTTGTGCTTGCAAGGCTGCACCTCATGTGGTGTGAAAGTTTGCCATGCTAACTTTAGGCGTGACGAGAGTCGGAGTCAATAGCTAGAAAGGTCAGGAAAGTTCGTATTCCCTTGTCATTCTGATGAGATGCAGTATCATTGATCTCGTTAATGAGACTTTGTATCGCCAGAATTGGATGGGATGACGATTTCCGGCAGGTTGTGTGATACGCTGATCGATCAGCAGATGTGGTGCTGGGGGTGTGATGTGCGTGCGGAGAGCAATCTGCTGCTGACATACGGCGCGTGCAGGCGTCCCTCGCCCAACCCGCGCTTTCACAGCGCATACAGTTTTGCGCTCACCGAGGCGCGCTGGCTGACGATCTGGGGCTGGGGGATGTGGATCGCGGATGTCGCTCTGGGCAGCGTTTTCATCAGTCGCACGCGCTTCCGGTTGTCCTTCTCACCTGACGCTGTGCTGATGCCAGAGGCGTGGTGCGCTGCCGACCTGCCTCCCATCCCGATGGTGAGCGCGTCGGCGCTCCCTTCAGCAGGGCGGGCATTGGTCGGCGCGTGCTGTCTGTGGATTGCCGACTACGAGACCTGGCTGACGGGTTATACGCCAGATGGATACCGTGACCGGGCTATCTCTGCCTATCCTGGGCGTCGGCAGCATGGGGGAGGTATACCGTCGGCTGAGATGCCGGGCATGTGGCGTCTGCTGGCGGGGTCGTTCGCCGTGTAATGCCGCCAATTGTCAACTCCCGATCGCCCCGCTACACTGATCGCATGAAATGCAGACCGCATTCGGCGGCGGTGGATGTGTGCAGGACTGAGGAGGGTTGTCATGTCCGGTGTGGAACGATGGATCGCCGATCTGTGTGGGGATGACATTGCCAGCCGTCAGCGCGCGCGGCGGGCGCTGCTGGACTCAGACGATCCGCGCGTCGTCCCGGCGCTCGTTCGCCAGTTGAGCCATGCTGACCCGCTGGTGCGGATTACGCTGGTGGCGCTGCTCGGTCAGTTTAACGATCAGGCGGCGGTGCTGCCGCTGGTGGCGCTGCTGGATGGCGATGAGGATGTCGGGGTTCGGGCAGCGGTGGCGGAAGCGCTGGGCGAATTAACTGGCGATGAAGCGCGGCGCGCGCTGGAATATGCGCTGCTGAACGATGCTGAACCGAGTGTGCGCGCGGCAGCAGCGACGGCGCTGGGCATGATCGGCAGTCCGCGTTCGACCGATACGCTGCTGCGCGCGCTGACAGAGCGTCACTCGGCGGTGTGGCACGCGGCGGGTGAGGCGCTGTGGCAGTTGGGCAGCGAGGCGATGGATCATATCGTCAACGGGCTGCTGGACTCGGAACACGAAATGCGAAAGGCGTCACTGCGTGCGGTGCTGTGGCTTTCTGTCGATGCCGATGAGGAAGACATGACCTCGCTGGATGACCCCGGCTGGCTGGAGACGTGGGGCTGGCTGAACTGAACTGGCGGGTGCGTGATGAGAGTCTGCTGAACATCGTGTGATCCCGATTGCGGCGTGCGTTATCCTAAGATCGGTATCTGCGCGCCGCGCACGGCGCATCACAGCATCTTTAAGGAGCGATATTCCATGCCCGCACGTATGGCACAGGCGACCTGGAACGGCAACCTGAACGAAGGCAACGGCAACCTGAAGGTTGGCAGCGGCGCTTACGAAGGCGCATACTCGTTCAATTCCCGCTTTGGCGAGGGCGATCCGCACACCAACCCGGAAGAGCTGCTGGGCGCGGCTCATGCGGGCTGCTTCTCGATGGCGCTGGCAGCGCGCCTCTCGCGCGAGGGGCACACCGTGCATTCCGTGACCACTTCAGCGCATGTGCATCTGGAAAAAGGTGAAAGCGGCTTCTCGATCGCCAGGATCGATCTGGTGACGGAAGGCAGCGTTGAGGGGATCACGGCGGAATATTTCGCTCAGGCGGCTGAAGAGACAAAGACGGGCTGCATCATCTCCCGCGCGCTGGCGTCTGTGCCGATGACGGTCAGCGCCACTCTGAAATAACGCATACCTTTCTTTCCACAGGGGTGACCTGTCAGGTCACTCCTGCGCCTCGCTGACTGCCACCGCTGTGATGCAGTGTGGATCGTATTCCGTGAAGCGTGTACACTGGTCAATTGCTGTTTAATCCTGAGCCGCCCGGCTCGCGCGAGGTCTGACCATGACGTACACCCACCACATCGCAGACGAGATGGTCATACTGCTGCCCCAGTCGGCATTGTATTGGGGACGTACCGGAACGCTGTTCGTGGCAGACCTGCATCTGGGGAAAGCAGATACTTCACGCCGCTCCGCACTGCATCATGCCGGGGCGAACAGCCACGCCGATCTTGCGCGTCTGATGCGTCTTATCGAGATATACCGCGTGCGTCGGCTGGTGGTGTTGGGTGACCTGCTGCACGCTTACGGCGCGCTTTCCCCCGGCGCGCTGGCGTCGTTCGCGGCATGGCGTGCTGCACATAACGATATCGAGATGATTCTGGTGCGTGGCAATCATGATCGTGCAACAGGCGATCCCCCGCGCGACTGGCATTTTACCGCTGTCAATCCTGGGCATGTCCTGATGCCCTTCGTGCTGCATCACGAACCGCCGCCTGCTCCTCACCATGCTTACGTGCTGTGCGGGCATCTGCATCCTGGCGTACTGCTGCACACGCACAGCGGTCGGCGGGCGATCAAGCCGTGCTTCTGGTTCCGGCAGGGGCAGCTTATCCTGCCGGCGTTTGGCAGCTTTACGGCGTGCGCGCCTGTCGAGCCGTCTGAAGGGGATGAGGTCTATATGATCGCCGACGAAGCGGTTGTGCGTTTTGTGGGGCAGGGGGATCAGGCGTAAAAAACACCAGCCCATCTGTACAGATGGGCTGGTGTTCAGGTCAGGTTAGCTGGCGCTCTGCACGCGCACCGGAATCTGGCGCGGCTGCACTTCGGGGGTCTTGGGCAGCGTCAGCTTCAGCACGCCGTTGTCCAGCGTCGCTTCGATGCCCTCGACATTGACGGGCAGCGGCAGGCGGACGCTGCGGCTGAACCGACCATACGAACGCTCCAGCAGGATGGCGCGGGCGTCATCACGGGTTTCCTGACTAACTTCGCCGCTGATCGTCAGCACGCCGTCCTGGAAGTTGACCTGAAGCTGCTCATGCGTCAGCCCAGGCACAGCAGCGCTCACCATGTAGGCGTCGGCGGTTTCATGCACATCCAGCGCCAGTGAGCCGACCATGTTGTTGATGCGAGTCCCGTTCCAGGTCTCCTCGAACAGGCGATCGAGTGCATTCTGCATCGCCGCCATCTCACGGATCGGGTTCCAACGGATAATGGTATTCATGATCTTCCTCCTTACACCTGCACTGTCTGGTGATGTCATTTGTTTACGCCCATAGAATAGATCAGCAGTGTAAACGCTCTATCGGCGCTGTGTCAGAGGTGTGTCAGAGAAGATCAGAAGTGCATATGAGGCGTTTTACGCTGTTTCTTCCCCGTGCAGCAGCGCGTAAACCTGCTCGTACAGCGCGCCGTTGGTGGCGAACGCCTCCGCCCCATCGATGCGGGTGACGCCTTTCCAGTCGGTAAATGTGCCGCCTGCCTCCGGGAGGATGAGCGCGAAGGGACCGCAATCCCAGATCGCCATCCAGGGGTCGATCATCATCTCGGCTCGCCCGGTCGCCACGAGCGCATACCCATACGAGTCGCCCCAGGTGCGCTGGAAGTAGGTTGCGCTGACCACCCGCTCCCAGGCTGCCTTGCGTTCGCCCCAGGTATTGAAGTCGCTGCACAGCGCGACGGCATCGCTCAGCCTGTCTACCGACGAGACGCGCGCTGTCCGCCCATTCCAGAACGCGCCACCGCCTTTGCGGGCGTACACTGTCTCATTGAGACCAGGGAAGTGCGCCACGCCGACCAGAGGCAGCATCGCCTCATCCACCAGCGCCAGCAGGCAGCCGTAGATGGGCACGCCGCGCGTGAACGATTTCGTCCCGTCGATCGGGTCGATGATCCAGGTCAGCCCGCTGCCTCCGGGCTGCGTGCCATATTCTTCACCGATGATGCCGTCCGAGGGGTAGCGCGCGCTGATCGCCGCGCGCAGGTATTCTTCCGCGCCGCGATCAGCCGCCGTCACCGGGCTGTCATCCCCTTTGCGCTCTACCGCGATGCCGCGCTGGAACATGCCCAGTGTCAGCCTGCCTGCCGAAAATGCCGCATCCAGTGCAAAAGCCAGCGCCGCATCAAGGATATGTTCTGCTGTGTTCGTCATGCCGCCTCTCCCATGAAGTGGTTCAGCCCATGATCGTTCCGCGCGGCGCGCTCAGAGTCAACCCCGATGCCAGAGGGGAAGATTTTTCACAGAATTTTCATGGATTGGGATATGTAATCGTTTATAATCAATCAATTCACTTATCTGCTCACAAGAAAGTTGTCCCCGCATGGCAACCCAGCGTTTGCTCGACCGCATTATCCCCGATGAAGCCCGTCTGCGTATCATCCGCGCCCTGGCGCTGTTCGACTCGCCCAGCGAAGAAGCGTTTGACCGCCTGACACAGCTCGCCAGCCGCATCGCCAATGCCCCTGTCTCGCTCGTCTCGCTGATCGATCGCGATCGCCAGTGGTTCAAGAGCATGGTCGGTTTGCCGGAACCCTGGGCGAGCCGCCGCCAGACGCCGCTCAGCCATTCCTTCTGCCAGCATGTTGTCGCCACCAACGAGCCGCTGATCATCTCGGACTCGCGCGAGGTCGATTTTCTGAAAGGCAATCTCGCCATCCCCGACCTCAACGTCATCGCCTATCTGGGGATGCCGCTTACCACCAGCAGCGGTGCAGGCTTGGGATCGCTTTGCGTCATCGACGGCAAGCCGCGCACCTGGACGGAAGATGAGATCGCCATCCTGAACGATCTGGCATCGGTGACGATGCACCTGATCGAGATGCGCGCTTCGCTCATTCAAATGCATGAGGTGGCGCAGCAGAAACTGGAACAGCAGCAGCGCCAGTATGAGGTGCGCCAGCAGCAGTCTGGGGCAGGTTATCGTGATCTGCTGCAAACGGTAGTCAGCCGTCTGGAAAAGGGAGAAGCGGCGCAGCAGGTAGCCGTGTTCATCCGCAGCAGCCCGGAATACAACATGAGTTAGGGCGGTCAATGAAACAGGGGCGGGAATGTGTAAACCCCGTCCCTGTCTCCTGTGTGGATGTGATCCCTTGCCGAATTTACGCTTCAGCCGCCAGGCGATCGCGTGCTTTCTGTTCCTTCTGGCGCTTCTCGGTATCCAGCGTGCGCTTGCGGACGCGCAGCGCAACCGGGGTCACCTCCAGCAGTTCATCGTCCGCCAGGAACTCGATGTAGTCATCGAGGCTCATGTTCAGGTCGATATTCAGCTTTTCTTCCTTGCCGAAATAGACGGTATGCACAGCGCTGAGCTGCTTGGTCTTGCAGACATTGACCGCCAGGTCTTCGGCGCGGATGTGGATGCCGACGACCATGCCTTCATACACGTCTGTGCCGGGTTCGATCAGGAACGTGCCGCGCTGCTTGACCTGCTCCAGACCATAGGCGCTCGACTTGCCCGTCTCGTATGCCACCAGGCTGCCGAACTGCCGACCGGGGATCGCCCCGGCGAACGGTTCATAGCCGTGAAAGATGGTATGAAGCTGACCCATACCGCCCGTTGCGGTCAGGAATTTGGAGCGCAGACCGAGTAAGCCGCGCGTCGGCACGAGGTAGGTCATGAAGGTCGTGCCGCGCTCGCTGTTCATGTCGGTCATGCGACCGCGCCGCCCGCCGATCATCTCGACGACCGTGCCCGTCAGGTCGTCTGCCACCTCGATATGCACTTCCTCGACGGGTTCCATCGTCTCACCGGTGTCTTCATCCACCTGAAGGATGACTTCCGGCTTGCTCACCTCGAACTCGTAGCCCTCGCGGCGCATCGTCTCGATCAGGATGCCGAGGTGCAGTTCCCCGCGCCCGCTGACCACGAATTTCTCTGGCGACTCGCCATCCTCGACGCGCAGCGCCAGATTGGATCGCGTCTCGTTGTACAGACGCTCGCGCAGCTTGCGCGATGTGCCCAAGCCCGTCTTGCCTTCGCGCCCGGCGAAGGGCGAGGTGTTGATGCCGAAGGTCATGCGGACGGTCGGCTGCTCGACGCTGATCGGGGGCAGTGCTTCCGGGAAAGACGGGTCAGCGATCGTATCGCTGATGCCGATGTGGTCGAAGCCGCCAAACGCCACAATGTCGCCCGCGCGCACCTCATCGACTTCCTGCTTCGCCAGGTTGTGATAGGTGAACAGGTAGGCGATGTTGCCCTTCTGCGGCGCACCTTCGACCGGGATACGCAGGACCGGCTGACCTTTACGCAGCGCACCGGAGAGCAGACGACCGACGCCGATCTGTCCCTTGTAGTTGTCGTATTCCAGCGTCGTGACCAGCAGGCGGGGCGGCGCATCCGCGTCGATGGTGGGCGGGGGGATTTCGCGCACGATCGTCTCGAACAGCGCGTCGAGATTGTCCGCCAGCCCGTCCGGGGTCATGCCCGCTTTGCCCGCCAGACCGATGGCATACACAACAGGAAAATCCGCCTGCACATCGCTTGCGCCCAGCTCGACGAACAGGTCGAACGTCTCGTTCAGCACTTCTTCCGGGCGGGCATGAGCGCGATCGACCTTGTTGATGACGACGATGACGCGCAGATTCTGCGCCAGTGCCTTCCGCAGCACGAAGCGCGTCTGCGGCATAGGACCTTCAACAGCGTCGATGAGCAGCAGCGCGCCATCGACCATGTTCAGCACGCGCTCCACCTCGCCGCCGAAATCGGCGTGACCTGGGGTATCGACGATGTTGACCTTGACCCCGTTCCAGGTGACGGCGGTGTTCTTCGCCAGAATGGTGATGCCGCGTTCGCGTTCCAGCGCGTTGCTGTCGAGAATTCGCTCCCCGGCGCTGCTGGCGTCGCGGAACACCTTTGTTTGCTTGAGCATCCCGTCAACCAGCGTCGTCTTGCCGTGGTCAACATGGGCGATGATGGCGATATTGCGAATATCACTGCGGGTTTGTGTCACAGTATGCCTTTGCAGCCTGTACTTTATGGGAAACGATCGGATTGTATCAGGGGATTGTTAACGATTGTAGGGGGTTTCTGGCAAGAAATGACCACGAACCGTTCATGCGGATGCGACGATGACAAAGCAGCGGGCAGGGACAGCGCCCCGCCCGCCTGGAAAACCGGAAACAGCCCGCTCAGCGCACGCCGAGCAGCACTTCGACGGTCAGTTGATCCAGCCGCTCATACGCCAGCCCGCGCGCGCCCAGCGCCACGCGATCGAACTGCGCGCCCTTGAGCGCAGCAGCGGCGTCGGCAGTGTAGCCGCCCTTCATATAATCAGTCGAGCCGTCGTCGGCATTGATCTCCGCCAGCAGCGCCTGAATTTCCGGGTCGGCGTTCCAGCGGGCGGCACGTTCGGCGAAGATCATGTACGTCCGCATACAGCCGCGCGCGAAATCCTTGACCCCGGCGAGGTCTTCGGTGCGGAAGGCGTGCGCGTCGAAGTGGCGGCTGCCGCTGTAGCCGACATCCTCAAGGAACTTGACGAGGAAGAAATTCTGCTTGAGCATGACGGAGCCGAAGCGGAAGTCCTGGTCGTAGCGCCCGAACATCTGATCGTTCAGGTCGATGTGGAACAGCTTGCCCGCGTCCCATGCCTGAGCGATGGCGTGGACGAAGTTCAGCCCCGCCATGTGTTCGTGCGCCACTTCCGGGTTGACGCCGACCATGTGCGGGTGGTCGAGCGTGGCGATAAAGCCGAGCATCGCCCCGGTCGTGGGCAGGTAGATGTCGCCGCGCGGTTCGTTGGGTTTCGCCTCCAGCGCGAAGCGGATGTTGTAGCCGCGATCGACGGCGTAATGTGTGACGAAGTTGATCGCGTCACGATAGCGCTTCACCCCGTCGAGCGGGCTTTTGGTGGCGTCGCTCTCTGTGCCTTCGCGCCCACCCCAAAAGACGAACACTTCCGCGCCCAGTTCCATCGCCGTATCGAGCGTCCGCAGCACTTTTTGCAGGGCATAAGCGCGCACACGGTGGTCGTTGGAGGTGAATGCGCCATCCTTGAACGCCGGGTCGGTGAACAGGTTGCAGGTCGCCATCGGCATCCTGATGCCGGTTTCCGCCATCACCGCGCGAAATTCCGAGACAAGGCGGTCGTATTCGGCGGGGGTGGCGTCGATCGGGATCAGGTCGTTATCGTGAAAGTTGACGCCATACGCGCCGACTTCCGCGATGACGCGCACGACGTCAAACGGGCTGATCGGTTCGCGCGTGGGCAGCCCGAACGGGTCGCGCCCGACATTGCCGATCGTCCACAGCCCAAAGGTAAATTTTTTGTCCGGCGTGGGTGCAAAATTCGACATGATGACTCTACTCCGTGTGCCTGTTCAGTAAATGTGACGGAAAACCGCATCCTATGATAACGCGGAGTCGGCACGGCGGCGAAATTGCACCGTCGCCAGAACCACCCCCGCGATGATCAGCCCGCTGCCCAGCCACAGATTTGCCGTCATCGCCTGACCCAGCACCACCACGCTGAGCAGTGCGCCGACGAGCGGCTGGGCGAAGAAATATAAGGAAGCGACTGAGGCATCGACCAGGGCGAACGCCCGGCTCCACAGCCACATCGCCAGCGCCGTCGAGATGACGCCCAGATAGAGGATGCCCAGAATGACCGGGAAGGTGATCGCGCCGATCGCCCGCTCACCCGCCAGTTCGACGACTGCTGCCGGCAGGGTGAGCGCCAGCCCACCGATGAACCCGTAGAGCGTGATGATCAGCGTGCCCCGGCTGCCCATGCTGACGCGGCGCACCAGCACGGAATACAAGCCCCAGGAGAGCGCCGCCACCACCAGCGCCGAGTCGCCGAAGAAGGTCTGCGAGGAAAAATCGGCATTCGCCAGATCGATGATGACGACCACGCCGACCGTTGCCAGCGCCACCGCTGCAATGCGGCGCGGCGTTAACCGTTCGCGCAGCAGCAGCGCGGCGAAGAGCAGGATGAAAGCGGGGGAGGCGCTGGTGATGAGCGTGCCGTTGACCGCCGTCGATGCGTCTGTGCCGACGAACTGCGCCCCGACGCTGATCCCGAAGCCGATGAAGCCGACCCCGAACAGCCGCGCGGCGTCGCTCAAAGGCAGGGCGATCGGCTGGCGCATCAGCCGCACGGTGAGGATCAGCACCAGCAAGCCGAGCAGCAGGCGGATGGAGAGCAGGGTGAACGGGGGGATGACCTCCAGCACGACATCGGAGACGACGTACATCCCGCCCCAGATGGCAGCCGCTGTGATCCCGTACAGCGCGCTGCGAAGCGCCGGGTTGCCGAATGACATGGGTGTGAACTGCTTTCGTGTGATGTGGTTGTAATACGAACAGTTTGACTGTTTGTGTAACGCACAGGCTGGTTAGTGGCGCAATACTCGCTGCTGCACCACTAACCAGCGAGACTGGCAACTACCCCTCGATCAGCAGGCGTTCCGGGTCTTCGATCAGCTCTTTGACGCGCACGAGGAACTGCACCGCTTCACGCCCGTCCACGATGCGGTGATCGTAGCTGAGCGCGACGTACATCATCGGGCGGATGACCACTTCGCCTTTGAGCGCGATCGGGCGCGGTTCGATCTTGTGCAGCCCCAGAATGCCCACCTGCGGCGGATTGAGGATGGGCGTACTCATCAGCGAGCCGAATACGCCGCCGTTGGTGATCGTGAACGTGCCGCCGCGCAGATCGTCGAGCGCCAGCGTGCCGTCGTTCGCCTGTGCCGCGAAGCGCTTGATGGCGTTTTCGATCTCCGCGAACGACATGCGGTCGGCATCGCGCAGTACGGGCACGACCAAGCCCTCCGGCGCGCCGATGGCGACGCCGATGTCGTAGTAGCCCTTCATGACGATCTCGTCGCCCTGAATTTCGGCGTTCAGGCGCGGCTGGAACTTGAGCGCGCCGATCGCCGCTTTGACGAAGAACGATGACAAGCCCAGCCCGACGCCGTGATCTGTTTTGAAGCGTTCCCTGTGCTTTTCGCGCACCGCCTGCACCGCCGTCATGTCGATCTCATTGAAGGTGGTGAGCATGGCAGCGGTGTGCTGCGCCTCGACAAGGCGCTGCGCGATCGTGCGGCGGCGGCGGGACATCTTCACGCGGTCTTCGCGTCGTCCGGCGCTGGCAGCCGGGGCAGGTGCGCTGCTGCTGACCGGGGGCGGGGTCGGCGAGGTGGGGATGCCTGGCGTGGCAGCCGCGCTCTCGATGTAGCGCTGCACGTCGGATTTGGTGATGCGCCCGCCCGCGCCGCTCGGCTCAACGCGCGAGAGATCGACCTGCTGTTCCTGCGCCATCCGCCTGGCGACCGGGGTGACATCCGCAGCCGGGGCGGGCGCAGGTGCTGCGGGTAGGGGGGGAGGCGCAGCCGGAGCAGGGGTAGCAGCGGCGGCTACCGGAGCCGACGCAGTTTTGGCAGCAGGGGCAGCGCTCTCGTCGATCGTGCCCAGCACATCGCCGATTTTGACATCGCTGCCCGCTGGCTGGGCGATCGACACCAGCACCCCGGCGCGCTCTGCCCCGACTTCCAGGTCAACCTTGTCCGTCTCCAGCACGACCAGTGGCTCGCCCACCGCGACCGGGTCACCCGCGTTTTTCAGCCAGCGGGCGACGCTCGCCTCGATCACCGACTCGCCCAGGTCGGGCACGACAATCTGGATCGCCATTTTCGTCTTTTATCCCTTGTGAATGACAATATCCGCGATATGTGCCGGGACGCTCCCGGTGAATGCCGCGCTGACCAGCGCCGCCTGATTGTGCTGATGCTGTGCTGCTGACCCCTCCGCCGGGCTGGACATGCGCGCGCGCCCGATGTACGACAGAACGCGCTCGCCGACGATCTCGCTCAGGATGGGTCGGGCGAACTCCCACGCGCCCATATTCTGCGGTTCTTCCTGCACCCACACCACCGATTCGAGGTGGCGGTAGCGGTCAATGAGCGTGCGCACCTCCCCGATCGGAAACGGGTACAACTGCTCGATGCGGGCGATGGCGGTCTCGCTGGCGGCGGCGCGCGCCTCGTTGAACGCCAGGTCGAAGTAGACCTTGCCGCTGCACAGGATGAGCCGTTTGACCGCCTCCAGCGGCGCGCCGGGATCGTCGATGACGGGCTGCCAGGTGGTGTTCGCCAGTTCGCGCAGGGTGGATGAGACGTTGGGGTTACGCAGCAGGCTTTTCGGCGTCATGACGATGAGCGGCAGCGGGTCGCTCTCCAGCAGCAGCGCCTGCCGACGCAGCAGATGGAAGTACTGCGCGGCGGTGGTGGGGTAGGCGACGCGCAGATTGATGTTGGCGGCGCTGTTCAGGAAGCGCTCCAGCCTGGCGCTGGAATGGTCGGGACCGGCTCCCTCATAGCCGTGCGGCAGCAGCAGCACGAGCGAGGGCGTCGTGCCGAACTTGTCACGCGCCGAGACGACGAATTCGTCGAGGATGACCTGTGCGCCGTTGACGAAATCGCCGTACTGCGCCTCCCAAAGCACCAGACGGCGCGGGGCGTAGACGTTGTAGCCGTACTCGAAGCCGAGCGCCGCCATCTCGGAGAGCGGGCTGTTGTGGATTTCAAAGGCAGCGCGGGCGACGGGCAGCGCCTGCAGCGGCGTATAGCGATCGCCGCTGCGGTAATCGTGCAGCACAGCGTGGCGCTGGTTGAACGTGCCGCGTTCGGCGTCCTGCCCGGTCAGGCGGATGGCGATGCCGTCTTCCAGGATGCTGGCGAACGCCAGGTCTTCGGCGGTCGCCCAGGTGACGGTGCGCGCGTCGGCGTCCGCCAGCGCGTCCATGCGCGCGGCGATCTGCTTCGCCAGCTTGGGATGCACCTCGAAACCGGGGGGCAGGGTGAGCAGCGCCTTGTTCAGGTCGCGCAGGCGGGTCATCGGCACGCCCGTTTTGCTGCGCTTCGCCGTGCCGGGTTCGGGCAGGCGCGGACGGTAATCAGGCGCATCTTTTTCCGGGTCGAGCGATTCGAGTTCAGCCTGCAAAGCGTTCATACAGCGTTCGACGAGCGCTTCCGCTTCGCCCGGCTGGATGACGCCGCGCGCCAGCAGCGCATCCGCCCAGAGTTTGCGAACGGTGTCGTGCCCGGTCACAAGCTGGTACATGCGCGGCTGGGTGAAGCTGGGGTCATCGCCTTCGTTGTGCCCATAGCGGCGGTAGCCGATCAGATCGATCACGATATCTTTCTTGAAGGCGGCGATGAACGCCACCGCCAGCCGCGCGGCGGCGATGCAGGCGGCGGGGTCGTCGGCATTGACGTGGACAATCGGCATCTTGAAGCCCTTCGCCAGGTCGCTGGCGTAGAGCGTGCTGCGCGAGTCGATCGGGTCGGTGGTGAAGCCGAGCTGATTGTTGGTGATGATGTGGATCGTGCCGCCCGTCGTGTAGCCGGGGAGGTTGGAGAGGTTGAGCGTCTCGCTGACCACGCCCTGACCGGGGAAGGCGGCATCGCCGTGAATGAGGATGGGCTGTGCCGACCCCGCGTCGAAGGCGGGCGCACCGGGCTTGCTCACGTCTGTGCCTGCCGCGCGCGCCATGCCCTCGACGACCGGGTTGACGAACTCCAGATGACTGGGGTTGGGGGCGAGGGTGATCGTGACGGGCACGGGCACGCCGCTGGTCACCTGACGCCGCCCGCCCATGTGATACTTGACGTCGCCCGTCCAGCCGAAATAGTCACGCCCTGGTTCGCGGCGCACCGGGTCTTTGAATTCCGCCAGAATCTGGCGATACGGCTTGCCGACGTTGTGCGCCAGCACGTTGAGCCGACCGCGATGCGCCATGCCGATCAGGATGTGGCTTTCGCGCTGCTCCGTCAGCCCGTCGATGAGCGTGTCGAGCATCGGCACAAGCATGTCCAGCCCCTCGACCGAGAAGCGGTGCTTGCCTGGGAATCGGCGGTGGATGAACTGCTCGAACACTTCGACCTCGGTCAGCCGTTCGAGCAGGGCGCGATCGCGCGCGTTGTCGGCGGCGGGCAGGTATGCCCCGCCTTCGACGGTGGCGCGCAGCCAGTCGCGCTCGTCCGGGCGGCGGATGTGGTCGAAATCGTAGCCGGTGTGGGCGCAGTAGATGTGCCTGAGCCGTTCGATCGCCTCCAGCGCGGTGCGCGCCCCGCGCGCCGCCTCACCACCGATGAACGACGCGGGCATGGCTGCCAGAT
>CAZTLS010000028.1:21168-44823 GCA_964614405.1 uncultured Pleurocapsa sp.
GGGGGGGTGCCGAGCGGGTCGAGCTGGGCGGCGGCGTGCCCGTTGGCGCGGATGGCATCGGCGAAGCGCACCGCGCCGACCACCTTCGCCGGGTCGATAGCGGGTGCGGCGTGGGCGATCGGGGCGGCTGCGCCGTTGGCGGGCGGGGTGGGCTGGGGCGGCGCGCCTGCCTGCTCGAACAGGCGGCGCGTGGCGGGATCGACCGATGCCGGGTCGCTCAGGTAACGTTCGTACAACTCGTAGGCATAGGCGGCGTTGAGACCGCTCAGTTCGTTCCACAGCGTCATGGACAGGTCATCCAGTTCGGGTTGTATGATCTGCTGCCCATGATAACGAGATCGGGGCGCAAAAACGAGGTCAGGGTGCGCGTATTTCTGATCTCCCTCACGGCTTGATCGCCGGTAAATCGAGGTTTCAATCGGTCTGCGCCATGCAACCTCACCGCGTTGCGCTGCGCTCAACCGTCCCTCTCCATCGGAGAGGGGTAGGAAACCGCCGGTTTCCGGGGTGAGGTTGGGGCAGACACGCCGCCATTTGCCATCCCCCCCCATGCGTGATAGCATTTCGGCACGATCACATCCTTCACATCGGGGAAAACCTGTACCATGCCAAAAATCTTCATCTCCTACCGCCGTGATGACAGCGAATTCGTCGCTGACGCCATCTACAACGAAATGAAGACGCATTTCGGTGAGGGCAACGTCTTCCTCGATGTGGGGGAAATTCCGTTCGGCGTCGATTTTCGCCAGTACCTGCGCGAACAGATCGACGCGCACGATGTCGTGCTGGTGCTGATCGGGCCGAAGTGGGCGGACATTATGCGACAGCGCGCTGATCAATCGAACGACTTCGTCCGCATCGAGATCGAAAATGCCTTGTCGCTCGGCAAACTGGTCATCCCGGTGCTGGTCATGAAACTCGACAGGATGCCTGATTTCAGCACGCTGCCCGCCAGCATCAGCGACCTGTCGTGGCGCAACGCAGCGCAGATCCGCCGTGAACCCGATTTCAGGTCCGACTGCCACCGCGTCGCTGTGAGCATCAACAAGGTACTGGGCGGGATGCGACAGCCCGCTCCACCTCCACCCCCGCCCGACCCGATCGCCCGCCTGAAGGCGCTGCTGCCCGCGCCGTTCGAGATGATCCCGATCCCGGCAGGAAAGGTGACGCTGGAGACGGGGAAAACCTTCGATGTGCCGGCGTTCCGCATCGCCCGCTACCCGGTGACGAACGCGCACTACCGCCCGTTCGTGGCGGGCGGGGAATACAGCGAGCAGCGCTGGTGGACGACGGACGGCTGGGCGGCACGTCAGGCAGGGAGATGGACGCAGCCGCGCTTCTGGGATGATGCGAAATGGAACCAGGACGATCATCCGGTGGTGGGGGTGTCGTGGTACGAGGCGGTCGCCTACTGCCGCTGGCTGAGCGCGCAGACGGGGGCGCAGATCGCGCTGCCGACGGAGCAGATGTGGCAGCGGGCGGCGCAGGGAGACAAGGGCTGGACATACCCCTGGGGAAACAAATGGGATGGGGCGCGCTGCAACAACAGTGTCGGAGAATACAACAGCGACGGGACGACGCCGGTGACGCAGTATGCCGGAAAGGACAAAGGCGACAGCCCGTTCGGAGTGAGCGATATGGCGGGCAATGTCTGGGAGTGGTGTATTACTGATTATAATACAGGCAATCAGGATGTGAACAAACGTGCTTCGGTTCGCGTTCTGCGCGGCGGCGCGTGGTACTTCAATCTTGCGGTTAACTTCGCCGCCGCCGACCGCGTCAGGTACTCGCCGGACATCAGGAACTTCGATGTCGGGTTCCGTTTCGCCCTCCTTTAATCCTGTATTACTGAATTCTGAATCCTGAATTCTGAGGGTTCTGTCTTCTGCTTTTTCTTTTTCCCATTCCCGCGAAGCGGGAAAAATTTTCTGGAAGGGAGGTGTTATGCGTACATATAATAATCTGTATGGGCAGATCGCCGATTTTGAGGCGCTGTATCGGGCGTGGCGGCGGGCGCGGCGGGGCAAACGCGGGCGGCGCATTCCTGCGGCGTTTGAATTGTTTCTGGACGATGAACTGCTTCAGCTTGAACATGAGCTGAAAACAGAAACATATCAGCCTGGCGGATACCGTACCTTCACGGTGCATGAGCCGAAACGCCGTGTGATCAGTGCAGCGCCTTTTCGGGATCGCGTGGTACACCATGCGCTGTGCAATGTGCTGAACCCGATCTATGAGCGTAAGTTCATCCATGACAGCTATGCGAATCGGGTGGGGAAAGGCACACATGCGGCGCTTGATCGCTGTACACAATACATGCGTCGTTTCCGATATGTGCTGCAATGTGACATCACACAATTTTTTCCCTCAATCGATCACGAGGTTCTGAAAAGGCTGCTCCGTCGAACGGTCGTCTGTCGCTCTACACTGCGTTTGTGTGATAAGATCATAGACAGTGGAGCAGGGGTACTATCGGGTGAATACACAATGGTCTATTTCCCCGGCGATGATATCTTCGCGCCTAATCGTTCACGCGGGCTGCCGATCGGCAACCAGACCTCGCAATTCTGGGCGAATGTGTATCTCAATCCACTTGATCATTTTGTGAAGCGTGAGCTGAAGTGCAGGGGGTATACCCGTTATGTGGATGATTTCCTGCTGTTTGCAGATGACAAAGGGACACTGCACGCCTGGCGGCAGGCGATCATTGATTTTCTGGGGTCGCTCCGCCTGACGATCCACGAGAACAGAGCGCAGCCCTGTCCGGTTGAACACGGTATCCCGTTTCTGGGGTTCAATGTCTTCCCAACTCATCGCCTGATCAAGCGTGAGAAAGGGATCGCCTATCGGCGGCATCTGTACGGGATGGTGCAGGCGTACAGACAGGGGGATGTGACCAGCCGCCAGATACGTGAAAGTATTGTGGCATGGCTGGGGCATGTGTCGCATGGCGACACATGGGGCTTGCGACGGGCGATATTCAGACAGGTCGTGCTGCGAAAATGATGACGCAGGATAAGCAGACTGGGCAATCTCCCATTTTTGTGAAAACAGAGATTTTCATGATGTGGCTGCTTAACCATACCAAAAGTTACCCACGTGTCGAGCGGTTTCGTCTGGCTGCCCAGATCGACAGCACGATGTTCGCGTTTCACGAAAACCTGATTCGGGCAGTGCTGTTTGCACCTCCCAAGCCCAGCCTGATCGAAGCGGATGTGCATTTACGCAAACTGCGCGCATATCTGCGGATCGCTGTCGAGCTGGGCTATACTTCTCCTGATCAGCTTTTATATGCTTCCCAGCACACCACTGAAATCGGTAAGCTGTTGGGGGCGTGGATCAAATCGGCATAATGCGGGATGAAAACCGCTTATGTGGGGACGCCAGAGCGCGAATCGCGTTCTGCGCGGCGGCGCGTGGAACAACAATAATGCAGATAACTTCGCCGCCGCCAACCGCAACAGGAACTCGCCGGACAACAGGAACAACAATATCGGGTTCCGTTTCGCCCTATTTTGCACCGCTCTGCTGTGATACTGCACCTCTACGGAGATGCAGGGCGGCGTAAAGGCGCTGGTGTTTCCCGCCCTTCGGGGCATATATAAAACTGCGCCGCCTGCTCTGGTAGCCTTCGGGCGAACGTTCAGGCGGCGCGTTTTCACCCCCACACCCCGCGCAGGAACGCCAGCTTCTCCATCACGTGCGCGCTGCCGCCGCCCTCGTGATTGTTGAACGGGTAGACGCGGATGTCCTTCTGCCCCGCGTAGTGGTTGTACGCCGCGTACACCGTCGAGGGCGGGCAGATGTCGTCCATCAGCCCGACGGAGAACAGCGCCGGGGCGGTCGCGCGGGCGGCGAAGTTCACGCCGTCAAAGTAGCTCAGCGTGGTGAAGGCGGTCTCCACCTGATCGCGGTGGATCGACAGGAATTTGACGATCTCCCCATACGGGTGCGTGCCGACCAGCGTCGTCGCCCGCTTGAAGTGGCACAGGAAGGGCACATCGGGCATCACGACATGGACGCGCCCGCGCATCAGCGCCGCCGCCGCCAGCGTGATCCCTCCGCCCTGGCTGCCCCCGGTGATGGCGATGCGCGCCGAGTCCACCTGTGGGTGGGCGGTGGCGGCTTCGACGGCGCGGGCGGCGTCGGCAAAGACGCGGCGGTAGTAATAGCTGTTCCTGTCCAGAATTCCCTGAGTCATGAAGCCTGGGTAGAAGGGGTTCGCGCCATCGGGGAGGTCGGGCGTCGCGCCCGGACTCCACGCGCTGCCCTGTCCGCGCGTGTCCATGATCAGCGTGGCATAGCCCGCCGCCGGGTAGACGAGGTGGTCGAGGGGCAGCCCGCGCCCGCCGCCATAGCCGACGTACTGCACCACGCACGGCAGCAGCCCCTCGGCGTCAGCGGGCAGGATGAACCAGCCGCGCACCGCCTGCCCGCCGTAGCCGTTGAAGGTCAGGTCATAGGTGGCGAAGCGCGTCAGCCCGTGATCGACCGCGATGAAGCGGGCATCCAGTTCGGTATTGCGGGTGTAGGCGAGCGTGGCAGCCCAGAATGCGTCGAAATCGGGCATTTCCTCGCGCGTCGGCAGATAGCGCTGCAATTCGGGCAGGGACAGGTCGAACAGCGGCATGGCGGCGTGATCCTTCGTGTGGACGGGTTGAGTCACTACCACGATACCGCACATTGCCCCGTCACGGCAAGCGACTGCGCTGACCCTGCGTCATGACGGGAAGAGCTTCTCCACCGGGTTGACGCGATACGCCTGCACCGCCGGGATGACTCCCGCCAGCAGCCCCAGCGCGATCGGCAGCAGCCAGAGCAGCGGCTCCAGCGCGGGCAGGTAGCGGATCGGGATGGGGATGGACGACGAGGCGGTCAGCGCCCCGGCGATCGCCCAGGCGACGGCGTAGCCGATGATGCGCCCCGCCACCGCGCCGACGAGCGTGATGATGAGCGCCTCGAAGAGGACGATGCGGAAGACTGTCGTCCGTCCGCCGCCCAAGCCCCGGATGAGCGCGATCGCCCCTTCACGCGCGGCGATGGCGCTGTAGAGCGAGAGGAAGACCGTCAGCCCGGCGATGACCAGCACGAGCCAGCCGACCAGCGTCAGGATGCGTTCGCCCTGCGCGAACAGGTCGAAGAGCGCGCCGAGTTCCTGCCCAGGGAAGGCGGCTTGCGCTTCCGGGCGCGCCGCGAAGCTCTGCCAGATGGCGTTGGCTTCGGCGAAGCCGACCGGCTTGACCAGCGCGGCGGTCACCTGATCGCCTGACGCCGCCTGATCGATCGCCAGCGCGCTCAGCCGCGACTCGCCTTCCGGTTCGTGCGATTGCCACACCGACTCGACCGAGGTGAACACCGCATCGTCATACGGGGTGCTGCTGCGCGCCAGAATGCCGACGACGATGTACGGCGTGTCGTGCTGGTCGCTCTCCAACCCGCGCGAGACGCCGTGAACCGCCAGGAACGAGTCGCCGATCGCCAGACCGAGCGCCTGTGCCGCGCCCGCCCCAAGCACCGCCTCGAAATCGGCGCTGAAGAAGCGTCCGCGCGCGATCTGGAAAGCGGGCGGCGCGCCGACGCTGGGGCGCAGTTCGAGCAGCCCGGCGTCCGTGCCGATGATGCGCGCCCCGCCCACGTTGTCGCCCAGCGCGATCGGCACGACCAGCGCCGCGCGCGGGTCATCGCGCAGCGCCTGTACCACGCTGTAGGGCATGTTGCCGACAGGCGCTCCTTGCAGCAGCACGGTGCTGAGGACGAGCTGCTGTCCGCTGCCCGGCGCGCCGATGACCAGCACGCCGAACGGGTCGCTGGCGCGGATGATGCCCTGGCGTGCGCCATCGCCCAGCGCCAGCACGGTGATCGGCAGGGCGAGCGCCAGCGCGATGATGAGCAGGGTGATGAGTGTCGAGACTGGTCGGGCGCGGGCGGCGCGCCACGCGAGGAAGAGGTCGTAGGCGATCATGCCTCGGCTGTCTCCATCTGCTGTGTGGTCATCGGGGCGATGCGCCCGCCCGACAGGGCGAACTGAAGCGGAAAGCGGGCGTCGAGCGCCGGGTCGTGGCTGGCAATGAGCAGGGTGGCGTCGTTCTCGCGGCACGACGCCTGCAGCAGGTCGATTGCCGCTGCCGCGCCGCCGGGGTCGAGCGCGGCGGTCGGCTCATCCGCCAGTAGCAGGCGCGGGGCGTTCGCCAGGGCGCGGGCGATGGCGACGCGCAGCCGCTGCCCGGTGCTGAGCTGATGCGGACGGTGACGGGTGAACGCGCCCAAGCCGACCGCTTCGAGCAGGTGACGGGCGCGCGCCGTCCGCGCAGCAGCGGCGACCGTCCCGGCGAACATCATCGGCATGACGACGTTCTCCAGCGCGCTGAAACCTGGCATGAGCTGATGCGTCTGGAAGACGTAGCCGATGTGGGCGGCGCGAAAGCGATCGCGCGCAGCCTCGCCCAGCAGATAGAGCGACTGATCGCCCAGCATGACCGTGCCGTGCGTGGGGCGGAGCATCCCGGAGAGGATGTTGAAGAGGGTCGTCTTGCCGCTGCCGCTCACCCCGCGCAGCAGGACGTGCGCGCCCGCCTCCAGCGACCAGCCGTCGATGTCCAGCACGGTGCGCGCTTCGACCCCCGCACCCTGATAGGTGTGGCGCAGCCCGGTGATCGTCACCTTCATGACGGGATGATCTCCACGCGGTCGGCGTAGATGCGGACGAGGCTGACCATGCCCGTCTCCTGGTCGGTGGACGCGCCGATCTCCATGCGTCCGACGATGCGGATCGGGTCGCTGGTGGCGAGGATCGTCTCGCCCTCCGGCATGTAGACCAGCGCGATGTCGTCGGGCCAGTCGCCGGCTGTGCTGCAGAACGGACAGAAGGCGAGCTGGATGCGCGTGAGGACGAAGAAGTCGAGGGCGGGCTTGAGCGGCGGAGCCATATAGCCTTCCATGATCACCGACTGCCCGTCGAGCGCGACCAGTTTGTCGGAGAGCATCAGCCCGTAGCGCAGGTTGAAGCCGTCGTAGAACTCGCTGAAGGTGATGTGAACCGGGCTGTCGGCAAAAGTGACGGTGGCGCGTGGGGTGGGCTGCATGGCGGCGTCGGTCGCCTGGGCAATCAGGCGCGCTTCGCCTGGGGCGAGGTCGTTGTCGAGCGGAAGGGGGGTGGTCAGAGCGCCCGTCTCCGCCGTTGGAAAGGGCGATCCCTGTGGGGCGGGCGTGCGCGTCGGTGAGGGGGTGGGCGAGGCGACAAGTGCTGCGCTGGTCGGCGGCAGCGGGGTGACAGGGCGAATGTTCGATGTCGTGCTGCTGCACGCGCCAGCGAGCAGGGCGATGATCAGCAGAAAAACGGGCGGTCGCATGGGACAGGGTTTCCTTACCATTGGACGGGAATAGAAAATTTGTTTGTGCCACACGGAAAAATGTGATTTAATCATAAGGACAAATTTTCGCATCAGAGAAGCTGTGAGGACGGTGCAGCATGGCGGGCGCAAAGAACAGGACTCAGCCGAGCGATGGGTCGGTCGAGACATTTGTGGCAGCGATCGCGGATGACAGGCAGCGGCAGGATGCACAGGCGCTGATCGCGCTTTTCAGCGAGGTGACGGGCGAACCCGCCGTGATGTGGGGTGGAAATATCATCGGCTTCGGGAAATATCATTATCGCTATGCCAGCGGACGTGAGGACGACAGCTTCCCGGCAGGTTTTGCACCGCGCGCCAAAGAGATTGTGCTGTATCTGGCGGGGATGAATGAAGGGCGTACTGACCTGCTGAGCAGGCTGGGCAAACATCGGCTGGGCAAATCGTGCATCTACATCAAACGCATCGCGGATGTTGACCAGGCTGTACTGAAAGAGATGGTTCAGGAGGCACTCGCTTTCGTCAGGACGACCTATCCGGATCAGCCGTGAGGGAGTGGGGCGGGCACATGCCCACCCCACCCGTGACGCGATCTGTTACTGCCCGCCCGCCGGGTTCAGACCGAGGGCAGCCGCCATGATGAAGAAGATTTCACGCTGGTGATACACGCCGGAGACGCGCTCGGCACCCGGACCCCAGCCGAAGACCGGCACGTCCTGGAGGGTGTGGACGCCCGTGCTGGCGCGCGGGTCGAGCGTGCCGCTGCGGAAGATGCCGTTGGGGTCATCATCCGGGTTATCGACGAACACGCCATCGGCGTTCTGGACGGCTGGGACGCGCGGCACAGGGCTGACCTGGAAGTCTTCGGTGTGTTCCGGGTAGTTGTTGACCAGACCCGCGAACACGCGGCTGGCGTCTTCCCATTCGGGGAAGCCGTCGCCGTTGGCATCCGGGTAGTCGGGGTAGCCGGCAGCGTTGTACACGCCGATGGCGGCGCGGCGACCGAGGTCATCGGTGGCGGCGTTGAACACTTCGAGGTTGACCGTGCCGTACACTTCGTAGCCGTGCGCGTGGTCGGCGGTGAAGAGGATGAGCGTATCCGGTGCATTCTCGGCAGCCCAGGCAGCGGCGGCGGCGATGGCATTATCGATCTCGATCAGGTCGCTGATGGCGCGTTCCTGGTCGAGCGGGTGAAGCTGCTTGTCCACGCTGGCGGCTTCCACCATCAGGTAGAACCCGTTCTCATTCTGGCTCAGCACGTCGATGGCTGCCATCGTCATCTCGACCAGACCGGGCTGGTCGGTCAGCCCGCGCAGGTTGTCGGTGTAGACGTTGCGATCGAGCCAGACATTCATGTCGCTGGGGTGGAAGACGCCGAGCAGACGGTTGACATCACCGCCCGCCAGCGCGTCGCGCAGTTCGGTGGCGGTGGTGGCGACGGTGAAGCCGGCAGCCTCGTATTCCTCGAACAGGTTGCGGTCGTCAGCGCGGCGCGACCCCTCGACGGTCTGCGGGATCATGCGGCGCGCGCCGCCGCCCATCAGCACGTCGATGTAGCCGCCTTCCAGCGCCTGCACCAGATAGGTATTGCGGTTGAGGTCGCTGCGGTTGCGCCCGTGCGCCCACACTGCGGCGGGGGTGGCATCGCTGAAGTCAGCGGTGGTGACGACGCCGACCGACATGCCGAGCGTGCGGCTGATCATCGAGCCGAGCGTCTCAACACGCGGGTCATCCAGCGAGTCCGGCGAGGTGTCGCTGTACGTGCCCGTCGCATTGACCGAGCCGATGTGCCCGGTGTTGTGCGAACTGGCGGTGTTGGCGCTGTCTGCCATCAGCGAGTCGATGCTGCTGGTGCTGGCGAGACCGATGAAGCGGGCGCTGTCGGCGGTCAGGCGGTTGGTGGGGCGACCCTGAGCCATGCCGCGCGCGGCGCGGGCAGCGGTCAGCAGCGGGACGCTCATGCCGTCGGCGGTGAAGAGGATGACGTTGCGGGCGACGCGCTCGGTGACGGGTTCGCGCACGATCCAGGTGACGCTGGTGGTGCTGCCGCCCGTGCTGACCTCGACCACGTACTCGCCGGGTGCGGGGGCGGTCAGGTTGCGCCAGATCATCGACTGCGAGGGCGTCTGCCGACCTTCCGGTCCGAACACCCACGACTCGACAGTCGGTTCAGCGCCGAACAGTTCGCTGGCGTCCGTCCCGTTGACAGTCACCGCGACATCTTCGGGCATGGTTTCCGTGTGCAGTTCCACACGCAGGTCAAACAGAGCGCCGGGCAGGAACTCGGCACGATCGACGGGGAGGATGAGGACGGGGACGGGCGTCTGGGCGGAGACGACCATCATGGGCAGCAGAGCGGCGATCACGAGGAAAGCCACCAGGCTGCGACGCGCAAAAGAACGAGCGATATTCATGCAGAAAAACTCCAGATCATGAATGGACTCAGTTGTGCGTCGGCGTAGTGCCGGGCACGTCTTTATCTATAACCTGTTTCCATTTAACCATTCGGCATTCTTGTCTTAACCGTATACCAATGACAAATGAAGAGACCCAATATCAATTGGCGGAAATATCCAAAAACCCCGCCTGTGGCTTGTGCTTGCGGGGCAGCAGAACTTGCGCTAGTCTTAAACATTGTAAACATCCGGGATGCACAAGGACACGCAACCATGCCGCAGCCGTTGACGATCCTGTTCCTTTCGAGTTCCTACAAGGGCGATGTCATGCTCCAGACGGCGAAAGCGCTGGGGTGTACGGTCATCCTGCTCATCGAAAGTACCCTGCGCGATGAGCCTTGGCCCCGCGAAAGCATCGATCTCATTCAGGAAGTGCCCGACCTGGCGCGCTATCAGGACGTCATCCATACCGTGAGCTGGATGTGCCGGGGCATGGTCATCGATGCCATCCTGCCGCTGGACGAGTTCGAGGTCGAGCTGGTCGCCATCCTGCGCGAACACCTGCGCCTGCCCGGAACGGGCATCTCGCAGGTGCGGCATTTCCGCGATAAGCTGACCATGCGTGACCTGACGCACGCGGCTGGGTTGCGTGTGCCCGCCTACATCCAGATCAAGAATTACGATGCCCTGCGCGATTACATGGCACGCATCCCCCCGCCCTGGGTGCTGAAACCGCGTTCTGAGGCGGGCGCGATGGGCATTCGCAAGCCCCGCAGCAGTGAGGAAGTGTGGCGTTCGCTTGACGAACTGGGGGATCGCCAGTCGTATTACCTGCTGGAGCAGTTCATCCCCGGTGACGTGTATCACGTGGACTCGCTGAGCGTGGATGGTGAGATCGTCTACACGAGCGTCCAGAAATACGGCGCGCCGCCGATGCAGGTCTATCAGGGCGGTGGCGTGTTCATGTCGCGCATCCTCCCGCGTGAGTCGGACGATGCGCGGGCGCTGCGCGCCTTCAACAAACAGGTGCTGGATACGCTGGGCATGGTCAATGGCGTGACGCACGCTGAGTACATCCGGGGTCATGTCGATGGCGAATACTATTTCCTGGAGATCGCCGCGCGCGTCGGTGGGGCGTTCATCGCCGACATGCTGGAACATGCTACCGGGGTCAACCTGTGGCGTGAATGGGCACGGCTGGAGATCGCACGGCTGCGCGGCGAACCCTACACCCTCCCTCCGGTTCGCGCTGATTACGGCGGCGTGCTGGTGACGCTGGCGCGCCAGGAACACCCTGATTTGTCGGCATACAACGACCCGGAGATCGTCTGGCGGGCGAACAAGCCATTTCATGCCGCTCTTGTGGCGGTGTCGCCGGACGCCGCCCGGCTGGACATGCTCATGGGGCAGTATGCCGATCGGTTTGTGCGCGATTTCACCACCTCTGCCGATCCCAAAGATGCGACGCGCACCGGGTATTCCGGCTGATGTTTCACGGCGAGATGGACATGCGGTTGTTTCAACCTCCCTATCCCAGTGATGACCCCGGCGCGCCTGCCCTGCTGACGACGCCGGAACGGACGGGTGCTGCGACATCGTATACCGGGCGCGGTGTGGTCGTGGCATTCATCGACTCCGGCTTTTACATGCACGCCGACCTTGCCGGGCGCGTGCTGGTGCATGTGGATGCTTCGACGCAGCATATCGTCGAACAGCCCGATGTGGCGACGGTTGATGACCTGAGCTGGCATGGTCAGATGACCAGCGTGATCGCCTGTGGCAATGGCGTGAGCAGCGGCGGACGCTACCGGGCGATCGCCAGTGATGCCCAACTGGTGCTGATCAAGGTGAGCAGCCCGCGCGGGCATGTCAAAGAACGCGATATTCTGCGCGGGCTGCGCTGGCTGATCGATGCGGGCGGCAAGTACAATGTGCGCGTGGTCAATCTGTCGGTCGGCGGCGATGACATCAGCCACGACCCGGAACATCCGCTGCACTGGGCGGTGCGCCGCCTGACAGAGATGGGGATCACGGTGGTTGCGGCATCGGGCAATCGCGGTGCGGGCGAGATTTTCCCGCCCGCCAGCGCGCCGGAGGCGATCGTGATCGGCGGCTATGACGACGCCAACAGCCGTGACCGGTCACGGCGGACGATGTTTCACAGCAATTACGGCATGGCGCATGATGGGACGCACAAACCTGATGTACTTGCCCCGGCACGGTGGATCGCTTCGCCGATCCTGCCTGGGTCGGTGGTCGATCGGGAAGCGTACTGGCTCGGTCCGCTGCTGATGACGGAGAGCGAACGGGCACTGAAACGGCTGCTGCACGGCGGTTTTGGCGATCTGAGCATCGCGCGCGATCAGGCAATGCACCCGGACGCCAATCTGTATGCGATGCTTCAGGCGCGCATCAACGGGCACAAGCTGATCGACTCCCGGCATCAGCACGTGGACGGCACATCCGTTTCGGCGGCGATCGCCACATCGGTGGTGGCGCAGATGATCGAGGCGAATCCGTTTTTGACGCCTGGCGAAATCCGCTCTATCCTCATGGAGACAGCCTGTCCGCTGCCCGATGTGCCGTTCGCTCAGCAGGGCGCAGGCATGATCGAGGCGGGGCGTGCCGTCGAACTGGCTTTGTACAGACTATCCCTGACCCACTCTGGATCACCAAAGGCAAACTGACGCGATGAACCGCGAACATCACCGCTGGTACAGTCCTTCGCTCAACCGTGATATGCAGCTGCTCGTCTTCGGTCATGCCGGGGCGAAGGTGCTGATCTTCCCCACCTCCAAAGGGCGTTTTTACGAATGGGAAGATCGCGGGATGATCTGGGGCGCGCTGCGCGAACCGCTGGAGCGGGGCTGGCTGCAAGCCTTCTGTGTGGATGCGATCGACGAGGAAAGCTGGTATGCGTGGTGGGCACATCCGGGCGGACGGGCGTATCGCCATCACCAGTACTTCGAGTACCTGCACAACGAGGTGCTGCCGTTCATGCGCTGGAAGAACCCGAACAACTATACGATCACGATGGGGGCGTCGTTCGGGGCGTTCCACGCCGCCGGGTTTGGGCTGAAATACCCGTTCGAGGTCAATCGCATCCTGGGCATCTGCGGGCTGTACGACATCCGCAGCTTTACAGGGGGCTACAGCGACGATTACGTGTATTTCAATAATCCGGCGCAGTTCATCCCCAACGAGCATGACCATCACCGTCTGGAGGCAATCCGTCGGCAGAACATCATCATCGTCGCCGGGTCGGGCGATCCGCAGGTCGGATGGTCGCGCGAGTTCAGCGGGCTGCTGTGGAGCAAGGGCATCTGGAATGCCTATCGGGAATGGAACGGCTGGGTGCATGACTGGCCCTACTGGCAGCAGATTGTGCCGAAATACATCGGCGGCAGCGACTAAAGACAGGCAGCACAGCGCATGGTGGGCACGGGATGGACGTGCCCCGTCTTTTTCTTCTCAGGGAGTGGTGTTCAGATGAGCGCGGATTTGCTGAAGATCGGGTTGTTTGTGGGGCGTGAGTGGTCGTTTCCGCCCGCATTTCTGGATGAGGTCAACCGCCGCACCAGCGAGACCGGAGTCGTGGCGGAATACGTGCGCGTCGGTGGCACGCGCATGAATGAGCCGGTCCCCTACCGGGTGATCGTCGATCGCATCTCGCACGAAGTGCCATACTATCGCAGTTATCTGAAAAATGCCGTTTTGCAGGGTGCGGTTGTGGTCAATGACCCGTTTATGTGGTCATCGGACGATAAATTTTTTGGCGCATCACTGCTGGACAAGATGGGTATTGCCCACCCCCGGACGGTGGTGCTGCCCAACAAGGAATACGTGCCTGGCATCGTGCATGACGAGAGCCTGCGAAACCTCGTCTACCCGATCGACTGGCAGGGCATGGTCGATTATCTGGGCGGCTTCCCACTGGTGCTGAAGGATGCACATGGCGGGGGCTGGCGCGCGGTGCATGTCGTGCATTCGATGGACGACCTGTTTGAGAAATACAATGAGTCCGGTTTGCTGACGATGATCCTTCAGGAATACATCCACTGGGACAACTACGGGCGCTGCATGGGGTTGGGTCAGCGGCATGTGCATGTGATGAAATACACTCCGCGTCCGGTGTATGGCAACAATTACCTGCCGGAACATGATTTCCCTCAGGAACTGGTCGATCGCATGGTCGATGCCACGCTGCGCCTCAACGAGGCGTTCGGTTATGACATGAACGCGGTCGAGTTCGCCATTCGGGACGGCGTGCCGTATGCCATCGACTTCATGAACCCCGCGCCGGATATGGACGTCAATTCGCTGGGGCGCGGGCATTTCGAGTGGATGGTCCGCACGATGGCGGATGTGACCATCGCCTATGCGCTCGACCCGAACGCTCAGTCTCGTTCGCGCTATCAGTGGGGGCGGCTGGCACAGTCCATCGACGCCGGAAAGTAGGTAGACGACCATGCTGCGCGAGGCGATCGACATCTATCACGACCTGCTGAGCGAGGAAGAGATCGCCGCCGAGACGGACGCCGAAATGCGCGCGCATCTGCGGGCGATGGGCTTGTATTTCGGCGAACGCCCGATCTGCACGGTGCTGCGCCCGCACTTCTATTTCACCGATCAGTGGGCGTATCTCAAACGGCAGACGGAAATCCTGCTGGGCGCGTTCGCGCGCGCCCACGAAGCCTGTATGCACCGGGCAGACCTGCGGGCGCAGCTCGCACTTCAGGCATGGGAGGAACAGCTCTTCAGCCTGGACATCGGCGGCGTCGTCCCCTGGACGAGTTCGCGGCTTGACTCGTTCTTCCGTGCCGACGATCTGCGACTGCAATTCGTCGAATACAACGCCGAAACCCCGGCGGGCATGGGCTATGGCGATGTGCTGGTGGACATGTTCAACATGCTCCGCCCGATGAAGCGCTTCGCCAGACATTATCACGTCCACCCGATGCCGATGCTCAAAGACCTGCTCAGCACGCTGCTGGCGACCTACAAAGCCTGGGGGGGAACGGCGAACCCTACTATCGCCATCATGGACTGGAGCGAAGTGCCCACGCTCAACGAACATGAACTCACCCGACGGTCGTTCGAGCAGGCGGGGATCACCGCCTTCCTGATCGACCCGCGCAAGGTCGAATATCGGAATGGCGGGCTGTACGCGGGCAAACGGCGCATCGACCTAATCTACAAGCGCGTGCTGATCAGCGAGCTGATCGAGCGCATGGGCGTTGATAATCCGATCGTGCGGGCTGTGCGTGACCGCGCGGTGATGATCACCAATTCGTTCAGTTGCAAGCTGATGGCGAAGAAAGCCAGCTTCGCCTTCCTGAGCGATGAACGCAATGCCGACCTGTTCACGCCGGAACAGCGGCGCGCCATCGAGCAGCACATCCCCTGGACGCGCATCGTCAGCGACCGCATGACCGAATATCAGGGCCGGCAGGTCGAGATGCTGACACTGCTTTCGGATTACCGCGATCGTTTCGTGCTGAAGCCGAACGATGAATATGGTGGCAAGGGCGTGACGCTGGGCTGGGAGACGACGCCGGAGGCTTGGGATGCGGCGATTCGCCATGCGCTGACTGAGCCGTTTGTGGTGCAGGAGCGCGTGCAGTCGATCACCCGTCCCTTCCCGTCGCTGATCAACGGCACGCTGGACGTCAGCCCGCGCTTCGTCGATGCTGATCCCTATGTTTTCGGGGGGACAACCGTGTACGGCTGCCTGACGCGCCTGTCGTCGGTATCGCTGCTCAACGTCACGGCGGGCGGTGGGTCGGTCGTGCCCACGTATCTGCTCGATCGGCGTGAGGATTAGTCGTCCGACCAATGCCTGCCAATTGGTCTGCAATGGACTGAGCGGCGTCTGCTACACTGCATGTCTCTCATAACAGGGGCAGGAGGGTGGCAGAAATGGCTTTGCCGGAGGCGGACGCTCGGCAGGCGGCATCGTCAGCGCGCGTGGCAGACATGCGCTGGCTGTGGGGATATGTGCGGCGGCACAGCGGTTCGATGTGGGGGGCGAATATCAGTGGGATGATCGGCGGGATCGCCAGCACTGCTGAACCCCTGCTGATCGGGATCATCATCGACCATTTGCAGTCAGGCGTCTCTTTCGCCAGGCTGATGGAAGATGTGGGTGTGCTGCTGCTGCTGGGGCTGATCGCGCTGCTGGCGTTCTTCGGGATGCGCCACTTCAGCGGCACGATCGCCTACGCCGTCAATTTCGAGATTCGCCGTGACCTGTACGATAACCTGCTGGTGCAGGACAACGCCTTTTTCCAGCGTCAGCCCGTCGGCGATCTGCTCTCCCGCGTCCATGCCGATACCGAGATGATCTGGCGGCTGCTGGCGATCGGTCTCAACCGTTCTGCTCACGCGCTCTTCAACCTGCTGACCGTGTTTGTGCTGCTGGCGCTGATCAACCTGCCGCTGGCGGTGGTGGTGTTCATCGTGCTGGCGGTCTCGACGACATTCCAGCTTCGCGCTGGCGAGGCGCTGACGCCGATGTTCGAGTCCGTGCAGGAGCAGATGGGGAACATGGCGAGCGTGGTGCAGGACGCGGTGAGCGGTGTGCAGACGCTCAAGGCGTTCGGGCAGGAAGAAAGCCTGCACACACGCTTTGCCGCGCAAAGCCGGGAATATCGACGCCGCTGGCTGTTCTTCAAGCGGCGCAATGAGCCGGTCGGGATGCTGCCCAACATGATCAGCAATCTGGCGACGGCGGTCGTGGTCTTCTTCGGCGGCGTGCTGACGGTGCAGGGCGCGATGACGCTGGGCAATTTCGCGCAGTTTCTGCTCTACCTGGGCTGGATCACCCAGTCGCTGCTGGCGCTGGGGATCATCTATCAGCGCTATCAGCAGACGCGCGGGGCGGTCACCCGGCTGACGCTGCTGCTGCGCGAGACGGAGATCAGCAGCCCGCCCGATGCTCTCCGCCTGACACAGCCACGCGGCGACATCCGCTTCGAGGGCGTGAGCGTGCAGAGCGATGGACGCTGGCTGCTGCGTGACATCGACCTGGACATCCCCGCCGGGACAGTGGTCGGCATCGTCGGTGAGACGGGTGGAGGCAAGACTCTGCTGATCAATCTGCTGGCGCGCGTGCTTGATCCGACCGAAGGGCGCGTATGTGTGGATGGGCACGATGTGCGCGCGCTCGATCTGGCAGATTTGCGCCGGGCGATCGCCTATGTGCCTCAATCGACATTCCTGTTCAGCGCGCCGCTGCGCGAAAATATCCGCATGGGGGTGGGCAACGCCAGCGATGACGATCTGATGCAGGCGGCGGAGATCGCGCGTGTGACCAATGATCTGCCTAACCTGCCCTACGGCATGGATACGCTGGTCGGCGAAAAAGGGGTGATGCTGAGCGGCGGTCAGAAGCAGCGCGTGGCGATCGCACGGGCGGTCGTGCGCGATCCGGCGATCCTGGTGCTGGATGATGCGCTCTCCAGCGTCGATACACGCACGGCGGCGGACATCCTGCGCGGGCTGCGCGGCGTGCTGCGAAAACGCACCAGTATCGTCATCGCGCATCGCATCGCCAGCGTCAAAGACGCAGATCGCATTCTGGTCATTCAGGATGGGCGGATCGTTGAGCAGGGCGATCATCACACCCTGATCGAGTCAGGCGGAATCTACGCGCGCATGGCGCAACGTGAACTGGAGACAGCCGAAGACCGGGCAGCACAGGCTGAAGGAAAGGTAGAATATGCAGCGCGCAAAACCGCTTGATGCCCGCACGCTCTCGCGCGTGGAGGCGGGCGAACATAAGATCACCGATCGGTTCCTGTTCGGAATGCTGGCGCGTTTTCTCGCCCCTTATCGCCTGCAACTGCTCATCGTGGTCGCCGGGCTGCTGATCGTGGGCGCGCTTTCGGCAACGCTGCCCTATCTGGTGCAGCTTGCCGTTGACGGACCGATCACCGAAGGTGATCTGAGCGGGCTGATCCCGCTGGGGGCGCTCTATTTCGGGCTGATCGTGCTGATCTTCGTTTTGCGTTTCGGTTATATCTATCTGCTGCAAACCGTCGGGCAGAATATGCTCTACGACCTGAGGGAGACACTGTTCCGCCATATCCTCAGGCAGGATATGCGCTTCTTCAACATCACCCCGGTGGGGCAGCTGGTGGCGCGCATGTCGAACGACATCGACGCGCTGACTGAGCTGATCTCGACGAGTTTCGTTATGGTCGTCGGCAGCCTGGTGACGCTGGTCGGTGTGGTGTTCGCCATGCTGCTGATCAACCCGCGTCTGGCGCTGATCAGCTTTGTGGTGCTGCCCTTCATGGTGGGCGGGACGATCTATTTCCGGCGCAAGCTGCGCGCCGCTTCGGGAAAGTATCACAAGCTGGTGGCGGAAACGCTGGCCTTCCTGAATGAACAGCTCAGCGGGATGCTGATCATCCAGCTGTTCGGGCGACAGGACGTCAGCCGTGCCGGGTTTGAAGAGAAAAATCAGGCGTACCGGGATGTGCATACCGTGCTGCGGAACGACTATACGCTGTACGGGTCGATGATTCAGATTCTCTCAGCGCTGGGGCTGGCGCTGGTGCTGTATGGGGGCGGACAGGGTGTGCTGGCAGGGTGGGCGACGCTGGGGATGCTGATCGCCTACGTCGAGTACAGCCGCCGCATGTTCGAGCCGATCATGAACCTGTCGGAACAGATCGCTCAGATTCAGACCGCGCTTTCCGCTGGTGAACGAATCGCCCGTATGCTGGCAGTCGAGCCAGAGGTGGGTGAGCCGGAGCAGCCCGTCAGCGTGGACGATGCTGTGCCCGACATTGCGTTTGAAGGGGTCACCTTTGGCTATGAGCCTGAACACGCCGTCATCCGTGATCTCAACCTGTACATCCCGTCCGGGCAGCGCGTGGCGGTTGTCGGCGCGACGGGTGCAGGCAAGACCTCGCTTGCCGGGCTGGTGGGGCGCTTCTATGATGTGGATGAGGGTGTGGTGCGCGTAGGCGGGCATGATGTGCGCCGGATCGCCGGGCGCGATCTGCGTCGGCTGGTGACGATCGTGCCGCAGAACCCATACTGCTTCAGCGGCACTGTTGCCGAAAACATCGCCCTGTTCGACACGCGCATCCCGCGTGAACGGATCGTCGCGGCGGCGCAGGCTGCCTGTGCCGCTCGCTTCATCGAGCGGCTGCCGGATGGATATGATACACTTCTGCTGCCTGGCGGAGCGAACCTGTCTCAGGGGCAGCGCCAGCTTCTCGCGCTGGCGCGTGCACTGCTGCACAACCCGTCCAGTGTTCTGGTACTGGACGAAGCGACGAGCAATATCGATACAGAGACGGAAGAGGCGATTCAGGCTGGTCTGCACGCCGTGCTGCGCGGGCGCACCAGCATCGTGATCGCGCACCGTCTGAGTACTGTGCGTGAAGCCGATCGCATTCTGGTGATGCGGCAGGGGCAGATCGTCGAGGAAGGCACACACGACTCGCTGCTGGCGCTGGGCGGCATGTATGCTGCGCTGCATGAGCGCCAGTTTGAAGAAGCGGCGAACAGCACGGTATCCTGATCAGATTTGGCGCGGAACCCGGACTGCGGGTGAGGGAAGAAAACGGACGATGAAGCTGCATATCGAAGGGGTGTATTTCGGCGCGGTCAAGGTATTCAGCCATGAGATTTTTGGCGATCATCGCGGCTTTTTCATGGAAGTGTACCGTCGTGACATCTATGCCGAAGCCGGGCTGCCCACCGATTTTGTGCAGATCAACCTCGGCGGCTCGACTCGCGGCGTGCTGCGTGGGCTGCACTTTCAATGGGAACCGCCGATGGGCAAGCTGATGCGCGTGCCGCGCGGCGAAGCGCTGGTCGTGGCGGTCGATATTCGCTACGGATCGCCCACCCTGGGGAAGTGGCACGCTGAAGTGCTTTCCGAACACAACCGCCGGCAGATGTGGGCTCCGGCAGGCTTTGCACGGGGCTATTACGTCCTGTCCGACTATGCGGAGGTGGAATACCTCTGCACGGGTATCTACAATGGCGCAGCAGAGTCCAACATTCTGTGGAGTGACCCAGAGATCGGGCTGGAGTGGGGCGCAGCCAACCCGATCCTTTCAGCACGCGACACCAGCGCGCAAACCCTCAGAGAATGGCTGGCGCGCCCCGAAGCGCAGCAGTTCCCTTATCCTGGATTGTTCGCTGAAGCATAACCGCGCGGATGTGTTTTGTGCCAGTTCCACGCGGTTTCGATGATCTGACGCACGTCCGGGTAGGCGGGTTTCCAGCCCAGTTCGCGTTGGATGGTCGTCGAGTCGGCGACCAGTTCTGCCAGGTCTCCCGCCCGGCGTGCGCCCATCTGCACCGGGATGGGATGCCCGGTCACTTCGCGCGCGGTTTCGATGACCTGTCTGACTGAGTAGCCTTTGCCTGTGCCCAGATTGTAGGCGCGGCTGTGCCCATCCTGTAACGCCTCCATCGCTAGCACATGAGCGGACGCCAGGTCGAGGACGTGGATGTAATCGCGCACCGCAGTGCCATCGGGGGTGGGGTAATCGTCACCATAAATGGTGATGTGATCGCGCTGACCGAGTGCGACCTGAAGGATGATCGGGATCAGATGGCTTTCAGGGTTGTGGTCTTCCCCGATGTGACCGTCAGGGTGTGCCCCGGCGGCGTTGAAGTAGCGCAGGGCGGCGTAACGAATGCCGTGAATGCGGTCTGCCCACAGCAGCAGCCGCTCGATCATCGCCTTGCTCTCGCCATATGGGCTGCCCGGCATGACCCGCTCATCTTCCGGGATCGGGATGCGCGTTGGCTGGTCGAACAGGGCGGCGGTCGAAGAGAGGATGAAGCGTTTGACGTTGTGCGCGGCAGCGGCTTCCAGCAGGTTGGCGGCGGCGATCACATTGTCGCGCAGATATTTGAACGGCTTCTGCATACTTTCCGGCACGATGATCCACGAGGCGAAGTGAAAGATGCCGTCGAACGGGGCGCTGTCGGCAAACAGGCGCTCGACGTTCGATGTATCCAGCAGGTCGCCGACGATCAGCTTTGCCTCCGGGTGAACCGCCTCACGATGCCCGGTCGCCAGGCTGTCGAAGACGATCACGCTGTTCCCCTGCCCGATGAGATAGTCCACCATGTGGCTGCCGATGTAACCTGCGCCGCCCGTGACCAGGAAGTTCATACATGTCCTTTGTAATGTGGGATTCTTCATGAATCCCAGAAAATCCCAAATTTAACCCAACATATCCCAACCTCCATGCGGAAGTCAGGATATATCCCAAAGTGAGCATGAGGCATTGCTACCCTGAAGCGCGATCCGTGCCGAAAACCGTACCTTCTTCTGTGGTAGGCTGGCTGCTCCCATATCTGAAAATGATGTCGATACGTCGATCTACCAGCAGGTTGAGCGAATATTCGATCACCGGACGATCGATGCTGAAGGTCGCCGAAGGCGGAATGCTGGACTCAACCAGTTCTGTACCTGGGGGCAGTGAGATTTGGATCGTGATCGGGTCAGCATCTGTGCCTGGCTGCTTCTGAATGTGCAGGCGATAGCGCCCCAGATTGCCATCGCGCGAATAGGCATCGCGGGTGTTATAGCGATACTGAAGCCGCCGACCGCTGTCGAATGGGGTGACGAAGCCGGTCGAGATCAGCCAGAGGTCATCGAGGGTCGCTTCAGACGGGAAGTTGGCATCACGGCTGTAATCGATCAGCGAGCTGTTGAGAGGCGCGTAAATCTGCACCAGCGAGCTGTAATCGATTGACCCGTGAAATTCCGGGTTGAAGGCGGGGTCGTTGCGGGCGACATCCGCCGGGAACTCGTAATTGAGGGTGACTCGCTTGTCCACGCTCAGATCATCATTGAGCGAGACATCGTAGATGTAGCTGCGGCGGATGGAACGGCTGGATTTGTTCGCCATGTTACCATCGACGATCATCAGATAGTCCGTTCCCGGCGGCACAGTGCTGACCTGCGCGCCAGACCAGCCGAGCAGATCGACAGCGGTGTTCAGATCGTCCTGTGCCATATGCACCATCAGGTGTTTTTCCTGAGCGGCGCGCAGCAGGGCGTTGAGGATGAGCGTGTTGCGCTGCGGATCGCGCGTGGCTGCCTGCCAGTTCGCCATAATTTCCTGATAGATGTCGGCGACGAACTGTTTGTGCGGCTCGACCCCAGTGCTGAAGGCGCGAATGTCATAGACCAGACGGCGGAAGTTGCTCTGCGTGACGACGAGATTGCCATACTGCGGCACGATCACCTGTCCCAGCGCGCCGAGCAGATATTCAAAGCCGTAAATGTCGATCGAGATGACACCATCGACCGGGGCATTGAGGTTGCCGCCCGCATTGTAATACCACATGGCGAGGTCTGCCGTCTGCGGGAAGCTGGCATACCAACTGCCGTCCCAGGCGGCGAAAAGCGGCTGACGGAACTGAATCCACCAGTTCGGGATGGTGAAATCCGGTTGGGTAGTGCGAGGCGGTGGGGTGGGGCTGGTGGTGGTCGAGGCGCTGTAGCTGTAATCGACGATGCGCCCGCCGCGCACGCGCAGCCAGCCCCATGTGCTGAGGAACCCGCCAGAGGGGCGCAGTTCGTCGCTGTTGACCGCCAGGATGAGGTATGTTTTGTCGCCGTTCAAGCCGAGGATGGCATCGAGCAGCTCGCTGGAGTCGAGGAAAATCTGGTTGATGCTGCTGATCTGCTGATAGAAGCTGATGATGCGTTCGCTGGTTCGGACGAGTTCCAGCGGCGCGCCTGCTACGTTCAGGCGGTCGATCATGCTTCGGGTGTTATCGAGGATCGTCCGTGCGCGCTGGAAGGGATTCCTGCCGATTTCCAGCAGTTCGACCAGTCGGTCGCCTGAAGAAAGCTGAATGGTGCTGGGCTGTCCCTGATCGGCGGTGGCTGTCCCGGTCAGCAGATAATTGGCGGCTGGTTCAACACCGTTGATCATCTGGCGCGTGGCGCGGCTGATCTCACGGGCGATGTCCAGGCTGAGGAAGGTCATCTCGATATTGGGGTGGATCGTCTGGAAGGGGCGAATGAGTGCAAGACGATTTTGACTGGTCGCCAGTGACTCATCGACCTCGGTCAGCCCGCGCTTGAGGCGGTTGAAATCCGCCATTGAGATGGCAGCGCTCGTCCCGCCGGATTGCAGGCTGGAGAGGATGCGCTCCATGCTCATGACCGAACTGTTGACGCGCGAAAGCGAGTCGACCACCAGCACGGCGTACAGGACAACGGCGATAGTCAGGACAGTGACGACGCCGATGATAATCCCTGCAAAGCGCTGGCGTGAGCCAAATCCAACGCGCTTCAGAATGCGGCGCAGCAGCCCGCCCTTGCGCCGCCGCCGCCGGACGCGCCGTCGCGGTTCTGGCGTGGTGTAGAGCCCACTGATGCCTTCGGCATGATCATCCTGATCGTTGATCGCCACATCAGCTTCAAGCGTATCCGAGGTCAGTATAGGGTCATCTGATGTCGGACTGGGAGAGTTGGAAGGAAGATTAGGCGTCATACTGTCCATTACTCGCAGAAACGATCGACGTGTGCGCGTGGGTTTCAGGTTCCGTCAGCGGGGAGATGATCTGGTTCATGGCAGCCAGCGCTTCCCCGCCCGTGCTGAACTTCATCCCCAGCAGCCCATTCAGATTTTCCCAGAAAAGTCGGGAATTGAAATCCCCGCGCCAGCGATTGACCTGCATGATCTGCGGATGCTGCGTGGGATTGGGGGTTTCGATCTCGTTGAACAGCTCTTCGTGGAGTTTTTCGCCGGGTCGCACACCGGTGAATTCGATGGCGATATCCTGATTCGGGCGCAGACCGCGCAGGCGGATCATGCGCTCCGCCAGTTCGACAATGCGGACGACCTCGCCCATCTTCAGCACATAGATGTCGTCGCCGCTCGTCATGCAGGCGGCGTGCAGGATCAGAT
>CAZTLS010000029.1:0-44701 GCA_964614405.1 uncultured Pleurocapsa sp.
CCCACGGGCGCTCGAAGGGGAAGTACCGGCTGTTCGACCGGGAGGCGCTGCTGGGTCTGACGGTGGGTGAGGTGGTCAGGGTGGATGAGAGCGTCCAGGGCGGCGCACTGCCCGAAGCCCGCTTCGCCATCGGCGCAGGCATGGGCGGCGGCGTCAGCGAAGGCACGCTGGCAGTCAACGTGCAGGTGACGGTCACCTTCGCAGCGCGCTGACAGACACACAGCATGAAAACACCCCGGTCTCGCTGTGAGATTGGGGTGTTTTTGTTCATTCAGTCGGCATCATAAGGCGATCGACGGAAAGAACGATACACCCAGCGGTTCTGTTCCATCGTCCCATAGAATGGGGTCAGGATTTCCAGTTCGCGCGGCTGCACCTGCACCAGCTCCAGATTGCGTTCGATGCGGTTATTGGGAAGTGTGGGAAGCGGCTGGCATACATCTTCGACGTACACCGCTGACACCCAGCCGAAACCGCTGAAACGCTGGATGCGTCGCCATGTGCCAGCATTGTTCGTACCCATCACCCTGACCGTACCATTCGCCTCGAAATAACCGATCACGCTGGCGTTCAAGCTGGGGGCAACACGCAGATTGAGGTCGTCCTGCCCGGTACGAACGACGCGCGCGGTACAGCCACGCAGCAGCCCGATGAGTTGTGCAGCGTGCAGATAAGGCAGGCTGGGGCGCATCGACGCGGCTTCCGCTCCGGCAGCGGTTACATACAGTCCACTGCCCGCTGTGATAAAGCCAGACTCTCCGTCAGCGCGCGTGGTGTAACTGATCGCGGCATTATCGCTGGTCAGGGCATCGCCGTCCTCAAATCCACTCCACACCGCACCCCGTCCGTCGATCTCCGCCTCCAGCAGTGCTGTCTGCACATGCAGGATATACCCGGTATCCGGCGCGCTGTCGAACAGCACGTGTCCAGCAGGGAGTGCGATCTCCAGGCGCAGCTGCCCTCCCTCGCGGATGATCGCCCGCACTTCGACCGTGCTGTCTGGCATGACCAGCAGCAGCGCATCGCCCAGCGAGATGAGTGCCCGTCCACGCCGGTCGGTCGTCAGCACATCCCCCGCACCGATGACCGCGATCGCATCCTGACGGATGGAAAAGGTATTCTGCGCCCCATCCCGGTTCAGCCGAACATCCGTCGTGGTGATGCGAATAGGCAGCGAAGTCACTTCCTGCGCCGCCGCACCTCCGACCCAAAACAGGCACATCAGCAGCAGACAGCTCACAATACGCAGCAGCCTAGCCATTCATCACCTTTTCCATCATCGGGATTTCGATGCCAAAGGTACTCCCCTTGCCCGTTTCACTTTCAACCCACACCCGTCCCTGATGAGCTTCGATGATGGTTTTGACTAGGCTGAGACCCAAACCTGTTCCTTCAATTTTGGCAACTGCGTCTGACCGCACCCGGTAAAACTCGGTGAACAGCTTATCCTGGGCGTCTTTGGCGATGCCATAGCCGTTATCGATGACGTGAATCTGCACTTTGCGCTCCGGCGTAGCGGCAGCGACAAGGCGTATGCGTCCCCCGTTCGGCGTATATTTGGCGGCGTTCGTCAGCAGGTTGCTCACCGCCTGCCCAAGCTGAACGGGTTCCGCCTTGACGAGCAGCAGGTCCGCCAGCGGAACATCGACGATGAAATCATGCCGCCGCTGTTCCATTTCAGGCAGCAGGCTTTCCGCCACCTGACGCAGCAGCAGGGTCACGCTGACGGGTTCAAGGGGCAGCGTAGTCGAACGAAGCTGTTCCAGCTTGAGCAGGCTGGTCATGATGTTGTTGATCGCCTGCGCGGAATTGCGAATGCGACCGATCACTTCGCGCGGGCGTTCCGGGAGATTGTGCTGATCCATCAGCAGCAGGTCGGAAAAGCCGATGATACTGCTCAGCGGGTTACGCACATCATGCGCGGCAATGCGGATCAGACGAGTTTTCAGCGCGCTCAGATCATCCAGGCTAGTGACATCGCTGAGGGTGATCACCCGATAATCCTGAATGCCGATCGGCGCACTGCCGATCAGGAACGTCTTACCGCGCAGCATCAGTTTAGGCGGTTCGGGGTCATGAGTAGTGATCGCATCCACGATGCGGCGCACCGCTTCCGGGATCATCCCGGCACGCGCCAGACGCCCTGAAAACGACGGCGGGTCATCCGGGCTGAACAGGGCTGCAAAGGCGTCATTGGCGCGCTCCACAGCCAGTTGACCATCCAGCAGCGCCATCGGCGTCGGCGAGTGGCGGAAAATGGCATCGATCAGGCGGCGCTGCCCTTCTGCCGTCTCGAACAGCGACTGAATGCGCCGCCGAGCCTGGCGTTCCGAGCGAATCTCATATCCCAGCGCCAGTCCTCCCGGCACGACGATCGCCAGCACACCGTCAAACAGGGCGATCAGCTCTCCCCGTGCCGAAAAATTGATCGACCCGGCGATGAACAGCACCAGAATCAGCAGCGGCACGCCAATCGCCTTGCCCAGCCATACCACACGGGTGAAGAGGATGCTGCACGCGATGCTGATCACCAGCAGCATGATGAATACCCCAACGGGCGGCTGATCGTAGGGCACATCGTTGGCGAGCAGTGTCGCGGTCGCGTGCGTCAGAATTTCCACACCCGCCATCGCCTGCCCATTGTCGCTTAGTGGAATAGAATAACTGTCTGCAAGACCCTGGCTGTTCATCAGCCCAATGAACACGATTCGGTCAGTGAATGCACCAGCCGGGACTGTCCCATCCACCACATCGACCAGCGAATAGACCGGGAAGGTCACACCCGGCGCGCCATAAAAGTTCTGCCGCCAGATGCCCAGTTCATCGCGGTTGACGACGAGATTATTGCCGATCGTCAGCGAGCGTCCATCCGGCTGAGCGACCTGCCCGGCAGCGCTGGAAGGCACGCGCAGCCAGGCAAGATATGCCGCCAGGCTGAACCCATAGCTGATCTGCTCACCACGCTGTACGATCGACGGTTGGCGACGCACTATGCCATCCACATCGATCAGCGTGTTCACATACGCCATATAATCAGCACGTTCGGCGAGGATACTGACAGGCTGAAGCTGATTGCCAAAGCGGATGGCGTTCGCCGCAGCGCGCTGTGCCGGAGAAAGCCCCGCGCCAACCAATCTCTGCGCGGGCAGGGGCACGCCCGTCCCGGCGATCGGCAGCACGATCCGCGTGCGGGCGTCGCTCTCTCTGGCGCGCAGCATCGCATCCGCCAGCACTTCGTCCGACGCGCTGGACTCGCTGAAAATCAGGTCAAAAGCCGCAACACGTGCGCCGTCTGCTGCCAGCCGATCGAGCATCGTGGCATACACCGCGCGATCCCAGTCAGTCAGCGATCGTCCGTAAGTTTGCAGACTGCGATCGTCCAGTGCGATGATGGCGATCGACCCCTTCAACTGCTCTGTCGCCCCCTCTGCGCCGACGAAATACAGGTCGCCCGCCCGAAGCCGCACTGACATGAACAGTCCGCTCAGCCAGATGAACAGGACGATCGCGGCAGAGGCTGCCGCGATCGCTATCGTCGCACGGGTAAGGGGGGAAAGATGCAGGCGCATACCCGTATGGTATCCTTACGAACCCGACTCTGGCGCAGACTCGGTCGGTTCAGCCGTCCCCACCGTCGGGGTCAGATCATCCAGCGAGACCGGATTGCCCAGACTGGTGTAGAGCCCAGCGTCTTCCGCAGGTGTATCCAGCGGGAAGACGCGCAGCCCTGCGCACGGCTGCTCAATGACCACCGTGCTGGACAAAATCCATCCAAAGCCGCCCCGGAAAGGCAGGCGATACCAGTCGCCGCTTTCCGTGACACCCATCAGCACAGTGACTTCACTAGCAGCGATCGTGCCCACGCGCGGCGCATCAAGGCGCGGTGCAAGGCGCACATTCAGGCTGACGTCATCCGGCGTGGTGATGGTAACCGTGCAGCCGTCCAGTGCCGAGTCGAGCTGTTCAAAGGTGCTGGCACGTACCACATCGCTCAGCGGCTCATCGACTGCACTGCGGATACCGAACCCGGCATCAACCAACGCGTTTTCGCCGTCGCTGCTGGCTTCGACCAGGCTCTCACGTACCAGCATCGCCGAACGCCCATCTTCCTCCACACGCACTTCAAACAGTGTACCGCGTGCCGCCAGCGACATACCTGGCGTGGTGACGGTATAGCTGGATGAGGCGTCCAGCGCGCGTCCGATGCGCTGCACCGTCTGCCCCAGCACCACCTCGAAGTTAAGATTGAAGCGCTGTTCGCCGCCATTGAACGACTCGATGCGCGTCTCTGTGCCTGGCAGTAGCTCACTCTCGATCCCATCGGCGAAGAAGGTGATGCGCGCCCGACCGTCTGCCCCGGTGCGGATTCCATCGCCCACGCCAACGATCGCCTCGACACGCACGGCAATCCACTGCTGCGTGTTCACACGCCGCACCTCGACTGTGCCTTCACGCACTTCCAGCAGCGCCGCCAGATCACTCGACTGGGCGCGGACGAACGCGCCCAAACCCAGCAGCGCGATGATCAGGGCAACCACGAATCTGGCCGCATGGTGAGTGTTGAAAAGAGATCGCAGGGTCATCGTGCCGCTCCACAGGTGATGAACAGATCAAACAAAAGCATAACCAGTATAGCGCGAGATTAGGCATTCTGTTGCCCGATCATGAAAATCAGCGATCGAGGCGCGTCACCCCTGCCCACCCGCCAGCTGGTTCCGGCATATCGGTCACTTCGCCCGCCTGCAACCCAGCGAAGCGCAGCAGCAGGTTGGCATCACTGCCTACCCCCACGAAGGTAAACCCATCGGCGATGCGCGCTTTGGCTTCAGCGGCATTCGCGCACAGGATGCCAGCCGGGACATTGTGCGCCTGGCACGCCGCCAGCACGCGGTCGATCGCCCCGCGAAATGCCGGCTCATCGCTCCAGTAGCGCGGGGTCAGCCCATACGAGATATGCAGGTCGTTCGGTCCGACGAACACGACATCCAAGCCGGGGACGGCGGCGATGGCGTCGATATTGGCGATCGCCTGCTGTGTCTCGATCTGCACTGTGACGAGGATGTTGTCGTTCGCCTCGCGGGTGTATTCCCCGCGCGACGTGCCGAAGCCGATGAACGGTGCAAAGCCGCCCACGCCGCGTTCACCCTGGGGTGGATAGCGAGAAAAGCGCACTGCGTCGCGCGCTTCTTCCGCCGTATTGACCATTGGGATCATGACGCCCTGCGCCCCGGCATCCAGCACCTGCTTGATGTGGAATACCGTGTTGGCGGGCACGCGCGCCAGCGGGGTCACCCGCCCGGCGCTGACATCGGCAATGAAGGACATCATCTGCGAGGCGGTTGCGAGGTCAGTCGCGGTATGTTCAAGATCGACCAGCAGCCACTGGTACGCCCCCTGTGCCGCCAGCATCCGCGCCACAACCGGGCTGCCGAGCTGTAACCACAAACCGATCGCAGGCTGACTCTGACGCAGACGGGCAAGCGTGGCATTGGGGCGCATGGGGTCTTGGAACCTTCTTTCATGCAGGGCAAAGAGATCGTAGTTATCTGCTTTATTTTAGGGCATCTGCGCCAAATTGCACGCCGGGGTTTGGAAATATCACGCGCTGCCGCCCCGTCCTATTGTCGTAATCCCCGGACATGGGGATAATGACGACTATGCGACCGCGAATTTGAATCACCTTCAGGAGACGCCGGACATGCAGATCGGGATGATTGGACTTGGCAAAATGGGTGGCAACATGAATCTGCGTCTGCTGCGCGGCGGTCATGCCACCGTCGTGTACAACCGCAGCCCTGAACCCGTGCGCCAGGCGGCGGAAGCGGGCGCGACTCCGTCTGAGAACGTCGCTGCCCTTGTCGGCGCGCTGGCTGCACCACGCGCTGTGTGGGTGATGGTTCCGGCAGGTGACCCCACCGAACAGGTCATCGATGAGCTGCTCACGCTGCTCTCGCCCGATGACATCATCATCGACGGCGGCAACAGCAACTACAAGGACAGCATCCGCCGTGCCGAAAAATGTGCTGCGCAAGGCGTGCATTTCGTCGATGTGGGCACGAGCGGAGGCATCTGGGGCTTGTCTGAAGGCTACAGCCTGATGATCGGTGGCGAAACCGCCCCGGTCGAGCGGCTGCGCCCGATCTTCGAGACCCTCGCCCCTGCCCCGGATCGCGGCTGGGGACATATGGGTCCGAGTGGCTCCGGGCACTTCGTCAAGATGGTGCATAACGGCATCGAATACGGCATGATGCAGGCGTTCGCCGAGGGTTTTGAGATCATGCGTCAGAAGGAGGCGTTCAACCTCGATCTGCATCAGATCGCGCAGGTATGGCAGCACGGCAGCGTCGTCCGCTCGTGGCTGCTCGACCTGGCAGTCAATGCCCTGAGCGACGACCCGCACCTGAGCGACATTAAAGGCTGGGTAGCGGACAGCGGTGAAGGACGCTGGACGGTCGCTGAGGCGATCGACCTCGATGTACCCGCGCCGATCATCACCCTGGCATTGCAGATGCGCTTCGTCAGCCGCCAGAACGACAGCTATGCCGCCAAAATGCTGGCAGCGCTCCGCAACCAGTTCGGCGGGCACGCCGTCAAGCGAGCAGACTCATGAGCGCCAGAACCACCAGCATCGTCATCTTCGGCGCATCCGGTGACCTGACCGGGCGCAAGCTCATCCCGGCGCTCTTCAGCCTCTACCGACAGGGCAAGCTGCCCGAAAAATGGCAGATCATCGGCTATGCCAGGCGTGACTGGACGGACGATGTGTTCCGCGCCAACCTGCTTGAATGGATCGAGTCCGCCCCTGGTTTCGACTCAGCAGCGTGGGCGCGCTTCAGCGAACGCATCTTCTACGTGCGCGGCGACCTGACGACCAGTGCCGACTACGCCGCCCTCAACCGCGCTCTGGACGATTATGAAGATGACCCGGCAAACCGCCTGTACTACCTGGCGATCGCCCCGGAATACTACGAGGCGGTCATCGATCGGCTGCGCGAGAGCAGGATGAATGCCCCCGAAGACGGTTACCGCCGCATCGTCATCGAAAAGCCGTTCGGCACAGACTCGGCATCGGCAGCGGCGCTCAACGGCGCAGTACACCGCGCCTTTCGTGAGGATCAGGTCTACCGCATCGACCACTATCTGGGCAAGGAGACGGTGCAGAACCTGCTCTTCTTCCGCTTCGCCAATGCCATCTTTGAGCCGCTGTGGAACCGCAACTACATCGATCACGTGCAGATCACCGTCGCTGAAGCGGTCGATGTCGAACACCGCGCCGGCTACTATGACAAATCCGGCGTACTGCGCGACATGTTCCAGAACCACCTGATGCAGCTCGTCTCGCTGGTCGCCCTCGAACCCCCATCTTCCGACGATGCCGACGCGCTCCGCAACGAAAAGGTCAAGGTGCTGCGCGCCATCCGCCCCATACCGGCATCAGACACGGTGCGGGCGCAGTACGACGGCTACTGCGGCACGCCTGGTGTCGATCCCGTCTCCGGCACGCCGACCTATGCCGCCATCAAACTGTACATCGACAACTGGCGATGGATGGATGTGCCCTTCTACCTGCGATCCGGCAAAGCGCTGCACAAAAAGGTGAGCGAGATCGTCGTGCAGTTCCGCCGTCCGCCGCACCTCTTCTTTAATCTACCGCGCGGCAAATCGCTGGAACCGAACCGCCTCTCGCTGTGCATTCAGCCGGACGAAGGTATCCACCTCGGCTTTCAGTCCAAAGTTCCCAATTCGCCCAGCGAGGTACAAACGGTGGACATGGAATTCCATTTTGCCTCGTCATTCGAGGGTGTGGCGCTGCCCGATGCCTATGAACGACTGCTGCTCGACGCGATGCAGGGTGACGCTGCCCTCTTCACCCGCGAGGACGAGATCGCGCTTTCGTGGGGTCTGATCGATTATGTGCTGGCTGGCTGGAAGTCGGGCAATGCGCCGCCGCTGGAGACGTATCCGCGCGGTTCGTGGGGTCCCGATGCGGCTGATCGTCTGCTGGGCGCGGATGGACGTGCCTGGGTGAGCTACTGTGGAGAGCATGGATGATGGGCGATCTACGCATCTACCCGGATAGAATGAGCGCAGCGCGCGCGCTGGCAGCGCTGATCGTTCAGGTCTCACAGTCGGCAGTGGCGGTGCGCGATCGCTTTGTGCTGGCGCTTTCCGGCGGTTCGACCCCGCGCGAGACGTATCGTCTGCTGGCGGATGAGTTCAATAACGACATCGACTGGATGCGTACTCACATCTTCTGGAGCGATGAGCGCTGTGTGCCGCACACCGATCCGGAAAGCAATCTCCGCATGGCGCGCGAGACACTGCTCAACCATGTCCCGATCGCTTTTGACCACATCTATCCCGTGCCAACTGAGTTCCCGCCCGTGCAGGCTGCCGATCTGTATCAGAGCCAGATCGACCGCTTTTTTGAGATGCGTGGTGGTCGCCCTCGTTTCGACCTGATCCTGCTGGGTATGGGGTCGGACGGGCACACTGCCTCGCTCTTCCCTGGTTCGCCCGCACTCGATGAACGCCAGGCGCGCGCTGTCGCGGTCACAGTCGATGCGCCGATCGCCAATCGGGTCACGCTCACACTGCCCGTCCTGAACAGCGCCGGACATGTCGCCTTTCTGGTGACCGGGGAGGACAAGGCAGCGGCACTGGCGCGCGTCATGGCGGGCGGAGAAGACACCCCCCTGCCCGCCGCCCGCGTGCAGCCGACCGATGGTCGGCTGACATGGATCGTCGATGAAGCAGCAGCAAAGGGGTTGCGCGGCGGGGAGGATATGCTGGAGATCGACTGACGTTCTCTGTGTTTTCCGTGCAGTCCCCCACTTGCGATCAGGAACGTCAAAGGGGATGCTGACGCATCCCCCTACATCGCCAGCACGTCAGCGAGCTGCAACAGCCCCATGTCCAGCGGTTTATGTACCCCGACCACCTCATCATACGGGCTGACCAGCGCCGCGCTCCTGCTCCAGCCCACCAGCACACCCTGCACACCGCCCATAAGCTGCCGCGCCGCCTCCGACGCCAGCCGCGTCGCCAGAATACGATCGAATGCCGTCGGCGTTCCCCCACGCTGCACATGCCCCAGGATGGTCATGCGGATGTCGAAGTTGATCTCGTCAGCGCGCCCTTTGAGGTAGGTGTACAGATCGGTGCAGTCATGCGCCGCCCCTTCCGCAACCACAATCAGCCCGTTCGTCTTGCCGCGCGCCCACGACTCTTTCAGGATGGCGACCAGCACCTCAGGCGTCGTCTCCACCTCCGGGATGACGATCGCCTCCGCCCCCCCCGCGATGCCCGCCATCAGTGCCAGATAACCGCTGTCGCGTCCCATCACCTCAACGAGGAAAGCACGGCGGTGTGACGATGCCGTCACCTTGAGACGGTCGATCGCCTCCAGCGCGATGTTCAGCGCCGTGTCCACGCCGATCGTGATGTCCGACCCCGCCAGGTCGTTGTCGATGGTAGACGCTACCCCAACCACCGGAAAACCCATGTCGTTGAGCGCCTTCGCTCCGGTTTGCGAGCCATTGCCGCCGATCACGATCAGCCCTTCGATGCCGTGCGCGCTCAGGTGGCGCAGCGCCGTCTCGCGCCCTTCAGCAGTCATAAACGCCTTGCTGCGCGCACTGCCCAGCACCGTGCCACCCTGCTGGATGATCCCGCCCACATCGCGCGCACTGAGCAGCTTGATCTGATCATCGATCAAGCCCTGATACCCCTGCTGAACGCCGTACACCTCCGCCCCCAGCTCCAGCCCGGTCCGCACGGCCGCGCGGATGGCGGCGTTCATGCCTGGGGCGTCACCACCGCTCGTCAGCACTGCAAACTTCTTCAATTCCTGCCTCCCATGATCGTGGCGTGGACATCTATGCATCAGCTCGATTGTAACTCGGAGATAAGGGATGCAGATAAGGGTATGGCTAATTTTAAGCAAAATACAAAATATATTAACATTTTTTTAATTTTTTCTTATTTAATTAAGGCATGAAATCTGATTTATATTTATTGAGGACATTAACTTGCATGAGCAAGTGAGAACAGCAGTAGGAATTCGTGGATGCCCTCCCGCAAGTCACATTCTATTACCTTCACCAAAGTAGAAAGGACTCGACATGTTAAAACGTCTTAGTCTGCTGATTGCCGCAATCATCAGCTTTGGTTTGCTCAGCGTTCATCAGACAACCCTTGCCCAAGGCTCAGGCGCACTCGACGTAGTGTTCGTTGTTGACACCACTGGCAGCATGTCCCCGTTTATCGATGGCGTTAAAAGCAATATCAACACGATCATCGATACGATCGCTGCGACAACTTCCGACTTCCAGGTTGGGGTCGTCGGCTATGGTGACCCTGACACACAATTCCTTCTGCAGCTTACTGCCGATAGAACGGCAATCACCAACGGGGTGAACGCCCTTTTTGCTGCTGGTGGTGGAGACACGCCTGAACTCACGTACTGCGGTGTTAGTCGTGCGGTCGAGCAGATGTCCTGGCGCGGTGGACGCCGCGTCATCATCCTGATCGGCGATGCCAACGACAAAACCGGCTGCGATGTGGCTGGCATTCCAGGAACATCGAGCGACACTATCTCCCGCGCGAACTCAAGGTCTGTGAGCATCTGCGCCATCCCTCTCACCTCTCTTGCTGAGCCTCACTTCGCCACTCTGGCTTCAGCGACTGGATGCGGTATCTATCCTGCTGCCACTCCCTCTGAGCTGGTGAATGCAATCCTCGGTATCATCATTTCGGTAGGCGCGTCCCCGATCACCATCCCTGGCTGCCAGATTACCGTCCCAGCTGGTTCAGTCGTGGGGAATGCTCCAGCGGGAGCGCGCGTCTACTGGGCTCCTGACCGCGCGACGGAACCACCGATCACACTCAATCCTGGTACTTACTGGGTGATCGGTCAGGATGCCAGCGAGACCTACTATAAGATCGTCCTGGCTTGCCAGTTCCGCTGGGTACGCAAAGACACGATGGGTCCTAACTTCGATAATGTCTGGCGGGGCACACCACTGCCCACCCGCATCGTAGACTGAACACCCCGATAGTGCAGGCGGGAAAGGAAAATGCTTTCCCGCCTTTCTCTATCCCTTTCTCAAACCCTGCCCCCGCACGATAACCGCAATCACGACCGGCGCACCGAAGAGCGCCGTCACCGCATTCAACGGCAGCACCAGTCGGCTGCCTGGCAGCGTGGCGATCAGGTCAGCAGCGACCGCCAGACCTGCGCCGAGCAGCATGACCGCCGGGATAAGGACGCGGTGATCGCTCGTCCTGAAGGCAGCACGCGCCAGATGCGGCGCAGCGATGCCCAGAAAGCCGATCGGTCCGCAGAACGCCGTCACTGCTCCCGCCAGCAGCCCGACACTAACGATGATCACTGCACGCACCCGCTCCAGCCGCACGCCCAGACTGGCGGCATACGCCTCCCCCAGCAGCAGCGCATTGAGCGGCTTGACCAGCACGACGCACAGCACCAGCCCGACAGCGACCGATGGCGCGAAGATGAGCATCTGCCCCCACGTCACCCCGCTGAACGACCCGAACCCCCAGTTGACGAATGCCTGCACCCGCTCCGGGATGCTGAAGAAGAGCAGCACGCTCACCAGCGCACTCACCCCATAGCCGACCATGACGCCGATGATCAGCACACCGCTGTTGTGGCGCAGCCTGCCCGCCGCTATGCCGACCAGCGCAACAACCGCGCCAGCGCCAGCACTCGCTGCTGCCGCCAGTGCCAGATCGCCCGTCAGCCCCAACCCCGCCAGCAGCGCTGCGCCCGGCGTGCCGATTGCCAGCACGACCAGCGCCGCGCCCAGGCTCGCCCCGGAACTGACGCCCAGCACGAACGGGTCGGCAAGTGGGTTGCGGAAGAGGGTCTGCATGAGCAGCCCGCCTACCCCCAGCGCCGCGCCCGCCAGCAGCGCAGTCAGCGTTTTGGGCAGGCGAAACTGCATGACGATATTCGCCCAGGCGGCGCGGCTGGTCTCTCCCCCGGTCAGCGCGCGCACGATCTCATCGAGTGGAATGCTGACCGAGCCGAGGGACAGGCTGAGCAGGACGAGAATCAGTACGCCAGCGACGACCAGCGTAAACGCGATGGGGAGGCGCGCCGAAGCACGCCCCCTCACCTGCTCCCGTCGCGCTGACGGGGAAGCCGCCGCGATCGCCCTAGCCATCGCTCAGTTGACGAAAATAGATCAGGTCATGGTCGGGCAGCAGTTCCGGGTGCAGCAGCGCGATCAGGTCTGCCAGCACTTCCTGGGGATTCGCCACGCCGCGCTCGAAGTAGTCGTTGCCGCCGTTGGCGTTGACGCGCGCATCATAGTTGTAGATCATGCCGCTGGCATACGCTGCGAAATCGGCATAGCGCGCATCCTGAGCGAGAAAATCTGCCAGCGTGGTCACGCCGAACGCGCCGGGCATCCACAGGTCGGCATCCAAACCCGCCTCATACACCACCTCGAACGAGAACGGCACACCGCCTGCCTTGTCCTGCACTTCGGGCGCATCGCTCAGCACCAGAATACCGCCCGCATCGCGCACATACTGCGCCGGGAAGCTGTTCGCGCCGGGGATGAACCATGCGTCGGCATAACCCACATAGCTGTTCCAAAGCACCGACGGACGCGCATCCGGGGCGATGGCTGCTGTGAGCGCCGCCAGACGTGCGTATTCGTCAGCTTTGGCGTCAAAGACGGCGTTCGCCTCAGCTTCACGATTGTAGAAGAGGGCGATGAACTTGCCCCACTCCGCCTGACCGAGCGGTGATCCCTCCACATAGTCCGACGCCACCACGACCGGCACGCCCGCCGCCAGCAGCGTCGGATGCGTGTCGTAATCCGGGCTACCGCTGCCGAACGCCAGTACCAGCGACGGTTCCGCATCGAGGATGAGTTCGACGTTGACCGACGGTCCTGACCCGACCTCAAGCAGTTCGCCTGCTGCAAAACGCGCGACCACATCCGGGTTGCTCACGTACAGACCGCTGTCCATCCCGATCAACTGGTCGAGCAGACCGAGATCGTCCAGATGGGGGATGTAGGTGGTGGAGAGCGCGATCACCTCACCCGCCGGAATGCTGATCACCGCTGCATCGCCCACATCGTCCGGCACGGGTGTGCCGCACTGCACCAGCACGTAGCGGAAAGCATCGTCTGCACCCGCGCCAGGGAAGGGCGTCAGCACCTCGACCACCTTGTAATGGTTGAAATATTCGACGCGCCACCCCTCCGCGAAGCGGGGTTCCGCCTTCTCAGGGAAATAATCGACCGCCGGATCGAACGACTCGACGCACGCTGATGGGTTTTCCGCCGCCAGCCCCATCGACCATCCGCCGAACGCCAGGGTCAGCGCCAGCAGCAGCAGCAACAAACGACTCTTCATGGGTTCACTCACTCCATTGTACAGGGGCACGACACATGCCATGCCTGTGCAAGGGGATAAGCCTGGCGCGCAACCGCGCACATGTCCGTCGTCGGGCGGGTTGAGGGGGCGAAAATTGGGGATGTAAAAAGCAACCCGCCGAATGGCGGGCATGAGGCGTATGACACGCTTTCATGCTCGTCTCCTTGACCGCGAAGGATTGCACGAGCGGCTTGCAGAAGGCGGGTAGTCGGACTTCGGCGCTTCAGAACGCCGTTACCGTTGCGGGACAGTGCCGGACTTACACCGGGCTTCCCCCATTATGCGCCACGCATCCGGGCGTTGGCGCACCTTCGCAAATCTATTGTGCCAGATGAGTATACCATGAGGGACGAGGCAGGTCAACTGTACAACATCATCCGCTGAAGCGAAACGCCGCAATCATGTCCCCGGCGAACGGGGTGAAGGTCATCACCAGCGCCGGGCTGTCATTCAGCACCCGCCCTTCCGCCTCGACCCAGGCGTGCGCTTCCAGCGTTTCGCCTGCGCCTTTCCGCACGCCGATTCGCAGGTCGCTGGCGATGGCGCGGCGGCGCAGCAGCCACCAGTACACCAGCGAACGCTTCAGGCAGTTGGCTTTGTACGGGCTCAGGCGCGCGGCGGCATTGACCATGACGGCGATGCGCCGCGCGCGCGCATACCGTTCCGGCGTTAATGGTTCAGCCGCAGGCGGTGACGATCGTCCTTCCAGCAGCGCACGCATCCGCGCCATGCCCAGACGATGCAGCCCTACTGCGAACAGCGGCAGCAGCAGCAGCGACACGGCGAATACCCAGCGCTCTTCCCATGTCAGGGCGATCAGTGCCCGCACACGCCGCATCATCCGTCCGATCATCCTGACTGTCCATCTGTCTCTATGACGAAAATCGTGCGCTGATGCTATCATCATAAGACGCGATTGTTGAGAGCAAATGACTGATGACTCATCCGAACCTGTCCATCCCGCCGCGCCTGCATACCGATCGCCTGACGATCGGCTATCGCGGCGCGCCCGCCCTGCTGACCGATCAGTCGCTGACTGTGCGCGCGGGCGAGTTCGTCTGCCTGCTGGGGGCGAACGGCGTCGGCAAATCGACCCTGCTGGGCACGCTCACAGGGGTCATCCCCCCACGCGCCGGGCGGGTGCTGCTGGGCGATGCTGACCTCGGCGGGCTGCATCCCGGAGAACGCGCCCGCCGGGTCGCCGTCGTGCTGACAGAACGGGTGCAGCCCGGTCTGCTGACCGCGCGCGAGGTCGTTGCACTCGGTCGGCATCCCTACACAGGCTGGTCAGGGCGGCTCACGCCGTCCGACGAGGATGCGGTCGATGCAGCGATCGCTGCTGTGCGCGGCGAGTCGCTGGCGCACCGTCCACTCAGCGACCTGAGCGATGGCGAACGCCAGCGCATCATGATCGCCCGTGCTTTGGCTCAGGCTGCTCCGCTCATCCTGCTTGACGAGCCGACCGCCTTCCTCGACCTGCCGCGCCGCGTCGAGATCATGCGGCTGCTGGGCGCACTCACCCGCGAGGCGGGCAAGGCGATCCTCATCTCCACCCACGAACTCGACCTGGCACTGCGCCTTGCTGACCGCCTGTGGCTGATGCCTGGCGATGGGATGCTCATCGACGGCACACCCGCCGATCTGATCGCGCGCGGCGACATCCAGCGCACCTTCAGCGGTGACGGTTTTACCTTCGACCCGGCGCGCGGCGCGTTTCAACTCACCTGATCGTATTCGTTCACTCAAGGACTCCTCATGCCCACCGTTCCTTTCGACCATTATCTGCGCTATGACGAACTGACCGACATCCTGCGCGGTTTCGCCGCTGAATACCCCCACCTGATGCGCCTGATCGCCATCGGCAGGAGCTACGAGGGGCGCGACATCTGGCTGGCGATCGTCACCCGCTTCGAGACGGGCGCAGATACCGACAAGCCCGCAGTCTGGGCGGACGGCAACATCCACGCCTCGGAGGTCTCGCCCGCCACCACCTGCCTGTTCACCCTCGAAAAACTGCTCACCGGGTACGGCACGGATGAGCAGATTACCCACGTGCTGGACACGCGCGCCTTCTACATCTGTCCGCGCGTTAACCCCGATGGCGCGGAACTGGCGCTTGCCGACAAACCGCGCATCCTCCGCTCCAGCACCCGCCCCTATCCGTATGACGAGGAAGCGCTCGGCGGGCTGGTCGAACAGGACATCGACGGGGACGGGCGCATCCTGTCGATGCGCGTCCCCGACCCGAACGGCGCGTGGAAGGCACACCCTGACGACCCGCGCCTGATGATCCGCCGTGACCCCACCGAGCGCGGCGGAACGTACTATCGCATGTACACCGAAGGGCTGATTGAAAATTATGACGGCATGACTGTCGAGCCAAAGCCGGACAGAGAACGCCTCGACCTCAACCGCAACTTCCCCGCCAACTGGCGTCAGGAATACGAACAGTTCGGCGCGGGACCCTATCCCACGTCCGAGCCGGAAGTGCGCGCCGTCGTCGATTTCATCGCCAGCCACCCCAACATCACCAGCGCTGCCACCTTTCACACCTGGAGCGGTGTCATCCTGCGCCCGTATGGCACGCAGAGCGATGAAGCGTTCCCCACCGAAGACCTGTGGACATATCAGGCGATGGGCGCGAAAGCGACCGAGATCACAGGCTACCCGGTCATTTCCGTCTTCCACGACTTCAAGTATCACCCCAAAGAGGTCATCACTGGCGTGTTCGACGACTGGGCATACGAACATCGCGGCATCTTCGCCTGGACGGTCGAAATCTGGTCACCGCAGCGACAGGCGGGCATCACCGAGTACAAGTACATCGACTGGTATCGGGAACACCCGGTCGAGGATGACCTGAAGATGCTGCGCTGGAACGATGAACAGCTTGACGGACAGGGCTGCATCGCCTGGTATCCGTTCGAGCATCCGCAGCTTGGCGCGGTCGAACTGGGTGGCTGGAACTTCCAGTACGTCTGGCGCAACCCACCACCCAAATTCCTTCAGCGCGAAGTCACCCCATTCGCCGACTGGCTGATCTGGAGCGCGGCGATCACACCGCTGCTGACGCTGCGCGAAACGCGCGTCCAGCCCCTCGGCGGTGGGCAGTACAAACTCACGGCACTGGTGCAGAACACCGGCTGGCTGCCCACACACGTCTCGAAGAAGGCACAGCAGAAACAGGTCGTGCGCCCGGTCATCGCCGAGATTGCCCTGCCAGAGGGTGCAGCACTGATCACGGGTAAACCGCGCGAAGAACTGCGCCAGCTCGAAGGGCGATCGCACACTGCCAGCGCCGCCACCCCCTGGAGTCTGTTCGGGGCATCGACCAGCGACCGCGCCAAAGTCGAATGGGTCATCCACGCCCCGAATGGCGGATCGATCAATCTCACGCTGCGCCATGAACGCGCCGGGACAGTGCGTACTGCGGTCGATCTCAATCCATCGTGACCCATTCATACCCCTGTTGACAACACGATCACGCCTGTGATACACTCACAGGCGTTGATCCGTACCTTCATGCAAAGGAGTCAGGCATATGAGCCGTGTTCGTGTTTTCCCCCAGCCTGTATCGACTGACTTCTCCCATCTCATGATCTGCATGAAGGATGTATACCTCTATGTCTCGCAACCTGCGTTACCTCCAGACGGACGACTCCGATCTGCCGGATGACCTCGACCTGAATTTCGATCGGCGCGATGCGCGCCGCAGCAAAGCCAAATATCGCCGCAAGCCGACTGCTGAACAGCACTTCGTGACACAGCACACGCAGTCTGCGCCGCCGGATGGAGCGCCAACACTCACCTACCGACCGGGAATCTTCGAAGCGTCATGGCTGTACGAGTCGCTGTCCACGTTTTTCGATCAGGGACTCATCACGGATGTACTAGCGCTGGTGCGCGGTGGTAAGGAAGCCAGTGTGTATGTCTGCCGCGCGCACGAGGCGGTCGGCGTGCCGCTGCTGGCAGCAAAAGTGTATCGCCCCCGCATGTTCCGCCAGATGCGCGATGACGCCATCTACCGCGAAGGGAGAGAAATCCTCTCCGAAAGCGGCAGCCTGGTGAAGAAGACCGACAGCCGCATCATGCGCGCCATCGGCAAAAAGTCCGCCTATGGGGTGCAGGTGGCGCACACCTCATGGCTGATGTACGAATACACCACCCTGGGGCGTCTGCATCAGGCGGGCATCGCCGTGCCGAAACCCTACAGCGCAGCCAGCAACGCCCTGCTCATGGACTACGTCGGCGCACTGGGCGACCCCGCGCCGACGCTCAGCCAGGTTGACCTTTCCCCATCCGAGGCGAAATCACTCTGGACGTTCACGCTGGGTCAGATCGAACGGATGCTGGCGCACGGCGCGATTCACGGCGACCTGTCCGCCTACAACCTGCTCTACTGGGAAGGGACGATCACGGTGATCGACTTCCCTCAGGTGACGCACCCCGACAACAGCCTCAATGCCCGAACGCTGTTCGAGCGTGACCTGGCGCGCGTCGTCGAGTATTTCACCACTCAGGGCGTGCCAGACCTCGACAGCAGTGCGATCGCTGCCAGGCTGTGGGCGAAGCATGTGCGCTATGGCGCACACCAGCGCGCTCTGGATGAGATCGCTTTGAACGAAGAGCCGTGACTCGTCATCTGCCGGAAGGGAGAAAAAATCATTTTTTCCCTTCCGGCGATCGAGTTTCTTTACATGCGCGCGTTTTTTCTGTATCTTCTTAAGTAAGGGTTTTCGCATATCGAACAGGTCTGGACAGGAGACAATGGCTAATCGCAGTCAGGACGAAAATTTTATTCTGTTGACCGATGCGCTGCGGCACGCTGGGGCACGCGGTCTGTCGATCGATCAGGCGCGGTCGATCGTTTTTGGAAATGATACAACGGCGGGGTCTCGTACTAAAAAACTTCTTGAGCGGCTTAAATCGAAGGGTGTCGTGCGTACCCAGATGGGGACGAGTGGCATTGTTTACCTGATCAACGCGGGGCACTGAGCGATCATTTTGGGGACTTTGTACCTCGTCGCCACCCCGATCGGCAATCTGGAAGACATGACTGTGCGGGGGCTGCGCGTACTGCGCGCTGTCCCCGTCATTGCTGCTGAAGACACGCGGCATTCGCTCAAACTGCTCTCCCATTTCGGGATCAGTGCCAGGCTGATCAGCTATCATGACCACAACAAGGAACGCATGACTGAACCGCTGCTGGCGCTGCTGGAACGCGGTGACCTGGCGCTCATCACCGATGCCGGCACGCCCTGCGTGTCTGACCCAGGTTACGAGATCGTCGGCGCGGCGCTGGAGGCGAGTTTCCCGGTCGAGATCATCCCAGGCGCGGATGCCGTCACCACGACGCTCGCCGCATCGCTGCTGCCCTCACTCGATGGAACGCGCCGCTTCCGGTTTCTCGGCTTTCCGCCGCGCAAAGAGTCGGCATTTGCAGCAGCGCTGCGTCCATTTGCCGCTGCTGGCGAAACGCTGGTGCTGTATGAAAGCCCCAATCGACTGGTCAAAACGCTCGCCGCCCTGCACGCCCTGTATGCGGATCGCCAAGCCGTCGTCGGCGTGGAGATGACCAAATTCTACGAGGAAATCGCGCGCGGAGCGCTCTCTCACCTGATCGACCATTTCAGCCGTGAGCCGATACGCGGCGAGGTCACCCTGCTGATCGCCCCGCAGACTGTCCCGTAATCCCGATCAGTTTCTGACTACGCGAAAGGCGAGTTCGTCCGGGAAGTCAACCCGTTCGATCGACCAGCCGCGCCCATCTGTCAATCGCGCGAACGAGTCGGCGTAAAATTCGCGCATTCCCTTGTCCTGCCCGCTCAGGCTGCGAACCGGATACGTCACGATCAGCGTGCGCGCCGGGGTGCGTTCAAGCAGACGTTCGGGCGCGGCGCGATCGATCTGCCCCAGGCATGGCAGCGCTTTGATGATCAGCGCCACGTCGCATGAGGGCAGGTCATCCAGCGCGCCCGCCGCCGTCGCATCGCGTGACAGCCCGCTCCCGTTCACCCCCAGCAGCGGCAGCGCCCTGTCGAAAAACTGCGCCAGACCATCCAGCACATCGACGGCGATGTAGCGCGCCCCATCCGCCAGTGGCATCCAGGGGATTGCGAGCGGATTCAACCCGCACGCCAGGTCGATGACGGAGGTGATCGAAGGCAGATCGCTCAGCAGACGCGCGTAAAATCCGCTGTCCAGCAGCGTCAGCCGTTCGCGGGTTGAGGCGTGTTCGCTCATGAGCGCCCGACATGCCAAACGGCGCGCTTCCGCATCCGGTGCAGCCTCCAGCCGCGCCTGCCACAGCGCGTAATCCGGTTCGCCGCCGTCCAGGTATGCGCCAACCACCTGATGCAGGCGATTTTTGACCTCTTTGACCGCCTGTTTTGCCCGCCGTCCCTTGCCGATCTCGATCGCCGCCAGATGCGCGATCAGGTCACCTGCCACCCCGCGATACTTACGGCTGGCAGTCACCGCTTCGACGATCGCCTCAACCTCGCTCACGATGCGCCCAGCCGGGACATCAGGCGATTCATGAAACGCAGGTTGTGCAGCGTCGCCAGCCGCGCGAACGCCCCATCTTTGATCGTCCGCAGATGGTGCAGATACGCGGTCGAATAGCGGGCGCACGTCGGACAATCACACGTTGGGTCGATCGGGTCATTCGTCCGGCGGTGGCGGTCATCTTCCAGATAGACAAACTTCACCCAGTCATCGCCGCCCGTCAGCGGATCGCCTGTCATCCGATACAGCCGTCCGCGTCTGGCATCGCGCGTGGGCAGCGCGCTGTCAAAGATCGTGTACCCCAGCCGGGCGCACGCCACCACATTGAGCGGATGACCAACGCCCAGCGCGTGCAGCGGATACTGCGCCGGGATGAGCGCCCGCACCAGCGCGAACATCTCCACCAGCAGGCGATTTTCACCGTCAAGCGGATAGCCGCCAAATCCGTAACCGTCGAATCCGATCGCCAGCAGCGCCTCAGCGCATTCCCGGCGCAGTTCAGGGATGTCTCCACCCTGCACCACCGCGAACAGGCGCGGGCGGGTCTCGTCCGTCAGGCGCTTTCCGGCGATGAGCTGGTCGAACGTGGCGCGGCATACTTTCGCCCATTTGATCGTGCGGCGCACCGCGTCCGCCTGCGTCGCAGCGTCGGCATCAGCATGGGTGCAGTCATCCAGACAGTAGACCACATCGCCCCCGTAGCTCACCTGAAGCTGAATGCTCTTTTCCGGCGTCAGGTTGTATTTGTCTCCGGAGTCGGAGCGGTAGACCATGCCCTTTTCGCTCAGGCTGCCATTTTTCGGGTTCTGACGCACCAGCGAATAGACCTGAAAGCCACCGGAGTCGGTGATGATCGGCTTGTGCCACCCGGCGAAGGCGTGCAATCCCCCTGCTCCGGCGATCACCGACGACCCAGGATGCTGCATCAGGTGAAAGGTACTCATCACCAGCCCATGTACCCCTGCCGCTTCCAGATCAGCGCTGTCCACCCCACGCACCACCGCGCGCGTCGCATCGGGCAGGAAGACCGGGTTGGGCAGCGCACCGCGCCGCAAACGGAGTTCAGCCGTATTCACTATTTCATCCTGACGGAATGGACGCCCATTCACACCATGCGCCGCCGCCCGGCGTCCCGCACAAAACGGAGCAGCGCATCGCGGAATTGTAGCGGCTGTTCCAGATGCACGGTATGCCCGGCATCGGGGAGGATGCTCAGGCGTGCATCGCGGATGCGCCCGGACATGGCACGCGCGATGGTAGTGAATTTCTCATCCAGCGAGCCGCACAGCAGCAGCACCGAGACGTTCAGCTCTCCCAGCCGACCCCACAGGCTGGGCTGCACGCCCGTCCCCATCCCGCGCAGGCTGTTCGCCAGACCATACGGACGGTTGGCGAGCCGGATTGCCCGCTGTGCTTCCCGCACTGTTTCGGGCAGGCGCGCCTGCGATGCAAACAGCGGCAGCGCTTCCCAGCGTTCGACGAACGCCGCCACGCCGTCGCGCTCAATCTCGTCCGCCAGCACATCATCCGCCGCCTTGCGCGCTGCACGTTCATCCGCATCTGCCAGACCAGGTGACGCGCTCTCCAGCATCAGCGAGCGCACGGGGTGATGCAGCGCGTAGTACAGCGCCAGCCGTCCCCCCATCGAATAGCCGACCAGATGCGGATCATCCGCCCCACACGCGCGGAACAGCGCCCGCAGATCGGCGGCGACGCGCGGCATGGCATAACGCGCCGGATCAGCCGGAGCGTCAGTCATCCCGTGCCCAGGCAGATCAACGGCGATGACGGTGAAATAGCCGGACAGCCACCCGATCAGATCGCCCCACGACGCGCTGCTGCCCGTGAAACCGTGCAGCAGCGCCAGCGGTTCACCGTGCCCGGTCAGCGTCACGTGATATGCCATCCCGTTGACGGTGATCATGTCTGGCGCACGCTTTCTGCCAGCAGCGCTGCTGCCGCCCGTCGATCGATCTTGCCGGAAGCGGTCAGGGGCAGCACCTCGACCACCTGCACCACGCGCGGCTGTTTATACCCCGCCAGCCGCGCGCGGGCATACACTGCCAGCGCATCGAGATCGAGCGATGAATCGTGGCGCGGCACGATCAGCGCGCCCACGCGCTGCCCCCACTCCGCGTCGGGCAGCCCAACGACGCACACCTCCAGCACATCGGGGTGTGCGCGCAGCACCGCTTCCACCTCCGAAGGGTACACATTCTCCCCGCCGCTCACGATCAGGTCGGTACGCCGCTGTACCACCCACAGGTCGCCATCGACATCCAGATAGCCAAGATCACCTGTATCGAACCAGTCCAAGATCGGCGGCTGACCGAGATAGCCGCGCATCAGCGCCGCGCCCGCCACCTGAATCGTCCCGACCTCACCCGGCGGACAGACCGCGCCACCCCCATCCACCACGCGGAGGCGCAGCCCTTCGAGCGGCTTGCCGACACTGCCAGGCTTGCCCACTGTCCCTGCCGGGGTCATGGTGGCGATCTGCGATCCCGCCTCGGTCATGCCGTAAGTCAGGGCGATGGGCAGCCCCGCGTCCAGCGCCCGCGCGATCAACCTGTCATCCGCCGCTGCACCCCCGATCAGCATGACACGCAGGGTCGGCGGTGCGCGAAACCCCATCTCCAGCAGGCGGTAGAGCTGCGTCGGCACGAGCGAGACGAGCGTGACGCGCTGGCTGGTGATCGCACGGGCGATCGCATCGGTATCGCGTTCGGGCGGCATCAGCACCAGTGCCGACCCGTCCAGACACGATCGATAGAGCATCGCTAACCCGCCGACGTGATACAGAGGCAGCGAGAGCAGCCAGCGATCGCCTGGCAGCGCCCCGATGCGCGCCGCTGATGCACGCGCCCCGGCGATCAGACCGCCATGCGTGAGCTGTGCGCCTTTTGGCTTGCCCGTCGTGCCTGAGGTGAACAGCACCACCGCAACTGCCTCGTCATCGATCACTCCGTCGATCAGATCGTCCGCTGCGCCGGAAAAATGGTCGAGATCGGGCAGTGCCTCAGCAGAGGCGCGCGCCCCCGGCTTCAGCGTGCGGACAGGCACATCCCCTGCCGCTGCGAACGCGCGCCCCTCATGAGCGCTGTCGCACAGCAGCAGGCGGCATTCCGCTATCTCCAGCGCATAGCGCAGTTCGTCCGCCGTCCAGCGGGTGTTGAGCGGCACGACTACCGCGCCGGCGCGCCACAGCGCGTGTATGATCTCGATCGCCCGCCCCGCGTTGTCCGTCAGTACCCCGACGCGGTCGCCTCGGCGGACACCCGCCGCCAGCAGCCGCGCCGCCAGCCGTGCCGCGATCCCGTTCAGCCTGGCAAATGTATACTGGGCGTAATGCGCCCCCAGATGCGCGAAATACGGCAGCAGCAGGGCGAGCGACTCGCCCTGTACCGCTGCTGCTTCAGCCAGTACGTCACGTCGCAGTGTCATGCGCTGTCCGTCTCATGGACGCCAGGGATAGCGGCGAAAGTTGGGTTTGCGCTTCTGCTGATAGGCGTTGCGCCCTTCCTGCCCTTCCTCGCTCATGTAATAGAGCATGGTGGCATCGCCCGCCAGCACCTGCAACCCGGTCTGCCCGTCCAGGTCGGCATTGAAGCCTGCCTTGAGGAAACGGATGGCGATCGGGCTTTTGTCGAGGATTTCGCTCGCCCACTGCACCCCCTCCGCCTCAAGCTGCTCGACAGGCACGACCGTGTTGACCAGCCCCATGTCGAGTGCCTGCTGCGCGTTGTACTGACGGCACATGTACCAGATTTCACGCGCCTTCTTCTGACCGACGATCGCCGCCAGGTAACTCGCGCCGAACCCGCCGTCGAAGCTGCCCACCTTCGGACCCGTCTGCCCGAAAACGGCATTATCCGCCGCGATCGTCATGTCGCAGATGACGTGCAGCACATGCCCGCCGCCGATCGCGTAGCCCGCCACCAGCGCGATGACCGGTTTGGGCATGGTGCGGATGATGCGCTGAAGCTCCAGCACATTCAGGCGCTCGCTGCCATCATCCCCGCGATAGCCCGCATCACCGCGAATCTTCTGGTCACCGCCAGAGCAGAAGGCATACACGCCATCTTTCGGGCTGGGACCGTTGCCCGTCAGCAGCACCACGCCGATCGACGGGTCGTACCATGCATCGCGGAATGCCTCGATCATCTCGTCGATGGTCAGCGGGCGGAAGGCATTGCGGACTTCCGGGCGGTTGAAGGCGATGCGCGCCATGCCATCCGCCTTGTGATAGGTAATATCCTGATATTCTTTGACCTGCTTCCATGCCACCTGCTGCGTATTCATCACCATGCTGTCTCTCCTCAGTCAGCCTGCCTGTACATTCGCTGCATCGGTAAATGGGTTCAGCGCGCCGATGTGAGCGCGCACCCGGCGGATCAGGGCACGGCGCGCCGTCTCATCGTGCGGGGTTTCGGTGCGCACCTCGATCAGGCGCGCCCGCTCGGTCGTCGGCTGGGCGATCAGCGCGCAAAACGCGGCGCGATCGCTCACCGGAATGTATTCAAGGTCATACAACGCCGCCACATGCCGAAAATCGAGACCGTGCGGCATGATGAACAGATCAGTGAACACCGGGTCGAACCCGGCGATCGGCAGCCGCTGAAAAATGCCGCCGCCGTCGTTGTTCAGCAGCACGATCGTCACATTCCGCAAACGCTGATCGCGCAGCGCGAACAGCCCGTTCATATCATGGAACAGCGTCACATCGCCCACCAGCAGGACGGTCGGCGTATCGGGATGAGCGGCAGCGATGCCCAGCCCGGTCGAGATGTTCCCGTCGATGCCGCTCGCTCCGCGATTGGCGAACACCCGCAGCCGTCCGGCGCGCGGCTGACCGAACTGATCGACATGGCGAATCGGCAGGCTGTTGCCGACGAACAGATGCGCGCCATCGGGCAGATGCGCGATCAGGTCATGCACGTATGCCGCGTCAAAATCCTCATCGCGCATCACGACGCGGATGCCTGCCCACGTCTCCACCTCCAGCCTGGCGAAGGCGCGTCGCCATGCCGATTCGCCGCGTGCGGGTGCAGCAGCGATCAGGGCGGCGCACAGCAGCGACGGATCGGCGTGGATCAGGTGGCTGGTGCGATGCAGATCATCCGTCCATGTGCCATCGCCGCTCACCTGAATGTAAGCCACATCGCCCGAATTGCTCAGGTATTCATTCAGCCACTTCGAGGTGGGCACATCCCCGAAACGGATGATCACGTCAGCGGGCGGCACACGCATGTCATTCAGGAAGGTTTCATATCCCCCCATCACACCGTCATCCGAGGCGCCGAAACGCACGCCCGACGACGGCTCGGCGAACACCGGATAGCCCAGATGCGCCGCCAGCGCCCGCACCTGTGCGGGGAAATCACCGCCCGGCGGATTGGTTCCGCACACGATCGCTCCGCGTTCTGCCCCGCTCACCGCCTCGACGATCGCCGCCACTGCATCCGGCGCAGGCGCTGCAAGGGGCGGGATGATGCGCGTGAACGGGACATCAGACTGCCGGAAGGGGGGAACATCGCCCAGATCACCTGCGACCGGGATCGGCTCAAGCGGTTTGCGAAACGGGATGTTGAGGTGTACCACGCCGCGCTGACCACCCATCTCGCCGCGCGCCATCGCTGCTGCGCGGGCAGCAACGGTATGCAGGTAACGCAGCGTCGTCGCGTCAGGCTGCGCTTCCGGCAGGGCGATCTCGGCGAACCACACAGCATACGCGCCGTAAATTTTGATCTGGTCGATCGTCTGGTTGGCTCCGCTGCCGCGCAGTTCCGGCGGACGGTCGCCCGTCAGCACGATCAGCGGGATGCGTGACTCATGCGCCTCGACGATCGCCGGGAAGAAATTGACCACCGCCGAACCAGATGTACACACCAGCGCGACGGGCGAACCCGTTGCCTGTGCCATGCCCAGGGCGAAAAAGCCGGCACTGCGCTCATCCAGATGCCGATAGACCGCCATCGAGGGATGCTGGGCAAAGGCGATCGTCAGCGGCGTCGAACGCGACCCAGGCGCGATGCACACTGCCTGCACGCCCGACCGCGCCAGTTGATCGACCAGAATGTGCGCCCACAGGGCATTACGATTGGGCAAGGACATCGATCGTCGCTCCCAGTGCAGTCAACATCGGTTTGAATTTGAGCGCCGTCTCGTCCCATTCCCGTTCCGGCTGCGATTCGGCGACGATGCCCGCCCCGGCATACAGCCAGACGCGCTCTCCCTGACTGACCGCCGAGCGAATGGCGACGACGAACGCCCCATCCATCGCAGCATCGATCCACCCCACCGGGGCGGCGTACCAGCCGCGCGGCACAGGTTCCATCCGGCGGATGAAATCGAGCGCAGTGGCGCGCGGGGTTCCACCCAGTGCCGGGGTCGGGTGCAGCAGTTCAACCAGCGGCAGCACACCAACCGGCTGGCGGAGCGTCCCCGCGATCGGGGTGTGCAGATGCTGAATGTTCTTCAGGCGCAGGATGCCAGGTGCTTCATCGTGATGCAGGTCGGTCACCCATCCCGCCAGTCGCTCGCGGATGCCTTCCACCACCAGATGGTGTTCTTCCCGTTCTTTGGGATCAGCCAGCAGCGCCGCCGCCAGAGCCTCATCATCTGCTGCCGTCCCGCCGCGCCGGATCGACCCCGCCAATGCCTCCGTCTCGATCTGCGTCCCGCGCGTGCTGACCAGCAGTTCAGGCGTTGCGCCGAAAAATGCCAGGTCGGGCAGCGGCTCGAACACGAAGCGGGTGCAGCCTGCATAGGCGTCGTTGAGATACGCCAGCGCCGCAGCGGGATCGACCCGTCCGTCAAAGCGGAGTTCGCAAACCCGTGCCAGCACCACTTTTTTCAGGTCGCCCGCGCGCATCCGATCAGTCGCTGCCCGGATGATCGCATTCCAGTCATCGAACGACATCGGATAACCGACGTGCAGCGGATGACGCTGCGGCGGGGTATCCAACTGCGCCGCGCGCTGCTGCACGAGCGTCACCTGTTCATCGAGGGCAGCGCGCAGCGCATCGACATCGACGGGTTCGTCGGCATCGATCTGCACATTGAGCGTCAGCCAGCTCACATCGCCCTGCGCCACGAGCTGGTAATGCGGCAGGACGAAATACGCCGGGGCGAACTGTGCCCAGGTGTGTTCGGTGATGAAATCGGATTGAAACGAGAAGCCACCGAACAGGCGCGCCCCGGCGATCGGATCGCCATCGATCAGGTGCATCCCATCGAACAACGCCCGCGCTTTTTCCGCAATGGCGGCAAAACGACGCTCGCCCCACGCCGTGATCTCAACGGCGACCCCCATCCCGGCGAAGGCGATCGCATCGTCGTTCCAGTAGAAGCGCTCACGCCCACGCGCGATGGCGAAGAACTGTTCTGCACTCACCCCCGGACATGGACGGCTCAGGCTGATCAGACGCATCGCGCTCATCACGCTGCCTCCGACGAACCGTATCCTACGCTCCGCAGCAGCAGCGGCAGCAGACTGGTCAGAATGCGTTCCGAGTCCGGCTCACCCGTGTACACCCAGCGGATAACGATGCCGTAGATCGCCCCCATCCACGCATACGCCACGATCTCGGTATCGACCGGGCGCAGTTCCCCCATCGCCACAGCCTCATCCAGATAGCGTTTGATCAGCAGCGCAAAGCGGTCGTTGACCTCAACCCGCTTCTTCTCAAAAGCGTTGCCCAACCCCACAGCCTGCACCAGCAGGATTTTCGCCGGGCGGCGATAGCGCCCGAATGTATCCAGACATGCCTGAAGCGCTGCTTTCACCCGTTCCATCCCCATGCCCGCCTCATCCACCGCCTCGACCACGCGCCGCTCCAGCAGGTCGGCAAACTGATCGACCAGTGCCAGAAACAGACGTTCCTTGTTCGGGAAGTGAAAGTAGATCGCTCCCTTCGACGTGGCGGACTCCTCGACGATCTCGTCCATCCGCGTATCGTGATAGCCCTTCGTGGCGAAGATGTTCAGGGCGGCGTCCAGAATTTTGTCCCGTGTATTATCCGCTTTGGACATAGCTCACCTTTCACGCTCACCAGATCGACCGACTGGTCAGTCTGTTCATAGTGTATGCCAATCTGCTCAGGTTGTGTGCAAGGTCTCAGCAAGCTATCATCCACCAGACGGGTGACATACAGATCGTAAGGCAGGCTATATGCACCACCCTGTCTGCCCGACTATAATGAGAGCGATACTGACGAATCCTGAAACGAGGACTGATGCCAATGCCCACACAACTCAACCCTGATGCGTTAGAGGCGATCGCGCACGCCGATCATGGCGCCCCATTCGATGTCCTCGGCGCACACCGCCTCGATACCGAGCAGGTCGTCATCCGCACCATCCAGCCCAACGCCGCCAGTGTCGAGGTCGTGCTGCCAGGCGAAACAGAGCGTCGCATGGCGATGGAGCGCATTCACCCGGCAGGCATTTTTGAGATCACGCTCAGCAGCCCGGATATTCCCCTTTATCATTTCGCCATCACACACAGCAGCGGCGATGTGACTGTGCTGCACGATCCGTACAACCAAACCGCTTTCCCGCCGGTCATCACCGAGTTCGACATCTACCTGCTGCGCCAGGGACGGCACTTCGAGAGTTACGAAAAACTGGGCGCGCACATCCGCGAGGTGGATGGTGTGCGCGGCGTCAATTTCTGCGTCTGGGCTCCCAACGCCCGCCGTGTCAGCGTGATCGGCGATTTTAACGGCTGGGATGGACGCATCCATCCGATGCGTCGGCATGGCGACAGCGGCATCTGGGAGTTGTTCATCCCCGGTGCAGACGAGAATGCAGTCTACCGCTATTCGATCCGATCGCACAATCAGGGCTATCAGGCAGACAAATCCGACCCGCACGGTTTCTATTACGAGCGCCGTCCGCAGAACGCCAGCATCGTCTATGACATCAAGGGGTATGAATGGGGTGATGAAGCATGGATGACTGACCGCGCCGAACATCCGCTCATCAACCGCCCGGTCAGCATTTATGAGGTTCATGCCGGATCGTGGAAGCACGACGAACAGGGTGAATGGCTCACCTACCGCGAGCTTGCTGATCAGCTCATCCCGTATGTCAAAGACCTCGGCTACACCCACATCGAACTGATGCCGATCGCCGAACACCCGTTTGACGGCTCATGGGGCTATCAGGTGACGGGTTACTACGCGCCCACCAGCCGTTATGGGACGCCGAAAGACTTCATGTATTTCGTCGATCAGTGCCACCAGAACGGGATCGGCGTCATCCTCGACTGGGTTCCGGCGCACTTTCCCAAAGACGGCTATGCCCTGAGCTATTTCGATGGCACACACCTCTACTCCCATGCTGACCCGCGCCAGGGCGAACACCCGGACTGGGGCACATACATCTTCAACTACGGGCGCAACGAGGTTCGCAACTTCCTGCTGGCGAACGCCCTGTTCTGGCTGCGCTACTACCACATCGACGGGCTGCGCGTCGATGCGGTCGCCTCGATGCTCTACCTCGACTATTCGCGCAAAGCCGGGCAGTGGATTCCCAACCAGTACGGGAGCAATGAAAATCTGGAGGCGATCGCTTTCCTGCGCGAATTCAATACCCTCGTCCACCGCGAATACCCAGGCGCAGTCACCATTGCCGAAGAGTCCACCTCGTGGCCCATGGTCTCCCGTCCAACGTACATCGGTGGGCTGGGCTTCACCTTCAAGTGGAATATGGGCTGGATGCACGATACGCTCAGCTATTTCAAACTCAATCCCATCTTCCGCCGCTATCACCACAACCTGATCACCTTTGCCCTCATCTACGCCTTCACCGAAAACTTCGTGCTGTCGCTCTCCCATGATGAGGTCGTCCATCTCAAAGGATCGCTGCTCACCAAGATGTCGGGCGACTGGTGGCAGAAATTCGCCGGGCTGCGCCTGTTGTTCGGGATGCAGTATGCCATGCCTGGCAAGAAGCTCAATTTCATGGGGCAGGAATTCGGTCAGTGGGCGGAGTGGGGAGAAGCCAAACAGCTCGACTGGGACCTGACCGTCTATCCCACACACAGTGGGGTGCAGCGCTGGATGCGCGACCTCAACCTGCTCTATCAGGCACAACCCGCCCTGTATGAGCAGGATTTTGACCCGCGCGGGTTCGAGTGGCTGGAAGTCAATGATGTCGAGCAGAGCGTCTTCGCGTGGGTGCGCTACGCCGCCGATCGATCGGATTACGTCGTCATCATCGCCAACTGCACCCCCATCCCGCGCATGTATTATCGCATCGGCGTGCCAGACGCCGGGCGCTATGTCGAGCTGCTCAACAGCGACGCCGGCGTCTACGGCGGTGGCGATGTCGGCAATGGGGGCAGCGTCGAGACGGAAGACCTGCCATGGAGCCGCTACCCATACAGCCTCAGCCTGACCGTACCGCCGCTCGGTCTGCTCATCCTGAAGCACGAAGCCGCACCCGAACCGAAAGACGAGGTGTAAAACCAGCATGGGCGATTACATCCGTTTCATCTCAGGCGATTGCAGCCTCACCCTGAAACAGATCGAGGCGATCTTCAAAGCGGTTGACGAAGCCTTCACCTTCGTGCGCGATCCATCGTCAGAGACGCACTGCGAGGTCTACTACGACTCGCAGGTCCTTGCCGCGCTGGACATCCATGAGTCCGAGGATGACCTGTTCGAGGAAGACATTCAGACGCTCATCGAAGAGGTCATGGCGACCGATGAACCGCGCAAGGGGTTCGTCCTGTCCCGGCTGCGCGGAGCAGCCTGGCTGCTGGCACTGGAGCTGTACGAAGCCGGGCATGTCGGCTATGACCGCATCGATCAGGTGTGGGATATGCTGTTCGAGCGGTGCAGCGGTCTGCTGCAAATCGACGAGGAAGGCTATTACGACATGGACGGCGAAGTGTTGATGATGTGAGCATTCGCGCGTTATCGCGTAACGGGCTATAATCCGGCTATTGGTTGTGCTATCCGTCACTCATCTGCACATATACACGAGGGAATGACCCATGATGCGACGCCTGTTTCTGATCGCCACCCTGATCATTTTCGCTTTTACGCTGGTCGTGCCCGCGCTGGCGCAGGATGCCGTTGCATCGGTCAACACGGGCAGCCTGAACGTGCGTACCGGTCCCGGCATGGGCTTCGGTTCGATCGCAACGCTGCCTTTCGGCTTCGGCGTGCAGATGGTCGCCCGGAACAGTGAAGGTAACTGGATTCTCATCCAGCTCACCAACGGCGTGACCGGATGGGTCAACGTCAATTACCTGTTCACGCAGTTCAATACCAACCGCCTGCCGATCAGTGACGCCCCCGTCGCTGCCACCGTCACCCCGACGGCGACTGTGACGGGCGCGCTCAACCTCAATCTGCGCAACGGACCCAGCACGGGCAACGCCGTCATCGCCACCATCCCGCTCAATGAAACGGTGGTGCTGCTGGGGCGCAATTTCAACTCCACCTGGGCGCAGGTGCGCCGCGCCAATGGTCAGGTCGGCTGGGTTGAGGCGCGCGCACTGACGGGCAGCGTCCCGGTACGCGGGCTGGCACTGGCAGATGGCAGCGTGTTCGTGCCGTATGCACCCGGTTTCCCTGGCGAGAATACCAGCGGCAGACCGCACCGCACCCACGTCGTGGCGCGCGGCGACTCGCTCTCCAGGCTGGCGGAGCGCTACGGCGTCACCATGCAGGCGATCGCTGCCGCCAACCGCATCTACAACTATGACCTGATCTACATCGGTCAGACGCTCATCATCCCCGGTACGCGCTGAACACGCAGCAGACACGGCGCGCCAGCAGCATAGCATGAGGTTGCTGGCGTGTTTTTTCAAATCGATTTACAGTTGATTTTCGTGATCCGGTGTTTTCCAGAAAGAATCGAGTGCATTGATGATCGCCCGTCAAAAAGTCCGTTCACTGTTTTCGATCATGATGGTGCTGGCGCTGGTAGCGACGATGGCATTCGCCGCGCTGCCCGCCAACGCACAGAGCGCCTGCCCGTCCGGGTTCGAGGCATATCAGATTCGTCGGGGCGACACCCTGGCGCAGATCGCCCGGCTGTACGGCGTCAGCTATGCTCAGCTTCGCGCTGACAACAACATCCCTGACCTCAACCTGATCTACTACGGTACGGTGCTGTGCATCAACCCGGCGAACATCACGACGGGTCTGGTTCCGCCCCCGCCCGTCGGCGAAGCGTGCCCAATCCAGCGCGGCTATACCCTCTCCGGGGTGGCGTTCGCTACCGGCGCAACGCTGCGCGCCATCGCTCAGAACAACCGCATCGCCAACCCTGACCTGATCTTCGCGGGCGAGACGCTGCTCATCCCCGCGCCAGGCACAGGCTGCTGAGACCCTTTGTACAGGGGTTTGCCACGCGGCGAACCCCTGCTGTTTCACTCAGACAATAATCCCCGTGCCACTTCCAGCACAGCCAGCACGCCTTCCCGATCAGACGCTGCGCCTCCCCCCTGCACCAGATTGGGCTGTCCACCGCCGCGCACACCGCTCACCTGCCCCGCCAGCCGTTTGAAAAGCGCATTCATGTCCAGCGAGAGATCGGCACTGCGCGCCAGCACATAACTGCTGCGTTCGCCTGCTGCCCCCAGCAGCGCAATCACCCCTTCGCGTTCGCACAGCAGCCCTGCTAACACGCGCAGCGCTGCCCCATCCCGATCGGCATCGAATGCCGCTGCCACGACGCGCACCCCGTCCTGGCGCACAACCGCATCGCGCAGCAGCGCATCGCGCTCAAAACCCATCAGCGCCGTCTGTGCTTCTTTCAGCGCCCGTGCCGAAGTTCGCACCTCATCGCGCAGCCGTGCGACGACGCCAGGCATCTCTTCCAGCCCACAGGTCAGTTCCGCCATCAGCGCGCTGGTCACGCGCAGACGATCCCGGTAATCCGCCAGTGCCCGCCCGCCGCAGCGAAACTCGATGCGCGTCTTGTCACCTTTTTTCTCGACCCGGACGATTTTGATCAGCCCGATCTCTCCCGTGTGCGCCACGTGCGTCCCGCCGCACGCGGTACGGTCAAAACCTTCGATCTCCACCACGCGCAGCCCGTCTGTCGCCCGATCTTCGGGGATGCCCCGCATACGCACGCCGATCATCTCCGGGTCATCCAGCGCGATCAGGCGCGCACGCACCGGGCGATCGGCGAACACGATGGCGTTCGCCAGGTCTTCAGCAGCGGTGAAATGCCTGTCCTGCATGTCCTGTCGATCGAGATCGATCGTCAGGCTGTCCGGGCTGAGATGAAAGCCGACGGTATGCGCCTCCGCTGTCTGCTCGAATGCCTGAGACAGCACATGCTGCCCGGTGTGCTGCTGCATATGGTCGAAGCGGCGCGCCCAGTCGATCACGCACGCCACCCGATCGCTTTCCACCACGCCAGCCAGCACATGTACCACAGCCTGATCTGCCTTGCGTACCTGCACATCAACCACCTGCATCCCACCGATGCGCCCGGTATCATGCGGCTGTCCCCCTCCGGTGGGATAGAAATACGTGCTGTCCAGCACCACCGCCGGGCGGTCGCCCACGCTCAGCCGTTCCACGATCATTGCGGTAAATTCGTGCGTGTAGGCGTCATCGTAGTAAGCGCGCAAAGCCATCATCTTTTTTCCTCAATGCCCGATCAACCAGCCTTCAGCCGCCTTGTGCAGGTGAGCAGTTTCCCATCATAATAGGCGAAAAGCAACTCCGCCACAGCTTCAGGAGACATCATGCGAAAACTGATGCTTTTGCTCGCGGCACTGCTCACCCTTTTCAGCGCATCGCTGGTCGGCGCTCAGGGAGGCACGCTGCCCCCGGAACAGCTCGACCGCATCGCCAACAGCGTCGTCCTCATCCTGACGATCAGCCGGGGAGAAGTGATCAAGTCCGGTTCGGGCACGATCATGAGCGCCGATGGGCAAATCTACACCAATCGGCACGTCGTGGAGGGGGGCAGCGACTACGCCATTCAGATCGTCGAAGAGATCGGCGAACTGCCCGCCACGCGCTATTTCGCCAGTGTCAGCCTGATCCATGACGAACTCGATTTCGCCATCCTGCAAATCGACCGCGACGCCAGCCGCCGCCCGATCAACGCCGCCTCACTCAACCTGCCCTTCATCAGCATTGCGGATGATACACCGCGAATCGGCGAACCGATCTTCATCTTCGGCTTCCCGGATATTGGCGATGGCTATCTCGTCTTCACCAGCGGCGTGATCACGACCGTGCAGAATGGCAATCTCGGCGGTGAGCGCATCCCGCTGTGGTATCAGACGGACGCCCAGATTTCTCCAGGCAACAGCGGTGGACTGGCAGCCAACGCCGACGGCGAACTGATCGGCATCCCAACTGCGGTCCGTTCTGAAGAACGCACGCTGGGCAGGCTGGGCGGCATCCTGAGCGCCGCCGCCGTCAGCCGCGCCGTGAATATCTCCGCCGGCGCGGTGCGCCAGAACACGCCTCCGCTCGCTCAGGCGACCACACCTCCGCTCGCTCAGGCGACGACTCCGCCCAAAAACCCAGGTCAGGTGGCGCAGTCGCTCACGATCACACTCGATCGTATCGAACACAATGTCACGCTGGACGGAGAACGCGGAATGCGTATCCCGGCGCGCATCGAGACGAGTGGCTATCGCGGCGTACCGCTGCGCGCAGCGATCTTCGTCTTCTGGAGTGACGACTCGCCCATGCTCGCCAACACCCGCACCCCCGCGAGTAACCGCACGACCAGCGGACAGCTCACCGCTCAGACGGTATTCACCCCCACCTACGACGACAGTGTATACCCGGAAGCAAGCTTCTTCCTGCCCTACTCTCATTTCCATCTGGGCGAAACCGGCTCGCGCGATGCCTACGTCGAAGCGCAGATCGGGGTAGATGGGCAGCAATTCACCGCCTTCAGCAACATCCTGGGCTTCAGCTACACCTACCCCGATCGCCAGCTCGTGGTCAACCTGCTGCGGATCGAACACAACGCCCGCGTCGGCAATGAAACCGGGATGCGCGTCTACACCTACATCAACGCTATCGGCTATCGCGGTGTGCCCATCCGCGCCGCGCTCTTCCTGTACTGGCAGGATGGCACACCCATCCCGGCTGGTCAGGTCACGTCGGAATTTCGTACCGCATCCGGTGACCTGACCGTGCAGGATGTCCTCACACCCTCATTCGACGATTCGGTGTGGGAGGAATTCTGGTTCTTCGTACCGTACAGTTGGTTCCCGACCGGGCTGAGCGGCACACATGACGCCTTCGTTCAGGTTGAGATCGGCGTAGACGGACAGTCATTTTCCAACTGGAGCTTCACCGAGGCGTTCCAGTTGGATTACAACTGACGCACAACCGCCGGGGCGGTGTCGCTGGCGATCTGCCCATCGACCAGCGTGATCAGCCGATCCATCGTCCCGGCAACTTCGGTGTCGTGCGTCACCAGGATGATCGTCGTCTGAAATTCGCGCTGCACCTGGCGCAGCATCTGCATCACGTTCTCGCTCGCTTCGCTGTCGAGGTTACCCGTCGGTTCGTCACACAGCAGCAGCGGCGGCTGATTGACCAGCGCCCGTGCGATCGCCACACGCTGCTGCTGACCACCCGAAAGCTGCGTCGGACGATGATGCAGCCGATCTCCTAACCCCAGCACGCCCAGCAGTTCCTTCGCCCGCTTATGTGGATTGGCGCGCTGCTGACGGGCAAACTGACCCGGCAGCGCCACATTCTCCAGCGCCGAAAGCGTCGGGATCAGGTTGAAAAACTGGAATACGAAGCCGATCTTCTCATTCCGCACGCGCGTGAGCTGTGCTTCGTTCATGCGCGTGATGTCTACCCCATCGATGACGATACGCCCGGCAGTGGGCGAGTCCAGCCCGCCGATCAGCCCCAGCAGGGTCGATTTGCCGCTGCCCGATGGACCGACAACGCCGAGAAATTCCCCGCGCATGACGTCAAACGTCACGCCGCGCAGCGCGTGGACGATGACTTCACCCATCCGAAGGTCTTTACGCAGCTTTTCTACAGAAAGCACCGCGTTTGCGTTTTCGTTCTTCTGCTTCGCCTTCGCGCTCATGCGCGTTCATGTCCTCTCACTCATGCCGAACCGGATACTGGCTGTGGTGCTGTACGCAGCGCGCACAGCGTATGTTGCGCGCCGGATGAGCGCCCGCCAGCGGTCACCTGGTTTATGATACACTGTGTGCATCATGAACAACAACATCCCGCCTCGCTCCATGCCCCGATATGCCCGCCGAACCAGCACCCATCAGATCATCCTGATCGGGCTGGCAGGCGCAGCGGCTGCCGCCATTCTGCTGACTGTACTCGCGCTCAGCCTGATCCTGCTGGCGGCTCCGGAGCGCTTCGCGCGCGGGGTGAGCGTGGCAGGCGTCAGCATCGCCGGGCTGACGGAGAACGGCGCACGTGAACGACTCCGGGCAGAAATTCCCGCGCAAACTCTCATCCTGCGCGATGGCGCGCGTCAGATCACCATCTCTCCACTGGAGATCGGCATCACTGCTGATCTGGATGCGACGCTGGCACAGGCGGTCGGCGCGCCGGCTGAGGTACAGTTTCCCCTTGTGCTGACGATCGATCTGGTGCGCGCGCAAGCCGGGCTGCTGGCGATCGCACCCCGCATCGAAATCCAGGCGCAGCCAGGAGTCAACGGACGCGCCCTTGATGTCCCTGTCGTGCTGAACAGGCTGCGCGTCGATGTGAACGGCGAAACGCGCGATGGCGTGCTGGAACTGGATATGATCGACATTCCCGCGCCCGTCCCGCAGACCACCCACATCGTCGAACGCGGGCAGGAACTCGCCCTGATCGCGCGTCAGTATGGGGTGGATGTGCAGGACATTCTGAACTACAACAATATCGCCAATCCAGACCTGATCTATCCCGGTCAGGCGCTCATCATCCCTGCCGAAGGGGTGTACGTGCCGCCCAATCCGCCCCCCGCGCCGACCAACGTCGGGCGCGCCATCGTGGTTTCGACCGGGGAACAGCGCATCTATGCCTACGAAGATGGACGGATGGTGCGCTCGCACCTCGTCTCAACCGGGCGCATCCTCACCCCCACCGTGCTGGGCGATTTTCGCGTGTACGCCAAATACCGTGCGACGGACATGTCAGGACCGGGATACTACCTGCCCCAGGTCCCCTTCACGATGTATTTCCATCTGGGCTATGGCATTCACGGCACGTACTGGCACAACAGCTTCGGTCGCCCGATGAGTCACGGGTGCGTCAACCTGCCCACCCCGGAAGCGGAATGGTTTTTCAATTTCGCCAGCATCGGCACGCCCGTCCGGGTCATCTGATGCGGGTCATTCACGGATGATGAAGCCCTGTTCCAGCAGCCAATCGACGACTGCGCGCGCATTCTCCTGTGGGCTGTGGGCAAGTGTATCGAGCGTGATCTGTGGCTCCAGCGGAGGTTCATACGGATCGTCTACCCCGGTGAAATGCCTGATCTCGCCGCGCCGCGCCTTCGCATACATCCCTTTCGCATCGCGCTGTTCGCACACCTCGATCGGGGTATTCACGTAAATCTCCGCGAACTGATCTGCGCCCACCATGTGACGCACGTCGGCGCGGGTGGCGCGATATGGGCTGATCGCCGCGCAGATCACCACCCCGCCGTGCCGCACGATCTCCGCCGCCACAAAGCCGATGCGCCGGATGTTGGTGTCGCGGTCTTCAGCGCTGAAACCCAATCCTTTCGAGAGGTGCGTGCGCACCACATCGCCGTCCAGCACAGTCACCTGACGACCATATTCGGGCAGCATGGTCGTCAGCACATCCGCAATGGTCGATTTACCCGCCCCGCTCAAGCCAGTGAACCACAGGCACACCCCCTGCCGATGGCGGGGTGGATAGCTTTCCGCCAGCACGCGCGCCACTTCCGGGCGGGTGAACCAGTCCGGCAGCATCCGCCCTTTGTTCAGATACGCATCGCGCACCTGCGTGCCGGAGAGCTTCGCTGTTTTCGTACCAGCGGGGATGCGCGCCTCTTCTTCATAGCGATCCTCATCCGGCAGATAGACCATCTCGCTGAACGAGAGCATGGTGACGCCCAGTTCCGCCTCGTGCGCGCGCACCAGATTTTGCGCGTCGTATGCGCCGTAGAAAGGCTTGCCCTGCGAGTCGTTGCCCGGTCCGGCATGGTCGCGCCCAACGATGAAATGGCTCGCCCCATGATTGCGCCGGATGATCGCGTGCCACACCGCCTCGCGCGGTCCGCCCATCCGCATCGCCAGCGGCAGCAGCGACAGCAGCACCCGATCCGGCGGGTAGTAGCGCTCGGTCAACGCCTTGTAGGTGCGGACGCGGGTGTAATGATCGACATCACCCGGTTTGGTCATACCGACGGACGGATGCAGCAACAGCACCCCATCGATTGACTCCGCCGCGCGGCGTGTCAGTTCCTCGTGCGCCCGGTGCATCGGGTTGCGCGTCTGAAATGCCACCACATTGCGCCGCCCCATCTCGTTCAGACGGGCGCGCACCTGGCGCGGCGTGAGACGCAGCGCGGTGAAGTCGTGATGGGGCGGCAGCGCCAGCACCTCAAGCCGCCCGGCGATGTTCCACATCCCCCAGCGGTGCATTTCCGCAACAATCGGGTGGCGCACATCCAGCGTGCCGAACACCTTCAGCGCCGCTTCCGCCACATCCCACAGATACTTTTCCTCGACCTGCATGATCGCCAGCAGGTTGTTTTTCTCATCGCGCAGCGCGATCGTGTCGCCAACAGCGATCGGTGCATCAGCGGTGATCGGCAGCGTGACCGGAATGGGGAAGAGCGTCCCATCAGCGAGACGCATCTCCGCCACGACACGGTGGTAATCCGCCTCCCCCATGAACTGGCGCAGCGGCGAAAAGCCTCCCGTCGCCAGCAGTTCGAGGTCGCAGGCAGCACGCTGAGTCAGTTGCAGCGATCGCAGCTTTACCGCAAATGCCAGGCGCTCTGCCCGCATCGCTTCGGGCACGAACAGGTCAACCAGATGCCCGCCATACGGGGCGATCAGATCGACCTGTGGGTCAGAAAGCAGGTCCATCGCCCTCACGCACCCTGATCGATCTCGGCGGTCGTCACTTCACGCCCTTCCGCTGCCGAGCGATAGCAGGCATCCAGCACGAGCGTGCGCTCCAGACCCTCTTCTCCCTGATGTCCAGCCCAGTTCCCGGATTGCACCACTTCGACGAAGCGCCGCACCACACCGAAATGACCGAGACTGGCAGGGACTTTCGGTCGAATCTCGCTGGCAGCCCCGACGACGTTGGCAAACAGACGCAGCGTGTCGTCATCGACATAATCGATGACATCGATGACCGCGCCACCATCCGTCCCGAACAGGCGCACCCCGAAATGGTCATTGACCTCGCGGTACATCGCCCAGCTGGACTCCAGAGTCAGCGTGACGCCGTTCTCCAGGCGCAGAAAAGCGGTCGTGAAGTCATCGACATCCATCGGGCGGGCGTTCGCCACCGTGTCCCCCCGGCTCCCTTTGCCGCGCGCTCCCAGTTCCATGTACGCCGCCGCGCTCGCCGAAAGCACATGCGGTTCGCCCAGCAGATGCAGGATCATGTCCAGCATGTGTACGCCCAGGTCGATGAATGCGCCGCCACCCGCCGTCTCCTTGGAGGTGAACCAGCCGCCCATGCCAGGGATGCCATCACGCCGCAGCCACCACGCTTTGGCATGATACACCCGCCCCAGACCGCCTCCTTCGATATGCTGGCGCAGCAGGCGCACATCCCCGCGCTGGCGGTGGTTGAAGGCGATCATCAGCGCGCGGTCATTGGCTTTGGCGGCGGCGATCATCGCCTTCGCCTCGGTCGCGTTGAGCGCCATCGGCTTTTCGCACATGACGTGCTTGCCCGCATTCAGCGCATCGATCGCCATCGGCGCGTGCAGGAAATTGGGCGTGGCAATGCTGACGACGGCGATGTCTTCGCGCGCCAGCAGATGTTTGTAGTCAGTGTACTGATGCGCGATTTTGTATTGGGCGGCGATGCGCTCGCACGCGGCGGGCTGCCCGTCAGCGACGGCGATCACTTCCAGCCCAAGCCGCTGATAGGAGGCGACATGCTGTTCGCCTGCCCAGCCCAGCCCGATAACGCCTGCTTTCATCCTGTCCATGCTGCTGTTTTCCCTGATGATGGTGGAGGGTAAATCGACCTTCACGCACGTGGCGGCTGAAGGTCAGTCGTGCGCTTTGAGGATCGCCTCAAACGCGGTATTGATGTCCGCCATTTTCGCGGTGTACTTCTCTTTCTCATTCGGGTGCATATCGGGGTGGTAGGCGCGCGCCATGCGGCGGTATGCCTGTTTCACCTCGTCCAGCGTCGCCGTGACCGGGATGCCGAGCAGCGCATAGTGCCGCGCCACCTGGGATACCCCTCGTTCGGGGCGCTTCTCGCGGCGCGTGTCTGAACCAGTGCGCTTCCAGTCGGCATCGCCAGTGTGCGGCGTTTCAGCGTAGTGCCGCTGGAATTCCTCCCAGCTGTCCCAGGTGTATTCCTGCTCTTCTTCGCGCGTGCTTCGGCGCGCATTCCCATACGACCAGTTGCGCCACGAGTAATCGAAGCGCGCTTCATCGGCATCCGTCTGCTGCTTCCAGAACGCCCCTTCCCCAAAATGTGCGACGGCAAAATCGCCATCGATCTCGCGCGTGGCGGCGCTCAGCCGCTCCCCGCGCAGGGTATCGACCGCGATCGGCTGCCCGTATTCAACGCTGCGCGGCTGCTGCCCCCACTTCCACAGCATGTGCAGCGGGCGGATGGTGACATCGCGCCCATCACATGTGTAGGCATAGATGCGCCCCAGGGTCAGCGTATGCAGTGCCAGCATCCACGACGGCGGGGTGATCATCTCTTTGTCGGCAGGCAGCATCCGCCCATCGATGATGAACAGCGTATGCACGCCCGCACGGGTATTCTGCTCATAGCGCTGACGGATTTCGGTGACGCGGACGGCGCGGTTGATCACGCACATGCTGATCAGCGTACCGTCCGCCAGGGTAACGAACAGATCATGCCCGTCGTGTTCGCGCTTCATCCCCGCGATTCGGTCGGACGTGCCCAGATGATGAGTCAGATGATCCAGTACGAATTGTTTCATCGGCTTTTTCAGTCAGGTCAACGCCGCCCATTGTAACCCATTATGCCTGAGAAAAGCATCAGAACATGCCGGACGATCGTGCCCTTGCATCGAATATGTCATGCTTCAGCCAGCATTGCGCTCAGGTAAGCGTCGAAACGCCCTTCAGCGCACGCATCGAGATAGCGCAGCAGTTCGCCGCCACCGATCGGGTAATCCGGGTAGCACGAAGTGGGGTATGCACCGCGCGGCGCGTGAACCAGCAGCGTCGCGCCTGGTTCCGGCAGCAGCAGCCCATCCGTTGACCGTTCCACCCGCTCGACCACCCGCTCCACTGTAACGATGACCGTCTGCGCCATGCACGCCAGCTCGACATCGACGCCGACATTGTTGTTCAGCCGAACCGCCCCAAACCGATCGCCCTCCAGCGCGTGCAGCACCGCCACATCGCACTGCATGGCTGGGAAAGCCATAAGCGTCTCGCCTGTGTAGGGATCGACGACTGTCCTGACATCCGGGCGCAGTGCGGGCAGGTCTGTGCCCAGCCAGGCGCGCGCGGGCATGAAGCCGATGCCCGCCAGCGCCGCGCGCAGCCCGCACGCGAAGCTCATCTCCGTCTCTTCCATCACGCGCAGCACACCCCGGTTGGCATAGTCGGTGAACATCGGCGCGAAACCGAACGACTCCAGCCCGAAATAGACACTGCGAACCGTACTGACACACCCCGCCCCCACCAGCAGATCGCTCTCATAGCCAGCAGTGAAACACAACAGCGTCAGGTCACGCGGGCGCGGATCGCGCCGCAGCAGTGCGCGCACAAACCCGACCGGGCGGCGGTACAGCGTCATGCCGCCGAACGCGATCGTCATCCCATCCTGCACCACCCCGGCGGCGTCTTCCAGCGTCACCCAGCGCCCCATTGGACGTACCATGCTTTTGTTCTGTCCTGTCCCTGCATCGCCATCACAGGCGCACGATGATAGCAGATGCCGCGCCCTCTGGCACATCGAGGCGATTCGCGGCTAGAATCAGCCGCATGATGCCGGAACCCCATTCACGAAGGATCACGCTTTCATGCACATCATCAACGGACATATCCTCACCCCGCACGGGGTGATGCACTGGCTGGCAGCCCGCGACGGGCGCATCACCGCCTTTGGAGACGATGCGCCCCCCGCCGAATGGCAGGATGACGAGCCGATCGATGCTGCCGGGCTGACCGTCATACCAGGCTTCATCGACCTGCACATTCACGGAAGCGCCGGTCACGACGTAATGGATGCCACGCCGGAAGCGATCTTGGGCATCGCGCGCTTTCTGGCTTCGCACGGCGTCACTGCCTTCCTACCCACCACACTCACCCATCCGCAGGGCGACCTGCTGCGCGCGCTGGAGAACATCCACGCCTGCATGGGGCAGCCGAGGCAGGGCGCGAAAATTCTCGGCGCGCGGCTGGAGGGTCCCTGGCTGAACGCCGAGAAGTGCGGCGCACAGAACCCGGAATACATCCGCACCGCTCGCCCGGAAGAAGTCACTCCGCTGCTCGATACAGGCGTCGTCCGCCTAGTCGATGTCGCGCCGGAGATCGACGCCAATTTCTGGCTGATCGCTGAATGCCGCGCGCGCGGGATCGTGACCTCAATCGCCCATACTTCGGCGACGGCAGAACAGGCAGCGCACGCCTTCGCGCACGGCATCACCCAATCGACCCACACCTTCAATGCCCAGACGCCGCTGCATCACCGCGCGCCGGGCGTGGTCGGCGCGGTGCTGGCTGACCGGTCTGTCTATGCTGAACTGATCGCCGATGGGGTGCATGTCCACCCGGCAGCGATGGGTGCGTTGTGGGCGTGCAAACAGCCTGACCACCTGCTGCTCATCTCCGACGCGGTACGCGCCGCCGGTATGCCCGAAGGCGAATACCGCTTCGACGAGCGGCTGGTGCTGCATCAGGGCGGCGCGGTACGTCTGCCCGATGGCACGCTGGCGGGCAGCAGCCTGACGATGGATCGCGCGCTGTGGATGTTCGCGGGCGCGGTGGCGCAGGGTGACCTGGGCACAGTATGGCAGTGCGCCAGCCTGACCCCGGCACAGGCAATCGGCGCAGCGGACGAGATGGGCAGCATCGAGGTCGGCAAGGCAGCCGACGTGGTGCTGATCGACCCAGGCACGGGGGAGGTACACCTGACGATCATCGATGGTCAGGTCGCCTGGCGGCGCGGCTGAGTCACACCCAGCGCTCACAAAATGATGATCCGGCATCCGGCAAAGCGCGCGTATAATCAGACAAACAGGCTATGGAGAAGCACATCATGAAAATTACGCCAGACCTGCGCGGTCGGCTGCGCGCGCTCTCACTGGTGGCAGCGCTCACGCTCGTCTTCGTCATCGGCTATGCTCTGGGGACACAGCAGTCCGTCGCTCAGGCGCAGTATGGCACGCCGGAACAGGTGCGCAGCGCCTTTGCGCCCTTCTGGGAAACATTCCGCCTGATCCAGGATGAATACATCGAAGAAGTCCCCGTCGAAACGCTGGTCGAGGGCGCGCTGAACGGCATGATGAACGCGCTGAACGACCCATACAGCGGCTACATGACCCCCACCACCTTCGAGGCGCTCAACCGCGATCTGGAAGGCGAATTTGAGGGCATCGGCGTCGTCATCCACACGATCGAAGAAACCCGCGAGATCGAGATCATCGGCATCCTGAAAGGTGCGCCCGCTGAAGGGGCAGGCATCCGCCGGGGTGACATCTTCACAGCGGTGGACGGCGTGGACGTGACGGGCATCAGTCAGTCCGAACTCGCGGCGCTGGTACGGGGACCGCAGGGCACGGATGTGCGGATCACGCTGCGGCGCGGCACAGAACTGATCGATTTCGTCATCACCCGCGCCCGCATCATCGTCCCCAATGTCGAGGCGGAGCTGATCGGCGACGACATCGCCTACATCCGTCTGAACCAGTTCAACAATCAGGCGCGCGCCGAACTCGACCGGGCGCTGGAAGAACTCAAGGTGAACAGCCGCGCCGGGCTGATCTTCGACCTGCGCGATAATCCGGGCGGTCTGCTCTCGTCGGCGATCGAGATCGGCAGCGCCTTCATCGAGTCCGGACCGATCGTGTACGAGGTGTTCGGCGACGGGCGTGAGGTGACTTTCTCCGCCAATGGAAGCTTCGCCGGGATCACCGTGCCGATCGTCGTGCTGGTCAACCAGGCGAGCGCCAGCGCCAGCGAACTGGTCGCCGGGGCGATGCAGGATGTCGGCGTGGCGACTGTGATCGGTGAGCAGACGCTGGGCAAGGGGACGGTGCAGCAGTGGCTGCCGCTGTCGAACCAGGGCGGCGTCCGCCTGACGGTGGCGCGCTGGCTCACCCCGGATCGGCGCTGGATTCACGAGCAGGGCGTGACGCCGGACATCGCCGTCGAGTATGAAGGTTTCGCCTTCGAGGTCAATCCGGAGGTCGATGTGCAGATCGCTGCCGCCCTCGCCTTCCTTCGTGAGGGAATCGCCGCCGCGCCGTAGTCACCTCATTTCCCCCTCCCCTCACCCCAGACCGCTCTCCGATGGAGAGAGTCCGGGGTGAGGGGAACCAGCGCCCTACCGCACCGTCAGCGTCACCGACCCGGCAAGCGGCGTGACCGACCCCGCCGTCGTCACCAGCCCGTCCTCGACCGCGATCGCCG
>CAZTLS010000030.1:0-44284 GCA_964614405.1 uncultured Pleurocapsa sp.
CAGCAGCCCCCCGGTGCAGGACTCAGCAGCACATACCGTCCAGCCCCGTGCCAGCAGCAGCGCCCCGGCGGTGCGTTCAAGGCGGTTGTCGATGTCGGTCATTTACACCTGACTCTCGTCCGGCGCGGTGGAGTCGGCAAGTTTGTCGGGGTCGGGGGTTTCTTTGAGGGCAGGCATGACGCCAGTGGTCGCCCCGGCGCTGGAAAATTCAGGCAGATGATCGGGCTGCATTTCGGGCAGGTGATCGGGCATCAGCGGGTCAACGCGCGGCGTTTCCCCGGTGGCGGTCGTGGCTCTGGTGACGGGCGGGCGAGACATGGGCGTGACACCCCCTTCCTTCGGCTGCACAGACAGATACATTCATTATGGCGCGCAGCGGGCAGGGGATCAAGGTGCGGGAATGTAAGCAGATGTTCAGTAAATTACTAACGATGGGAGTTCGCCGCTGCAATCATATCCTGCTGAAGAGTTTCAACCCATCGTTGACAGGGTTCGTCTATCGGTGCAATGGAGCGGCGTCGCTGTGCAAGTGATTCGCCATAAGCACGAAGCCAGCGTTTGGCAACATCATGGGATGCCGCCAATCCTTCACCTGTAGCGCGATCGAATTGCGCCTGCACCCACTCTGCGAAAGGGATAATGTGTAAACTAACGCCATGCACTGCTTCCAGCTCTTCCATTCTTGCTGCCAGTTCAGATAGGCGTTCAGGCTCCTGGCTGGTCACAAACCCGGCAGCAAGAACATCAGGGTGATCGATCAGCTTATCGGCAAGTTCCTCAATCTCATCCCGCAGGTAATTCTTTCCAAACTTTGCATCCCACGCTTCGACAATCTGCCCATCGCGCCTGATTTCCACATCGCCGATGTTGCCATGCTTCTTATTTGCTGATCTCATTTGGGAAAGCGGGACGATTTCGCCATCGGTCAACGCCCCCAGTTCCCAGACAGCCTGCATCAGGCAGTGCATGGCTATCTCCATCAGCCTTGCCGCATAGTTGGAGTGAATGATATGTTCAGTGATGAGCTGGATAATCATGGGGGTATCTGATTTATCCAGAAAGTCGGTGAGACGGCTAAGCATACTTTCCGCAAGCGTCTCAAACTGGTTCGCACGATGGATAAGCTGTGAGAGCAGATACCAGAGTGCCACGCGCGGTATGAGAGACCCCACCTCAATGCGTTCCACAATCTCGACCCACTGATTGCGTCCACCGCGCATCTGTGCCTTATATACTTTGGAATACGGGTAGTTTTCCGCCAGGCTTCTCGTCATGAACAAACCAAATTTGTTCAGCAGCAGCAGCCCGTGTTCACGGAGGACTGGAGTAATATGATGGCTATCAAGCGTTCTCATGGAAATACCCTCCTTCCATGAGAATCCACTGCTTCGCTCACCTCCTTTGTGCAAACGAATGCTCTGTGCAGGTTCAATCGCTTTGATGCAAAGCTGCATAATCGTCAAAGCAACCAGCGCACGACCCACATCACTGGTGATAGAGTCTGCGAGGCTATCCAGCAACGCCACTTCCTCACCGTTGAGGGAAGCAAAGCCCAGTTGGGAGGCTTCGCGGGTTTTGCACAGCATGATCTGCTGGTCAAGATAGCCGCTGGACAATGCGTCCGCGATTGTGCGGTATCGCTGGCGCGCTTCCACACTTGATGCGCCCTCCAGAAAAATTTCTACCCGCCCGTCTTCATGAACCAGTTCGCTGCGATCCACGTAAATGCGAAGGTGGAGATCAGCCATTCAAATCCCTCAGGCTTTTTCGTAACTGGATACTGCGCGGTGTCAGAGTGGGAAACGCATACGGTATCAGGTAATGCCCCGCACGCATTTGAGGATTGGTATTTTTATTCCTCACTTCGTAACCGATCGATTTCAACCATTCACAGTAAGCAGGGACTTCACTGATGTTCACATTCAGAAAAAGCGCCAGCTCTGCCTCGGAAAAGGGTTTGCCCACACCACTTCGATTGATGAGCAACTGAAGTGCCATCCACCACGTGTTTGCTTCTGTGTGTGGCAAAAAAAACATCTGTGCCTGAAACCGGGGAGAATACTGATAGTAGCCATGCAGTTGAACCAGGTCGGCGATCCCCGTCAGTTGAACCACTTTTTCTTCAAAAGCTTTCCACAGAGCAGTGAAAACATGATCATCGAGTGTTGCTGCATATAGAACAACCGTTTCTGTCGGCAAAACCCACTGCCTACCAGGAACAGGACGAACCCGGATTTCATAACCATGCTGTTCGTGCGAGTATCGATCCGTGTAAGCAGAAATCAGCCATCTTTGCTGAGTCAGCGAATAGGTCAGATGGATTTGACGACTACCCGGCAAGGGTTTGAGTTCGAGTGCGAAATGGGAGGTCATGTACCTGATCTGATCGTCTGTCAGGTCAGCGGCAGGATGCTGTAAAACTTCCACAGTTCTCAGTCCTGCAATCGCCTCTCGTGCTTTATCAGCATATATCCGGGTCAGATTGCGCTTCCGCTGACGAAAACTCAGCTCCTCATTGGGACGAAGATAGCGCATAGGCAATGGCGGCGGCACTTGAAATATCTGATCGAGAACAGCCAATGCCAGAATTCTGGCGACCTGGGGAGGCACAGAATTGCCGATCTGCTCGACAGCGACCTGTCGATTGCCTATTATGTCGTAGTCATCCGGGATGGTTTGCAGGCGTTTCAGTTCGGCAATGCTGAAAACACGATTTTCCCAGCTAAAAGGACCGGTATACTGCCCCCCTTGTGCCTTGATCGTTCGCACCGGGGTATCAGGGTCTGCTTTGTACAGAAAATCCGAGAACTTTGAACGCCAGCCAAAAACAGGGTTAGGATGTCCCATTTTCTCGGTATAAAAACTGTAATTCAAACCTGGCGGGATGGCATTCAGCAGGTGTCCATATTGTCCTGACAACCCTGGGCGCACGCCGTTACTGTCTGCTCCTGATACCGCCTGACCTGCCGTATAATATGGCTGATCTCCATCCGCATCAGGACCGTGTGTGGGGCGCGGGAAAAGAAAATCACCCTCTTTGACTCCCACAATAAACAGGCGTTCCCGATGCTGCGGCACGCCATAATCTGCTGCGTCCAGAATACGAAAACAGATGGTGTATCCTGCTTCACTGAAAGCATCCTGAATATCTTTCCAGGCTTCACCATCCTGTGCCCCGGTTATCCCATAAACATTCTCAAACAGAAAGCCGCGCGGTTTGAGGACTTTCAGCAGTCTGACATATTCCTCAAACAGCACCCCTCTTGGATCATCTGTTCCAGAAACTCCTGCTGCCCGCCTTCCAGCTGCTGAAAAAGTCTGACATGGAGGACCGCCTATGATGAAATCGACCTGTAAATCTGTGGGTGGATGATAAGTACGTATATCAGTGCAGTGAGAACGACTTCCCTCAAGGAGATATCCCGGCTGAGAATTTACCTCCAGCGTTCTTACATAACGCGCGTCAATTTCAACCATTTCGATGATCTGAAAGCCTGCGTCGTGGAATCCGATGTCAAGACCGCCCCCCCCTGAAAAAAGACTCAGAACCGTAATCTCTCTCGTCACGTGTTCTTTCGACCAGCCGCGCAGCTTTCTACCGAATTCGTCGGGCCAGCTCGAATCAGCAGGTATGCCCAGAATATTGAGCATTTCCCGATGCCAGGATTGACGCTTTTCTTCATGCGTTGTGAGGAAGCCGGGCAGAATTTCCTGTCTCATGACTCTCGCGTTTTCTGATGTAAGTTCCACGATCATTATAACCCAGCCAGATACAAATCATCTTTCAGATACGCACCCCCCAACAGCCACCGCCTGCACCCGTGATATAATCCCCCCATCGGCTGATCGTGTGAGACTCGTCCCTGTGACCCACCCTTCCCGCCTGTATACCCTGTTCTGCGCCTGTCTGCTGCTCATCTTCGCCATCACTCCCGCGCCGCCCACCCAGATCGTCCGTGCCCAGACGCCGCCGCTGCGCCTGCCGATGGCATCCCAGCCCGGCGTCAACACCTGGCTGCTCGGTCAGCCCTACGGCAACACCATCGGCGCGTTCCTGCGCGGCGACGACTGGTATCGCGCCGGGCAGCGCCTGCATTTCGGCATGGACTTCGCTATGCCGTGCGGCACGCCGCTCGTGGCGGTCGGCGACGGGGAAGTGCTGTTCGTCGATGACCTCGGCTTCGGCAGCGCCCCGCACAACCTCGTCCTGCGCCTCGACGCGGGCTATACCGCCCTGTACGGACACCTGCTCAACCGCGCGCCGCTGCGACCCGGCGCGCGCGTCGCGGCGGGCGATCTCGTCGGCTATTCCGGCGACCCCGACGAAACCTGCGACTCGCGCCCGCACCTGCACCTCGAAATCCGCTCGCTCGACTATCAGACCGCCTACAACCCCGCCGCGCTCATCGATGCCAACTGGCACGCGCTGGCGGCGATCGGCGGCTTCAGCTACCCGCTCTTCCAGCAGGACATCACCAACGCCCGCCGCTGGATGCACATCGACGACCAGCCGGATGTGCGCTTCTTCGGCGCGGCGCTCAACCGCTATACCCTGCCTTATCCCGATACCCGGTTCGGCACGCCGCCGCTCGCCGCGCCCCCTGCGCGTGCCCCGCTCGCCTTCCCGACTGACGCCGCGCGCCGCCGGCTCGCCTACGACGGCTGCTGCGTCGGTGCGTGGTGGGACGCGCGCGATCCCGATCGCCTGTACACGCTGGACGGTGGGGAGAACGCCCGCGCCACTATCTTCTCGTGGAACACGGGCACATCCGCCGACCTCGCCTTCATCGGCGACGCGCCGCCGCCTGTGCTGTCGCCGGACGGCGGTCGGGCGATCCTCCCCATCAGCGCCGGAGAATACCTGCTGCGCGAGACCGATACCGGCGCGGAACGCCGCATCAGCACGGGCGGATCGTTCCCGGCATTCAGCACTGACAACCGTCTGCTGATGTGGACGACCACCGCGCCCGCTGTCACGCTCGGCGCGCCGCCCCTCACCACCGTGTGGGTGGCGGATGGAGACGGCGCGAATGCCCGCGCGCTGGTCAGTATCAGCAATGGCAGCGCGGCATGGCTCGACACGCATCGCCTGCTGCTGACGGAACGGGTCGGCTTGCTCAGCCGGCTGAGCGTCATCGACGTGCGCACGGGCGAGTCATTCACGCTGGGCGACCCGGCAGGCTACACCCGCATCCGGGGCGTGAGCATCGCGCCCGGCGGCGGACGGGTGATGTTCTACACCACCCACGCGCCCGACCCGGCGGAGTCCGGCGTGTATGCCATCGCTACCACGCCTGGCGCGCCCTCGCAGCGGCTGCCCTGGTTCGGGGCGTGGCGCTGGCGAGATGCCGACACCGTGTATTACCTGCCCTACGCCCCGGCGCGCCCGCTGCACGCCCTGCACGCCTACAGCCTGATCGACGGGCGAGAAGCGGTGCTGATCGACGGCGCGACCGGCTTTCTGGTGGCGAACGGCGACTGGACGGTCAGCGCTGACGGACGGCGCATCGCCTTCACCGACGCGCGCGACCGCACCACCTGGGTGATCGACGTGCCGTAAACGCACGGTGCGACCCGCCAGCACACCCTGTCTCGCTGGACCTATCCCGCCTGATCGATCTCTGATATTCTGTTCTACAGAACATCTATTCTGTATCAGGAGGGAGCGGATGGCGCAGGAATATATTGAGATTCGGGGTGCGCGCGAGAACAACCTGAAGAATGTCTCGCTGCGAATCCCGAAGCGCAGGATCACCATCTTCACCGGGGTATCGGGGTCGGGCAAATCATCGATCGTGTTCGACACGCTGGCGACTGAGGCGCGCCGTCAGATCAACGAGACGTTCAGCACCTTCATCCGCAGCCTGATGCCGCGCTATCCGCAGCCGGACGCCGACGCCATCGAAAACCTGAGCATGGCGATCGTGGTCGATCAGAAGCGGCTGGGGGGCGGGTCGCACTCGACGGTCGGCACGATCACCGACATCTATTCGCTGCTGCGGCTGCTGTTTTCGCGCGCCGGGCAGCCGCACATCGGCGGTGCGAACCTGTTCTCGTTCAACGATCCTCAGGGGATGTGCCCGGAATGCAACGGGCTGGGGCGCAGGCTGGGCATCGACATGGAGCGCTTCATCGACCGCAGCCGATCGCTGAATGAGGGGGCGCTGCTCTTCCCCGAATATGCCGTCAACAGTTGGGACTGGTCGCTGTACATCCAGTCGGGGCTGTTCGATCCTGACAGGAAACTGTCCGATTACACGCCGGAAGAGATGGATCGACTGCTGTATGGCGAACCGCTGAAGATCGAGACCACGTTCGGCGGCAAGACGATCAACCTGACCTACGAAGGGGCGATCCAGAAATTCAACCGCAAATACATCGCCCGTGACCTGAAATCGCTCTCTGAGCGCACGCAGAAGATGGTCAGCCCGTTCATGACCGAAGGAGAATGCCCGCTCTGCCGGGGCGGTCGCCTCAGCCAGGCGGCGCTGAGCGTGCAGGTGGCGGGGATGAACATCGCGCAGATGGCGGCGATGGAAGTCGATGAGCTTGCGGAAGTGATCCGGCGCATCGACGACCCCGCCATGCCGATCCTGAACGCGCTGAGCGCCCGCCTGAACGACATGATCGGCATCGGGCTGGAATACCTCACCCTCAGCCGACCGACCGACACGCTGTCCGGCGGCGAGTCGCAGCGCGTCAAGATGGTCAAACATCTCGGCAGCAGCCTGACGGACATGCTCTACATCTTCGACGAACCGAGCATCGGGCTGCACCCGCGCGATGTCCACCGCCTGAACGACCTGCTGCGGAAACTGCGCGACAAGGGCAATACGGTGATCGTGGTCGAGCATGACCCGGACGTGATCCGCATCGCCGATCACATCATCGATGTCGGACCGCGCGCAGGCGCGGCAGGCGGGCAGATCGTCTACGAAGGCAGCTATGACGATCTGCTGCACGCCGATACGCTGACCGGCAAGCATCTGCATCGGGCGATCGCCATCAGGCAGGATGTGCGTTCCCCGCGCGGCAGCCTGCCCATTCGCGGCGCGTCGGTCAACAACCTGCGCAACGTCGATGTCGATATTCCGATGGGCGTGCTGACGGTGGTGACGGGACCTGCCGGCTCTGGCAAAAGTTCGCTGATCAATCAGGTCTTTCTGAGTCAGCACCCTGACGCCATCGTGATCGACCAGACGGCGATCGGCACATCGAGTCGATCCAACCCAGGCACGTATACCGGCATCCTCGACGATGTGCGGAAAGCTTTCGCCAAAGCGAACAGGGTCAACCCTGCCCTGTTCAGCTTCAACTCGCAGGGCGCGTGCGAGACGTGTCAGGGGTTGGGGGTCATCTACCTCGATCTGGCATATCTGGATGAGGTGAAAATCCCGTGCGAGACATGCGGCGGCAGGCGCTTCAAAGAGGAAGTGCTGGCGTACAGGCTGGAGGGCAAATCGATCAGCGATGTGCTGGCGATGTCGGTGAGCGAAGCGCTGAGCTTCTTCACCCTCAAAGAGGTGCGCCGCCGCCTGCAGGCGCTGCACGATGTCGGTCTGAGCTATCTGACGCTGGGGCAGCCGCTCAGCACGCTTTCCGGTGGGGAATGCCAGCGCATCAAACTCGCCAGCGAACTGCACAAGCAGGGCAGCATCTACGTCATGGATGAGCCGACCACCGGGCTGCACATGTCCGACATTGGACACCTGCTGACGATCATCCACCGTCTGGTCGATGCGGGCAACACCGTGATCATCATCGAACACAATGTCGAGGTGATCAAACATGCCGACTGGATCATCGATATGGGTCCTGAAGGTGGGCACAAGGGCGGACGGGTGATTTTCGAGGGCACGCCCGCCCAGTTGCAGCGCGCATCTCACTCGCTCACCAGCGCTTTCATCCAGTGACCCCCTGCGCCGCCGGGTCCTCTCTGCCTGTGTGACAGAGGGGACTCTTACGCGCTTTATACACCCTTGTCGTAAGATCAGGTCACAATAACAAACAAGGGAAAGGGGTTCATCGCACATGGACATGAACCGATTCACCACCAGGGCGCAGGACGCCCTGCTCAAGGCACAAAGCATGGCGGACGAGCGCGGGCACGTCGCCATTGACCCGCTGCACATCGCCGCTGCCCTGCTGGGGCAGAAAGATGGCGTCGCGCCGGAAGTGATCGCCCGCATCGGCGCGCGCCCGGCTGCGCTGCTGGCGGAATATGAACGCCAGATCGACGCGCGTCCGCGCGCCTATGGCAGCAACGCCCGCGCCGGGCTGAGCAAAGCCGCCTCGTCGCTGCTGGCGCGCGCCGAAGATGAGGCAGAGCGTATGGGCGATGACTACATCAGCACGGAACACATCCTGCTGGCGCTCACCGCCGACCCGTCCGTCAGCGCCCCGCTGGAGCGCGCCGGGGTCACGCGCGATGCTGTGCTGCAGGCGCTCACCGCCGTGCGCGGCAGTCAGCGCGTCACCAGCCAGGAACCGGAAAGCACCTATCAGGCGCTCGAAAAGTACGGGCGCGATCTGACGGCACTGGCGCGCAAGGGCAAACTCGACCCGGTGATCGGGCGTGAGGAAGAGATCCGCCGCGTCATTCAGGTGATCAGCCGCCGCACCAAGAATAACCCGGTGCTGATCGGTGAGGCGGGCGTCGGTAAGACGGCGATCGCCGAAGGGCTGGCGCAGCGCATCGTCAACGGCGATGTGCCCGAAGGGCTGCGCGATAAACGCATCATCGCGCTCGACATGGGCACGCTGCTGGCGGGCGCGAAATTCCGGGGCGAATTTGAGGAGCGCCTCAAAGCGGTGCTGAAAGAGGTCACCGACAGCGGCGGACGAGTCATCCTGTTCCTTGACGAGCTGCACACCATCGTCGGGGCGGGCGCGGCGGAGGGCGCGGTCGATGCCAGCAACATGCTCAAGCCGATGCTGGCGCGCGGTGAACTGCGGACGATCGGCGCGACCACGCTGGACGAGTATCGCAAATACATCGAGAAGGACGCCGCGCTGGAGCGCCGCTTCCAGCCCGTTTTCGTCGATGAACCGAGCGTCGAAGACACGATCAGCATCCTGCGCGGCTTGAAAGAGCGCTATGAGGTGCATCACGGCGTGCGGATTCAGGATGGCGCGGTCATCGCCGCCGCCACGCTCAGCGACCGCTACCTGCCCGATCGCCAGCTTCCCGACAAGGCGATCGACCTGATCGACGAAGCCGCCGCCAGGCTGAAGATGGAGATCGACAGCAAGCCCGCTGCACTGGATGCCGTCGAACGGCGCATCATGCAGATGGAGATCGAGCGTGAGGCGCTGAAGAAAGAGCGCGACTCCGCCTCGCGCGAGCGGCTGGCGGCGCTGGAGGCGGAGATCGCCGACGAACGTGAAACGCTCAACGCGCTGACGACCCGCTGGCAGGCGGAAAAGGCGCAGATTGACGCCGTGCGCGCGCTCAAGGCGCGCATCGATGAGGCGAAGATCGCGCTGGAGAGCGCCGAACGCCGCGCCGATCTGGAGGCGGCTGCCCGTCTGCGCTATGGCACGCTGCCCGAACTGGAGCGTGAACTGGCTGACCGTGACGCCGCCATGCGCGCGGCGCAGGCGGAAGGCAGCGTCATGCTGCGCGAAGAGGTGGATGCGGACGGCATCGCCGAGGTGGTCAGCCGCTGGACGGGCATCCCGGTGGCGCGGCTGATGGAGGGCGAGGTCGAGAAGCTGCTGCGGATGGAGACGCGCCTGCACGAGCGGGTGATCGGGCAGGACGACGCGGTGCGCGCGGTGTCGTCGGCGGTGCGCCGCAGCCGCGCCGGGCTGAGCGACCCGAACCGCCCCGTCGGGGTGTTCCTGTTCCTCGGTCCGACGGGCGTGGGCAAGACGGAACTGGCGCGCGCGCTGGCTGCCTTCCTCTTTGATGACGAGAACGCGATGGTGCGGATCGACATGAGCGAGTTTGGCGAACGGCACAGCGTCGCGCGGCTGATCGGCGCGCCGCCAGGCTACGTCGGCTATGACGAAGGAGGTCAGCTCACCGAGGCGGTACGGCGGCGTCCGTATGCCGTTGTGCTGCTGGATGAGGTGGAAAAAGCGCACCCGGATGTGTTCAACATCTTCCTTCAGGTGTTCGACGACGGACGCCTGACCGACGGGCAGGGGCGCACGGTCGATTTCACCAACGCGCTGATCATCATGACGAGCAACGTCGGCAGCAGCATCATCAAATCGATGCCAGGCGCAGACGCCCGTGCCCTGCGCGCGGCGGTGAGCGATGAACTCGATGACACCTTCCGCCCGGAATTCCTCAACCGTCTGGATGATGTGATCGTCTTCCGCGCGCTGACGCAGCACGACATCGCCCGAATCATCGACATTCAGGTCGATCGGCTGCGCGGGCTGCTGGCGACGCGCCGCCTGACCCTCGACCTGACGGACGCCGCCCGCGCCCTGCTGACGGAAAAGGGCTACGACCCGGTGTACGGGGCGCGTCCGCTCAAACGCGCCATCCAGCGCGAATTGCAGGACCCGCTGGCGCTGGCGATCCTCGAAGGGCGCGTGCGCGAAGGCGATCACCTGCTGGCGGATGTGGACGAGACGGGCGACGCGCTGACGTTCGCCGTCGTGCCCGTCGCCGAAGTGGTCGGCTGACGGAACGGCTTGTGACCAGAACACCCCGCCTCGCTCGTGTGAGGCGGGGTGTTTGCAGGTGTCGAGAAACAGGTTCCTGAATACCCCCTATACAGAAGCGGCATACAATCCGGATTACGGCATTAATGTGACTTATAGTCCGTAGATTGATAAACGACAATATTGCTACGATTCGTGCATGGACGAAGAAGATGTTCTGCTGCTGCGCTTTGGCGAGCGACTACGCTCTCTCCGACAGGCACGTGGATGGTCTCAGGAAGACTTTGCCGCTATGTGCCAGCTTGATCGCACATACATCAGTGGCATCGAAAGAGGAAAACGCAATGTTTGCCTGAAAAATCTGAACACCATAGCCAACGCGCTTGAACTGCCGCTTTCATTCCTGTTGGAAGGGATATGATTTTATGCCAAATGACAGTGTGCTACAGCGATGGAATCTGAGCGATGAGGAATTAACCACCATCATTGACGAAAACCCCAGTCTTAAAGGATTTCTGTTCGGCTATGTAGCAGAATTTAAGCTGCGGGCGTTGTTCAGGAATAATCCGCTGGTTACAGAGATCATCAAATCGGACGATCATGATCGGCGGCGCAAAAATGATCTGACCCTTCTTTATAAAGGACGGCTTTTCTCGGTTGAGGTAAAATCTCTTCAAACCCAGTCCATCAGGCGTGACCTGGTGACGGGGCAGATGAGTGGAGTCGCTCAGGTAGACGCCAGCGATAAACGACAGGTCACTTTGCCAGACGGGAGCAAAATTGCTACGACATGTTTGTTACGTGGAGAGTTTGATCTTCTGGCGATCAACCTGTTTCAGTTTCGCCAGCGATGGGAATTTGCCTTCATTCTCAACCGCGACCTCCCCTCATCCCGATTTCGCAGTTACACGCCATTTCAGCAGCAAATGCTTCTGGCAACCACCATCCGGGTGACCCTGCCACTGACCCCGCCATTTCACGAAGAGCCGTTTGTTTTACTCGACTCCATTCTCATCTGACCTGTTTTTACGAACACGAGAAAATAAGAGTGATTTTTTCGGGCATGACGCTGCCGCTTGATTCGACTGACTCCAGGTTTGTTTGATCTCATCAGCACGAACAAATCTTTGGGGTAAAAACCCATCTGGGTATACCCAACAATAATCTCAACATGGGTCAGCCACTGTTTATTTGCGCTCACTTCATCCTGACATTTTACGATCAGCGTTCCCTTCGGGCGCAGCACGCGATAGGCTTCTGCTCCTGCCTTAAGATATAAATCGAGGACGGCGGCGTGCCATCTGGGTGCTGCTTCGTGTTCCTTCAGCCAGGGAAGATTTACTTCAGAACCATTCACATCGGACTCTGAGACCTCTGCTTCAGTATCAGCCTCTGCAAAAAGTGGCATCTGTTCCAGATGATTATTTCCCATCATCGAAAGATGACTGTCAGAGTGCGTTGCACCCTCATAAGCCGCACGAAAAGCGATATGTGATCCTGCCCCACCTCTGTGCATCGCCTTTTCTCGCAGCAATCCCTCCATATATGGTGGATCAAGCACAACACAGTCCATCGACTCGTCATCGTATGGAAGGTCACGACAATCCACCCCGGTCAGCAGGTCAGTGGCATACAGTGTATATAAACCCGAAGGCACATGACGCCAAAACACACCTTTGCCATAGGTCACATCGGCAATTTTTGCACCATGCTCGACGTGCAGTTCCAGAATTTTTGGAAACACATCTGCATTGTTTCCCTGATATGCCGATAAAATCAGCTCAGTTGAAGCAACTCCGCCCTGTACGCGCTTCTGACGTTGCATCGTTTTCACCCTGATGATGACTTTAAGTCACAATTATATCTGCTCTTTGCCAACGGCGCAAGGCATCCCCATCATGCGGCGACCCCGGAAGCCGCGCTTCTGATGCCAGGAGGCGCTCTCCAACTTCGTATACCCTGCACAAAAAAAACACCCCCGCTCCATGCCTGGAAACGGGGGTGTCTGCGTGATCGACAGCAGCAGTTATTCGGCGTCAGACACCGACAGGTTGAGCAGCGTCAGGCTGCCCAGCCCGCCCGCCGACTCGAACACCACGCGGAACTGCATGATCTCGCCCGCAGCGGCGGACAGGTCTGCGCCCGCCAGCATCAGGCTTTCGCCCGCTTCCAGCGCCAGCACGCGCGTCCATTCGGCATCGGCAGTGCGTTTCGCTTCCAGATAGGCGGCACCGCCCGTGAGCAGGTAGCCGACGCGCACCTGAGGCGCAGCCAGTGTGGTCAGGTCAACCGGACGCACCAGCGCGAGCGCCATCTGGCTGGCAGTCGAGACGCTGCCGTCGGCAGCCAGCGCGCCGCCATCGGCAGTGCGCGTCCAGCCGGCGTCGCCCGTCCAGGCATCCGCCAGGCTGGTATCGATGCTGACCGGGGCGACCAGCGGTTCAGCCAGCACATCGAGCTGTGCCGCCGCGCCGGGCATCCCATCCAGCCCGATGAAGCCCGTCGGCGGGATGTAGACCGGCTGCTGAATGATGCGCGGGGCGTTGAGGTTCTCGATCGGGGCGGGCGCGTCGGCGCTGACGGTGATCAGCACGCCGGAAGCGCTGCTCATGATCGACTCGCCGCGCGAAACCATGTCGGTGTCGCGCACAGTGCTGACATCACGGCTGATCTCGATGGCGGAAGCATCGGCGACGCGCAGCGCGCGCAGCGTGACCGTCGCCAGGGTGAACGCGCCAGAGGGGGGCGGTCCGCCAAGCTGACCAGCGGCGAAGTTGATGCGCCCCAGTTCGTTGTCCATGCCGCTTTGCAGGAAGATGGGCAGCGTCGTGCCTGGCATGATCCGCTCGACGCGGAAGACGGTCGGGTCGAAGTTGAGGTAGGCAGCCGCCGCATCGATCGGCTGACCAGCAGTGTCAACGTGAATGACCACGTCAAAAGTGGCTTCGACCGCGATGGGGTAGTTGGGCGTGATCAGGGTGATAGAGGCGCGCCCTCCCTGCGCCAGCGCAGGGATCGCTGCCACGAGCAGCACAACCAGGATCACCATGAACAGTCTCGACGTTCTGAACATACGTTTACTCCCCTCTCATTCAATTGTTTTTAGTGTACATGAAGTCCCCAAAAGTGCAAAACACAATCTCGTCTACACAGGACAAACGTCAGGGAGGGGTTGACCGTTTCAGCACGATGTGCATTACAGCGCGCAGCGCATGAGCGGCACATACCGACCGGGGCGCGTTTCGACCTCCCCGATCCGCACCGCGCCCACCGCCCGATAAAAACCTTCCGCGTTCGGGTCAGCCTCGAACTCCAGCCGCGCCAGCCCCGCTCCGTGTGCCACCTGCACGATGAAGGTGAACAGTGCCCTGCCGATCCCGCGTCCCATGCAGTCCGGCTCGACGAACAGGTCGTCCAGCCAGCCGACTTCCCCGCGCGTCGTCAGCCGTGCCAAGCCGACGACGCGCTCACCCAGCACAGCGACATACACCCCACCCGCCGCCACATCTTCCGGCGTGATTACCATCTGCGGGCGCGCCCAAGCCATGAACGCCTCGTCATAGCCCCAGTGCGCCTTCGACCGCCAGACGATCCCGGTCAGCAGGTCGGCTTCTTCCGGCAGCGCCTGACGGATGTGCAGCCCTTCAGCCATCGCTCACAGCCCGTAGAGCGCGCTGTATTTGGCGCGCAGCCCATCGATGTAATAGCTGCACTCGACCGGCTCGCCCGCCACGCGCTGCGTCAGCTCATCGGCGGTGAATTTGCGTCCGTGCCGATAGATGTTGTCGCGCATCCAGCCGTGCAGCGTGGCGAACTGACCCTGCCCGATCTCATCCGGGATGGACGGGTGTGCCAGCACTGCCTGACGGTAGTACTGCGCCGCCAGCAGATTGCCGATGGCGTAGGTCGGGAAATAGCCGATCAGCCCGTTCGACCAGTGAATGTCCTGAAGCACGCCCAGCGCGTCATTGGGTGGCACGATGCCCATGTATGCCTCGAATTTCTCGTTCCACACAGCGGGCAGCTTCTCCAGCGGGATCGTCCCGCTCACCAGCTCCATCTCGATCTCGAAACGCAGCATGATGTGCAGGTTGTAGGTCGCTTCGTCCGCCTCGACGCGGATATAAGTCGGCGCGACGCGGTTGATCGCCCGGTAGAACGAGTCCAGATCGACTGCACTGAGTTGTTCGGGGAACGCCTGCTGAAGCTGCGGATACGCCCACGTCCAGAAGGCGTAGCTGCGCCCGACGATGTTCTCCCACAGGCGCGACTGCGACTCATGCACGCCCAGCGACGCTCCGCGCGAGAGGATCGTCCCCTCCAACGCCGGGTCAACGCCCTGTTCGTACATGCCATGTCCCGCTTCGTGCATCGTGCCGAACAGCGCCGGGTTGAGGAAATCTTCCGTGAAGCGGGTGGTGATGCGGACGTCGCCCTGGCTGAAGGTGATGCAGAAGGGATGGACTGCCTCGTCCTGCCGCCCGCGCTGGAAATCGTAGCCGTAGGCGCGCACCATCGCCTCGCCAAAGGCGCGCTGGCGGTCGATCGGGAAGCGCTGGCGCACCGGCGCGTCGCTCACCTCGGCGATGTGCGGCGTGATGTCCGCGATCAGGCGCACCAGTTCCCCTTTGTGCGCGTCGAACAGGCGCGTGACGCGCGAGGCGGTCATGCCAGGTTCGTAGACATCGAGGAAGGCGTCATAAGGATGTTCGGTATAGCCGCGCGCGTCCGCCTCGCGCCGCTTGAGGTCGAGGATGCGCGCCAGCGCCGGGATGAAACGCGCGAAGTCGTTCTCGCGCCGCGCTTCCGCCCACACGCTGTAGCCGTCGGAGGTCGCCTGAGCCAGCTCTGCCACCAGATCGGAAGGGACGCATGACGCCTGATAGTGGTCGCGCCTGGCGACGCGGATCATGCTCGCCTCGTCCGAGTCGTAGGGCGCACCGTCCACCTCGCGGGCGGCAGCATCGATCAGACGGGCGGTCTCCGGCGCGGTCATCATCTCGTGCCCGATGCGCGCCAGCGTCGCCATCTGTGCCCCGCGCGCCTTCGCCCCTCCGCGCGGCATGTTCACCTGCTGATCCCAGCTCAGCACGGCGCGCGCCCGGTCGATATTGCGGACTTCGTTCAGCCGTTCGACCAGCGCGCGGTAGTGTTCACCCATCGTCATCTTCTCCTGCCTGCATTTGAATGATTTTGACCATATGAAGAAAGTCTATCAGAAAACAGTGATACACTGATAGACGGCTTATCACCAGGCACAACAGCACAGGGAAAGACAGATGAGTTCCGGTGTAACATTTTCTGACCGGGGGCGGGCTGCGCGGGTGCGCGCCCTGCTCATCGATAATCCGCTGGCGCGCGCTCAGGAACGTCAGCTTCGGCGGCTGGGGATGGGGCGCAAGCCGCGTTTCGTGCTGGCATTTGCCCTGACGATCGGGCTGGGCACGATCTGTATGCTGCTGATCGGGCAGAGTGCCACGCTCAGCAGCGCACTCGGCATCCGGGAAGGCGGCCTGCTGCGAACCCTGCGCGATCTGCTTCAGTTCGCCATCATCATCGCCGGGATCACGCTGCTGGTGCAGGGCGGGACGATCTCCGGCGCGGCATCGCGCCTGGCGACGACCACGCTGGCGCGCGAACGACAGTCGCGCACGTGGGAACCGCTCATCCTGACCGGGATCAGCGCGCCGCGCATCGTGCTGGGCAAGTGGTTCACGGTGGTGCGGCTGGTATGGGCGCAGCACATCGCCGGCGTCCTAGTGCGTCCGCTGGTGGGGCTGTGGCTGCTGCTGGCGCGGTATCAGGTCGATGTGGCTGTCAATCAGAGCGGCTACCTATCCGTCCGCCCCCTCACCGTCGATCCGCTGCTGACGCTGCTCACCTGTGTGCTGATGATCATCGCGCCGCTGCTGTTCGTGCCGCTCACGGCGGCGATCGGCATGTTCGCCTCCAGCCTGACGGGGACGGAGATCGGGGCACAGCGGCTCAGTGGAGCGATGGGCTTCAGCGTGGTGCTGCTCTATGTGGGAGTCATCATCGTGGTGATCATCTTCAGCCCGGTGATCATCATCGACGATGATACGGTATCGGCAGTGCTGCTGCTGGCGGGGATATTCCTCACGCCTGGCGATCTGGGCGCATTCGGGCTGGTCGTCAGCAGCAGCGAGGAATTCATCGCTGCGGGGGGGAGTTACCTGATCGGCTTCGGGGTGTGGTGTGTTCTGGCAGCGGCGGCGACCGCGCTGCTGCTGATGGGCGCGGTCTGGGCATCATGGCGCGGCGGCGCGAGTGGAGGGCTGGCGGGTGCGCTACCTGATCGTTGACCTGGAAGCCACCTGCTGGGAGCGCAACAAGGACACCACGCGCATGGAGACGATCGAGATCGGCGCGCTGCTGCTCGACGAATCACTGACTTTGCCCGCCCCGGAGTTTCAGCGCTTCGTCCGCCCGCAGCTTCACCCCGAACTGAGCGCGTTCTGCACAGCGCTGACCAGCATCACGCAGGCGGACGTGGACGCTGCAGCCGCGTTCGAGGTGGTTTTCCCGGAATTTGTCGCATGGGCACGCCCCGACGACTCGCCGATCACCTTCTGCTCGTGGGGCAGCTACGACTACAAACAGCTCAAGCTCGACTGCTGGCGGCGTGGCGTGCCCTTCCCGGAAGCGTTCGAGACGCGCCTGAACCTCAAACACCTCTTTCGCCAGAAACACCCACGCGCGCATGGCGGCATGGCGGGCGCGCTGACGGTGCTGGGGCTGACGCTGGAGGGCACACACCATCGCGGCATCGACGACGCGCGCAACATCGCCCGCATCGCGCAAACTCTGCTGGTCAGCACCCCGCGCACGGAGTCGTGAGCGGGGCGCTGGCGCTCATTTCGCGGCGCTATGCGCTTTCGCCGCTGCCGTTGGAAGGCAGGAAGAGGCGGCGTTCGGCGGCGTCGTACTCGTACAGTTCGGCGTAGCGCCCCCAGTCCACCGCCGTCTCGAACTGACGCTGCGTTTCGGCTTCGGGGAAATGCTCGTCGAGAATGTCGAGGAAGAAATCGGCGCGCATCTCGTGATTGTCCTTCTCCTGAAGCGTGCTGTGGATGAACGCCACCAGCGGCGCACCGACGATCACCTGCCGACGGAAGATGTCCTTGCTCGTCAGGATGTCCGCCTGTGAGAACGCCGTGCCGACCTCCGTCAGCATGATGTCCCCCTCCTGCACCACCGCAAAGCCCAGCAGCACAGCGGCATCGATGATCATCAGCAGGTCATCGACGCCCAGTTGCAGGCGCTGTGCCAGGTTGGGCAGGTCTTCCCTGCCCCCGCGTTCGGCGATCAGCTCCAGCAGCCCGCTGATACCGCCGGCGCGGGCATGAGGCAGCGGGTGGAAGCGCGGGCTGGCGCTCGGCTCGGCACTGGGCGCGGGCGAGACGATCTCCGCCGCCGGATTGGTCATCACGGTATAGATGTAATCGACCAGCATCCTGAAGCGGGCGGCACTGCGGTCGCGCGGGCGCGGCACATCGATCAGCACCTCACCGCGCACGTGACCGGGGTTCGCGCCCAGCACGATCACCCGGTCCGCCAGCAGCACCGCCTCTTCGATGTTGTGCGTAACGATCAGGATGCTTTTTGCGGGAAAATCACCCCGTTCCCACAGCAGCCCGATCTCGCCGCGCAGATTTTCGGCGGTCAGCACATCGAGTGCGCTGAACGGCTCATCCATGAACAGCACGCTGGGCTGCATGACGAACGCCCGCGCAAAGCCGACGCGCTGCTGCATCCCGCCGGAAAGCTCTTTCGGGTAGGCGCTCTCGAAGCCGTCCAGCCCGACCATATCGATCGCCTTGAGCGCCTGCGCCTGCCGTTCCGCCTGGCGCATCCCGCGCGCCTTCAGCCCCAGTTCCACATTATCCTGCACCGTCTCCCAGGGCAGCAGCGCGAAGCTCTGAAAGACCATCGCCACATCGGGGTTTGCCCCGGTCAGCGGCTTGCCGCCGCTGATGATGCTGCCGCTGCTGGCAGGGATCAACCCTGCCAGAATACGCAGCAGCGTGCTTTTGCCGCTGCCACTGCGCCCCAGCAGCGCCACGACTTCGCCCGGATAGATGCTCAGGCTGACTTTATCCAGCACGGTAAATGCACCCCCGTCCGGCTGGGCAAACGACTTGCTGATGTTCTGCGCCGCGATCAGCGGTGCGCCCTTCTGCATGACCATGATGCTCAACTCCTCGCTCTCTGTATCGAATGCTCAGCCCAGACGGAAACGACGCTCTGCCAGCTCATACAGCCGCCGCCAGAACAGGCGGTTCAGCCCGACCACGAACAGGCACATCATGCCGACGCCCAGCACGATGCGCCCCCATTCACCAGATGCGGTCGCAGTGGCGATGTACGCGCCCAGCCCGTAAGCGCGCAGCGTGGTGTCTCCCCAGGTGACGATCTCGGCGACGATGCTGGCGTTCCATGCCCCGCCCGTCGCGGTGATGCCGCCCGTCACCCACGCCCCGAAGATGCCAGGCAGGATGAGCGCCCGCCACAATGTCCAGCCGCGCACCCCCATGCTGCGCGCCATCTCGCGCATGTCCGACGGGATGCTCATCGCCCCGGCGATGGTGTTGAACAGGATGTACCACTGCGCCCCCAGCGACATGAGCAGGATGCCGCCCCAGTCGAGCGGGATGCCCGTATTGATGAAGAAGACGGTGGCGAACGGGAACAGGAAGTTCGCCGGAAATGATGCCAGAAACTGCACGACAGGCTGAGCGATCTGCGACAGGCGCGGGTTGAAGCCGATCGCCACGCCGACGGGAACCCAGATGAGCGTGCTGACGACGAGCAGCACCAGCACGCGCAGGAAGGTGACGCAGCCCATCAGAAAGACCTGCCCTGCTTCCTCCAAGCCGACTTCGCGCAGGATGAAATCTGCGCCGAGTGCGAATAAGCCGATCACCACGATGATGAGCGCGGCGTTGAACAGCCGATCATCGTCCGCCGGCGCGCGCTTCCCCTCGCCTGCATCGCGGGCGGGGAAACTGCGGGCGATGACATTGCCGACCGCTTCGCTGAGCGGGTGGATGAGCGCATCGAGCAGGCGTGGCAGGCGCGACGCGCGAATGATGTTCAGCACCCACGAGCGCGGCGCATCCGCCCCGGCGCTGCGCTCCAGCTTGAACTTGTCCGCCCAGGCGACCAGCGGACGCCAGAAGCACTGATCCACCACCACGATGACCACCCCCATCGTCAGCACCGCCAGCAGCACCGCGCCCATGTCCTGAGCGAGGATGGCGGAGGCGACATACGACCCGATGCCGGGCAGGGTGTATTCCTGATTCAGCACGCTGATGGCTTCACTGGCGGAGACGAAGAACCAGCCGCCGCCGAAGCTCATCATCATGTTCCACAGCAGCCCGATCACCGCGGACGGCACTTCCAGCCGGAAGAAACGCTGCCAGGGCGGAAGGCGGTAGAGCGTCGCCGCTTCGTCCAGTTCACGCGGCAGCGATTTGAGCGCGTGGTAGAACGAAAACGTCATGTTCCACACCTGACTGGTGAAGATGGCGAAGATCGACGCCGCCTCCAGACCGAGCAGGCTGCCTGGGAAGAGCGCGATGAACCCGGTCACAGTGATCGACAGGAAGCCCAGCACCGGGACCGATTGCAGGATGTCCAGCAGCGGGATCAGGATGCGTTCGGCACGGCGGCTTTTGGCGGCAGCGTAGGCATAGATGAACGTGAAGATGAGCGACACACCGAGCGCGATGAACATGCGCAGGGTGGAACGCAGGGTGTAGTACGGGATGTTCGCCGGGTCGAGGCTGACCTGAGGCACATCAACAGGCGGTTCAAAACTGACCAGCATCCCAGAACCGATTCGCGCTGCCAGATAAAGCAGCGCCAGCACACCCAGCATGACCACCAGATCAGCCCAGAAGACGGGGATCGGGCGCGCCGGGACTGCGCGCGACGCATCGCGCGGGGCGAACGGTTGACGAAGCAGCATAACGCCTCCTCACAACGATTGATGAGGGCACACCGCTGCACATCGGATCGGGATTGGGGGAAATGAAAAACCCCCGATCAGCCATTGGCTGACCGGGGGGAAAGTCACGCGGAGAGCGCGGCATTCACCCTAAGTCAGTCAGGCTGTCCACAGGATATGGAGCGGCGTGCCGCTTACTGGGGGAACTGTCCATTGCATCTTTCTCTTGAGCTTTTCACGATGTGACGAGATGATCAGGGGATCATCGCAAACGCCGCTAATCTACTCCTGATGCCGATCGCTGTCAAGCAGTATTTCCGCGCGCTGCGATCACATATCGCTGAACGACGGATCGACCAGGTAGCTCTCCGGCTCTTCCTGCGGCAGGATGCCCGCGCGCTGCAAACGGTCGATGACCGCGCGCACGCTCACCGCCGCCAGCGCCCCACCCGTGATCAGCAGCCATGCCAGCGGCAGCAGCGTGCTGAGCGCGATGATCACCGCGAAGCCGATCAGCACGCCCAGCGAAAAAAGCGGGTTTCGCACCAGCATGACCGCCCCGTTGCGGAACGCGCCGATCACCGTCGGGCGGGTCATCGCGTGGTACAGCACCCCGCCGTACACCTGAATCAGGATGACTGCCGCGCCCGTCAGCAGCCACAGCCCGCGCAGCAGCGACCACTCGACGCCGGGCTGTGCGCCGTATGCCGCCCAGTTGCTCAGCCAGACCAGCCAGAAAGCGAGGTTGCAGACGGCAAGGATCGCCCCGCGCAGCAGATGGGCGCGAAACCCCGCCCAGAAATCGTCCCAACCGGCGGTCGGCTGACGCTGCGCCGTCCAGCTCAGGCGGATCAGGCCCGCCCAGGCTGCCGGGGCGGTCACGATGGGCAGGCTGAGCAGCGCCCACGCGACGCTGCACCAGACGTAGATGTAGCCCGCCTGATTGAGGTGGCGCAGCCCGCGCCAGACCGCCCGCAGCCCGTCGATCATGCGCTCACTGCCCCGCCAGACCGGAATAGTTGACGCCTTCGACAAAATAGCGCTGGAAGGCGAAGAAGATGACCGCCATCGGCAGGGTGGTCAGCACCGATCCGGCGAGGAAGGTGTTCCAGATGAGCGTTTCGCCCGTCGCACCGCGCAGGAACGACAAGCCGAGCGGCAGCGTCCACAGGTCGCGCGCGCCGCCCAGCACGATCAGCACATCGAGGAAGTTGTTCCACGCGCCCTGAAAGCTGAAGATCGCCAGCGCGGTCAGGGCGGGGGTCGCCATCGGCAGGATGATGCGGAAGAACATCACGAAGCGGTTTGCTCCGTCCACCTCTGCCGCTTCCTCGATCTCGTTGGGGATCGACTCGAAGAACTGCTTCATCAGGAAGATGCCGAACGCGCTGGTCATCAGCGGGATGATCACGCCGCTGTAGGCGTTCAGCATCCCGAACTGGCGCAGAATGATGAAGCGCGGGATAAGCAGCACGATGCCTGGGATCATCAGCGTGCCGAGGATCATCAGGAAGATGATCCGGTTGCCTGGGAACCTGATGCGTGCCAGCGCATAGCCCGCCAGCGAGTCGAAGATCAGGCGCAGCAGCATGATCGACACCGCGATGAAGGCGGTGTTGAACAGCCAGCGACCGAGGTCCGCCGCCAGCACCGCGTTATAGCCCTCCAGCGCCGGGTTGAAGGCGATGCCGGAGGTCGTCTCTGAGGCAGAACGCGCCGCCCCTGCCTCATTGCGGCACTCGACGAAGAAGGGAGGCGTGGGCAGGAAAGCTGCCGGGGCAGCGTTGATGGCGGGCAGGCACTTGAATGAATTCGCCACCGTCAGCACGAACGGCACGATCTGCGTCGCCGCCGCGATGATCAGGATGGTGTAGCCGAGGATCGGGGCGATGCGTCGCAGCGTCGCGCCGATGCCTGTTGGGGTGTCATACGTTGGGATCGCTTCAGCCGCCATGATGGTCACACCGCCTTATCGCCGCCAGTGATGCGGCGCTGGATCAACGTAAAGATGAAGATGATGATGAACAGCACGATCGCCGTCGCCGCCGCCAAGCCCATGCGCTGATCGCCGAAACCGCTGCGATAGACGAGGTAGGCGATCGTCAGCGTGGTGTCGGCGGGTCCGCCGGACGAGATCACGTACACCTGATCGAACACCTGGAACGTGCCGATCAAGCCCAGCGTGATGACGAAGAAGGTGGTCGGGCGCAGCAGCGGGATGGTGATCTTGCGGAAAATCTGGAACGGCGTCGCGCCGTCCACCGTCGCCGCCTCATATACCTGCGCCGGGATGTTTTGCAGCGCCGCCAGATAGATGACCATGAGCGTGCCGATGGTCGTCCACGTGTTGAGGATCATGATCGTCAGCAGCGTGACGCTCGGTCCGCTCAGCCAGTCCCACAGGCGGATGCCGGCGATCTGCGTTGCGGCGGCGTCGCCCAGCGTCTCGCGCGTGATGCCGAATACGCCGAGCAGCGCGTGCAGCACCCCGGTGGCGTCGTTCAGCCACGTGATGCCCGCATACGATGGGAAAATCGCCCGTATCCCCTGATTGATGATGCCGTTGCTGGTGAACATCCACATGAAGATGAGCGAGATGACCACCGAAGACGAGATCGATGGGAAGTAGAACGCCGTGCGGAAGAAGCCTTTCCCCTTCAGCCAGCGCTGATTGACGATGACCGCCAGCACCAGCGCGAAGAAGGTCTGCGCCGGGACGACCCCCAGCACGAAATAAACCGTATTTTTCAGCGATGTGAAGAAGGCGCGCTGGCGTGTGCCGCTCTCGAACAGCAGACGCGAATAATTTTCCAGCCCGACCACCTCATAGGCGTCCGACCGGGTGAGCGGCGTGACGCCGTTCCAGTTCGTCAGGCTGAAAAAGAGCGCCGCCAGCATGGGCAGGATGAAAAACACGAACAGCACCAGAAATGCCGGGGCAACGAACGTCAGCCCGGCGAACGCTTCCTGCCGCTTTTTTGAGGCGGTGCTTTGGGCAGCGGGCGCTGAGACGGGTGAATCTTTTGCGAGCAGAGCCATAGGAATTTGCCTTCCAAAGGAATTTTCAGGCAGCGAGGAAAGACACAGGGCGCAGCCGGACATGCCGCCGCGCCCTGTGTGGGAGTGTCACCCGCGCTTACATGTCGTCCAAGGCTTCCTGAGCGGCTTCAGCGGAGGCTTCCAGCAGTTCGGCGGCGGTGCGGTTGCCCTTGATCGCCTCGTTGAGGTTGCTGTTGAAGGTGTCGATGAAGCTGCTGAAACCGGGCGGGAACGACCAGGGGAAGGCATACGCCGCGCCATCGACGAACGCCTGATATTCCTCACCACGCGCCTCCAGCCAGGTGTCGGCGGCGGCGGTGCGCCCAGGCATCGGACCGAAGCCCGACGCGCCGACCATCATCGCGCCTTCTTCGCCCGTCAGGAAATTGACCAGGCGCACCGAAGCTTCAAACGTCGCCTCAGTCTGACGGCTGTTGCTCTCCATGTCCGCCACGCCATAGCACACGGTGAACGCCATCGTCGCCGGACCCGCCGGACCGACCGGCAGTTCCGCCACCGCCCAGTTGACATCCGGGAACTGGTCGAGCATGTACTGGATGATCCAGTTGCCTTCGATGGTCATGGCAGCCTTGCCCTGACCGAACGCCTCACCTGCCCAGCCCGCGCCCAGGTCCGCCGGGGATTTGGCGTACCCGTTCAGGTACAGGTTGACGAAATACTCGACCGCCATCAGCGCTTCGGGCGAGTCCAGCGCCACTTCGCCATCGCGCAGGATGGCTCCACCCGCCTGATACAGGAAGGGCAGGAAGCGCGGCAGTTCGATGCCCGTCGTCAGCCCGGCGACATCGGCGGTGGTCAGCGCGGCGGCAGCAGCACTCAGCTCATCCCAGTTGGTGGGCACGCTGACGCCAGCGGCTTCCAGCAGATCGACGTTGTAGACCAGCGCCAGCGTCGAGAAGTCCTTCGCCGGGCAGTAGAGCATGTCGTTGTAGGTGAAGATGTTCCGCAGCGACTCGTACAGACCCTCCGGGCTTTCAACCGCGTCGCCCAGCGGCGCGATCACCCGCGCCGACGCCCAGTCCTGAAGCTGGAAGCTGTCCACGTAGAAGACGTTCGGGTAGTCGCCCGCCGCGAAACCGGTCTGCATGAACGTCCCGTAATCCGGGACGAGGTTCACCTGCACATCGATGTCCGGGTTGGCGGCTTCAAATGCGGCGACCTGGGCGTTCAGCGCGGCGTTTTCCGCGTCCGACGACGACCAGCCCGACAGCGTGATCACCACCTGATCCTGTGCGCTGACCGCGCTCACTGCCGCCAGCAGCAGCAGCGCCACCAGCAGTACACGACCCATCCTGTTCAACATTTTATAACCCTCCATAGCGTTAAATTATAAGACTCGGCGCGGTTTTCTCGCCCGTCCAGCACGGGCGACCCCATCACGCCAGCGGGGAGACCGATACGGAGTCCGGCGTGACCTCGAATGTCCGCCGTTCACCCCGATACGTCACTGTGAAGCGCACCCGCTGCCAGTGTTCAGGCAGGTGTGGGTCGAGCGCCAGATCGCCCTCCGGCGTGATGTGCAGCCCGCAGAAGCCGAACAGCACCGCCTGCCACACCCCGCCGCACGCGGCAGCGTGGATGCCATCGCGCACGTTGCCCTTGTTATCGTGCAGGTCGATATGGGCGGCGTGGTGGAACTGGTCATAGGCGACCTCGATCAAGCCCAGGCGCGCGGCAACCCAGGCGTGCATCGCCGGGCTGAGCGACGACCCGTGATCGCAGCGCGGGAAGTAGGTATGCCAGTTGTTGAGCATCACCTGTCTGTCCGCCGAAAGCTGATCGCCCAGCAGCGCCATCAGCATGACCACATCTGCCTGCTTGATCACCTGCGTCTGGATGCTGCGCGCGTGACCGAGGATCGCCTGCACGCTGCTCGTGCGCGGCTGATAATCCGGCACGGGGATGTATTCCATGTCGAAAAAGCCTGGGAACTGCACATGAATCTGCTTTTCCGCGTCGAACGGGATGAACATGCGGGCGATCACATCGCGCCAGCGCGTCAGCCGCTCAGGAGTCAGGTCAAGCTGTGCCGTCAGCCGTGCGTGATCCGCCGGGGCGTGCGCCGCCAGCCAGTCGAGCGCCTTCAGCGCCGTCTCCAGATGCCACACCGCCATGCGGTTGACGAACACGCTGTTGTCGATGTTCTCGTGATATTCGTCCGGTCCGATCTGCTGGCTGATCTCGTAGCGCCCGTTCTTCTCTTCGGCGCGGCTGCCCCAGAAGACGGCGGTATCGAGCAGGATTTCCGCCCCGTAACGGATGAACCAGGCGTCATCGCCCGTCCACTGCCAGTACTGCTGCACGGCATAGCCGATGTCAGCGCTGATGTGGTGTTCGCTGTCGCCCGTCCAGATGCGGATGCGCGATCCGTCGGGCTGCGGGTCGCTCCACTGCGGAGTCGTCTCTTCGCCCGTGTCGGTGCTTTCCCAGGGGAACATCGCGCCTTCGTACCCGTTCGCCTTCGCCTTCGCCCGCGCCCCTGCCAGCCGATGGTAGCGGTACATGAGCAGGTTGCGGGCGATGTGCGGGTGCGCCAGCGTGAGCGGCGGCAGGGCGAACAACTCGGTATCCCAGAAGATGTGTCCCTTGTAGCCCAGCCCGGAGAGCGTCTTGGCTCCGAGGCTGGCGTTCTCGTCGCTTTGCGGCGCAGCGATCAGCACGTGATAGGTCGTGAAGCGCAGTGCGAGCTGAATCTCATCATCGCCATCGATCCGGATGTCACTCGTCTCCCACATGCCCGCCCAGCGCCTGGCGTGCAGGGCATACAGCGCATCGTAACCCAGATCGGCGGCGGCACGAGCCTTGTCATGCGCGGCGCTCAGCGGCGAGTCGGTGTCGCGGCTGGTGTAGACCGCCGTGATCTTGTCGAAGGCGCGGCTGGCTTTGTGTTCCAGCGTGAAGGTGATGCTCATCTCCGGCGCGAGTCCGCTGGCGTTCAGCACCGTCACGTCCTGATCGGTCACCGTCATGGCATGGGCGACACGATAGCCGGACTGCCCGGTCGTGCGCTCCATCCCCACAACGCGCGCCTCATGCAGATTGGTGATCGCCGGCGTCCAATGATCCACCCCGGCGTTGCGCGCGTCGCCGTCGATACCGAAGCGCACCGTGATCTGCGGGCTGCCGTCCACCGCAGTGATGCGGACGCGCTGCGCCAGCACATGCGGGTCATCCAGCGAGGCGAAACGCTCAAACACCACGCGCACGATCGCCCCGGACGCGGCACGGAAGAGCAGCGCTCGTTCCAGCACGGCGGTATCGAGGTGCAGCACGCGCTCGTAGCCCAGCAGCGCTCCGTGTGCCGGATTGAGATTGTCCGGGCGATCCTGATTCAGGCTCAGCGGCGTGCCGTCCACCGTGATGCGGATGGGCAGCCAGTTGGCGGTATTGGCGAGTTCGGGCACGAGCATCCCAGGCGCGTGGTCGAACACGCCGTGAATCAGCGTCGCAGGGATGTTGCCAGGCACGCCCTCTTCAAACGTCCCGCGCGTGCCCAGGTAGCCGTTGCCGATGGTGAACAGCGTTTCGTAGTGGTTGAGGCGTTCCGGCTGGAAGCCGCGCTCGACGATCGTCCACAAGCGTTTCGGGGGCATAAGCTTCTTTTCCGCAGCATCAGGAACAATTTACATCGATTCCTCATGACTGAAGGTTAATCGATTAAACTGATGGTAAACCCGATGTAAAATTCCTGTCAAGTTTTTGGTGGAAAACCTTGTCATAAATGCACAAATGCACGGCGAAAACGGATCGTTGGCATACAGCGGTTGACGCGGGATGCAAAACTCGTTAGATTGATCGCTATCATTCGATCGCACGCAGCCAGAACGTTGATCTATGCCCGTCACGATGAAAGATGTCGCCAGAGAAGCTGGCGTCTCGACCGCCACCGTTTCCTACATCCTGAACGGCAAAGCCGGAACCGTGCGCGAAGAGACGCGCCAGCGGGTGCTGGAGGCGATCGAACGGCTGGGCTACACCCGCAACATCACCGCCCAGAATCTGCGCCGCCAGCGCACCGGGATGATCGGCTTTGCATGGAGCGAACAGCCACGCGATGTGCCCAACGCCGTATTGGACATTTTCGCCTATCACCTGACACGCATCGCCGCCGAACACGGTTACCGGATGCTGATGTTCACCCACCGCGCCGATGATCCTGTGCCCGGCTATGATGCGCTGATCAGCACCCGTCAGGTAGACGCCTTCCTGCTGGCGGATACGGTGCTGGATGACCCGCGCATCCACCACCTGATCGGGTGCGGCGTGCCGTTCGTCGCCTTCGGCAGGTCAACGCCCGGCTGGGCGTTCAACTGGATCGATACCGACTGCCTCGCCGGGACGCTGGAGGCTGCCCGCTATCTGATCGGGCTGGGGCATCAGCGCATCGGCATGGTCTCGTGGCCCCCCGGTTCGTCATCAGGCGAATTTCGCGTGTCCGGCTACCGTCAGGCGCTCGATGAGGCGGACATCGCCTTCGACCCGGCGCTGCTGGTGCGGACGGTGCAGTCCGTCCATGCAGCGGCGGAAGCGGTTGCACCGCTGCTGCGCCTGCCCGCTGGTCAGCGTCCGACGGCGATCATCACGGTGAGCGACCTGATCGCCGTCGGGGTGATGCACGCCGCGCGCGATCACGGGCTGGTGGTGGGGCGCGATCTGTCGCTGATCGGATTCGACGATGAGCCGATGAGCCAGTACCTCACCCCCTCGCTGACCACGCTGGCACAGCCGCTGGAGGAGATCGCCGGGCACATGATCGCCATCCTCGACGATCTGCTGAACGGCGAAGAAGGTGAAGTGCGACAGATACTCGTCGAACCCAGGCTGATCGTGCGCGCCTCGACCGCGCCGCCGCCTTAGCCGATCGCCGACAGGATGGCTCCCAGATCGGCATCCGCCATCGACGCCAGATTGACGTGCCCCTTGCCGCGCGGCGCTGCACCGATCGCCACCGTCCAGAAGCCGCCCGCCAGCGCTGCATCGACGCCCGCCTCGGCATCCTCGAACACGATCGCCTGACGCGGGTTGACACCCATCGCCCCTGCCACCCACACGAACAGGTCGGCGGCGGGCTTGCTGTTGACGACGCTGTTGCCGTCACCGATCACGTCGAACGCATCGCTCATGCCCAGCCGCTCCAGCACGCGCGCCGCATTGCGGCTGGCGGACGCCAGCGCCAGCTTCAGGCCGCGCGCACGCGCATCAGCCAGCAGCGCATCGACGCCTGGCAGCCGATCCGCCGGGGTGATCTCGTCCAGATAGGCGACGTAGTAGCCGTTCTTGCGCGCCATCCACGCCTGCGCCGTCTCCTCGTCGATCGGCTTGCCGCGCAGCAGCAGCACCAGGCTCTCCCGGCGCGAGACGCCGCGCAGCGCCTCGTTGTCCTCGCGCGTGAAGGGCAAACCTTCCTCGTCGGCGAGGCGCTTCCATGAGCGGTAGTGGTATTCGGCGGTATCGGTGATCACGCCGTCGAGGTCGAAGATGAGCGCGCGAATGTCGTGCGGCATCAGCAGATAGTCCTTTTTGTGTATATGCAGGTCATCATGTGCCCCGATCATACCGGATAATCGATTAAACTGTGCATCCCGCCGTCTGGCATACGCCTCGCCTGTGTGCGGGCTACCCTGTGCTATGATGGGGACATGAACGCCACCCGCCGCTGGTTCACCCGTCTGCGTCCACGCGCGCGCATCGCGCTCGCCGTCATCCTCGTCCTGTCGCTGACCGCGATCGGGATGGGGGTCTGGCTGTTTCACGATCTGCCGCCCATCGACCGCCTGTACGCGGGCTTGGCGCTGCCCTCCACCCGCATCTACGACCGTCACGGACGCCTGCTGTATGAAATTCTGGCGGACAGCACGACCAGCGGGCGCGCCAGCGCCGTCCCGCTCAGCCACATTCCAGAGCATTGTCAGCGCGCCGCCATCGCCACCGAAGACGCTAACTTCTACACGCATCCTGGCGTCGATCCGGTCGGGGTGGTGCGGGCGCTGTGGATCAACCTGACGGGCGGCGATGTGTTCGCCGGGGGCAGCACGATCACCCAGCAGGTGGCGCGGATGCTGCTGCTCGACCCCGAACAGCGCGCCGACCGCTCTGTGCGCCGCAAGCTGCGCGAGATGATCTTGGCGCTGCAGCTGGAGACCGCCTACAGCAAGGATGATGTGCTGGCGCTCTATTTCAATCAGGCGTACTACGGCAATCTGGCGTATGGCATCGACGCCGCCGCCCGCGCCTATTTCAGCAAAGATGCGGCATCGCTGTCGCTGGCGGAATGCGCCATGCTGGTCGGCTTGGTACAGGCTCCGGCGCGCTACGACCCGCTCACCCAGCCGGAGGCGGCACAGGCACGGCAGCGGGTGGTGCTGGGGCTGATGGTGAACAGCGGGATGCTGACGGCGGAAGAGGCGGAGATCGCGCGCAATGAGCCGCTGAACTATGCCGCCGCGCCCTTCCCGATCGAAGCGCCGCATTTCGTCATGGCGGTCATCACCCAGCTTCAGCGCAGCTACCCGGAGCAGCTGGCGCGCGACGGGCTGGAAGTGATGACGACCGTCGATCTCGACTGGACGCGCGCGGCGCAGCGCATCGTCCAGCGGCAGCTGGCGCTGCTCAACCAGCGTTCCGACAAGCCGCCCGCCAATGCCGAAAATGCCGCGCTGGTGGCGATCGACCCGCGCACGGGCGAGGTGCGCGCCCTGCTGGGCAGCCCGGATTACTTCAATACCGCCATCGACGGCGCGGTCAACGCCGCCTTTGCCCTGCGCCAGCCGGGGAGCGCGCTCAAGCCGATCACCTACGCCGCCGCCATGAACCCCGCGCGCCCCAACCCGTATACCCCCGCCACGCTGTTTCTGGATGTGGCGACGCCGTTCGTCACCCGCCGGCTGGAGAGCTACACGCCGAGCAACTACGCGCTCGTCGAACACGGACCCGTCCTGCTGCGCGAAGCGCTGGCATCGTCATTCAACATCCCGGCGGTGGTGGCGCTGGACGACATCGGCATCAGCACGATGCTGGGGCTGGCAGTCGATCTCGGCTTGGGCACGCTGGCGAACCGCGACGATCTCGACCTGGCGGTGACGCTGGGCGGCGGTGAGGTGCGCCTGTTCGACCTGGTGGGCGCGTATGGCGTGTTCGCCAACGCGGGCTGCCGCGTCGAGCCGGTCTTCATCACCCGCGTGACGACGGCGGACGGGACGCTGCTCAGCCAGTGGCAGCCTCCCCCGCCGTGCAGCGTCAGCGGGCGCGGGCAGATCGTCGATCCGCGCGTCGCCTGGCTGGTCAGCGACATGCTCAGCGACGACGAAGCCCGGCTGCGCTCGTTCGGGCGCTTCAGCGCGCTGGCGATCGGGCGTCCGGCGGCGGTCAAGACGGGCACAACGACCGACTTCCGGGATAACTGGGTGGTCGGCTACACGCCGGAGCTGGCGGTCGGCGTGTGGGTGGGCAATGCCGACAACACGCCGATGGTCGAGGTCACCGGGGTGAGCGGCGCAGCCCCGATCTGGAACAGCTTCATGCGGACGGCACTGCGCGGCGTGCCGGAGTCGCAGTTCGTCATGCCATCTGGCATCACCCGGCGCACGATCTGCGCGCTGAGCGGCAAACTGGCGACGCCCGCCTGCCCGCGTCAGCGCCTCGAATGGTTCATCGAGGGCACAGAACCAGGGGAATTTGACGATTTTTATCAGGTGTTCGAGATCGACCGCGAGACCGGGCTGCTGGCGACCGACAACACCCCCGATGATCGGCGCGTCGCGCGCACCTATGCTGTGCTGCCACAGGAAGCGCGGGACTGGGGCATCCGGCACGGTTTTCCCCCGCCGCCGAGCGCCGCCCGCGTCGTGAACACCGATCTGCGCGATGGGGTGCGCGCCCTCGCCCCTGACCCGTACACCGTCTTTGAGGTGACGCCGCTCATCCCGCGTGATGCGCAGCGTATCCGCCTGACGGCAGCCGCCCCGCCTGGCGTGACGCGCGTCGTCTGGCTGCTCAACGACACCCCGATCGGCGAGGCGGACGCCGCGCCCTGGACGACGTGGTGGGCGCTGGAAGAAGGAAGGCATACACTGATCGCCCGCGCCGAATACGCCGACGGGACGATTGAAGACAGCGCACCCGTGCCGTTTCAGGTCATGCCGCAGGGGATGCGTCTGCTGCCTGAACAGCCTGGCTGAGTGCGGCTCACCGGGATCGCTTTTGCGCGCTGTCCGTTTTCCTGCTATCCTGACTGGCATTGTCATGCCTTTGTGTCGATATTAACGGAATTTCTGCGACTGATGAGCCGATCCCGCGCCCTGATCTCCCTGTTGATCGCTGCCCTGTTGCTGGCGTCGTGTGCCGGGGATGACCCTGCCGCTGTCGTCAGCCTGCCGACGGCGACCCTCGCGCCGATCGTCAGCCATACGCCGCGCTCCACCGCCACCCCCTTCCCTTCTAACGCGACGGCGCCCACCGAGACCTACACCCCGTCAGCGACGGTCATCCCGCCCACCCCGTCCGATACCCCCACGCCGACCGTCACCCCGCCGATCCGGGGCAGCGTCAATTCGCTGCAATCGATCAACGTCCGCTCCGGTCCTGGCGTAACGTTCGAGACGATCGAAGCGCTGCGCCCCGCCACGCGCCTCCAGGTGCTGGGACAGAACACCGATGGCTCGTGGCTGAACATCCGCATGGAAGACGGGCGCGAAGGCTGGGTGAGCGCGTCGCTCATCCGGCTGGAGCCGACCGTGACGCCCGTCCCGTCGCTCACCCCTTCGCCCGACATGACGCTCATGGCGCTGGGCACGCCGCTGCCGACAGCGCTGTTCGGCGGCGGCACGGTCACCCCCACCCCGCCGCGCTCGCTGAGCGGCGCAACGCCGACCGCCGTCGATCCCGCCTCGCTGGGCACGCCGCAGGTCGCCGTCAGCACGCCGCTTAACGCCGCCACCGCCATCGCCAGCCTGCAACTGCCGAACATCGAGGCGATCAATCAGACGGCGACCGCACTGGCAGGCGGGGGCATCGCCGCGCCCGCCGCCACGCTGCCAGGCTTGGGCGGTCCGACGGGCGGACCGTTCATCTTCACCGCCAGCCCCACCGCGCCCGCCCCTCAGGTGACGGCAAGTGTGCAGCGGGTGAATGTGCTGGCGTACTGCGATGACCGTCGTTTCGGTTCGCCGCCGCCGCAAAATCTGGCAGCCGGGTCGAGCATTCAGGTCTTCTGGGTGTGGGAGGCGCACACCCGCCAGCAGGTGGAAGATCACATCAATGCCGCTGTCTACGAGGTGCAGGTCAACGGACGGTCGCTGCCCTGGCGTCCGTTTGCCGGCACGATCCGCGAACTGCCCAACGGACATTTTTCGGTATCGTGGTTCGTCCCGGTCGAACAGCCGCTGGAACGGGGCGAAACGCGCATCACCTACCGCGTGAGCTGGACGCGCGCCATTTTCGACGGCGATCGCAGTTACGGACCGGGCACAGGCATTCTGCAGGAGACCGGATCGTGTACCTTCACCGTGCGCTGAACGGGGATGTCTCGCTCAATCCGCCCACTGCGCCGGGGCGCGGATTGACTCCGCGCGGTAAGTTTGCTATCGTAAAGACATGATGCGCCAGTTCACAGGCAGTCTGCTCGAACCGGGTCCTGCGCGGCAGGACTTCCGAACCGTGTCAGGTCCGAAAGGGAGCAGCACTAAGGACAGCCCCCTGGGTGCCGCAGAGCCTCCCGGTTTGAGCAGAGTGCCTGTGAACGGCGTTTTTCTTTTCCCCCACCCCGTCCTGCCTTCATGCACTGCCCCACCTCCCTATGGAAACGCCGCGCAGCGCTGATACCCGCCCACGCCGTCCCAGACCCGTCCCATCTGCGCCTGTCAGGGGCGCACGCGCTTTCTGGCTGCCGTTCGTGGTCATCTGTACGGCGGCGGTCGTCGCGGCGGTCGCCATCGTCAGCGCGCTGGCGCTGCTGTTCGTCACCAATACCCGTGTGGTCACGGTCATCGTGCAGAGTGAGGCACAGCAGACGCGCACCGACGCTGCTACCGTCGGCGATCTGCTGCTGCTGCTGCGGATCGAGGTCGGCGCGGGCGACCGGGTGACGCCGCAGCTCGATGCCCCGCTGCAACCCAACACCATCGTGCGCGTGCAGCGCGCCCGCACCATCTTCCTTCAGGTCGATGGCGAAACGCTCCCCTGGCTGACCCTGCTCGACGATCCCGCCGATGTGCTGGCAGAAGCAGGCATCCGCATCGACGAGGACGACCGGGTGATCATCGATGGCACAGAGACCAGCGCCGACAGTCTGAGCCGCTGGCCCGTCCCGGTCAGCCACATCGTGGTACGCCACGCTGCCGCCGTGACCGTGCGCGACGGGGCGGACTCACGCCTGATCCGCACCACCGCGCTCACCATCGGCGAAGCGCTCTTCTCCGCCGGGATCACCCTGTACACCGCCGATCAGGTCATCCCGCCGCTCGATACCCCGCTCAACGGCGATGTCGAAGTGGTGATCACCCGCGCCCGCCCGGTCACGGTCATCGCCGACGGCGTGGTCACTCAGGTGCGCGTACAGGGCGAACGGGTCGCGGACGCGCTCATCGACGCCGGGGTGACGCTGGTCGGTCTGGATTACACGATCCCTGCCGACAGTGCGCCGCTGCGCCCAGGCATGACGGTGCGTGTCATCCGGGTGAGCGAGACGGTCGAGATCGAGGAAGTCCCCATCCCGTTCGAGACGGTCTATCAGGCAGATGCGACGCTGGAGCTGGATCGCTTCGTCACAGGACAGGCGGGCGCGCCAGGCGTGCTGCACCGCCGAACACGCCTGCGGCTGGAGAATGGCGCGGTGATCAGCCGGACGCGGCTGGAGGACGAGATCGCCCAGCCCGCCCAGCCGCGCATCATCCGCTATGGCACGAACGTGGTCGTGCGCACCATCGACACGCCCAACGGTCCGCTCGAATACTGGCGCGTGCTGCCGATGTGGGCGACCAGCTATCACCCGGCGGCGCTGGGCGGCGACAACATCACCTCCACCGGGCGGCTGCTGCAGAAAGGCATCGTCGGCGGCGACCCGCGTATCCTGCCCTACGGCACGCGCATCTACGTGGCGGGCTACGGCGTCGGCGAGATCGCCGATACCGGTCCGCCGCAGCGCCGCCGTCTGTGGATCGACCTGGGCTACAGCGATCACGACTGGGTGGGCTGGGCGCGCACCGTCGATGTCTACATCCTCACGCCCGTCCCGGCAGCGATCGACTATTTCCTGATGCAGCCGTGAAGCGCGCTCAGCCGAAGATCGCCCCCATCTCCCAGACGCGGCAGGTATGCAGCCTCGCCTCGGTATGCGCGGTGTGGACGCTGATCTGCGTGCTGCCGGGCAGGGTGGGATAGGCGCGCACGGTCAGCACGGTCGTGTCATCGACGAACACCTCGACGATCGACCCATCGACGAAGGCGCGCAGCGTCACCCTCTCCCCTGCTGGCGTGTGCGGATGGGTCACGGTCAGGCGGTCAGCGATCGGGTTGAGGCTGGCGTCGTGCGTCGAGACCAGCATCAGCCCGGTCACCCCGTCATAGTCGATATGCGTGAATTCGCGTTCGTCGGGGCTGGCGAGGACGCGCAGCGTCACCGATGTGGCGGCGTCGAGCGTCACCTCAACTTCGGCGTGCCGCCCGTCAGCGGTCAGCAGGATGCTTTCGCCGACCTCCAGATGCAGCTCTGGTCGGTCTGCCAGAAGCGCGCCGCGCAGCGCGGTCAGTTCCGGGGCGGGCTGCTGACGCAGCATGTCATCGCGCACCGACAGGACGCGCGGCACGGTCAGCGCGCCCGACCAGCCCTGCGCCCGCTGAGCATCGCGCGGCAGCCCCTCTTTGATCCATCCCCAGAACAACCGTCGGCGCGCGGCGTCTTCCATCGTGAGCGCAGCGTAGACATACGGCGCAGCGTCAGTGACGCCCGTCGCCCGCGCGGTGAAGGCGTGGTCAGCGAATGTCCCCACGCGCCAGAAGGTATGGCGAGAATCGGGCAGTTCGGAGACGAGCAGCACATGCACCCCGTCCAGCGCGAACAGGTTCGGGCATTCCCAGATGGTCGCGCCTGGGGCGATCTGCCCGCTGTGCGCCACGCCGACGTACTCCCATGCCAGCAGATCTGACGAACGGTAGAGCAGCACCCCGCCGCCGACGCCGACGATGCCGACCGCCAGCACCATGTACCAGACTTCCCCTTCGCGCCAGACGAACGGATCGCGGAAATCGGGTCCGAAATCGCCGCCCGTGATCGGCAGATCGGGCGGCGGCGCGGGGATGATCGGGTTGGCGGGATGCTTGTGCCAGACGATCAGGTCGGGGTCGGCGGCGGTGGCGGTCGATTGCGCCTGCGGAAAGGCACTGGTGTAAAAGAGGCGCACCGTATCGCCATCCGGCACGGCACAGCCCGACCAGCAGCCGTTCCGGTCAATGCCGTCCGGGTCGGGCGAGAGGGCGATCGGCAGGTCGCGCCAGGTGATCAGGTCGGTGCTGATGGCGTGACCCCAATGCACATGGTGATGATATGCGCCAAGCGGGTTATATTGGTAGAAGAGATGGTACGCGCCGCGCCACCAGATCAGCCCATTGGGGTCGTTCATCCAGTTGGAGGGCGCGCAGAAGTGAAAGCGCGGGCGGTGCGGTTCATCGGCATGGCGCGCGCGCAGAGCATGGGGGTCGTGCGGGATGGCATAGGGTGAAAGGGCGTCAGACATGTTGGTATCGTTTCCAAATCCGAGTCATACTCAACGGTATTGAGAGTTCGGGATTCTGTCAAGCAGAAAGGATTGACCAGGGATGGTGAACAAGGTGACCCTGCGCGACATCGCGCTGCGAGCCGGGGTGGGCGACGGCACGGTCTCGCGCGTGCTGAACAATCATCCCAATGTCAGCCAGAAGACGCGCGACAAAGTGATGAAGGTGGTGGAAGAGCTGGATTACCGCCCCAACTTTTCCGCCAGGCACATGCGGACGCAGCGTTCACACCTGATCGGCTTCCTGACCGATCTGGTGGCGACCACGCCCTTCGCCGGGCAGATCATCCAGGGCGCGCAGGAAGCGGCATGGGGGGAGGGGCACATCCTGATGATCATCAATACCGAGGATGACCCCGCGCTGACCCAGGCGGCGATCGATGTGTTTCTGGAGCGTGACGTCGAGGCGATCGTGTATGCCGCGATGTGGCATCGCGCCGTCAGCCTGCCCGCCAGCGTGCGGAAAGTGCCGGTGGCACTGGCGAACTGCTTCAGCGCAGAGGGCGACCTGTCGTCGGTCGTGCCGGACGAAGAGCGCGGCGGGCGTGAGGCGACGGAACGGCTGATCGCCGCCGGGCATCGGCGCATCGGCTTCATCAACTTCGCCCTGAACCCGGATGTGCCCGCCAGCGTGGGACGCGAAGCGGGCTATCAGGCGGCGCTGGCGGCGCATGATCTGCCGTTCGACCCGGCGCTCATCTATCGGTCGGAAGATGATGCGACGCGCGGCTATGCCGGCACGGTCGCCCTGCTCAACCTGCCCGACCCGCCAACGGCGCTCTTCTGCATCAACGATCGCACCGCGATGGGGGCATACAACGCCGCCCATGCGCTGGGCAGGCGCATCCCGGACGATCTGGCGATCATCGGTTTCGATGATCAGACGGTGATCACCGAGGGGCTGCGCCCGACGCTGACCTCCGTCGCGCTGCCGCACCGCGAGATGGGACGCTGGGCGGTTGAAGAGGTGTTCCGTCTGATCGGGGGTGAGGAGATGCGGCGGCAGGAACGGATGCCCTGCCCGATCCGCGCGCGCGGATCGGGCTGAGCGGGATGGGCTGATCCGGCATGAGACGCGCGCGCCCGCAAACCGCACATTCCTGACAGCGCAGCGCGATGCTACACTGATACCCGATCAGCACATCAAGGGATTTTGTGCTGCGGCGTGTATGTGATCTGTGCAGACTCACCACTCGCCGCACACCGACCAGTCAAGGAAGCAGGCAGGTATGAAGATCATCGTTGCAGGGACGGGTTTCGTCGGGCTGACGCACGCCGCAACCACCTCCGAATACGGGCATGAAGTGTATGCCTATGACATCGACAAGGCGCGCATCGCCGCCTATCAGACGGCAGACCCGGCTGCCATCGGGCACTACGTGAGCGAACCAGGCTTGCCGGAGATCATCCGCGAGAACATCGGGCGCTATCTGTTCTTCACCACCGACATCGAGTCGATCATCGAAGGCACAGACGCCATCTTCCTGTGCCTGCCCACCCCGCCCAACCCGGATGGCTCCTCCGACCTGAGCTACTACTTCGCAGCGATGGAGACGATCGCCGCGCTGCTGGCGAAGCGCGTCGATCAGCGCCGCGTGGTGCTGATCAACAAAAGCACTGTGCCGATCGGCACGGCGCGCCAGCTTGAGGCGCTGCTCAAACGCCACAACGTGCCCAACGCCGGCGTCGCCTCCAACCCGGAATTTCTGCCCGAAGGCGATGCCGTCGAGCGGTCACGCCGCCCGGATCGCGTGGTCATCGGTGCGGATACCGAAGAGGACTTCCGCATCCTGCGCCGCATCTATTCGCAGTTCGTCAACCACGTCCGCATCCGCTACATCGAGACGACGCCCGAAACCGCCGAAGCGATCAAGTACGTCGCCAACACGCTGCTGCTGACGTACATCTCGTTCTGGAACGGCGTCGGCGCGCGCCTGGGCGAGCGGTTCGCCAACGTCCGCATGGAAGACCTCAAGCGCGGCGTCACGGCGGACTCGCGCATCAGCACGTGGGGGTCGTATGTCTCCAACGGAGCGGGCGGGTCGTGCTTCGGCAAGGACATCCAGTCGCTCATCCACCAGTTCTCCACCGTCGGCTATCAGGCAGACCTGCTGCAAGCCGTCTACCGCATCAACGAATACCAGAAGACCTACCTGCTCGACCGCGCGGTGCAGGAGGCGGGCGTCACCTTCAACCAGAAGACGGTTGCCCTGCTGGGGCTGTCGTTCAAGCAGCGCACCAACGACATGCGCGATTCGTCGTCGCTGAAGGTGGTCGAGGCGCTGCTGGCGCGCGGCGTCAAAGCCATTCGCGCCTACGACCCGCTGGCGATGGGCGAAGCGCGCCGCTATTTCGACCCGGAGAAAAATCACCTGTTCGAGCGCATCAGCTATCACGAGTCGCCCAGAGAGGCGATCGCCGGGACGGACATGCTGTTCATCTCCACCGACTGGGAGGAATTCCGGGGCTTGTCGCGCACCATCGAAGAATGTGTGCCCCCGCCCTACACCATCCTCGACGGGCGGCGCATGATCCCGGATTACAGCGAACTGGTGGCGCGCGGTTACAGCTATCTTGCGGTCGGTTCGGCGTTCATGCCCGGTCACGACTCGTAAATTTCAGTTCGCAAAGGCGACACACACCTCATGAGCAATGTCATCCGGCATGTGCTGGACAACGGCATGATCGTCCTGCTCAAACCCGTCCGCACCGCACCCATCATCAGTTGGTGGGTGCTGTATCGCATCGGCAGCCGCAATGAGCCGACCGGCATCACCGGCGCGTCGCACTGGGTGGAGCATATGCTGTTCAAGGGGACGGATCAGTTCCCGCCCGGATCGCTGGACAAGGCGATCGACCGCCTCGGCGGGTCGTGGAACGCCCAGACGTTCTTCGACTACACCGCCTACTACGAAACCCTGCCCGCCGACCAGATCGATCTGGCGCTGCGCATCGAAGCCGACCGCATGGTCAACGCCCGCTTCGACCCGGAAGAAGTCGCCAGCGAGCGCACCGTCATCCTCTCCGAACGCCAGGGCGCGGAAAATTCGCCCATGTTCTGGCTGGGCGAAGCGGTGCAGGCGGCTGCCTTCCGCGTGCATGGCTATCATCACGAGATCATCGGTGACACGACCGACCTGCACACGATGACGCGCGACGACCTGTACGGGCATTACAAGCGCCACTACATGCCCAGCAACGCCATCGCCGTCGCAGTGGGCGATTTCGACCCCGATGACCTGCTGCAGCGCATCCGCGCCCATTACGAGTCCATCCCGGCGGGCGACCCGCCGAAGCTGTTCGTGCGACCCGAACCGCCGCAGCAGGGCGAACGCCGCGTCGTGGTCGAGCGCCCTGGCACGACCGGGTTCATTCAGGTGGCGTATCACGTCCCCGCCGCCACCCACCCGGACTGGTTCGCGCTCGAACTGCTCAACAGCGTACTCGCCGGGGCGGACGGGATGGGCGGCGGCGGCATCGACAACCGCACCAGCCGCCTGTACAAGGCGCTGGTCGAGACGGAGCTTGCCGTCAGCGTCGGCGGCAGCATGACCCCCACCATCGATCCGTTCATCTACGCGATCACGCTGGCGCTGCGCGATGGCGTCGCCCATGCGGACGCCGAAGCCGCCCTCGACGCCGCGCTGGAGGCGGTCATCCGTGACGGCGTGACGGAAGCCGAACTCGCCCGCGCCAGAAAGCAGGCGCGCGCCCTGTTCGCCTATGGCACAGAGCGCGTCACCAGTCAGGCGTTCTGGCTGGCGTTCGCCGAAAACTTCAGCAGCCATACGTGGTTCGAGGAGTACACCGCCCGGCTCGATGCCGTGACGCTGGAAGCCGTCCACGACGCGGCGCGCACGTATCTGCGCCGGGCGAACCGGACGACCGGCTGGTTCGTGCCGCTGGCTGGCGAAGGCGACGAAGCGAGCTTTGACGAGTATGGTGAGGAGGAGGACGAATGAGCGTGCGCATCGAGTCGCTGCCGAGCGCGGCGAACATCGTCCGTGAGGTGCTGCCGAACGGCATCACCGTGCTGGTCTACGAGAATTTCAACGCGCAGTCGGTGGTGATCAGCGGGATGCTCGCCGTCGGCGGGGTGTTCGAGCCGGCGGATCAGAACGGGCTGGCGTCACTGACCGCCGATGCGCTCATGCGCGGGTCGGCACGGTACGATTTCGCCGCGCTGGGCGAAGCGCTGGAGTCCGTCGGCGCGGACCTGGACATCAGCGGTGCGGCGTTCGCCAGTTCGTTCTCCGGCAAGGCGCTCGCCGAAGACCTGCCGCTGCTGCTCGACATCCTGGGCGATGTGCTGCGCCGCCCGACCTTCCCGGCGCACGAGGTCGATCGGCTGCGCGGCGAGGTGCTGACCGGGCTGAACTACCGCCAGCAGGATACCCGCTACCGCGCCAACCGCGCCTTCTACGAGGCGCTCTACCCGACGGCGCACCCGTATCACCTGAGCGCGCGCGGCAAGCCGGAGACGGTGGCGCAGCTCACCCGCGACGCGCTGCACGCCTTTCACGAGTCGTTCTACGGACCGCGCGACATGATCCTGGTCATCGTCGGCGCGGTGCGCGCGGGAGAAGCGATCGCGCTCGCCCGGCAGCACCTCGGCGACTGGACGAACAGCGCCCAGCCCGCCCGCCCGGACGGGTTCAGCGCCCCGCAGCCGGAAGCGGTCACGCGCGTCAGCGTCACCATCCCAGGCAAAACGCAGTCGGACATCGTGATGGGGACGATCGGTCCGTCACGCCTGAGCGCCGACTGGCACGCGGCGCAGCTCGCCAACAGCGTGCTGGGGCAGTTCGGCATGATGGGGCGCGTGGGCGGCAAGGTGCGCGAGGAACTCGGCTTGGCGTACTACGCCTACAGCCAGGTGGACGGCGGCAGAGTGGCGCTCCCCTGGACGATCGCCGCCGGGGTGGACCCGGACAATGTGGAACTGGCGATCGCCAGCAGCATCGATGAAGTGCGCCGCCTGGTCAGCGAACCGATCAGCGAGGAAGAGCTGAGCGACAATCAGTCGTTCTTCACCGGGCGGCTGCCGCTGCAACTGGAGACGAACGAGGGCATCGCCTCGATGATCCGCAATATCGAGGTGTTCGGGCTGGGTTTGGACTACCTGCTCGGCTACCGTGAGGCCATCCGCTCACTCACGCGCGAGGATGTGCTGCGCGCCGCGCAGACCTACCTGCACCCCGATCGGCTGGTGATCGCGGTCGCAGGTCCGGCGGAGTGACGCGATGAGCCGGGTGATGATCGTCTTCACCGTGCCGGAGACGCACCTCGACGCCGTGCTGAACGCGATGAGCGAAGCGGGCGCGGGCGCGATCGGCGAATACACCCATTGTTCGTTCTCCTCCGCCGGGTTCGGGCGCTTCCGCCCCAGCGCGCGCGCCAACCCCGCGCTCGGCGCGCGCGAACACCTGAACGTTGAGGCGGAAATCCGCGTCGAGACGTTCTGCGACCGCGCGGCGGCGAAAGCCGTCGTCACAGCGATCCGGCGCGCCCACCCGTATGAGGAACCCGTCCTCTATGTGCTGGCGCTGCTGGATGAATCGGCATTGTGACCCTTTCATGCCCCGCTCATGCGGGTGGGGCATAAAGGGGATGATCGCATCGCCCCGTATGCAGACGGGGCGTGCGATGAACGACCGTCCGTTTCAGCTATGAACGAGAGTGAGCATGTCGATACGACCCATTCGCATCTGGATGATCATCCTGATGGCAGCACTGGCAGCGGGAACCGCTTTCGCCGCCGACACGACTGCCTATCGCACCAGCGCGCCTGACCCCGCCGCCGGACGGCTGGTCGAAGTGGCGCGCGGCTTCACCCGCCCGCTCTACCTGACCCACGCGGGCGATGACAGCGGTCGTCTGTTCGTCGTCGAACAGGGCGGCAAAATCTGGATCATGCGCGACGGCGCGCGCCAGAACACGCCGTTCATGGATGTCTCGAACCTCATCAGCCAGGACGCCGCCTCGAATAGCGGCTACACCGAGCGCGGGCTGCTCGGTCTGGCGTTCCATCCGGCGTTCGGCGAAAACGGGACGTTCTTCATCAACTACACCGACCGCACCGGGGCGTCGGTCGTGGCGCGCTACCGCGTCTCGTCGGCGAACCCCGATGCCGCCGACCTCGCATCGGGCGAAATCCTGATGCGCGTCGATCAGCCCTTCCCGAACCACAACGGCGGGCACATGGCGTTCGGACCAGACGGCTATCTGTACATCTCGCTCGGGGACGGCGGCTCGGCGGCTGACCCGCTCGGTCACGGGCAGAACCTGACCTCGCTGCTGGGCGCGATCCTGCGGATCGATGTGGATGTGGAAGGCGCGCTGTACCGTGCCCCGGACGACAACCCGTTCGTCGGTCGGTCGAACGCCCGACAGGAAATCTGGGCGTATGGCGCGCGCAACATCTGGCGTTTCAGCTTCGACCGCGTGACGGGCGATCTGTTCGCGGCGGATGTCGGTCAGGCGAGGTGGGAGGAAGTCAACCGCATCCCGGCGGGCACGGGCGGCGTCAATCTCGGCTGGAACGTCTATGAGGGGACGCGCCCCTTCAGCGGCGCGGCGGGCACGGCGGACATGATGATGCCCATCCTCGAATATTCGCACAGCCTCGGCATTTCCGTCACGGGCGGGTATGTCTATCGCGGGGCAGCCATCCCAGGCTGGCAGGGCGTCTACCTGTACGGCGATTTCGGGTCGGGCATCGTGTGGGGCGGCACGCAGAACGCCGACGGCACATGGACGGCGACGGTGATCAGCGATACGCCGCACACGATCAGCTCGTTCGGCGAAGATCAGGCGGGCGAAGTGTATCTGATCGACTACACCGGGGCGATTTACAGGTTTGTCCCCGCCGCCTGATAGACGGCGCGCCGAATCTGGGTTACGCTGGTATCCATGATATGCGCCTGATGCGCGCCCCACACGGATGAACGGATGAAAGCGTACCGTCCCCTCTTTGCCATGCTGATCGCCCTGCTCTGCGCTGCCTTCGCCGCCGCGCAGAGCGGGAGCGATCTGGTGATCCGCAGCCTCAATCAGGCTCCCACCCTGCCCGATGGCACGATCGTCGTCGAACTGGACGTGCTGAACGAAGGGGCGACCGCCAGCGCGCCGACGCGCGTCCGCCTGTTCAACGCGGCGGGCGTCGAACTGACGGGCGTCGATGTGCCTGCGCTTCAGCCAGGCGTGCGCCAGCCCGTCATGCTGACCATCCCGCCGGGCGGGCTGCCTTCCGGGGGGCGGCAGCAGGTGTTCGTCACCGTCGGCTTGGATGTGCTGCCTGGCGGCACGGCGCTGCGCCCGGACATCGGGTCGATCGGCGTCGATGTGCCCACCCTGCCGGGCGGCGTGCCGACGCCCGCCCCGGTCAGCCCGTTCGACCTGGAGACGCTCCTGCGCCAGCCGAATTTCGGGCTGGGGCAGGCACTCGGAATCAGCCTGATCGCGCTGCTCGCCCTGGTACTGTTCGTCGTGGTGCGCGGCATCGTGCGGGCGCTGACCCCAGGCGAACGCTTCGACATGTGGCAGCCCGCCTACCCGCCACCGCCGCGCATCGACCCGAACACGCAGGACGGACGGCGCTATCTGTGGCAGGGGCACGCCCAGAACGACGCCAGCGGCATCGAGGGCACGCCCTGCCAGCCCGATGCGGTGGTGGCGCGCAAGGTGGTGACCGATGCGAACGGGGTGCGGCTGGCAGGCTGGCGCATCACCGGGGTGCGGACGGGGCGCTATGACGCCTACGGGCGCATCGCCCGCACGCACCATCCCCTGTCGCGCGGCTGGCTGCGGCGTCTGGGACGGGCAGCGGGGCGGCGCTGGCTGAGTCCGGCGCGCGCCAGGCGCA
>CAZTLS010000031.1:0-43785 GCA_964614405.1 uncultured Pleurocapsa sp.
GAAGAGGAACGCTTCCGCCGCACGATGGATCGCGGTCTGGAGGAACTCGGCGCCGAACTGGACAAGCTCCCGGCAGGTGGGCAGCTTTCCGGCGAAATCGCCTTCTACCTCAAGGCGACGCTCGGCTTGCCCATTCAGGTGACGAAAGACATCGCTGAAGAGCGCGGTTTCACCGTCGATCTGTCCGGGTTCACCACCGCTGAGCAGGAACACGCGCTCGTCAGCGGCGGCGGCAGGGCGATGGGCGAAATCGACCTAGCGGAGTCCTACAGCGCGCTGCTGGCAGAACTGAAATCGACCGGGGCGCTGCCCGCTTCGGGCGTCACCTACCAGCCCTACGACCCCGCCCCGCTTGACGACCGCGTGCTAGCGCTGATGCAAAATGGCGCGCGCGTCGAGTCCGCTATCGTCGGCGACAAAGTGGAGGTAGTGCTGGCGGACACCAATTTCTACGTCGAGTCTGGCGGTCAGGTGAGCGATACGGGCGTACTGAGCGGCGCAGGCTGGCGCATCGAGGTGGAAGATGTGCGCCGTCCGGTCGGCGGGCTGATCGTGCATCTCGGCGAGGTGGTCGAAGGCACGCCGCGTGCAGGTGACCCCGCTCGCGTCGAAGTCGATCGCGCGCGCCGTGTCGAAATCACCCGCAATCACACCGGAACGCACCTGCTGCACGCCGCACTGCGCCGTCATCTGGGCGATCATGTGCAGCAGCGCGGGTCGCTGGTCGCGCCGGATCGTCTGCGCTTCGACTTCGTGCATGACGCCAAAGTGACGCCGGAACAGCTTCGCGCCGTCGAGACGGACATCAACAACGCCATTCTGCATAACTACCGCGTGATCGCCCAGGAGAAAACGCTTGATGAGGCGCGCGCTGAAGGCGCGATGGCGCTGTTCGGCGAGAAATACGGCGACCGCGTCCGCACGATCAGCATCCGCGATAACGGCGATCGCTACAGTTATGAGCTGTGCGGCGGCTGTCATGTGGCGGAGACCGCCGAGATCGGCATGTTCGTGTTCGTCTCCGAGGGCAGCGTCAGCGCAGGCATCCGCCGCGTCGAAGCACTGACCGGGGCAGCGGCAATCGCGCATGTCCAGCATCAGGCGGCGCTACTCAACGGTCTGGCAGCGCAGCTCAGCACTGCGCCAGAGTCGCTCGCCGAACGCATCAGCGCGCTTCAGGAAGAACTGGCAGCGGCAAAGCGCCAGATCACAACGCTCCAGCGCGGCATGGCAAAGGCACAGTTCGATGCGCTGCTGACGAACATCGAGACGATCAACGGTAGGCAGGTGATCATCACCAGCGTGGACGGCGTGCCGCTGGAGATGCTGCGCGAAATGTCCGACTGGTTCCGCAGTGCGGTCAAAAGTGGGGTTTTCGTGCTGGGCAGCGTCATCGACGGCAAGCCGCAGTTGTTCGTCACCGTCACCGACGACCTGACCAAACAGGGTATCCATGCGGGCAATCTGGTCAAACAGATCGCAGCAGTGGTCGAAGGAGGCGGCGGCGGTCGCCCGAACATGGCGCAGGCAGGCGGGCGCAACGCGGCGAAGCTGCCCGAAGCCCTGGCGCTGGCGCGGACGCTCGTCTCGTGATCATGCCGAACGACTGAAGGTGGGTTGGCGTGCCTCCCAAAAAAGCGGAATACGTCCAGCTTGAAGCGAATGAAGACGCCGCGTCGGTGCGCGATCGTCTCAGTTTTCTGCGCGGGCAGCGCGTGCTGCTCATCTGGCCCGAACGCGGCACAGCGCTCACCCGCAAGCTGGACATCGTGCTGGTGCAGCGCGAGGCGATGCGCCTGGCGATCACCCTGGCTTTTGTCACCCACGATGACGAGGTGATCCAGCACGCGCGCGAATTGAATATCAGCACCTTTGAGACGATCGGCAGCAGCGAACGGCGCAAATGGAAACGCGGGCGGGCGAAAGTCTTCACCACCCGCTATCAGAAGCCGAAGGACGAGCCGCAACCGGAGGAACTGAGCGCTGTCGCCAGCCGCATCCGAGGCGTGCCGCTCACGCCGGAACAGCAGCGCGCACGGCTGATCACCCGCGCCATCCTGCTGCTGCTGCTGATCGTCGGGTTGGTGGGCGGAGCCTATGCCATCGCCCCGGAAGCGATCGTGACCATCGCCCCGCTGCGCCGCCCGGTCGAGATGACGGCGGAGGTGCGCGCCCTGCCCAATGGCAGCCTGCTGCGCGTCGATGTCGAGAACGGGCTGATCCCGGCGCTGGTGGTGCGCGCTCAGGTGGAAGAGCGCGCCACCATCCCCACCAGCGGGGTGCAGCAGGTGAGTGCTTCACGCGCGACGGGCAGCGCCGTCTTCATCAACAAAACAGATACCGCCGTCACCATCCCCGCAGAATCGTTCGTCGGCACGAGCGCTGGCACACCCATCCTCTTCCGCACCATGGTCGAGGCGCTCCTCCCGGCGGGGCGCGGCTTGCAGATCGAAGTGCCCATCGAAGCGGTTGAAGAGGTGGCGGGCGAGATCGGCAACGTCGAAGCCGGCATGATCAACATCGTCCTCGGTCCGCTGGCGGATCAGGTCGAGGTGCGGAACGTCTCGCCCACTTTCGGCGGGCAGAGGCGTACCATCGGCGCAGTCAGCGCCACTGACATGGACAACCTGATCGCCATCCTGCGTCAGCAGATTCAGGCACGCGCCTTCAGCGAGATGCAGCCCCGCCTTGAGGCGAACCAGTTCCTCATCGATGAGACGATCCGCATCGCGGAGGAACGTGAAGACTGGATGGTCTTTTCCCACCCCGAAGGCGCAGCAGCGGACGAAGTGACGCTGACCATGCGCGCCATCGTGCAGGCGACCGCTATCGACCTCGACCTGGCGAATCAGGTCGCGTTCGCCCGCCTCGCCGGGCAGATTCCGCGCAGCTTCGCCCTCGACCCGCGTTCCATCGCCTACTCGCGCGGCGACGTCACCCGCCTCGACCCCGACGGCGCGATCACCTTCTCCGTCACGGCACGTGGAGTGGTCAGCAGCCAGATCGACCCCGCCACGCTGCGCCAGAACCTCGCCGGGCGCACCCCTGCCGATGCGCTGGCATACCTGACCAGTGCCGTCGAGATGACCCCCGGCGCGCAGCCGCAGATCACCGTCATCCCGGACTGGCTGCCCCATCTGCCTCTGCTGCCTGGGCGCATCCGCCTGATCGTGGTGGAGGTGTAGCACGGTGACGCTGCGCGGGCGGCTGATCGGGGTCGATCACGGGCTGGCGCGCCTCGGCATCGCCGTCAGCGATCGTTCCGGCTTTCTGGCGCGCGAACTGCGGGTCATCGAACGGCGTTCACGCCGCGAAGATTTCGCCACACTGGAACGGATCGCGGTCGAACAGGCAGCGATTGGCTGGGTGATCGGGCTGCCTTCAACCATCGACGACCGCGATGGGGCGTATCCCCAGGCGGCAAAAGTGCAGACATGGGTCGATCGGCTGCGCGCCGAAACTCCACTGCCCATCGTCCTGTGGGATGAACAACTGACCACCGTCGATGCCCACGAAATGGCGCGCCGACTCAAACGCCCGCCGCGTGCCCCGGTCGATGACCTGGCAGCGCGCGTCATGCTCCAAAGCTACCTCGATGCCCTGCGCGATGGGCTGGCGGACGCCCCGGCAGAATGGCTCGATCGTCCAAATACAGAGACAGGATAGAAAAACGCTCATGCGCCTTGTGACCATCATCGCCGGGCTGATCGCAGCCGCGATCCTGATCGTACTGATCGCCGGAGTCGCTCTGCTGCTCATCAGCGGCGGGCAGCCTATCGCCTGGGTGCAGACGCAGATCATCAGCCTGCGTCTGTCCGGGCAGGAAGCTGCGCTCAACACCCCGATCGGCTCAGACAGCACGCCAATCCGCTTCACCGTGCAGTCCGGCGAGTCGCCACGCGCCATCGCTGCCAACCTCGTGCGCGCCGGGCTGATCGCCGATGCTGACCTGTTCGTCGATTACGTGCGCGTCCAGCGCCTCGACACTGAACTCGAAGCGGGAACCTATTTTCTCAACCGTACTCAACCGCTCACCCAGATCGCCCGCGTGCTGACCGACTCGCGCGGGTCATCGATCCCGTTCCGCGTCATCGAAGGCTGGCGCATCGAACAGGTGGCGGAGGCGATCGACGCCAACCCGCTCTTCGGTTTCAACGGCGCAGCATTCATGGCGGTCGTCGGGCGCGATGCCACCCCTGACCCGGCGTTCGCCCAGGCAGTCGAGATGCCAGCCGGAGCGTCACACGAAGGCTTTCTCTTCCCGAACACCTACACCCTGCCGCCAGACATCACCCCGATTGGGCTGCGTGACCTGCTCACGGGCGAGTTCCTCGAACAGGTGCGCGCAGCAGACATCCCGGCACAGGCGGCGGCGCAGGGCTGGACGCTCTATCAGGTGGCGACGCTGGCGTCGATCGTGCAGCGCGAAGCGGTTCGCGTCGATGAAGCGCCGCTGATCGCCGGGGTCTACCGCAACCGCCTCGACATCAGCATGAAGCTCGATGCCGACCCAACTGTGCAATATCCCCTCGGCAGACCAGGCGACTGGTGGACGCGCATCACCCGCGCCGACTACAGCGGCGTCATTTCACCGTATAATACATATCTGGGTGCAGGGCTGCCGCCGGGACCGATCGCCAACCCAGGTCTGGCGATGCTGGTCGCTGTCGTCCAGCCCGCCCCGTCCGAATATTTCTACTTCCAGGCAAGTTGTGATGGAAGTGGATATCACAATTTTGCGAGGACATTCAATGAACATCTCGCCAATTCGTGCCGTTAGCATCGTCATCGCCACCATCGTCATCGTCGTCATCGTCGGAATGGGCGCACTGCTGCTCGACCTGTGGATCAATGGGTATGAGCGAATCACCGTGCCGCGCCAGACGGCGCGGATCGCCCTGCTCGCCCCGTTTGAAGGGGCAGATCGCGCCATCGGCTACGAAGCGCTGACCGCTGCACGCGCGGCGTTTGCAGCCGTCAATGACATCTGGCTGGAGCTGCTGCCCATCGACAGCGGCGATGAACAGGCGGCAGAACGGCTGCGCGCACTGGCGGGCGATCCGCTGGTGGTGACTGTCCTTCTGGCGGGCATCCCGGTGGACGAAGCGCTCATCGACGCAGCCGGAGACCTGCCCCTGCTGCTCATCGACCAGCCGGGCGATGCGGTGCGCGGAGGCAGAGTGCTGGTCAGCCAGGGCGGGAGTGTCCCTGATCACCTGACTGACCTCTACCGCGCAGCCGACCAGTACGCACCACCGCCGGGCGAACTCGCCCCACGCGCCTACGTCGCGGCAAATCAGGCGATCGGCGCGGCGCGCATGGCGCGCGGCGGCTCGCCCCGTGATGCAGTCTACGCGCGGCTCATGGCGTGCTGCGAATGATGTCGTAGAACAGCGGCAGCGGATCGCACGGCGCATCCGCGATGCTGAATGCCATGCCCAGGTACGACTCGCACACCGACCGCTTCTCGTCCGAGTCGTAGTGCAGCGTGACGAGCGGCGCGCCCGCCTCGATGCGATCGCCGACCCTGACATGCACCTCCAGCCCGACGGCGAGGTTGATGCGGTCGCCTTTCTTCTCGCGCCCCGCGCCCAACTCGAACGCTGCCCGACCGATCGCGCTGGCGCTCACCCCGTGCAGATAGCCCGCGCGCGGCGCATTGAACACTACCTGATGCGGCGCAGCGGGCAGTTTACCTGGGTCGTCGATGACCAAGACATCTCCCCCCTGTGCGGTGACGAGCTGGCGCAGCTTGTTCAGCGCGCTGCCATCGGCGATGGCGCGTTCCAGCAGGGTGCGCACCTCCGCCTCATCGGTCCAGCGATCGCCGCGCCCGGCGAGGCGCAGCATATGAGCGGCGATCGCCAGGCAGTGTTCGCGCAGATCGCCTGCGCCGCCACCCGCCAGCACCGCGATCGACTCTTTGACCTCCAGCGCATTGCCCACCGCAGCGCCGAGCGGCTGGTTCATGTCCGAAAGCACGGCGATCACATCACGCCCGGCGTCAGCGCCGATCTCGACCATCAGCCGCGCCAGTTCACGCCCATCCTCCAGCGTCGGCATGAACGCGCCCTGCCCCACCTTGACATCCAGTACGATACCGTTCGCACCAGCGGCGATCTTCTTGCTCATGATGCTGCTGGCGATCAGCGGCTTGCTGGCGACCGTGCCGATCGAGTCGCGCAGGGCGTAGATTTTGCCATCCGCCGGGGCAAGCGCCAGCGATTGCCCGCTCAGCACGATGCCCTGTTCGCGTGCCTGCCGCCGGAACTCATCCGCCGAGAGATCGACGCGAAAGCCAGGGATCGACTCCAGCTTGTCGATCGTGCCGCCCGTCATGCCTAGCCCGCGCCCGCTCATCTTGGCGACGGGCACGCCGCAAGCCGCCACCAGCGGCAGCACGATCAGCGTCGTCTTGTCGCCCACCCCACCCGACGAATGCTTGTCCACCCAGTATTCGCCGATCTCGCTCAGGTCGAGCTGTTCGCCCGAAGCCGCCATCGCCAGCGTCAGCCTGGCGATCTCTTCCCGGCTCATCCCGTTCAGATACACCGCCATCAGCCACGCTGCCATCTGGTAATCGGGCACATCTCCGCGCACGTACTGCGCAATCAGCCAGTCGATCTCGTCGCTGGTCATCGTCTGGCGATCGCGCTTGCGTGCGATCAGGTCGAGCATTCTCATCAGATTATTCCTTTACGCAAAATAACCATCGGTTGAGCGCTGCACATACATCGTTTAGAATGAAAAATGATCCATTCGTCCGTTTGGGCTACCCCTCTTTCAAGGAAGATTGTAATGTCTGCAACCACCGTAAACAAAAATCCCGCCGCCAAACCTTCCGGCATGGCAAATCCTCAGACGCGCAATCTGGTCATCATCGGCGCAATCGTCGCTGTGGCGCTGATCGCCGTCGTGCTGATCATTGCGCTGGGCAGCGCCACTTCGGGCGATGCCATCAACTATGCCGCCATCCCCTCCACCCGCGCTGCCGACGGCGCGTTCGTGCTGGGCGACCCGAACGCCCCGATCACGCTGATCGAATTTGCCGATTTCGCCTGCCCCCACTGCCAGAATTATCACCCTACCATGCAGGAGTTCATCCGCGAATTCGTGGTGACGGGTCAGGCGCGGTTTGAATACCGCATCCTGCCCACGACCGGGCGCGAAGTGAGCGTGTTCACGGGCAAACTGCTCGAATGCGCCGATACGCTGGAGCCTGGCGCGTTCTGGCGCGGCAAAGACCTGATGTACGTCTACGCCACCACCGGGCGCTACAACGCCCAGATCGGGCGGCAGTTCGCCCAGGATATGGGGCTGAACTACAGCGACCTGCTCACCTGCACCGCCAACGCCCAGCAGGTCACGGTCGATCTCAACCTCGCCAATAACGTCGGCATCAGCGGCACGCCCGCCACGATGGTGCGCTATGGCGACAGCGCTCCGACCTGGATCACCGTCGGCGCGACCACCTGGGATCGCGGCGGCGCACCGCTCACTGCCATCCGCACAGTCGTGCAAGCTGCCAACGCCTCGCGCTGAAACCCCGCCCTGCACACCCACCCCATCTGTATCCTGTGATGGGGTGGGTGTGCATTTTCTTCAGCGGATCGGCATGGTCGAATTGACCAGTTGCAGCCCCTTCTCGCTGTGTTTGCGGAAGGTGCGCTGGGCGATCGCCTCAAAATCGATCGTCGGGTGCGCCACTGAGGACGTGCAGTCCTCCAGAATACGCAGCTTTTGCAGCACACTCGGCTCGTCATCGAAATAGCGCATGATCGACGTGACCGTCTCCATCACACAGTGACTTTTCGCCTGCCCCGCCACATAGATCAGGTCATAGCTCCGCAGCATGGTGAGGAATGAGATGTTCTGCTCGCCCATCGGATGATCCGGCACTTTGACCTCCGGCTCCAGCATGGAATAGTATTCCGTCTTCGGGATCATCCCTTTTTCAAGGAAGATCGGCTGCGTCTGGCGGGCAGCGGCGTGGCAGGCGATCGCTTCGTACAGGGATGGGGTGATGGCGTGCCCCACTGTGCCGATCAGCGTGTGGTAGGGCCAGATCATCAGCTCCTTGCGCGAAGCCGCTTCCAGCCGTTCGACGTACATCATCGACCAGTCATGCTCATACAGCGGACTCCACACCCCAGCCCGCACATCCGCCGCACGGATGACGGTGTACGGTTCAGGATGGTATCCTTCTGCATCCACCCACCAAGTCGGGAAGAAAATCTGTACCGGGACATGGCTGTCGAGCGAGGCGGCGATGGTGGTGATCCTGCCCATGTTGCGAAAAATCCACTCGATCACCCGGCGCGTATCCTCCACCGCGCCAGGCACAGACAGATTGCCGTCCACATGCACAAAATCCACCTGCGGATCGACCAGGATCAGGATCGTCCTGACTTTCGCCTCAGACGCCGGGCTGAGGTTCATGGCGCGCCCGGCAGCTACCGCCGCAGTGGTATCCGGCGCGAACAGTGTGCCCACCTTTGCGGGATCGTAAAATCCGGGAAACATCAGGCTGTTCCTCCTGGGGCTATTGCGGATCACAAATCGGGCTGCATCAACCGACGGTAAAGCGCTATTATCTGTGCAGCATCATCGCTTTGCAAGCTGACCACACACCGCGAGGACATTTTTCTATGCGAACTGTAGCATGGCATGACGGCGCTGTCCGTATGATCGATCAGAAACGCATCCCCTGGGCGCTGGAAGTCGTCGATCTGCCCACCGTCGAGGCGGTCGCCGCCGCCATCACCGACATGACCGTGCGCGGCGCGCCCGCCATCGGCGGAGCAGCAGGATTCGGTATGGCGCTGGCAGCATTCCAGAGCCGCGCCGCTGACCGACCAGCCCTCGATGCCGACCTCGCTGTCGCGTCTGCGCTGCTCAAGGCATCCCGTCCGACAGCGGTCAACCTCGCATGGGCGGTCGATCGCATGAATGCCTGCGCCGCAGCCCATCCCGAAGCCGATCCCGACTCGCTGCGCGCCCTGCTGCTGGAAGAGGCGCAGCGTATCGCCGATGAGGATGTGGCGATCAATCAGCGCATCGGCGCGCACGGGGCGACGCTGATCAATGACGGCGATACCGTGCTGCATCACTGCAATACCGGCGCGCTGGCGACGGTCGATTACGGCACGGCGCTGGGCGTCATCCGCGCCGCACATGAGCAGGGCAAACGCTTTCACGTGCTGCTCGACGAGACGCGCCCACGCCTGCAGGGGTCACGGCTGAGCGCATGGGAGCTGGAACAGCTCGGCGTCAGCTATGACATCATCCCCGATACCGCTGCCGGCTTCTACATGGCGCGCGGTGAAGTCAAACTGGTCGTGCTGGGCGCGGATCGCATCGCCGCCAATGGCGATTTCGCCAACAAGATCGGCACGTATCAGGTGGCGATCCTGGCGAAGGAACACAGCATCCCCTTCTACAGCGCTGCCCCTGTTTCGACCATCGACCTTGCGCTGCCCGATGGATCAGGCATCCCGATCGAGGAGCGCGACGCGCGCGAAGTCCTCGCCCCATATGGGCAGGCGCTCGTGCCGGAGCATTTTCGTGCGCGCAACCCGGCGTTCGACGTCACCCCGGCACGCTACCTGAGCGGCATCATCACTGAACACGGCATCCTGCGCCCGCCATTCGAGGTCTCCCTGCGCGCGGCGGTCGCTCAGGCTGGCGGCTGAACCGCTTCACAGCCAGCGGGCGAATGCCGCCTCCGTGCGGCGCGCCTGCCCTTCCTGATAGCGATAAAGCTGGACGTAATCCGGGTAGTCGGTATCAATGCGCGACTGCCATTCCGCGATGCTGAACAGTTGCAGCCGCCCCTGAATGCGCGCTACCGAGATGACGAACGGCAGCCGCGCGTACAGTTCGTGAACCAGTGCTTCGCCCGATCCGGGCTGTGCGCGGCGCGCCAGCATCCCCAGCGCACTCTGCATCCGCTTGTGATCGGGCGCGCCACGAAATGTCCACCATTGACGCGGCGCGTCGGCAGCCTCCAGCAGGGGCGCGATCGCCGATGGCTCGTCAGAGCGCACCTCGTCGATGAGCAGCAGCGACGGCGTGCCCGCCAGCGCACGCATGATCTGCTCGCCGAACGTCACAGGCGGCGCATCTGCCGATCCCCAAAAGGGCTGAAAACGCGCTGTACCCTCCGGCAGGCGCATCTCTCCGCTGCGCTCGACCGCTGCCGCGCTCGTCAGATCAACCGTCAGCGCCAGCGCGTTCATCAGCGTGGTTTTGCCCGTCTCCGTCTCTCCGGCGATGATCAGACCATATTTCGACCCCACCAGGGCACGCAGCGTTTCCCCGGCTTCAGGGCTGCACATGCCATCGGCGATCAGATCGTCAAGGGTCTTCGGCTGAGCGGGATGCAGGCGGATGTCCGCCACCAGCCCCGCCCCGGCAAGGCTGAGTGACGGCGAGATCACGCTCAGGCTGACGCGCCGCTCACCGATCGTCAGCCCGGTCTCGACGATCGGCTGCCCCTCAGAGAGATCGACCCCGGCATCAGTGAGGACGCGCCCGATGATCGTCTGAAGCTGATCGGCATCGTCGAAGATCGCGCCCACGTCCTGCAAATCACCATGCCCATAGCGAATGGCGGTGCGCTCCGCGCCGTGCAGCGCGATGGTCGTCACAGATGGGTCGGCGAAATAGCGATCGAGCGCGCCATAGCCGAACAGTTCGCTGTACACCCGCTCCAGCAGTGCGGCTTTCTCATCCAGCGACATGGCGATCGTCTCGACAGCGATCACGTAATCGGTCGCGCCCAGCACCAGACGGGCACGTTTGGCAGGGGTGTCCGCTTCCGCCAGCATCGCAGTACCTGCATATTCGAGCATGAACTGCTCACGCACCCGTTCCGCCAGCGCCGCCATCGAGAACATTCGCCTGCCCCCGCGCCCAGGTACGAGGCGCGGCTGCGAAGCAGAGTCGTCATGTCCACTCATCATGTCTCCCTTTCGCCCGCCTCACTCGATCGCGCCGAGGTCGATCGGCAGCAGGTCAGGATTGTCGTTGGCACGCCGCCCCACTTTCGCCGCATCGACCCACACACCGCCGACCTGCGCGCGCACCACGTCCATTGTAAAATCGGTATTGGTGGCGGAGTCGTTTCGCAGCAGCGATGAGCCGACACCGTACACATCGACCGGCACACCCTCCGCCTCGAACGCGGCGATGCGTTCCCGGTTGAATCCGCCTGTGACCACGATCTGAACCGATCGGCAGAACGCTTTCGCCGCATCCTCCATCTGCGACGGCACGTCCCACCCCTCCCAGGCGGAGTCGAGTGCAGCGCGTACCAGCCGCACCAGTTTCGGGTTGACCCCGAACGGATCGCCCTCTCCCAGCGACCGATCGCGCATATTGCCGCTGGTGTCCAGCCGCACGCCATCCAGACGCAGCCGCCGCGCCGCTGCCTGATCGCCGCGCATCAGCGCCGCCCGGTGTGCTTCCCAAAGCGCACTGAGCGACGCCAGTGAGTCGCCCACGCAGTCGTTGTTGAAATCGACCAGCGCGATGCGCGGCACATCGGGTGGGAGCGTCTCGGCAAACGCCAGCATCGCAGCAGCGGTATCGCCCATGTAGACTGCGATGAGCGCGTGCGGCATCGTGCCCCCGCCGCGACCACCCCACCACGACGCCTGTGCATCCGTGCTGACGGAAGCGCGGGCATTTGCACCGTGATCGTGGTTATAACGCGCAACCGCCACGCGATAGGCATATCCGTCGAGCGCCTGAGTCGCGGGAAGGTCAAAACGCGCCGGAAAGTAGAGGACGGGCTTGCCATTGGCGGCTTCCAGCACATCGTACACGTTGGTGGCGATGCGGCTGGCGCGCGACAGATAGCCGAGGATGGGCGTCTCCAGGACGGCAAAATCCTGATAGCGCCCGCGTATCTTCAGGATGGGCAGCACATGTTCCGGCACGCCGTCATACGCCACCATCACCCCATCGTGCGCCGCCTCAACCTCCAGCCGATCCCACGTCGGCGTAAAACCCCCATCGATCATGACGCCAGCGGCATGGCGCAGCATGATCAGCGCCGCATCAATTCCCACCACCAGAGCGCGCGGCGCACGCCGGGTGAATACCTGCGCCTCGACAAACAGCGAACCCGGCGCGATCGCTGCACCACCCGTGCGCGGGCTGGCGTGGCGGCTGTCTGCTGCGCGCGCGCGCTCCAGGATGGCGGTGACATTCTCAAAATACTTGTCGGCATACACCCCCGCCCGCAGCCCATCCACATCCAGCTTCATCACCGCCTGTGTCAGGCGGAGTCCATCAAACAGGGTCATCTGCTGTCATCCATCCTTCAAGCTGCACCACGAACACAGTCTGTGAGGGCGCGAATCGCGTGTGATATACTGATGCGCGTTTTGCGGCTCATCAGGAATTGCACCACTTATGCTCGACATCATTGTAACGGGTTCGATCGCCTACGACTACCTGATGCGTTTTCCGGGACGCTTCAAGGAATACATCCTCCGGGAAAAACTCGATCAGGTCAGCCTCAGTTTTCTCGTCGATGACATGACCCGGCATTACGGCGGGGTGGCGGCGAACATCGCTTACACGATGGGGCGGCTTGGGCTGCGCCCACATCTGTTCGGCACAGTGGGCAAAGACTTCGGCGATTACCGCGCCAGCCTGGAAGCCGTCGGTGTGCAGCTCGACACCGTGCGCCAGAGCGACTCGCTCTTCACCGCTTCGTTCTTCGCCAATACCGATCAGGAAAACAACCAGATTTCATCGTTCTACACCGGGGCGATGGCGCTGGCACGCGAATACAGCCTCAGCGATGTGTATGCGGGCAAGCCCGATCTGGTCGTCATCTCTCCCAATGATCCCGTCGCCATGCAGCAGCTCGCCGATGAATGCCGGACGCGCGGCATCCGCTTCATGTACGATCCCAGCCAGCAGATTCCGCGCCTGAGCGGAGATGAACTGCGCCAGGGCGTGCGGGGCGCATACATCATGGTCGTCAACAAATACGAAGCCGGGCTGTTCCACGAGCGCGCCGGGCTGACGCTCGACGACCTGCGCGGCGTGGTTGAGGTGCTGGTCGTCACACATGGCGCAGAAGGATCGATCATCTACACCGGCGATCAGGTCATCGAAGTGCCGATCGTGCCGACGGACAATGTCGTCGATCCGACGGGCGGCGGCGACGCTTTCCGCGCCGGGCTGCTGTGCGGCTTGAACTATGGCTGGGACTGGAAGCTCGCGGGCGAGGTGGGTGCGCTGTGCGCCACCTATGTTCTGGAACAGGTCGGCACGCAGAATCACACCTTCACTCCAGCAGAATTCATCGCACGCTTCCGCCAGCATTTCGCCGATGGTGGCGCACTGGACATCCTGCTGAACCAGGAACCGACCCGTCTGGGGACGGACTGAGCGCTTATACGGTTCACCGCCCGCCTTATGACAGCGGGCGGATCAATCGCACGTTGACCGCAGACTTTTTTCAGGAGACAGCATGACCACAGTTGAACACGATGTGAAGAATCTCGACCTCGCCACTGGCGGGCGTTATCGCATTGAGTGGGCGGAACGGGAAATGCCCGTGCTGCGCGCCATTCGTGAACGCTTCGCCGCCGAAAAGCCGCTTCAGGGTTTGCGCGTTTCGGCGTGCCTGCATGTCACCACCGAGACGGCAAATCTGATGCACACGCTTCAGATGGGTGGTGCGGATGTGGTGCTGTGCGCCAGCAACCCGCTTTCGACACAGGATGACGTTGCCGCGTCGCTGGTGGCGCACTACGAGATTCCGGTCTACGCCATCAAGGGTGAGGACAACGATACCTACTACGAACACATCCGCGCCGGGCTGGATCACCAGCCGCACATCACGATGGACGACGGGGCTGATCTGGTCAGCGTGATCCACAAGAGCCGCCGTGAACTGCTGGAGAACATCGTCGGCGGCACGGAAGAGACCACGACGGGCGTCATCCGCCTGCGCGCGATGGCGAAGGAAGGCGCGCTGGAGTTCCCGGTCATCGCCGTGAACGACAGCAATACCAAGCACCTGTTCGACAACCGCTATGGCACGGGGCAGAGTACGCTGGACGGCATCATCCGCGCCACCAACCTGCTGATGGCGGGGCGCACGGTGGTCGTGGCGGGCTACGGCTGGTGCAGCCGGGGCATCGCCAGCCGTGCCCAGGGCATGGGCGCGAACGTGATCGTCACCGAGATCGACCCGATGCGCGCGCTGGAGGCGGTCATGGACGGCTTCCGCGTCATGCCGATGAGCGAAGCCGCCCCGATCGGCGACATCTTCATCACCGCGACGGGCGACATCAACGTGCTGGATACCCATCACTTTGAGGTGATGAAGCCCGGCGCGATCATGGCGAACAGCGGGCACTTCAACGTCGAGATCAACATCCCCGGTCTGCGTAAAATGTCCGAAAGCGATCCGCGCCTGGTGCGCCCGTTCGTCGAGGAATATCGCGTCGAGGGCAAGCCGCTCTACCTGCTGGGCGAAGGGCGTCTGATCAACCTCGCTGCCGCCGAAGGACACCCGGCAAGCGTGATGGACATGAGCTTTGCGAACCAGGCGCTCGCCGCCGAATACATGGCGAAGAACGCCAAATCGCTGGAAAAGCAGGTGTACGTCGTGCCGGAAGACATCGACAAGGAGATCGCCCGCCTCAAGCTGCTGTCGATGGGCATCCACATCGACACGCTGACCAGCGAGCAGGAACACTATCTCAGCCAGTGGCAGGAAGGGACGTAATCGTCCTGCACTGTGCCAGATTTTCGGGGGCATGGCGTGGTCATGCCCCTTTTGAGCGGATTGAATGAGGATGAGGAGTGATCATCTCATGATGTTACGCAAAACGCGCCGCGCGCTGCTGGTCATCGCGCTGCTGCTCATCGGGTCGCTGGTGCTGATCGCCCGCGCCCAGACCAGCCCGGCTGCACAGGTCCGCTTCGTGCATGTCGTGGCGGGCGCGCCGCCGATCGACATCTACATCGAGGGCAGCCTGGCGATCACGGCGCTTGGCTTCGGTGAAGCCAGCCCGTATATCAGCATCCCTGCGGGCGATCTGGCGATCGCCGTGACCGCAGCCGAGAGCAGTGACCTGCTCTGGCAGCAGACCGTCACCGCGCAGGACGATGCCGCGCTCACCCTCATCGCTTCCTCCTCCGATCCGCTCGGCTTCACCGTTTTCAGCGAAAACCTCAATCCACTCGGTCTGGGCAAGGCGCGCTTTACCGCCATTCACGCCATCCCAGGCGCGCCGGAGATCAACGTCCTGCTGGCTGACGGACGCGCCATCGTGCCCCAGCTCGGCTACAACCAGCCGTATGGCACGCTCGACCTGCCCGCCCTCGTCTACCAGTTGTCGGTCGTGCCAGTCGGGGCAGATACCACCGAGACGCTTATCCCGCTTGCCCCTTACGCGCTGGAAGGCGGAACATCGTACATCCTGCTGGTGTATGGCACAGCCGACGCGCCTGAGACCCTGCTTCTTCAGGCTGTCACCGACAGCAGTCCGGCTGAACAGACGGGCAGAGTCCGTGTCGCGCATCTCGTCGCAGGAGCGCCCGCCGTCGAAATCCTGCTCAACGATACGCTGATCGCCCCGGCGCTGAGCTTTGGAGAGGGCACGCTCTTCACCCATCTCCCTGCAGGGCGCTATACCGCCATCGCGCGCATTCCGGGTCAGCCGGACACACTGGCGGAAGCTGAGTTTGCGCTTGAGGCGAATGCCGCTGTCACGCTCCATGTCGCCAGTGTGGGTGGGCAGGTGCGCCTGCTGACTCAGCGCGAAGACCTGACCGCGCTGAACGCGCAGACAGGCGTCTTTTCGCTGATCAATATCGCCGGGGAAGGGGTGACTATCTCCGCCGGAGGACAGAACGGTGGCATCACAGGCATCGTCTCGCCGAACGGCGCATCCTTCAATGCTCTGCCCGCCACTGCCGATGACATCAGCGTCAGCATCGTTCAGGGTGATACCACCACCAGCGAACTGCTCACAGACGACATCTACGGCGGCACGCTCTATACCACAGTGGTGATCGCGGGTGAAAATGCGCCACAGGTTGTGACGCTGCCCGCAGCATCGCTGAACCAGACGACCGCCAGCGCGCCGTTCACGCGTACACTCACCGTCGCCACTCCCGAACCGACCGCCATCCCGGAAGCCACAGCGACGCCCGAACCGCAAACCCTGCCACCTGCCCCTGAGCCGACCGCGCTGCCGGCAGCCGATGCCCCTACCGCGCGCATCCTGATCAACCCGACCGCCAACCTGCAACTGCGCCTCTACCCCGACTCGCAGTCTTTCTCGCTCGGTCTCGCGCCAGCCAGCGCGACTCTGATCGTGCAGGGGCGTGAAGGCGCGCCGCTGATCATCCCCGGCACGACGCCCGAACCATTCGTCGATCCGGCTGAGGGGCTGACGCGCAATCAGGATTTGAACCCCGCCGAAACCTGGCTCTTCATCACCTACAACGCGCCCGATGGCGGGACGATCGAAGCCTGGGTGAACGCCCAGTTCCTCGCTGTGACCAACCCGCAGGGCGAACCGCAGCGGCTCGCTTCGCTGCCCACCATCCCCGGCAACCGCCCCGGTCGCAACACCAGCACCGTCGTTCAGCCCCCGGCGGGCATCGACCGCACGGTGACGGCGCGCACGGGCAACGTCGCCGCCGGGACGCGCGTCCACATCCGCCGTCTGCCCAACATCACGGCGGAGTCGCTCGCGCTGGTCGGCGCAGATACCCCCCTCGTGCTGCTCGGCGTCACGACCGACCGCGCCTGGTATTATGTCCGCTATACTGACCCCGAAGGCACAGCGACCGGCTGGGTCAGCGCGCTGTACATCGTGGCGCTGGAACGGCTGGGTCAATCGGTGACGCTCGATCGCCTTCAGGAACTGAACGAACTCACCGTGCTGAATGGCGATGAACGCGGCGGCGTCGAACGCACCATTCCGCCCACCAGCAGCTTCGATCCCTCACTGCGTAACCAGATCGTCGGTGAGGTGATCAATCTGAATGTCGGGGCAAACCTGCATCTGCGCCGTTTCGACAACAGCGCTTCCGAGTCACTGGCGCTGCTGCCCGTCGGCACGACCATGCTCATCGAAGCGCGCAATGAAGCGGCGACCTGGCTGCGCGCCGTCGTGAACGGTCAGCGCGGATGGGTTTCCGCACAGTACATCGCGGTGACGCGCAACGGTCGGCTGTACAACATCAACGACCTGCCGATCTTCGCCCCACCCGTCGTCGTCACCCCGGTTCCCGGTGCGCCGATCGCCCCTGCTGCCCCATCAGAGGGCGGAGCAGGGGCAGGTGGCGGTGGAAGTAACATGGGCAATATGCCCACGCCCGACCCCACCTTCATTTCGCCCTTCCCGTAGCTAGCAGTATGGGGCAGAGCGGGTGTGTAAAATACGCTCTGCCCCGGTTTTACCCGCTCACGCATCCCGGATGATCTCCCCATGACGAAACGCGCGCTCATCACTGGCATCACTGGTCAGGATGGTTCCTATCTGGCTGAACTGCTGCTCGAAAAAGGCTATCAGGTGTTCGGACTGGTTCGCCGGACGACCACTGTCAATTACGAACGCATCCGCCACATTCAGGATCGCCTCGAACTGCTCTCCGGTGACCTGACTGACCTGACCAGCCTGATCGGGGTGCTGCGCGAATCGCAGCCGGAAGAGGTGTACAACCTCGCCGCACAGAGCTTCGTGCCCGCCTCGTGGCAGCAGCCCGTCCTGACGGGCGACGTGACCGCGCTCGGCGTCACGCGGATGCTGGACGCCATTCGTGCCGTCAACCCCGCTATCCGCTTCTATCAGGCGTCCAGCAGCGAGATGTTCGGCAAGGTGCAGGCGGTCCCGCAGGACGAAACCACGCCCTTCTACCCGCGCAGCCCCTACGGGGTCGCCAAAGTGTACGGGCACTGGATCACCGTCAACTACCGCGAAAGCTATAATCTGCACGCCACCAGCGGCATCCTGTTCAACCATGAGTCGCCGCGCCGGGGGCACGAGTTCGTCACCCGCAAAGTGACACGCCACGCCGCGATGATCAAACTGGGGCTGGCCAAAGAGATGCGGATCGGCAACCTCGACGCCAGGCGTGACTGGGGCTACGCGGGCGATTACGTCCGCGCGATGTGGCTGATGCTCCAGCAGGACACGCCCGATGACTATGTGATCGCCACCGGGGAAACGCACACCGTGCAGCGGCTGTGTGAACTGGCTTTCGGCTGCGTCGGGCTGGACTGGCAGGCTTACACCGTGCAGGACCCGCGCTTCATGCGCCCGGCAGAGGTCGATCTGCTCATCGGCGATCCGTCCAAAGCCCGTCGTCAGTTGGGCTGGCAGCCTGAAGTCTCGTTCGAGCAGCTCGTCGAGATGATGGTGCGAGCCGATCACGACCAGATCAAAGCGGAGCATCGCCTCTGACATGATGATCGACACCCACTGTCATCTCGATTTCGACGCCTTCGATGCCGACCGCGATGCCGTGCTGGATCGCGCCCGCGCCGCCGGGGTGACGCGCATCATCATCCCGTCGGTCGATGTTGAGGGCGCGGATGGCGCGATCGCTCTGGCGCAGACGACGCCGGGCGTATTTGCGTGCGTCGGCATTCACCCCAACAGCACTGCCGGGTTCGACGCCGACCCGTCGGCGATGCTCGCGCGCATCGAGGCACAGGCGCGCCAGTCGGGTATCGTGGCGTTCGGCGAGATCGGGCTGGATTACTACCGCGATCACAGCCCCAGAGAGACGCAGCGTCGTGCGTTCGCCGCCCAGCTTGAGCTGGCAGCCCGGCTCTCCCTGCCCGTCATCATCCACAACCGCGATGCCAGTGAAGACACCATCCCGATGCTGGAGGCATGGGCGTGCGACCTGCCGCCCGCCCTGCGCGATCGCCCAGGTGTGCTGCATTCCGTCTCCGCGCCGCCGGAACTGGTCGAACGGGCGCTGGCGGCAGGCTTCTACATCGGCTTCACCGGACCGATCACCTACAAAAATGCCGATCAGACGCGGCGCATCGCCGCCGCCGCCCCGCTCGAACGCGTGCTGGTCGAGACCGACGCGCCCTATCTGACGCCCACACCACACCGGGGCGAACGCAACGAACCCGCCTATATCCCGCTCATCGTCGATCGGCTGGCAGCGCTGCACAACATCACCGCAGACGAGATGGCGGCGATCACCACCGCCAACGCGGTGCGTCTGTTCAACCTGCCGGAGTGAGCGGATCGTGACGATCGACATCTCGGTGATCATCGTCAGTTGGAACGTCGCTGACCTGCTGGAAGCGTGCCTGAACAGCCTGCGCCCTGCTCTCGCAGACGGGCGGGTCGAGGTCATCGTGGTGGACTCCGCCAGCAGCGATGACACGGCAGCGCGTGTCCGTGCCCGTTTCCCAGAAGTGCGCCTGCTGCCTCAGGTGGAAAATGTCGGCTTCACGCGCGGCAACAACATCGGCTTTGCAGCAGCGCACGGGAAGTTCTGGCTCATGCTCAACCCGGACACCGAGGTGATCGGCGATGCGGTGACGCGCATGGCGGCATATCTGGAAGCGCACCCGGATGTGGGCATCGTCGGCGCGCACACCCTGAATACCGACGGCACACACCAGTCCACCCGCCGCCGCTTCCCTACCCTGCTCACCGCCCTGTTCGAGAGTACCTGGCTCCAGCCCTGCGCTCCGCGCGCCGTGCTGGATCGCTACTACGTCCGCGATGTGCCCGATGACGCCACCGCTCCGGTGGACTGGGTGCAGGGGTCGGCGCTCATGGTGCGCCGTGCCGTCTGCGATCAGGTCGGCGGGCTGGACGAAGGGTTCGTCATGTACTCCGAAGAGATGGACTGGTGCAGGCGCGCCAAAGCCGCTGGCTGGGGAGTCGTCTACCTGGGTGATGCGCGCATCATACATCACGGCGGCAGGAGCAGCGATCAGATCGCAGCGCAGCGCCACATCCATTTTCAGCAGAGCAAACTCCGCTACTTTCGCAAACATCACGGCGCACTCACAGCGGGGCTGCTGCGCGCTTTCCTGCTGGCGATGTACGCCGGACAGATCGCCATCGAAGGCGCAAAGTGGTTGCTGGGTCACAAGCGCCCGCTCCGCGCCGACCGTGTGCGCCAGTACTGGCAGGTGCTGCGTTCTGGTCTGAAAGGATCATAGCGATGCGGATCGGCATGATCACCGGCGAATACCCCCCCATGCAGGGTGGGGTCGGCGCGTACACTGACCTGCTGGCGCGCGAATTTGCGACGACGGGGCACAGCGTCCATGTGCTGACCACGCCCCCCGCCATCAGTGAGTCGCGCGATGGGGTGACAGTCGATGCGCGTATGCGCGGCTGGGGTATCGGTGCGCTGAGCGCGGTCCGCACCTGGGTGCATGATGTACAGCCCGATCTGGTGGTCATGCAGTTTCAGACCGCCGCCTACCGAATGTCGCCGTTCGTCCATTTCCTGCCCGATGCGCTGCGCGGAATCCCCTTCGTGACCGTATTTCACGATCTGCGCCATCCCTACCTGTTCCCCAAAGCCGGGCGGCTGCGCGACGCCATCGTCATGCGGCTGGCGCGCGCTTCGTCGGGTGTCGTCATCACCAATCATGAAGATGCAGCGCGCATCACCCACCTGCCGCGCACCTGCCTGATCCCGATCGGCAGCAACATCCTCGCTCATGTCGATGACGCTTCGGCATGGCGCGCGCGCGCCGGAGCAGACCACGATACCGCGCTGATCGGCTATTTCGGTCTGATCAATCAGAGCAAGGGCGTGGATACCCTGCTGGGCGCGCTGCGCCACCTGCTCGACTCCGGCGTGCGCGCCCGACTGCTGCTGATCGGCGCGGTCGCGGGACACAGCGACCCGTCGAACATCGCCTACGCCCGCCACATCGAGGCGCGCATCGCCGATCTGCACCTCAGCGACCACATCGCGCGCACGGGTTACGTCGGTGAACAGGATGCGGCGGGGTATCTGGCGGCGTGCGATGTGATCGCCCTTCCGTTTGCCGACGGCGCGTCGTATCGGCGTGGCAGCCTCATGGCAGCGATCCGGCTGGGCTGCCCTATCGTCACCACACATCCGGTCGTGCCCGTGCCCACATTCGTGCATGGCGAAACGATGTATCTCGTCCCACCCGGTGCAGAAGGTGCGCTTGCCGAAGGACTGCGCGCCGTGCTGGATGACGCGCATCTGCGCGATCGGCTGCGACGCGGCGCAGCGGGGCTGGCGGGCGAATTCGAGTGGGCAGCCATCGCCCGATCGATGATCGCATTCTTCGATCAGGTCAGGGAGGCGGCATGACCGATACCACGCTGCGTCTGGGGCGCATCCTCATCCTCACCCTGTATCTGCTGCTGGCGATCGGCTACAGCGTCATCACCCCGCCGTTCGAGGCGTCGGATGAGCTGTGGCATTACCCGATGGTGAAAGTGCTGGCGGATAACGGGCTGGCGATCCCGGTGCAGGTCCCCGGCGTCGAGACGGCATGGCGGCAGGAAGGCAGCCAGCCACCGCTCTACTACATGGCGGCGGCACTGCTGACCGGATGGATCGACACCCGCGATATGGACGCGGTGCGCCGCCAGAACCCGCACGCTGACATCGGCGTGATACATCCTGACGGCAACATCAACATGATGATCCATCCGCCTGACGGCTACCCCTTCCCCTGGCAGGGGACGATCCTGGCGTTGCAGATCGCCCGGCTGTTCTCCATCGTGCTGGGCGCGGGCACAGTGTGGGTGACATTCGCGCTGGCGCGCGCACTGTTCCCGGATCGCCCGGCGATCATCCTCACCGCCGGGGCGCTGACCGCCTTCCTGCCGATGTTCCTGTTCATCGCCGGGTCGGTCAACAATGACAATCTGTCCACGTTCATCGGCAACCTGCTCACGCTGCTGGTCGTGCGGCTGCTGCGCGCCGAGTCGCGTCCATCCATCAGTGCATATGTGCTGCTGGGGGTCACCGCCGGGGCAGGGATGCTGGCGAAGTTCAATATCGGCTTCATGCTGCCGCTGATCGCGCTGGCACTGCTGCTGATCAGCATCCGGCTGCGGACACTTCAGCCGCTTCTCGTCGGCGGGCTGATCAGCGGCGGGCTGACCATCGCCATCGCCGCCTGGTGGTACGTCCGCAACCTGACGCTGTACGGCGACCCGACCGGGCTGAACGTCTTCCTCGATATTGTCGGTCGGCGGGCAATCCCGGCAAATCTGGCGCAAATCTGGGCAGAACGGGGCAGCTTCATGGCGGCGTTCTGGGGCTTCTTCGGCGGGGTCAATGTCCCGATGCCGGATGCGGTCTATGCCATCTTCGACGCCATCGCACTGGTCGGGGTCGGCGGGGGCGTCCTGTACTGCATCGTCCGCGTCAGCCGGACGCGCCTGACGACTGATGCGCTGCGCCGTGCCCTGCCCTATGTGTTCACGCTGCTGTGGATCGGCATCAATCTGCTCTCATACGCCCGCTGGACGAGCGAGACTCCGGCGTCGCAGGGACGGCTGATGTTCGGCGCGCTCTCCGCGATCATGATCTGGCTGGCGGTCGGTCTGGCGGCATGGCTGCCCCGCCGAGTCGAAGCGATCGGCTTGGGCATAGTGGGGGTCTGGTTTGCCGGGGTCGCCATCACCGCGCCCTTTGCCATCATCCGCCCCGCCTATACCCTGCCCGAACAGGCATTCATCGCCCCAGACGTACCCGTACTCGCTGAGTTCACTGCCCCGGACGGCGGATCGATCGCCCTGCTGCGTGCTGAGGGGGTCACCCCGGCTGCTGCCCCTGACGAATACGTTTTTCTCGACCTGACGTGGCGTGTGGATGCACCCTTCACCCGCAACTGGAGTGTATTCGTCCATCTCGTGACCGAGGACAACGTGATCATCGCGCAGCGTGATATCTACCCAGGCGCGGGGCGGCTGGCGCTGAGCGACCTGTCGGCGGGTCGCGCGTGGCATGAGCGTCTGGCGGTGCGCGTGCCTGGCAACGCCTACGCCCCACAGAACGCGCGCATCGACCTCGGCTGGTATCACCTGCCAACGGGCGAACGGATGGCGGGCGGCGCAGAGTCGATTTATACCGTCGGCGAGACGCAGATCATCCCGCGCCCCGGCATGTCCGACCTGCCCAACCCGTCGTCGATCGTGTTCGGCGGGCTGATCGAGATGGTCGGCTACAGCCTGAGCGACCTTAGCCCGCGCGCCGGGGAAAGCACCACGCTCACCCTGTACTGGCGCGCCCTCGCCCCGATCGAACGCGATTACATCGTGTTCGCCCACATCATCGACCCGACATCGCTGGCGATTTACGCCGGGTCAGACGCGCAGCCCGCCGGGTGGACGCGCCCGACCAGCACCTGGTCGCCCGGTGAGATCGTCGAGGACACGCACGTGCTGACGCTCCACCCGGACACGCCGCCGGTTCCAGGCATCTACGAGCTGGAGATCGGGCTGTACCTCAACCCAGGCGATGGCACATTTCCCAGGCTGCGCGTATTCACACCTGATGGCGGCATGGCGAACGACTATGCCTATCTGTCGCGGGTGCGTGTCCTGCCGCGCGCTGAAAGCGAGGATGTCCGATGAGCGCACTCTCCCGCCGTCCCACGCTGATCGGGATCGGTGTGCTGATCGCGCTGTGGGCGTTATTCTTCTGGCGGCTGCTCACCCCGATCGCCGGGGATCAGGCATCATTCACGCAGGGCGATTTTTCCGGTCAGTTCTTCGCTTTTGCGGGCTATCAGTACGCCCGTTTCGCGCAGGGTGAAATCCCCCTCTGGAACCCGCACAACAACGGCGGGCTGCCCTTCATCGCCGATACACAGGCAGCGGTGTTTTATCCGCCCAGGCTGCTCACGCTGGCGCTGGCGCACGTGAGCGGCGGGTGGTCATACCGCGCGTTGCAAATCGAGGTGATCGCCCATGTGCTGGCGTTCACCGTGCTGATGTACCTGCTGGCGCACAGGCTGACGGGATCGCACAGCGGCGGGCTGGTCGCCGCGCTGATCGGCGGCTACGGCGGTTTCATGACCGGGTATCCGCCGCTGCAACTGGCGATCCTGGAGGCGGGGATGTGGTTCCCGCTGGCGGCGCTCGGCATCGTCAGCGCGATCGACGACACACCGCGCGTCCGCTTCGCCCCGCTGCTCTGGACGGGCTTCGCGCTGGGCATGTCGTGGCTGGCGGGGCATCCGCAGACGACCTTCTTCATGACCTGGCTGCTGCTGGCGCTCTGGGGGTGGCTGTGCTGGCGCGGACGCATCGCCGCACTGCAATTCGGGATCGGTGCAGCGCTGTTCGGACTGGTCGGGTTCGGGCTGGCGGCGGTACAGCTTCTGCCGGGGGTCGAATATCTGGCGCGCACCACGCGCGTCGATTTCGGCTTCGACGCCAAAGCCAACGGCTTCCCGATCGGCGATGTGGTGCAGATGATCATCCCTGGCGTCATCAGCCAGTGGTCGCCGCTTTACGTCGGCATGACCGGGATCATCCTGAGCGCGATCGGGCTGTGGCGGCGCTGGGGATCGGCGTGGTTCTGGGGCGCGGTGGCGCTTCTGGCGCTGCTGTGGAGCTTCGGCGGCAACAGCATGGTGTTTCCGGCACTGTACAACCTGCTGCCCGGCTTGCGCTTCTTTCGCGGGCAGGAACGTGCCGCGTATCTGGTGATGATCGGGCTGGCGCTGGCGGCGGCATACGGCGGTGCGGCGCTGGCGACGTGGGACGCCGAACGCGGGCACAGCGCCGGGCTGCGGCTGCGCCTGGCACTCAACCGCCTGTTCGTCGGCATGGGTGCGCTGGCAGCGCTCATCTTCGTCAGCCTGATCGCCGCGCCGGATGCCTACAGTCTGGCATTCAGCCGCGCGCTGCTGGCGACGGCAGCAGTCGGCGTGCTGATGCTGCTGATCACGGCGATGACCACCCGACCGGTCGGCTGGGCGTTCAGCGCGGCGATCGCCGCTGTGCTGGTGTTCGAGCTGTTCACCGTCGGCATGAATTTCAGCCACGTCTACGACCCTGTGCCGGCGGAAGAGCAGGTGAGCATCACCCCGCCCCCGATCATCGCCGCTGCGCTGGAGGCGAACCCGCCAGGCGCACGGGTCGATGGAGCGCGTGGGCTGACGGACAATTACGCCAGTCTGTACGGTCTGGACGACATTCACGGCATCAGCCCGTTGTGGCTCGCCGGCGCATGGTCGATCATCGGGACGGAGTTCCCGCGTCCGCGCGCGTGGGAGGTATTCGCGGTCGATCGCGTGTTCACCGACTGGGCGGCACTGCCCCTACCCTCGCAGATCGTCGCCAGCGGGCGCGACCGCTACGGGGAAGTGCATCTGCATCGATTGGATGATCCGCGTCCGTTCGCCCTGGTGCTGCACGATGTCTGGACAGCAGCCGACGCCGACGAAGCGCTCGATGTGCTGCGCCGCCCGGAATTTACACCGCGCCGCACCGTCATCCTCGAACAGCAGGTCGCCGTCGCACCTGGCGAACCGACCGCAGCACAGGTGATCAGTTTCGCCCCGGAACGACTGGTCATCAGCGCACGCGCCCAGACAGACGGCGTGCTGTCAATCGCCCTGCCCTGGTATCCAGGATGGGAGGCGCGGCTGAACGGTACGCCGGTCGAGACGCTGCGGGCATACGGCGCGCTGACCGCGATCGCGCTGCCTGCCGGGTCGCACACGGTCGAGATGGTGTACAATCCGCTCAGCTACCGCATCGGTGCGCTGATCAGCCTGACTGTGCTGGTCGGTCTGGCGCTGGCGGGGCTGTTCAGCATGGTCAAAAGGTCTGGAAGGAAAACAGGTGATGGTGTCGATCAATCCGCTGCAACGCTGGGTCGCTCAGGCTGACCGACGCCTCTACGCGCTGCTGATCGGGCTGGCGCTGGGCGCGATCGGCGTCGGCATCGGCGCAGTGGTCGTCATCGCCGAGCCGCTGCTGGGCGTCGGCATTGTGATCGGCATCCTCGCCGGGCTGTATATCATCACCGACACGACAGCGGCGCTCTACGGCATGATCCTGGTCATGGCGCTGCTGCCGTTCGGTACATTCCCGTTCGACGTGGGCGTCACCCCCACCCTGCTCGACGGCGCGATGGGCGCGTTCCTGCTCATCTACATCACCCAGTGGATGACCGGGCGGCGGCGCGCGCTCACCTTCAGCATCGCCCATGCGCCGCTGGCGCTCTACTTCGGCTGGCTGATCATCAGCTTCATCCTCGGTCTGCGCTATGCCCCACCCACACAGACCATCCTGCGCCAGTTCGTCGAGACGCTGCTCAGCATCGGCATCGTGTTCGTGCTGCTCGACCTGCTGCGCGATGGGCGTGCGCTGCGGCGGCTGGTGCTGGTGGTCATGCTGGCGGTCGGCGCACAGGCACTGGTGTCGCTGGTGCTGTACGGCTTGCCAGACGCCACTTCGGAATGGCTGCTGGTCAGGCTGGCGCGCATCGGCTATCCCAACGGCGGCGTGATCCGCTACATCGAGGACAACCCCGCTGCCGCCGAACGCGCGATCGGCACATGGGTCGATCCGAACGCGCTGGGCGGCTTTCTGGCGATCGCTGCCGCCATGATCGCCCCGCAGGTATTCGCGCCGCACCCGGTCATGCGCTACCGCTGGCTGGCTTGGGGCGTACTGGGGGTGGTCGTGCTGGCGCTGCTGCTCACCTTCTCGCGCGCGGCGATGCTGGCGTTCGGCATCAGCCTGGTGTTCATCGGCAGCTTCCGGGCATACCGCCGCTACTGGCTGCTGATCGTCCTCGGCGTGGCGCTGCTGCTGGTGCTGCCACAGACGCGCAGCTACATCGAGCGCTTCGCGCAGGCGTTCACCGCCAGCGATCTGGCGACGCAGATGCGGATCGGCGAATACCGCGACTCGCTGCGGCTGATCGAGCGCTACCCGATCAGCGGCGCGGGCTTCACAGGCGTGCCCGATGCCGACCTGTATACCGGGGCAGCCAGCATGTACTTCATCATGGCAAACCACATCGGTCTGGTGGGGGTGGGGCTGTTCGCGCTCACCATGCTGGTAGTGTTCTGGCACGGCTGGCGCACGTGGCGCACGCTTCCCGGCGATGACCCGGATCACGCCATCGTCATCGGCTATCACGGCGCGCTGCTGGCGGCGCTCATCAACGCGACCAGCGATCATTACTACTTCCGCATCGATTTTCATGCCTCGATCACCCTCTTCTGGCTGGTCGTCGGCTTGGCGATCGCCAGCGCACATCTGGTGGCACGGCGCACGGGATCGACCGTTGATCGCACGGGCGGCGTACAGTAATATACCCCTTCGTTTAACCACAATTCGTTCCGCTCCGCATCTGTGCGCGCCCGCGCCGCGTGGGGCAAACCCAGGGAAGGATAGATACACCTCCATGAAGCGTTCATATGAACTGACGTTCATCGTGCGTCTCGAAGGCGCAGATGACAGTGCCGTCAACACCACCGTCGAGCAGGTACGCGGCTGGGTGGAAGCGGAAGAGCAGGGTCAGGTGACCCGCATCGACCGCTGGGGACGGCGCAAACTCGCCTATGAGATCGACGGGCAGCGTGAGGGCTATTACGTGCTGTTCGATGCTCAGATCGAGCCGAGCGCGCTGTTCGAGCTGGAGCGCAGCCTGAACCTCGCTCAGGGCGTGCTGCGCTACCTGTTCGTCCGCAAAGAGGACTAAGCCGCCTCAACGGGCAAGGGTGCATGATCGATGGAACGCGGTCTCAACAAACTGCTGCTGATCGGGTACGTCGAGCGTGACCCTGAAATGCGTTACACCCCAACGGGGCGTCCTGTCACCAGTTTCACCGTCGGCACGACCTACACCTGGGTTTCCGCCAAAGGCGAACGCCATGAAGAAACCGAATGGTTCAATGTCGTCGCCTGGGATGTCCTGGCGGAGGTGTGCAAAAATCAGCTTGCCCGCAATTATCTCGTCTTCGTCGAAGGGCGCATCCGCACCCGCAACTGGGAAGACGAGAACGGCAAGCGCCATTCACGCGCCGAGGTCGTCGCACACCGCATCATCCCGCTCAACGATCGGCGATCGACCAGTGAAGTCGATTTCCCGGTCGATGGCGATGCCGACGACTATGCCTTCTGACCTGCCGCACACTTCGGTGTGCCCCTGTGACAATACATCAGAAAAATGAGGAGAGAGTCACTATGACCGATGAAAACGTGCGCCGCCGCCGCCCGGCAGATGAAGCCGCTGACGATGCCGCTGTGGGCGATGAAGCCGAAGCGACAGGCGAAGGGCGTGAAGAACGCGGCGGGCGTGATGCGCGCGGCGGTGGGCGGCGTCCTGCCCCGTTCACGCGCAGCCGCTACCGCCAGTCGCAGTACTGCCCGAAGGGCAAATGCTTCGACTACAAGGATGTGGACACGCTCAAGCGCTACATCAATGAGTCCGGCAAGATCAAGCCGCGCCGCCAGACGGGGAACTGCTCGCGCTGCCAGCGCGAACTGGCGCGTGAGATCAAGCGTGCCCGTCATCTGGCGCTCCTGCCCTTCATCGTCATCACCGACTGACCGTCTTTCGCTCGTCTACGTGAGGAACTGCGATGTCGAAACGCAGCACTACCGGGCAGCCCAAAGTCGGCGCAGGCAAGCCCGCCACTCCACAGAGTGAACAGCCCAAAGGCGTCGGTCCGCGTCTGCTGAAGGAATACAGCACCCGCCACGAACGCGAAGAAGCCATCCAGCGGCTGCTGCTGCTCGGCATCGCAGTGGCGTCGGTGATCATCGTGGTCATCCTCGCGGTGGCGCTGATCATCGATCAGGTCATCCGCCCGGCGCAGACCGTCGCCACCGTCGGGTCGGAGACGATCACCGTCGCTCAGTTCTCCACCCGCGCCAGGCTGGAGCGTGCGCTGCTCTCCGAGCAGATCAACGAAGGGATCGCGCTCTACGCCGGGTTCGGTCTCAGCCGCGATCAGATCGTGCAGCAGATCTCCAACCAGCAGCCCTACAGCGGCTGGCTGAATGAGCTGAGCGTGCCCGACCAGCTTGGCAACCGCGTGCTGAACGAGATGGTCGATGATGCGCTCATCCGCCAGGTCGCTGCCGAACGCGGCATCACTGTCAGCGATGAGGAAGTGCAGGCGGAGATCAACGACTTCTTCGGCTATGATCCGAATTTTGGTCTGGTCGAGCCAACGCCGACTCCCACCACCACCCCATCGCGTACCCCGGTCGTCTCGCCCACGCCCTCGCCGATGCCAACCGAGACGCCCGTCCCGACCGCCACCCCCACCCCGGAAGCGACTGAGGAAGTGGCGAATGCGCTGCCCACAGCGACAAGCCTGCCCACTGTCACGCCGGTTCCCTCGTCTACACCCACTGCCACCCCGAACGCCGACGAACGCCGCCAGCGTTTCGAGACGCAGCGCAATACCTTCTTCAGCCGCGTTGCAGGCAGCGCCGGGGTGTCTGAAGACGCGGTGCGCGACTACTTCAGGATGCGCGTGCTGCGAAACAAAGTGCGCGATGCCGTGCTGGAAACATCGTCTGAAACGACGATGGGCATGTTCGTCAACGTCCGGCACATCCTCGTCGCCACGCGCGAAGAAGCTGACCGGGTGATCGCATCGCTCCAGGCGGGCGAGTCGTTCGCGGCGCTGGCGCAGGCGCTCAGCACCGATACTGGCAGCGGCGCGCGTGGCGGCGAACTGGGCTGGTCGCAGCCCAGCCGCTACGTGACCGAATTTGCCAACGCCGTGCGCGATGGCGCGATCGGAGAAATCCTCGGTCCGGTGCAGAGTCAGTTCGGCTTCCACATCATTCAGGTGCTGGGGCGCGAAGACCGCCCGATCGAAGCGGCAGAAGCCGAAGCAGAGCGCGAAAGCGCCTTCAGCGAATGGCTGAGCGCCTACCGCACTGAGCAGGCGGCGTCGATCACCATCAGCAGCATCTGGGTCGATAACGTGCCGACCGAGCCGGCGTTCGTCGCACGCGGGCTGTAATCTGGCTGATCGCCTTCAGCCTCTCAGACACATCATGCAAACCTCACCGCCAGCATGGGGTGAGGTTTTCTTTTTCCCGCGCGTCGGCTATAATCCGGCACATGAGCGATCTGACTGTGACCAAACTGGAGTCCCGGCTGGAACGACTGGTCGAGGGCGTGTTCGTTGGGCTGTTCGGGCGCGGGCTGGGCGCGCGCGAACTCGTCATGCACCTGTCGCGCGCGCTCGAACAGGGTATCCAATCCCCCACTGACGCCGATCCGCGCCCCATCGCGCCCGATCACTTCGTCATCCGCCTCAACGCCAATGTCTACGACCATCTGCTGGTGCGTCATCCGGCGCTGCCTGCTCTGCTCAGCACGCACATCACCGATCTGGCGAACGCGGGCGGCTGCCGCCTGCGCGCTCAGCCTGTCGTCGCGCTCGTGCCGGATGGCGGGCTGAACGGGTCGGCAGTCATCGTCACCACCGCGCACCAGAACGATCCGCAGCACACCACCCAGACGCTTGACGCCGCTGCGCTCAATGCCGCCCTTCAGCGCAAACCAGGCAACCCGGTACTGGTCATCGATGGCGATCAGCCTGTGCCGCTCACCCGCGCGATCATCAATATCGGGCGCGGACGCGATAATGACATCACCCTCAGCGACCCGTTCGTCTCGCGCCATCACGCCCAGCTTCGTCTGCGCCTCGGCGCGTATTTCGCTTTCGACGTGAACAGCCAGAGCGGGATCACCGTCAACGACGTTCCTGTACGTGAACATCGCCTCCAGCATGGCGATGTGCTGTGCCTCGGCAAGACGCGCCTGCTGTACATGGAAGACCCGTCCGCACCGGAAATACAGACTGACCTGCTCACGCCGACCGACGACCCAGGGTGACCCGACGCTGTGGATGTGCAGCTCGTCCTCTTTCTGCTTCGCATCGCCGCTGCGCTCCTTCTGCTGAGTGTGGTCGCGGTTATCTTTTTCGCCCTGTGGCGCGATTTTCGTCTGGTCGTCGTGCAAACCAGTGCCCAGCGCCGCATCTATGGGCAGCTCGTCGAACTGCACGTCGAGGAAGGCGAGGAAACGGAAGGCGCGCAGACGGAGATCATCCATCCCCTGCTGCCGCTCACCAGCATCGGGCGCGCCCCCACCAACACCATCCCCATCCACGATGATTTCGCCAGCGCCGAACATGCGCTCATCGCGCTGCGCGACGGGCAGTGGTGGCTCGAAGATCGGCACAGTCGCAACGGCACGCTGATCAACGGAATGCCGATCATCAACCCGATCGTCATCACCAGTGGCGATGTCATCGGCGTGGGCAATCATCGTTTTCGTGTGGATATTGAACGATAATTCCGGTTCTTATCAGCAGGAGTAAAGGGTTATGGAATACGTCCAGATCGGCGTCATCGGCGGGTCAGGTTTATACCAGATGGCGGCACTGCGTGAAGTGGAGCAGTACAACATCGCCACGCCGTTCGGCAGCCCCAGCGCCCCGGTCGTAGTCGGCACGCTGCACGGCAAGCGCGTCGCGTTCATCCCCCGGCATGGCATCGGACATGTGCATACCCCTTCCACCGTCCCTTACCGGGCGAATATCTATGCCCTGAAGATGCTCGGCGTCTCGCGGCTGATCGCCGTCAATGCCTGCGGGTCGCTGCGTGAGGATTATGCGCCTGGGCACATCGTCATCCCTGATCAGGTGTTCGACCATACAAAGGCGGATCGCGGGCGCTCATTTTTCGATGATGGATTGGTCGCCCACGTCGGTGTGGCTGACCCATTCTGCGCCAGCCTGAACAATCTGGCGGCGCAGGCGGTGCGCGCGGCGGGCGGCACGGTGCATGAAGGGGGAACCTACATCACCATCGAGGGACCGCGCTTCAGCACGCGGGGCGAAAGCAACATCTACCGCCAGTGGGGATGCAGCATCATCGGCATGACCACCTGCCCGGAGGCATTTCTGGCGCGCGAAGCCGAGATGTGCTACACCTCGATGTCACACGTCACCGACTACGATGTGTGGCACAACGAACCGGTCAACGTCGAGATGGTCGTCAAAACTCTGCACGCCAATCTGGAGATCGCTCAGGCAGCCGTCGCCAACCTGGTGCGCTACATCGAAGAGGATGAGTCGTGCGGCTGCCACACCGCGCTGGACAACGCCATCATGACTGCCCGCAGTGCCTTTAGCAGGAGTCGCCTTGAAGACATCAGGCTGATCGTTGAGCGCGTTCTGACATGACCACTGCTCAGACCGACAGGATGCCCGACCGGGTGAGAAATCCGGCAGCAGAACAGGGGTTGCGCTTCCGCCCTGCTCTGCATCATGTCATCCTGTGCCTGGGAGGGCTGTTCCTGCTCGTCAACACGATCGCGCTGAGCATCGCCCAGCCGCGCAGCGACCCGTCGATCTGGATCACAATGGGCGTGTGGCTGGTGTGTGCGGTGGGTGGAGAAATCTGGCTCGATCGTCGCCTGCCGGATCGCGATCGGCTGCTCTTTCCGGTCGTGCTGCTGCTGGTCGGCTGGGGTCTGCTCATCATCGAACGGGTGGAACCGGTCTTCGCGGAACGCCAGACGGTGTGGCTGGCGCTTGGAGTCGTGCTGCTGTGCATCACCGTCGCCCTGCCCAATATCATCGCCCTGCTGCGTACTTTCCGCTATACCCTGCTCATCAGCGGGCTGCTGCTGCTGGTGGCGACCATCGCGTTCGGCAGTAATCCGTCACGCATCATCGGCGCACCTGCGCTCTGGCTGGCGATCGGCGATTTCTTCATCCAGCCCTCGGAACCGCTCAAGATCGTGCTGGTCGTCTTTCTGGCGAGTTACCTGGCAGAACAGTATGCGCTGGTGCGCGCTCAGAATGAGACATTCGGCAGCGCGCTTTCGCCGCATGTTTTCGGTCCCATCGCGCTGATGGGTGGGCTGTCGCTGGTCATCCTCGTCTGGCAGCGCGATCTGGGCACAGCGGCGCTCTTCTTCCTCGTCTTCATCACCCTGCTCTACGTCGCCAGTGGCAGGATCAGCGTCCTGGCGGGCGGTGCGCTCTTCACTCTGGCAGCAGGGGCAGCAGCGTATCTGCTGTTCGGGGTGGTGCGCGTGCGCGTGGACGCCTGGCTCAACCCCTGGCTCGATGCCGACGGCGGCTCGTACCAGATCGTGCAAAGCCTGATGGCGGTCGCCGCCGGGGGAATCAGCGGGCGGGGTATCGGGAGCGGCATACCCGGCGTCATCCCGGTGGTGCATTCCGATTTCATCTTCGCGGCGCTGGCGGAAGAATGGGGCTTGATCGGCGTATCAGCAGCGCTCGTCCTGATCGCCTTCGTCTGTATGCGCGGGCTGCGCGCTTCAGCGTGGCTGCGCCCGTTTCCCGCCCTGCTCGCCATCGGGCTGAGCGCGCTGCTGGCGCTGCAAAGCCTGCTCATCATCGGCGGTGTCCTCAAACTCATCCCGCTGACAGGCGTCACTGTGCCCTTCATGAGCTATGGAGGCAGTTCACTCGTCACCAACATGGTCGTCGTCGGGCTGCTGCTGCATCTGTCATCCAGGGAGCGTGCGCGTGCTGTTCCAGCGTGAGGCGGGTCGGCTGCTGATCGCCCTGGCGATCGCCTTCACAGCCCTGCTGGTCGGAGCCGCGTACTGGGCGGTGAACGGCTCAGGGACGATCCTGCTGCGCTCGGACAACCCTCGCATCTTCGCCGCCGAAGCAGCCGTTCAGCGTGGCGCGATTTTCGATCGGAATGGCGCGCTGATCGCCCACTCCCTGCCGACCTCGCAGCGCGTCGGTGCAGCCATGCGCCGCATCTATCCCGACATGGCATTCTTCGGCACGGTCGGCTACTTCAGCCAGCGTTACGGGGTCAACGGGGTGGAAGCGGCGTATGATTCGCTGCTGCATGGGCGCGCGCGCGCTGCTGATGACGCGCGCGATCTGATGAACACGCTGCTGCGCCGCCCGCGCACGGGCGATGATGTGATGACCACGCTGGACAGCAGCGTACAGGCAGCGCTGGCGGACGGGTTTGAGGGGTACAGGGGCGGCGCAGTCGTGCTTGATGCGCGCAGCGGTGAGGTGCTGGGGCTGATCAGCCGCCCCACCTACGATCCGAACACCCTCGATGCAGACTGGGAGACGCTCGTCAGTGCGCCGGATAACCCGTTCTTCAACCGCGCCGTGCAGGGGCGCTACCAGCCAGGCGGTGCGCTGGAGTCTGTCCTCATGGCGTCTGCCCTGCTGACCGGGCTTGACCTCGACACCACATTCGAGAGAGGGGCTGAGCCACTGATACTCAACGGGCTGACCATGACCTGCGCCATCCCGTCTGTGCCGGACACGGCAATGAGTTCGATCACTCTGCGCCAGGCATACTTCCAGAGCTGCCCGCGAGCGTTTGCCGCTCTGGGCGATCTGCTGCCCGATGGTGTTCTGAACACGACCATTCGTTCGTTTCAGATTGCAGTGATCCCGGATTTTCCTGGCTATCCCCCTAACCCCACCCCCACCCCCATGCCAGATGAACCCACGCCGGAAGCGGAAACGCCAGCCAATGAAGCCTTCTTCGTCGGGCAGGGAACGCTGCTCGTCAGCCCACTGTCGATGGCGCGCATCGCTGCAGGCATCGCCAATGACGGCGACGCGCCTCAGCCGCGTCTGCTGCGCGCCATCCGTCCTTCCGGGACATCGGCATGGATGGCAGACTCGACATTCATCCCCACGACGCCGATGACCACGCAATCTGCCGCGCGCGGTGTACAACGGCTGATGCGCGAAGCGGTCGAGTCCGGGGTGGTCGCTGGCGCGCGTGTACCTGGGATAGATGTGGGTGGACATGTCAGTTTCGCCTACACCGGGGACGAAACCCTCACATGGTTCCTCGCCTTTGCGGGCGACGGAGCCGGGCGGCGGGTCGCCCTGGCGCTGGTTCTGGAAGGAGCAGCCGATCCCGCCCATGCCACACAGATCGGGGCACGGGCGCTGGCGGCAGCTTTGTCCAGCAGCCCGTAAACCCCGTCAGGATCGGCGATAAATCCCCAGCTTCTTGCCCCATTTGGCGGTTTTGCTGTTCAGATGCACCAGTGGTGAGCTGTAGCGGTCGATGACCTGTGCTGTTCGCAGCGCATCGAGAAAGCTGGCGGCATCGGTAAATGGCTGCATCAGCAGGTGCGCGCGACCATACTCCGGGGCGCTGTGCGCGTCTGAGCCGGCAGTGCCGCGCAGACCGTATTCGCGGGCAAATGCCAGCGCCTTGTCATTGTCGGCAGGCAGCAGACAGCGGGCATTGAACACCTCAATGGCATCCACCTGAGGCAGGATCGTCATCAGGTCATCACGCGCCCACGCCCCTTTGCGAAAACTGTCGAACGGATGCGAGACGCTGATCGCCGCTCCCTGATCGCGCAGGCGGCGGATCGTCTCATCAGGTGTCAGCCCCCCCGGAATCGTCTCACGCATGAAATAACCGAGCAGCTCCCCCTTCGTCGTCATGATCTCCTCACCGACGATCACGCGATCGGGCGAGACAGCGTGCATCGCCAGTGCCGCCTCCGCCGTGTCATGGTCGGTGATGGCGATGCGGTCGATGCCACGCTGCTCGCACAACATCAGGATCGTCTCCGGCGAGACGATACAATCTTTGGAAAATCGGGTGTGCGAATGCAGTTCCACACGCCACATGATGCCTGTATCCTTTCGGCTGTGCCACCGTATGCGACCTATTGGCGGGCAGCCGTCATTCTACCAGCAATCAGTGCGCGTTACTCACTGCCCGTACACATTCTGATAACGATTGTACAGACTGTCAATATCAGCCGAAGCGATCGGCAGCGGTGCGCCAATTTGCAGCGCCGTCCATACGATCGCCGCATTGTCCTCGGTCATCACCGCTGCTTTGACCGCCGCCTGCGCGTTTTTGCCCGTCGCAAACACGCCGTGATTTTGCAGCAGGCACGACGGGCTGCGGCTGCCGGTCAGCGTCTCCACAACGACCTGCCCGATCTGCTCACCGCCGATCAGGGCAAAGCCGCCGCAGGGGATCGCACCGCCAAATTCATCCGCCATCGCCGTTGTAACGCATGGGATTTCCCGCCCCAGCACGGCAAACGCCGTCGCGTAGCGGGAATGGGTATGCACGATGCCATGCACATCCGGCATGTGGCGATAGATATAACAGTGCGAGGCGGTGTCTGACGATGCCTTCAGCCTACCCTCGATGATTGCGCCGTTCACATCGACGACCACCATGCTCTCCGGCGTCAGATCGTCGAACAGCAGACCGCTCGGCTTGATCACGATCAACCCTGTTTCCGGGTCTCGTCCGCTGATGTTGCCGCTCGTCCAGGCGACAAGATGATTTCTGGGCAATTCAGCGTGCAGATCGCACACCTGACGGCGCAGTTCTGGCAGCAGCATGATTGTCCTCCTTTCTGCCACTGGGGGCACGGCTCACAATGTCCGCCGCAGCAGATAATACACATCGTTCCAGCGCAGTTCATTCCTGAAATCATGGATGCGCGTCTCATGGTCGATCAGCAGCACCTCGATCCCCGCCATATCCGCAAAATCACGCAGATGTTCGGTCGTGAGCGCCTGGCTGTACCCTGTGTGATGCGCGCCGCCCGCGTAAATCCAGGCTTCAGCCGCCGTCCTCAGGTCAGGCTGCGGAATCCAGACCGCCCGCGCAACAGGCAGCCGGGGCAGCGGCTCAGCCGGGGCAACCCCATCCACGCTGTTGATGAGCAGGCGGAAACGATTGCCCATATCCATCAGCGCCGCGTTGACCGCCGGGGCGACGCGCGCATCGAACACCAGACGTGCCGGGTCCGCCTTGCCGCCGATCCCAAGGGGATGCACTTCCAGGCGCGGTTTTTCGCCCGCGATCGACGGGCAGATTTCCAGCATGTGCGCGCCCAGCACCTGCATCCCATCGGGGTGGAAATGATAGGTGTAGTCTTCCATGAACGACGTGCCTCCTTCCAGCCCGTGCGCCATCACTTTCATCGCCCGCACGAGCGCCGCCGTCTTCCAGTCTCCCTCCCCGGCAAAGCCATAGCCATCTGCCATCAGGCGCTGAACGGCGAGACCTGGAAGCTGCACCAAGCCATGCAAATCTTCAAAGGTGGTGGTGAAGGCACGATAGTTCCCCTCCTGCAGGAAACGACGCAGCCCGATCTCGATCCGCGCCGCTTCGCGCACCGAGTCGTGCCGTTCACCGCCGCGTCGCAGATCGGGCGCGAGGACGTATTCCGCCTCATACACTTCGATCAGCGCCGCCAGCTCTCCCTCGCTCACCGCATTGACCCGCGCCACCAGGTCGCCGACCCCATAGCCGTACACCTGATAGCCCAGCCTGACCTGCGCTTCCACCTTGTCGCCTTCAGTCACCGCGACCGAGCGCATGTTGTCGCCAAAACGCACGACCCGCATCGTCTGCGCCTCATGCCAGGCACAGGCAGCCCGCATCCACGTATCGATGCGTTTCTGCACCTCTGCTTCGCCCCAGTGCCCGGCGACGACCTTGCGATCGCGGCGCATCCGGCTGACCATGAAGCCGAACTCACGGTCGCCATGTGCCGACTGGTTGAGGTTCATAAAATCCATATCGATCGTTGCCCAGGGGATGTCACGATTGTACTGGGTATGCAGATGCAGCAGCGGTTTTTGCAGCGCGTTCAAGCCGCTGATCCAGTTTTTAGCGGGCGAAAAGGTGTGCATCCACGTGATGACACCCACGCAGGTGGTGTCGGCATTGGCGGCACGGCAGATCGCCAGAATGTCATCCGAGGTCGTCAGTACAGGCTGAGAGATGATGCGAACCGCCAGCCCAGCCTCGTTCAGCGCGCTGACGATCGACTGGGCGTGCTGTGCGACCTGATCCAGCGTTTCCTGTCCATACAAATGCTGGCTGCCTGTGAGAAACCAGACAGTATATTCTGCAAATGCGTTCATAGCGTCTCCAGATGATCGGGGTACTCAGCGGTTTCGGCACACACTGTCCGACAATCCACTGTCATTCACGGATAACGGCGAAACCCTTTCTCCATTATCCACGACTCCGGTCTGTAACGCACTGCTTTGACGCGAATGATCAGCCCGCGTAGTCTTCGCGTACAGCGAAAGCCCGGTTGATCGGGATATGTCCTATGGTCAGTGGGGAAACAAGCGTATAGTATAGTCGCTGCCCGTATCGTGTAACGGATAGTGAACGACAGCGAGATGGAATACAAATATCCCCCCCCTTCTGAAGACTCTCCCGGCGGACCGCCCATTCTGCTGATGTGGCTGGCGCTGGTCGCCCTGTTTCTGATCATCGTGGTCGCCCTCGCCGGGTTGAGCTTTTTCTCCGGCGGACAGCGACTCGCCCTGCTCATCCCCTACATCGGCATCGCCGTCACCGGTATTGCGCTGGCGATCATCGGCGGGGCGTTCATCTATCGACGGCGGCTGCCCCGCCTGCTGTGGCTGTGGGCATCTCTGGCGATCATCATCGTGATGGCTGGTGGCGTCGCAGCGTCGGTGTGGGCATATCAGAATGTGCTGCCACCGCGCTATCAGGAACAGTTCGTCGAAGAAATCCCGGTGCTGCGCGCCTTCCTGCCACCGACCCCGCAGGGCGGTGTGCTGCCCACCCTGGCAGCGACCAGCGCCATCTCGATTGATGACCTGCTCAGCGCGCCGCTGCTTCCCCCCACCGCAACCGCCGAAGCGCAGCAGGTGATCGCGCCAACAGCGACACTGCCTCCACCGACGCTGCCACCGACCGCCCTCCCCACCGACACGCCGCCCCCGCCAACCCAGACACCACCGCCCACCAGCGCCGCCCTGATGCCCACCGCCGTCAGCACTGCGATCGTCCCACAGGTCGTAAGCAGCTTCAGCCGCCCGGCATCCTCACGCATGTATGGCTTCACCCATGTGCAGCAGGGCTGGAACAACTGCGGTCCGGCGAACGTCACGATGGCGCTCAGCTACTTCGGCTGGCGTGAAAGCCAAGATTACGCCGCCAGCATCCTGCGCCCAGACCGCGAAGACAAGAACGTCTCGCCGCATGAACTGGTCGATTTCGTCAATACACAGACCGGCGTGCGCGCCATCACCCGCATCGGCGGCGACCTCGACCTGCTCAAGCAGTTCATCGTCAACAACATCCCGGTCATCATCGAGCGCAGCTACACCCCCGAAGGCTTCGACTGGATCGGGCATTACCAGACGGTCGTCGGCTATGATGACAACGCCCGCATCTTCTACGTGTACGACAGCTATCTGGGCACAGGCACGGGCGGAGCCGGGCTTGCCGAAAATTACACCGCCTTCGATGCAGGCTGGCAGGCGTTCAACCGGGTGTTCATCGCCATCTACGAGCCGGATCGCGAGTCGGTCGTGCAGGGCATTCTGGGCGAACGTGCCGACGTCAACCGCGCCGCCGAGATCGCTCTGGAGACCGCCCGCGCCGAAGCCCGTGCCGACCGCCAGAATGCCTTCGCCTGGTTCAACATGGGCGCGGCGCTCACCAGGCTGGGCAACTATGAAGAAGCCACACGCTACTTTGACGAGGCGCGCCGCCTGAACCTGCCCTTCCGTATGCTGTGGTATCAGTTCTATCCCTTCCAGGCATACTACGAAGTCGGGCGGTTTGATGATGTGCTGGCGCTGGTGAACAACAATCTGGTCAACGGCGGGCAGTACGTCGAGGAAACGCATTACTGGCACGGTCGCGTTCTGGCAGCACAGGGCAGGCGTTCTGAAGCGGTCGCCGCCTTTCAGCGGGCGCTGGCGCGCAATCGCAACTACACCGCCGCACAGCAGGCACTCAACGCGCTGGGCTGATGCCCGCTGACCTTTCATTCATCTACGACGAGGCGATCCTATCATGCAGATCGAAGCAGAGTCGCAAGCCGCCGCTCAACCTGCCAGCACACGGACGCTGGCGGTCAACACCCTGATCGTCATGCTGGCGTTCGGCGCGGCGAAGGCGATCAGCCTGGCGCAGACGTTCATCATCGCCAACGTGTTCGGCGTCGGACGTGAATGGGACGCCTTCGTCACCGCTAACCGCATCCCGGAGCTGATCTTCACCCTGATCGCAGGCGGGGCGCTGGCGCACGCCTTCATCCCCATCTTCAGCGGTTTCCTGGCGCGCGGCGACCGTTCGGGCGCGTGGCGCACCGCCAGCCACGTCATCAACACCATCTTCCTCGTCACGCTGCTCGTGAGCGCGCTCGCCTTCATCGGCGCGCCCTGGCTGGTGGCAAACGTCGCCGCACCCGGCTTCGACGCCGCAAATCAGGCACAGACGGTCGAGTTGATGCGTATCCTGCTGCTCAGCACGCTCATCTTTTCGATCAGCGGCATCGTGCTGGGCATCCTGCAAAGCCACAACCACTTCATCCTGCCCGCCCTCGCCCCGATCATGTTCGACGTCGGCTTGCTCATCGGCGTCATCTTCCTGCTGCCGCCATTCGGGGTCAATGGCATCGCACTGGGCGCGGTGCTGGGCGCGGCGCTGCATCTGGGCATACAGGTCCCCGGCTTGATCCGCTTCCGCGCACGCTGGCATGTCGAACTGGGCTTGCGCGATCCGGCGCTGGGACAGGTCATCCGCCTGATGCTGCCCCGCATCGCCGGGCTGGGCGTGTTCAGCCTCAATTTTCTGGTGATGAACAACATCGCCTCCCGCCTCGGTGAGGGGTCGGTCAGCGCGCTCGACTGGGGCTGGCGGCTGATGCAGATTCCGCAAACGCTGATCGGCACGGCGATGGGCGTGGTCATCTTCCCTACCCTCTCCGCGTTGAGCGCGCTGGGCGACGTGGACGGCAAGCGCGATGCCATGTCCGGCGCGCTGCGCTTCATCCTGGTGGCGACCATCCCGGCAGCCTTCGGGCTGATCGCCGTCGGACGCCCGATGATCAGCCTGCTGGAGCGCGGCGCGTTCGATGCGTCGGCGTCGGCGCTGGTGTTCAGTACGCTGCAATTCTTCACCCTCGGTCTGATCACCCATTCGCTGCTGGAGGTCATCGCCCGCAGCTTCTACGCCGACAAAGACACTTTCACCCCGCTTTGGGCGGCTTTGGGCGGCGCGGCGATCAACCTGGTCGGGTCGTTCACGTTCAGCGCCGCGATCGGCGTGGGCGGGCTGGCATTGGCGAACTCGCTCGGCGTGACGTTCGAGGTCGTCTTTCTGCTCTTCATGCTGCGCCGCCGCTGGAGCGGCATCAACGAGTCGGCGCTGGGGCGAACGCTCGTCGGCGCGCTGATGGCGAGCCTGATCATGACGCTGGCGGTCGTGCTGGCGGGCAACGGGCTGGCGCTGGTGCTGAATGACGGCTTGGTCCCGACGATCATCAGCATCGGCGTTCAGGCGCTCGTCGGCGTGGTCGTGTTCGCGCTCGCGGCACTGGCGCTGCGAATGCGCGAGGTGGGCGACATCATCCGCATCATTCGCCAGCGCGCGCTGAAAACCGCATGAGTGCCCGCCACGTCCTGCTCATCTTTCTCGACGGGATCGGCTTGGGAGAAGATGACCCGGCGATCAACCCGTTCGCGCGCGCCCACATGCCAACCCTGACCGCGCTCACCAACGGTCGGCGCTGGCTGAACGGTATCGGACGACAGGATGGCGCGCGCAGCGCCTTCGTGCCCACAGACCCGCGCCTCGGCGTGCCAGGTCGTCCGCAGAGCGCCACCGGGCAGGCGACCATCCTCACCGGGGTCAATGTGCCCGCCGCCGTCGGCGAGCATTACGGTCCGCGTCCGCATGACGCCATCCGCCAGATCATCGACGCGCACAGCCTGTTCGGGCGGGTGATCGCCGGGGGCGGCACAGCGGCGCTGCTCGAAGGCTATCCTCCGCCCTGGCATGATGCCGTCAACCGGGGCAAGCGGCTGCTCGCCAGCTACCAGTACGCCGCTCACACCGCCGGGCTGCGCCTGTTCGACCGATATGATGTGGCGCGTGGTGATGCCATGTCGATGGACTGGACGGGCGACTCATGGCACGACTATCTCGGCTTGACCGACGCGCCGCGTTACACGCCACAGCAGGCAGGGCGCGTCATGGTCGAGTTGGCGCGGCGTACCCACTTCTCGCTGTTCGCCCACTGGCATACCGACACGCTCGGTCATCGCGGCACGGTCGATGAAGCTGCTCCCCTGCTGGAGCTGTTCGATCAGGTCATGGCGGGCGCGCTGGAGGCGTGGCACGACGATGAGGGACTGATGATCATCACCAGTGATCATGGCAACATGGAAGACCTGTCGCACGGCAAACACACCGAAAATGACGTGCCGACGCTGATCATCGGTGCAGACGCAGCCCGCACTGCCGACTCGATCGACACACTGGCGGACATCACGCCCGCCATCCTGCGCGCACTCGGCTTTGCAAAATGAGCAGAACGATTTACGATCAGGGCACGGTGGCAGACTCATCCTCGCCATTTTTATTTTTCAAGACATGGATCGCCGTTTTTACGACAGAAAGATACCCGTCATGACCAATCCTTCCGGCTCACTTCGGGACACCCTGCGCCTATGGGGGAGCGGAGTCTCGATCGTCACGACCGCGCACACCACCCCAGACGGCGTGACGACGCGCGCCGGGATGACCGTCAGCGCGTTCAACTCGCTCTCGCTGGAGCCGCCGATGATCCTTGTCTGCCTGAACAAGGAGGCGACGGCGATGCACACGCTCGACCAGTCGAATGTGTTCGCCGTGTCCATCCTCGCTGAAAATCAGGCACATCTGTCCGACCGCTTTTCCGGGCGCGTACCCGTCGCCAGCCATGCAGACCGCTTCGAGGGCGTAGAGACTTACACCGTCCACACCGGATCGCCCATCATTCAGGACGCGCTCGCCTGGCTCGATTGCCGTGTCCATCAGCGACACGACGGCAATACCCACTGGATCATCGTCGGCGAGGTACTGGCAACCGGGCAGCACGCCGACATCGGCGCGCCGCTGATCTACTTCAACCGGAACTATCATACGCTGCCCGTGATGCGGTGATCCGATGGCAACAACGGTCATGGGGCGAGTGAAGTGCTTTGCTCGCCCTGCCCGCCCACATCGACCAGCAGATCACCTACCTCCCCATCCCATACGGACTGACCGCGCCAGTACGCGCCCGTCTCCCCGCCCACCCCGTCGCCAAAGGCGATCGTCGTCGCGCCTGGGCGCAGCGCGCGCATCGTCACCTCCGCCAGCGTGAACGTCCCGCGTGGCGCGCGGCTGAACGCCCCCGCCGCAAGCCGCACCTGCCCGCTGGCGTTGTCGAACGCGCTGAGCAGTTCGACCGGCAGCGCTTCCCTCATCGTCACCGACTCCACCTGCAAGGCAGCGGGATCGAACGTCAGCAGCGCGCCCGCCGCGTCGATGCGCTGTACCCCCGCACGCACCGCCACCGTCACCGTAAACGCCTCACCGATGGCGGGCGCGGTGGTCGAGGCGTTCAGGTCGATCGCCGTACTGCCGCCGCTGCTCATCCCGACGAGCCGCAGCCCCATCGCGCCAGGTTCCGGCACGCCCGCCGCCCCGAAGTTCGACGCCAGCAGCGAGAAGTCGCTGATGCTGACCACCCCGTCCCGGTTGAAGTCGGCGCGCATGTCGAAGCCCGCGCCGCCCTGCGCTGTGCCGAATGCCGCCGCCAGGATGGAAAAGTCGGCGATGGTGATCGTGTTGCTGCCGTCCGCATCGCCCGCGCGCAGTGGAGCGAAATTCACCTCGGTCGCCTCCGCCACCACATCGACCTGCGCCGCCGTTGCCAGATGACCCTCCGCCTTCACCCACACCGTGTATCCCCGCCGCCAGGGGACAC
>CAZTLS010000032.1:0-43171 GCA_964614405.1 uncultured Pleurocapsa sp.
CCTGGTCATGATGGGTGTGCTGCCGCTGCAATTCAACGACGGTGAGAGCATCGAGTCGCTGGGGCTGACGGGGCGCGAACGGTTCGACATCCTCGGCATCAGCGATGACCTTCAGCCACGCCAGACGCTCACCGTCATCGCCCGCAGTGAAGACGGCACGGAGAAGCAGTTCACCGTCACCGCCCGTGTGGATACCCCGGTCGATGTCGAGTACTACCGCAATGGCGGCATCCTGCAAACGGTGCTGCGGAAATTTCTGAACTGATCCGCTGCGCGCGTTCAGGCTGTACAATCAGGAGTGCAGCGATGCTGCACTCCTGATTTTTTCCGACAGCACAGCGACAGGGACGCGCATGAACGACGATCTGCCCGTGATCATCTACACCGACGGCGGAGCCAAACCCAACCCAAATGGTCCTGGTGGCTGGGCGGCGCTGCTGATCTACGGCGAACATCGCAAGGAGATCAGCGGCGGTGAGCGCAGCACCACCAATAACCGGATGGAGCTGACCGCCGCGATCATGGCGCTGGAGGCGCTCAACCGCCCATCGCGGGTGGAGCTGTACACCGACTCGGAATACCTCCGCAAAGGCATCACCGAGTGGATCAAGAACTGGAAGCGCAACAACTGGCGCACTGCCAGCAAACAGCCCGTCCTCAATCAGGATTTGTGGATGCGGCTGGACGAGGCGCAGCAGCGGCATCGCATCACCTGGCGCTGGACGAAAGGACACGCCGGAAATGTGCATAACGAACGGGTGGATGAACTGGCGACGGCGGCACGGCTGGCGGTCGGCAGGGGGCGCTGAAACAGCGCACCTTTCATTTTGCGACGTGTTGTGAAAGACAGAGGGGCTTCATGGCGACCATCTCAGACCGGGTGGCAGGTTTCGGGACGACCATCTTCAGCGAGATCAATCAACTGGCGCAGCAGCACAACGCGCTCAACCTCGGTCAGGGGCGTCCTGATTTTGACGCCCCGCCAGACATCCTGGCGGAGATCGTCCGGGCAGTACAGTCTGGCGCATACAACCAGTATGCACCGGGCGTCGGTGCAGCGGTGCTGCGCCAGGCAGTCGCTGACCATGCCGCACGGCGCTACGGGATGAGCATCGATGCCGGCGCGGGCGTGGTCGTCACCGCTGGTGCGACGGAAGCGGTCTTCGCTTCTGTGCTGGGGTTGGTCGATCGCGGCGATGAGGTTATCGTCATCGAGCCATATTTCGACAGCTATGTCCCCAATCTGGTCATGGCTGGCGCGACGCCAGTCTACGTGCCGCTGCATCTGCCGGAATGGACGCTCGACCCCGCCGAACTGCGCCGCGCCTTCACCGACAGAACGCGCGCGCTCATCCTCAATACCCCCCACAACCCGACCGGGCGCGTCTTCACCCGCGCCGAACTGACGCTGATCGCCGAACTGTGTCAGGAATTCGACGTGACCGTCATCTCCGACGAGGTATACGAACATCTCGTCTTCGGCGATGCCTGCCACATCCCGATCGCCTCGCTGCCAGGCATGGCGGAACGCACGGTCACCGTCAGCAGCATGGGCAAGACGTTCAGCGTCACAGGCTGGAAGATCGGCTGGGTCTACGGCGCGCCAGACCTGATCCGGGGCGTGTCCCAGGCGCACCAGTTCGTCACCTTCGCCGCCAACCATCCCGCCCAGATCGCCGCCGCCTACGCGCTCAACCTGCCGGACAGCTATTTCAGCGAATTCCGCGCTATGTACGCCCGCAAACGCGATCTGCTGCTGGACGCGCTGCGCGGCGCGGGCATGAAAGCAAAACAGCCCGAAGGCACATACTTCGTCATGGCGGATTTTGCCCCTGTGTTCGATGGCGACGATCTCGAATTCGCACGCTACCTCACCACCGAGGTTGGCGTGGCGTGCATTCCGCCCACTTTCTTCTACAGCCAGGATCACGCATGGATGGCAAGCACCCAGGCGCGCTTCGCCTTCTGCAAGAGCGATGAGATGCTGCGGCAGGTCGGCGAACGGCTGGCTGGACTGACGCGATAGCGATCAGCCCAGGGCGAAGGGCACTGCTCCGCCGACGATGAACGCGCCCAGCACGATGGTGGCGACGGTGATGACCACCAGCATCGTCAGCAGCGCGATGGCGGGGATGGCGAACTTGTCACGCGGCTCGCTGATCACGTACAGGTCGCCATATGCCTCGCCCATGATGTAACCCGCCAGGATGAGCATGAAGATGCCTGTCAGCCCGCCGCCGAACCCCAGCAGGCTGAGGATGAACGTCAGCACGCTGGAAAAGATGACCGTCGGCGACCACACGATGCCCGCCAGCATCGCGTGGCGCACCAGCGGGGCGTTCCACCCGCGTGACTGGGCGAAACGCCATGAAACGTAGCAGCCGACGAACAGCGCCCCAACGGTGATCGGGATGGTCAGCAGCGGGGTGAGCAGAACGCTGATCACGCTGAACAGCGGCGCGCCAACCCTCAGCACGATGAACAGCGCCAGCAGCAGGCTGATCGCGCTGCTGACGACCGCGCCCGCCACCACCACCAGGCAGAATCGCCACCACGTCGCGGCATTGACCTCGAACTGATGCACACCGGGACGGCGCAGCAGCACCTGCCATCCCGCACGCACCAGTGCTGCCGCGTCATTCACCAGCTCTGCCGGGGTGATCTGCTCTGGCGCGCCTGGGATGCGAAGCGGGCGAACGCCCTCTCCCGGTGGAGGGGAACCAAAAGGACTCTTATTCTCCGGGTTAAGGGCGTAAATCTTCGGACGCTGGGAGACAGGTTTGGGCTGCGGGCTGGGTGCTTCAGCGGCGGGCGCGGGTTCTGCCGCCGTCTCGCGCGCGCGAATGCGCTCCAGCACTTCGCGGGCTTTGGCATTGTTCGGGTTCAGCGCCAGCACGCGCTCAAGATGCTGCTTGCGGAGGGCAGGGTCTTTCTCGACGGCAGCCAGATAATACCATCCCTGCTCATTGTCCGGCTCATCCTGTACGAAGCGGGCGAGCAGGGTGTGCGCCGTCTCCCGATCGCCTGCCTGAAACGCGGCGATCCCCTGCTGAAGCAAATCGTGTTCGGGCTGCATGATTGATTGTTCCTCCAGATATGCGCCACATTGCCGGCGCAGGTTGACGAATTCTATCCGTGCCCCCCACATTCCGGGATTGAGAAACCCCGTCATGCACAGTATAAACCAGGGTGATGGTTCTCTTCACACCCAAGACTGGCTCATTTCGACATGATCACCGCATCACCCAAACGCTTTATCGCCATTGCAGGCAATATCGGCGTTGGCAAAAGCACGCTCACCCGGCTGATCGCTCAGGCGTTCCACTGGGAACCCTTCCTCGAAGCGGCTGCCGAAAACCCGTATCTGGCGGATTTTTATGCCGATATGACGCGCTGGAGTTTTCATTCACAGGTGTTCTACCTCGGCAAGCGGCTTGAACATCACCGCCTGCTGGTCGATCACCCCGGCAGCGTGCTTCAGGATCGCACTGTGTACGAAGATGCGGAAATCTTCGCGCGCAACCTGTACGAGCAGGCGCTCATGTCCGCCCGCGACTATGACGCCTACCGCCGCCTCTACCACGCCATCGCTTCATTCCTGCCCGCCCCAGACCTGATCGTCTACCTGCGCGCCGATGTGGATACCCTGCTGCGCCGCATCGCCATGCGCGGCAACGACTACGAACGCAGCATCAGCCCGGATTACCTGGCGCGGCTGAATGACCTGTATGAGGAATGGATCGGCGGCTGGCAGGTCAGCCCGGTGCTGGTCATCCCTGCTGCCGACATCGACTATGTGCAGCACCCGCATCACCTGCATCACATCATCGACCCGATCCGCGCCATGTTCACAGAGATCGCGGTTTAGACAGTTTTCACAAGCTTTTCACGCCCTCACATAGACAAAGCGTGCAAAGCATGATACACTCGTTCAAACGGATTATTCCGATAAATCCGATCAATACGGATCACCTGACTTATGTCGCGCATCCAGCTTGACTCTGATCTGTTGAACTACATCATCCGCGCGGGGTTCCAGCCAGGCGATCGGCTGCCCACGCTGAACACGCTGCAGGATGACGACCACCTGAACATCGGCATCAGCAAGGTGCGCGAACAGCTCGAAGTGGCGCGTGCGCTGGGATTCGTCGAGGTGCGCTCCAAGACCGGGATGCGCCTGCGCGAGTACGATTTCGCCCCGGCGGTACGTCTGAGCCTGTATTTCGCCCTGGCGCAGAACCCGCGCAATTTCGAGTTGTTCGGCGAGGTTCGCAATCATCTGGAAGTCGCCTTCTGGAACGAAGCTGTCGCGCGGATGCTGCCCGAAGATTTTGAGCAGATGCGCGCCTGCATCACCCGCGCACAGGATAAGCTGAGCAGCCAGCAGACCCGCATCCCCAATGAAGAACACCGCACCTTTCACCTGACGCAGTTCAAGCGTCTGGACAACCCGTTCGTCATGGGCATCCTCGAAGCCTACTGGGACGCTTATGAAGCGGTTGAAGTGACGCGCTATGCCAGCTTCAGCTATCTGCAAACTGTGTGGGCATACCACGCCCGCATCCTCGATGCACTGTGCGCCGGAGATACCGAAGGAGCGAAGCAGTTGTTCATCGAACATACCCGTCTGATCCGGCACGATCGTGAAGAAGAGCGCTGAAGGCGCAGAACAGGAGCGAAACACCCTCCACTCACCTCCGCCGCCCGTGCGGCTTGCCCGGCTGATGTTTTTTTGCGAAGCGAATGCTTCATGCGATGCGGTCTGTAGAATATCTGATTTTCAAGGACAACCATGGCTATCAACCTCACCCCAGAAGTACACACCCGCTGGCAGCGTTATCAGCCGGGTGTGAATGATTTCGCCCTGATGGTCGCCACAGAGAACGGCTCTGGCAGCCAGACTTCCAACGCCGTGCTGATCCGGTCGCTTTTCAAGATGGGCATCCCGGTCAGCGGCAAGAACCTGTTTCCGTCCAACATCAAAGGCTTGCCGACGTGGTACACCATCCGCGCCAGCAAGGACGGTTACACCGCACGGCGCGCCACCACCGAGGTGACCGTCGCTTTCAATCAGGATACCGTCACCGAAGACATCGCCAATGTCCCGGCGGGCGGCGTGCTGATCGTCAATGCCGACCTGAAATACCGCGTTGAGCGGACGGACATCACCGTTTACGAACTGCCCGTGAAAGCGATCATGAAGAGCGGTGAATTCCCGAAGGAATTTGCCGACCGCATCGCCAACATGGTCTACGTGGGCGTGTGCTGCTATCTGTTCGACATCCCGATGGACATCGCCTACAGCGCCCTGCTTGACCAGTTTGGCGGCAAGGAAAAGCCGGCGAAGATGAACTTCTCCGCCGTGCAGCTCGCCTACGACTGGGCAGCCGCCAACCTGACCAAGCAGGACTCGTTCCGTTTTGAGCCGCTCAACCTGACGGCGGGCAAAATCCTGATCGAGGGCAACGACGCCGCCGCGCTCGGCTCGCTTTTCGGCGGGCTGACGGTCGTGGCGTGGTATCCGATCACTCCATCCACCAGCCTGGTGGACAACGTGCTGAACCACATGCACATCCGCAAAGACCCGGAGACGGGCAAAAATACCGTCGCCGTTGTGCAGGCGGAAGACGAACTCGCCGCCATCGGCATGGTCATCGGCGCGGGCTGGGCAGGTGCGCGTTCGATGACCGCCACCAGTGGACCTGGCATCAGCCTGATGGCAGAATTCACCGGGCTGGCGTATTTCGCTGAAATCCCGGCGGTCATCTGGGACATCACCCGCATGGGTCCCAGCACCGGGCTGCCCACGCGCACCAGCCAGGGCGATCTGATGTTCCTCTATACCCTGAGTCATGGTGATACCCGCCACATCGTGCTGCTGCCCGGCAATGCCGAAGAATGCTTCGAGTTCGGCTGGAAATCGCTCGACATCGCCGAACACATGCAGACCCCGGTGTTCGTGATGAGCGACCTCGACCTCGGCATGAACCTCTGGCTGAGCGATCCGTTCCCCTACCCCGACACCCCGATCGATCACGGCAAGACGCTCGACAAGGAAAAGCTGGAAGCCTTCTTCGCCGATAAGGGCGAATGGTTCCGCTACCGTGACTACGACGGCGACGGCGTGGGCTATCGCACCGTGCCGGGAACCGAACATACCCGCGCCGCCTACTTCACACGCGGGACGGGTCACAACGACATGGCGGTCTACAGCGAGCGCGCCGATGACTGGGTGCAGAATATGACCCGTCTGCGCCACAAATTCGAGACGGCGAAGACCGTCGTGCCCAAGCCGATCGTCGAACATGACCCGGCGAAGCGCATCGGCATCCTCTCGTTCGGCACGAATGATGCCGCCATCCGCGAAGCGCGCGACCACATGGCGGCAGAAGGCATCCACACCAACTATCTGCGCGTGCGCGCCCTGCCCTTCACCCAGGAAGTGTGGGATTTCATCGACGCGCACGACCGCGTGTATGTGGTCGAGAACAATTTTGACGGGCAGATGTGGCAGCTTCTGCGGATGGAGTCGCCGCTGGCGCACATGTCGCTCATCTCGCTGGCGCTGGGCGACACCCTGCCTATGACCGCCCGCTGGGTTCACGGAAAAATCGCTGAGCATGAGGAGGCTCTGTAATCGATCATGGCGAACGCACTCGGACTGGAAAGAGCCGATTATCGCGGCGGCAAAAGCACGTTGTGCCCCGGCTGCGGGCACGACTCGATCAGCAATCAGATCATCAGCATGGCGTATGACCTCAACCTGCCGATGTGGAAGGTGATCAAGCTGAGCGGCATCGGCTGCTCCAGCAAGACGCCCGCCTATTTCCTCAAGGGATCGCACGGCTTCAACTCGGTCCATGGGCGTATGCCGTCTGTGGCGACCGGGGCGACGCTGGCGAATCACGAGCTGATCGCCATCGCAGTGAGCGGTGACGGCGATACGGGCAGCATCGGGCTGGGGCAGTACAAGCACCTGATCCGCCGCAATGTGCCGATGGTCTACATCATCGAAAACAACGGCGTGTACGGTTTGACCAAAGGACAGTTCTCGGCGACGGCAGACGAAGGGCAGTTCCTCAAATACTATGGCAAGAACGACCTGCCGCCGATCGATCTGTGCCTCGAAGCCGTCGTCGGCGGCGCGACCTTCGTGGCGCGCAGTTTCTCCGGCGATGCCAAACAGGTGCAGGCGCTGATGAAGGCGGCAGTGGCGCATCGCGGAACAGCGGTGATCGACATCGTGAGTCCGTGCGTCACCTTCAACAACGCCCCTGAATCGACCAAGAGCTACCCGTATGGGCAGGAACACGAAATCCGCCTGCATGACATCGAAATTCTCGCTCCAGGCTATGTTGCGGAGAAGAAAGAGATCACCGTCGAGGAATACGCAGAGGGCGAGACGATCGAGGTCGAGATGCACGACGGCACGTTCGTCCGCCTGAAGAAGCTGGAAGCCGGGCACGACCCGCGCAGTCGCGCCGAAGCGATCGGCGTGCTGGAGCGCGCCGGGCGCGAGAACCTGCTGCTCACCGGGCTGATCTACTACGAAGAGCCGCGCCCCACCCTGGGCGAAACGCTCAGCCTGACCGATACACCTCTGGCGCGCCTGAGCGATGACAAGCTGCGCCCGTCAGCAGAAGTGCTGGCCAACCTGATGAAGAAGTACGGGTAATCTACCTCTAACGACCGCCGCGCCCAGTCGCAGGCGCGGCGGTCGTTTCTCTCAAGCTACCCTACCCCCGAAAATTACGGTTAGCGGTTTTCCCGTTCATCTTTTACAATGGGAGACATATGACTTTTCATGATTCTTGTGAAAGCGCGATAGTGTATGTCGTCTTTTCCGATCGCTATCTCCCCATCGATCCTCGCGGCTGACTTTGCCAGGCTGGGGGAACAGGTGCGCGATGCTGAAACTGCGGGGGCGCATCGCCTGCACATCGATGTGATGGACGGGCGCTTCGTGCCCAACATCACGATGGGCGCGCTGGTCGTCGAGGCGGTGCGGCGCACGACCGCGCTGCCACTCGACGTGCATCTGATGATCGTCGAGCCGGATCACCTGCTGCCCGCATTTGCCCAGGCGGGCGCATCGCGCATCTACGTTCACTGGGAGACATGCCCCAACCTGCACCGCACGCTGAGCGCCATCCGCGCGCTGGGCGTGCAGCCGGGCGTGGCGATCAATCCGCACACCCCGGCGAGTTTCCTGACCGACATCCTCCACCTGATCGACGGCATCATGGTGATGACGGTGAATCCAGGATTTGGCGGTCAGGCGTTTCTGCCGGAGACACTGCCGAAGATCGCCGCGCTGCGCGCGATGGTGGGCGATCGAGGGGTGAGCATCGGTGTGGATGGCGGCATCAATGCCGAAACGGGCAGGCGGGCGATCGCCGCTGGCGCAGACCTGCTGGTGGTGGGCAGCGTCATCTTCAACACATCAGGGTCAGTGTTCGCCAACATGGAGGCGCTGCGCGGTGGGCTGGAGATATAAAAAAAGCCGGCGTCAACCGGCTTGCTGCTGAAAGTGAGCGCGACTGTGTGCCAGCCGCCTTTATGCCTTCGCAAGCGTCTTGATGCACTTGGTGCAGAGCGTCTTCCGCACCATCTCCCCGTTTTCCATCACGCTGATGCGCTGGATATTGGGATTGAACTTGCGCCGCGAGGAACGCAGCGAGAAGCTGCGCGTGTTCCCGAACATCGGTTTCTTGCCGCAGTTTTGGCAAACCGCCATGTTGAACCGCCTTTACAACCCGGTTTTATCAGACAATATGATGGTTTATGCTATCACAGCGCAGGGTGAGCGGCAAGGGCGCTCGCACAGGCACGCTTTTATTGGCTAAGTATTTTTTGTCGGATCGGTTTGAACAAGAGGGTCTCTGATGATCACACATGCACTCTTCCGCCAGGGCGATAACCGCGTCGTTGATGGGTATCTGCTCAAACGCCTGTTCAGCGCGGGGGTCACCTGGCTGGAACACAACAAGGATCGCGTTAATCAGCTCAACGTTTTCCCCGTACCCGATGGCGATACGGGAACCAACATGTTCCTCACCATGCGGAGCGCCTATGCCGCCATCGCCAGCATGGACGACCCGCACGTCGGGCGGCTGATGGCGGCGGTGGCGCGCGGCGCGCTGATGGGGTCGCGCGGGAATTCCGGCACGATCCTCAGCCAGCTCTGGCAGGGCGTCGCCGAGGCGCTGGACGGGCAGGAAAAGCTGAACGCCGGGCTGCTGGCACAGGCGACCCGCATCGCAGTGGACAAGGCATATAAATCGGTGGACAAGCCCGTCGAGGGCACGATCCTGACCGTCTCGCGCGAGATGATGGAGGCAGTCCACAAGCATTACGAGTCCACGCCAGACCTGATCGCCCTGCTGCGCCGGATGCTGTTCGCCGGACGCAAATCGCTGCGCCACACGCCGGAGCTGCTGCCGATCCTCAAGAAGGCAGGCGTGGTCGATTCGGGCGGGCAGGGGCTGCTGTTCATCTTCGAGGGCATGATGCGCGCGCTGTGCGGTCGCCCGGTCGAGGCGGTTCATGCGCTGGACGCCACTGCCGCCACCACCAGTTGGGAAGAGGCACTCGCCCCGGAAGACGAACTGGGCTATGGCTATGATGTGCAGTTTCTGATGCGCGGGGCAAATCTGGATGCGGCGCGTGTGCGCCAGGCGCTCAATGATATGGGCGGCTGGTCAACGCTCGTCGTCGGCGGCGCAGACCTGCTGAAGGTGCATGTCCATGTCCATAATCCGGGAGAGCCGTTGGCATATGCCATCAACACAGGCGCGTCGCTGGATGACATCGTGGTCGAGAATATGCAGAAGCAGTATGAGACGTATCTGGTGCAGCGTGCCCAGACCGAACCGCGCATCCGCACAGACATCGAAGGCACAGCCGTGATCGCTGTCGCCAGCGGCGCGGGGATGCAGCAGGCGTGCTACGAATTCGGCGCGGCAGCCGTGATCAGCGGTGGACAGACGATGAATCCCAGCACGGGCGATTTTCTGGAGATCATCCGCAAGCTGCCCAATACGTCGATCGTGCTGCTGCCCAATAACAAGAACATCATCCTCAGCGCGCAGCAGGCGGCAAAGGAAGCGAGTGACCGTGATGTGCGCGTCGTGCCCAGCATCACTGTGCCGCAGGGCATCGCCGCGCTGTGCGAATACAATAACTACACGGCTGATGATGCGCCGGAGACCATCGCTGAAGCGATGAAGGGCAACCTGTCGTCCGTCACCACCTGTGAGATCACCACTGCCACGCGCAGCATCGAATTCGACGGCATCGATGTGCATACCGGGCAGTACATCGGGCTGATCGACGATGTGCTGGTCGCTGCCGATGACGACGCCTTCACTCTGGCGGAAAAACTGCTGCACCGGGCGGGCGCGGCGCGCCACGAACTGGTGACCATCTACTACGGCGAGGGCGTGGCGGAGAGCGAGGCGCGAATGCTGGTCGAGCATCTGAGCAATCACTTCCCCAAACTGGGCTACGAAGTGATCTCAGGCGGGCAGGCACTTTACCCCTATGTGATCGGGATCGAATAAATCACCATGCCGCGTTTTCACATCGTCACGGACAGCTTCGCCCATTTTGGAAACACTTTCCCGGCGGAGAACATCACCATCGTCCCCAATCGCCTGCTCATCGACGGACGGGCATATCGGGAAGAGGTCGATCTGTCCAGCGACGAAGTGATCGCCATTATGCGGGAGGGAAAACAGATCGTGCAGATCATCCCTCCCGCGATCAGCGATTATGCCGCCGTGTTCGAGTCGCTGGCGCGCACGCACGACGGCATCATCTCTGTTCATCCCTCGCGCGAGATTTCTGAAAGCTGGCAGCACGCGCAGACGGCAGGGCATCCCTTCACCGGGCGCTGCCGGGTGATCAGCATCGACTCGCAGAGCCTGTCGGCAGCACAGGCGATGCTTGCCAGGCTTGCCGCACGTGAAGCCTACACCCGCGACTCGTTTGACGAACTGGTGCGCGTGGTACGAACGGCGGTCGAACACCTCTACATTATCTTCACCGTCGATACCCTTGACACTCTGATGCACAACCGCATCCTCCAGCCCGCCCAGGCGCTTGCCGGGGTGATGCTGGGCATCAAACCCGTGCTGAGCATGGAACACGGGCGGCTGATCGCCATCGAAAAAGTACGCACCCGTGCCCAGGCAGTCGAGCGCCTGAGCGAGTTCGTGGCGGAGTTCACCGAGGTGGCGGACGCGGCGCTGATCGTCGCCCCCCACCCGCAGCCTGACGCACTCAAAGCCGTTCATGAACGCCTCGCGCTCGATTTTCCCGATATGACTTATACCACTTTACAGTACGGCGCATCGCTGGCGGCGCTGATCGGACATGACGCGATCGGGTTGGCGGTGATGGAAAACCCATTTCACAGGATTGATGATGACTACTAAAAAAATTCGCTTCGTGACGGACAGTACTTGTGACCTGCCGCCGGAAATTCTGGCGCGCTATCCCATCGATGTCCTGCCCTGTTATATCAATTACAACAATGAAAGCCTTGCCGACGATGGGGTCGCGCTCATCCGTGAAGATTTCTATCACAAGATGGCGGGGATGCGCCCCCCTTACCCCACCACGTCGGCGATGGCTCCCGGCATGGCTGAGGAGGTGATCACCCGTGCTGCCGCACAAGCCGACCATGTGTTCATTATTTCCGTCGCATCGGCGCTCAGCGGGGTGTACAATGTGATGCGTCTGGGCGCAAGCAAACTGCCACCTGAGAAATACACGCTCATCGACAGCCAGACGACCACGATGGGTCTCGGTTTTCAGGTGTGGGCAGGGGCGGAAGTCGCGGCAGAGACTGGGGACATCGATCGCACGCGCGAAGCCATCCTGCGCGCCCGTGAACACCAGCACGTCTACGCCGCTCTGGAGACGCTGGAGTATCTGCGTCGCAGCGGGCGCGTCGGCTGGGCAGCGGCGGGCATCGGCACGATGCTCCAGATCAAGCCGCTGCTGTACGTGCATGATGGAGAGGCGGCATCCGTCGCGCGGGTTCGCACTTTCACCCGTGTGGTGGATGAGCTGGTGACGCGCATCAGAAAACATCAGCCTTTTGACAAGCTGGTGCTGCTGTATGCCGGGGAAGAGGAAGCTGTCCACGTGCTGCGCGAGCGGCTGGGCGACATCATGCCCGATCAGGTGTGGACGATACGCATCACCCCGGTGATCGGCGTGCATATTGGACCGAAAAGCGTTGGCGCAGTTGCGCTGAGCAGCGCATGGAGAACCTGATTACATCATGCCATCGGCATTGGAAAAACTGGTCAAAATCCTCAAGCTGGAACAGGAACAGGGTTGCCGTAACACCGCTGTGATCGGCGGCTTGGAACGTCTCGCTCCTTCCTGGCACGACGAGGCACATCAGCAGGCACGCCGCCCGGAACATCACATTCTGGTCGATGAACTGAGCGACCTGCTGCGTGCCTATGTCCAGATCGACACACCCGAAGCACGTTCAGCGCGCATCAGCTACATGCTCGATCGCATCATGGGGCGCGCCAAACCGCCAGAGGCATATCAGGCACGGCTGGGAGACTATGCTCCGCCCGCCCCTCCCGCTGCTGCGCCTGCCCCTGCTGCCGACGAATCCACCGCTGCGGGAGAAGCCGCACCTGCCGAACCCCCTCCCGAACCGCGCCGCCGCAAAGAGAAAGCGCGCAAGGCAGAAGCCCGTCAGGAAGCAGCGCCACAGGAAAAACCACAGCGCCAGCCCGCCCGCGCCGAGGGCAAGCGTGGGCAGGGGGCAGGGCGTGCTGCGCGCGATGAAGACGAGGACGCCCAGGCAGGCGCGGGCAATGGCTATCACAACGAGAGCAGCCGTCTGGACGATTACATCGATTTCAGCAGTGCCAAACCTGGCAAGCGCGATCTGCCCCTGCCGGCGCGTCTGGTGCGTCCACCCCGCATCCGGCGTGAGCCGATCGACCCGCAGGCGGCAGCAGACCTGCTCTACGGCTTGAATAACAGCGTCGATCGTGTCAAGGGCGTGGGACCGAAACAGCAGGAACTGCTGGCAAAACTGGGCATCCATACCATCAACGACCTGCTCTTCTATCTGCCCACGCGCTATGACGATTACACCCAGATGATCCCCATCGGCAGGCTGACGGAAAAGACGCTCGTCACCGTCATCGGCACGATACGCCATGCCGAGCTACGCGCGGGCAAATCGGGGCGGCGCGATTTCAGCATGGTCGTTGAAGACAGCACCGGCAGGCTGGGCGTCACCTGTTTCGGGCAGCCCTACCTGGGGCGCACCCTGCAACCTGGAATGCAGGTACTCCTGCGCGGGCAGACCAGCCTGTATCAGAACCGCATCCAACTGACCAACCCGGAAATTCAGCCCCTCGACATCGAGGATTTGCAGGCGGCGCGCATCGTCCCGGTCTATCCGCTCACTGAAGGTCTCAATAACCGTCAGCTTCGCCGCATCATCGAACGCGCTCTCGACTACTGGGAGGCGCGCATTCCTGATTATCTGCCAGAGGGCACACTCGAACGGCTCGACCTGGCAGACCTGGGCTGGGCGCTGCGCCAGATTCACTTTCCCGAAGGGATGGATCATCATCGTCACGCGCAGCGGCGGCTGGCATTCGACCAACTGCTCATGATGCAGCTCACCATCATGGCGAACCGCCGCCAATGGCAGTCCGTCCCGGCACAGCCTCTCCCCATCGAGGATAACCTGCTCGATGGACTGATCGGTACAATGTTCCCCTATCCGCTTACCGGGGCACAGCGGCGCTGCATTCAGGAAATTCGCGCGGACATGGCGCGTGCCGTCCCGATGAACCGCCTGCTGCAAGGCGATGTCGGTTCGGGCAAGACCGCCGTCTCCGCCGCTGCGCTGGCGATCGCGGTGGCGGGCGGCGGTCAGGCAGTGCTGATGGCTCCCACCAGCATCCTCGCCGAACAGCACTACATCGGCATCAGTGCGGCACTGGAGCGCATCCCGGAGGGCGCATTTCCCAGCGGCAGACCGGTCGTCGGGCTGCTGACGGGCGCGGTGCGCGGAACGGAACGCGAAGGACTGCTCGGCGGGCTGCGCGATGGCTCGGTCGATGTGGTGATCGGCACACAGGCGCTCATCCAGTCCGGCGTCGAATTTCGCAATCTGGCGCTGGGGATCATCGATGAGCAGCACCGTTTTGGTGTCGAACAGCGCGGCGCACTGCGCGGCAAAGGCACAAACCCGCACCTGCTGATCATGACGGCGACTCCCATTCCACGCACGCTGGCGCTCACCCTGCACGCCGATCTCGACCTGTCGATCATCGACGAGATGCCGCCAGGACGCACCCCGGTGCGTACTCGCGTCATCGAACCCACACAGCGCGTCAAGGCATGGGAGATGATCGAGGATCAGATCAATCAGGGGCGGCAGGCGTTCATCGTCTACCCGCTGGTCGAGGCGTCGGAGCGCATCGAGGCGGAGTCTGCCGTTGAGAATTACGAAGCGCTGCAAAAGGTGTTCTTCCGCCATCGCGTCGGGCTGCTGCATGGGCGCATGTCCCCGGATGAGAAGGATGAAGTGATGGCGGCGTTCCGCGAACGTCAGTTCGACGTGCTGGTGACCACCTCCGTCGCCGAAGTCGGCGTGGACATCCCCAACGCCACGATCATCGTCATCGAAGGGGCGAATCGCTTCGGGCTGGCGCAGCTTCACCAGTTTCGCGGGCGCGTCGGGCGGGGCGGCTTTCCCTCGGTCTGCCTGCTCATCCCGGACAGCCAGTCGCCGGAGGCACTCGAACGCCTGATGATTCTGGAAAAGAACAGCGACGGTTTTGCCCTGGCGCAGAAGGACTTTGAACTGCGCGGCGCGGGTGACCTGCTCGGCACGCAGCAGAGCGGCAAAGATGCACTTGCCGCTCTGGAGGGTATGGACATCGCGTTCATCGAAGCGGCGCAGCGCGAGGCGCGCACCCTCTACGCCATCGATCCTGACCTTGAACAGCCGGAGCATTACCTGCTGGCGGTTCGTATTCGCGCGCTTCAGGATGCCCGCGCGGACATCAGCTGATGCCTTATCTGCACATGAAAGTGAGAAGATGATGGTTCGCGCACTCTACCCCGGCTCGTTCGACCCGCTGCACAACGGGCACATCGACATCGCCAAACGCGCAGCACGCCTGTTCGAGGAAGTGGTCGTTGGGGTATACGACCTGCCGAAAAAGAAGCTGCTCTTCGATGTCGATGCACGCATGGCGCTGGCAAAACAGGCATTCGCCGATAGCCCGAATATCCGAGTTGCGAAGTTTTCCGGTTTCACTGTAGACTATGCCAGAGAGGTAGGCGCTGCGGTGATCGTGCGCGGTCTGCGGGTGTTTTCGGATTTTGAGTTCGAGTTTCGTATGGGGCTGGCGAACAAAAAACTTGCCCCGGAGATCGAAACCGTCTCGATCATGACCGACATCCAGCACATCTATATCAGCAGCAGCACCATCCGGGAAATTGCAGAGCTGGGAGGCAATGTCTCTTCGATGGTTCCAGAATTCATCGCGGAGGCGCTCAAACGGCGGTTCGACGAACTGCGCCCCGGCAGCGACAGCCCGGTCTACACCATCAGCATCCGGGATTGAACGGCGAAGCGTGCCGCACCAACAAGAGGGAAATGACCGATGGATATTCAACACCTGGTGGATCGTCTTGAAGACCTGATCGATGAAGGGAGGCACATCCCCTTCAGCAAGTTCACCATGATCGACGAGGAACGCGCCCTTGAGATCATCGACCAGATGCGAATCTCCATCCCGGAGGAGATCGAAAAGGCGGCGCGCATCCTGGCACAGCGTGATCGCATCCTCGCGCAGGCGAACGAAGAAGCCGCCCGCGTCGTGCAGCTCGCCCGTGAGCGCGGCGATCAGCTCATCGACCGTGAGGCGCTGGTGCAGGCAGCCCAAAGCCGCGCTGCCAATATCGTCGAGGCGGCACGCCAGGAAGCCGAAGGGATCACCAGAGATGCTGACGGCTACGTGCTGGACTCGCTGGGCACACTGGAACAGCAGTTGGTCAAGCTGCTGACGATCGTCCGCAACGGCATCAGCGAGGTGAACAAGCAGCCGCTCGCAGCCGGCGCTGCCCCGTCCGCCCCGGCAACCATGCCGATCGCTCAGCCGCAGCAGTCGCAGCCGCAGCTCGTCGAGGTCAACGCGCCGCGCAAGCCTGGCAGCGAACCGCCGCAGTAACCCGACTGCCGCGTGCTGCTCATCTGGGCGGTTCTGGGCTGGATCGCCGGGACGCTCTTCGCTGCCAGTGACCCCGCCCGCGCCGATCTCGTCTGGCTGGCGATCGGTCTTGCGTCGGCGTTGTTCGCCCTGCGAACGCGCATCCATCTCTTCTGGGGCATGGTTGCGCTGGCGTGCGCCATCCTGCGGTTTCAAAGCCTCCCGATCGAAGACCCGATCGCACCCTGGCGCGATACGGGTGACTGGATCACCCTCGACGGGGTGATCGACGCCCCGCCGGATGTGCGGGATACCGCCGTTCACCTCCGCATCCGCGTCCAGCATATCTGGCAGCAGGGACGACGTACCCCGCTTGACGGGATCGTCCTGGTGTATGCCCAGCCTGGCTTCACCACTGCCATCGGCGACCGCGTGCGCGCCGGCGGATCGCTCACCACCCCACCCGAACTCGATCGATTCTCGTATACCGATTACCTCGCCCGGCGGGGCGTATACACGCTCATGATGCGCGCGCAGGTCCGCGTGCTGGAAGCCGCCGCCGTTCCCCATCCCCTGACATGGCTCAGCCACATACGCGATGACGCTGAGCGACGCATCGCCGCTGCCCTGCCCGAACCCTATGCCGGGCTGCTCAGCGGCATCCTGCTGGGCGATGAACGTGGGATCGCCCCGGAAATCCGCGAAGCATTCGCCGCCACCAGTGCCGCGCACATCATCGCCATCAGCGGCTTCAACATGGTGGTCATCGGCGGCGTACTGGACGGACTGATGCGGAGGCTGCGCGTGCCGCCGCTGCGCGGCGCACTGCTCTCGATCGCCCTGATCGCCCTGTACACACTGTTCGTTGGCGCGGGGGCAGCGGTTGTGCGGGCAGCGGTGATGACGGCGGTGGTCTTCTTCGGAAGCGCGCTCCGTCGGCAGACGTTTCTGCCCACCTCGCTGGCGTTCACCGTGCTGGTCATGGCAGCGCTCGACCCGTATGTACTGTGGGACATCGGCTTCACATTGAGCGCCTTCGCTGTGCTGGGCATCGCCCTGTTCGCCGAACCGCTGGGACGGCTGCATGATTGGCTGTTCAGCGGGCTGCCCACCCCGCTCGTCCCTTTATCGAGGGCGCTGCGCGAGTCGGTCACAGTCAGCATCGCGGCGATCGTCTTCACCGCGCCATTGTCGGCGCTCTACTTCGGCATCGTCTCGCCCACGCTGCTGGTGGTCAATGCGCTGATCGTGCCCGTCCAGCCGCTGATCATGCTGATCGGCGGGGCGGGCGTGCTGATCGGGCTGCTCATCACTGATGCTGGAACAGTCGTGCTGTGGGCGGCGATGCTCCCCCTCGCCTGGTCGGTCGGCGTGGTGCGGCTGTTCGCGCTCGTGCCGCCGCTGATCGTCTACCCGTCACCTGGGGTGATCGCCGGGCTGTTCATTCTGATCATCGGCGCTGCCCTGATGCAGATCAGCGCGCCAGAAACCAGCCAGAAGATCGCCCGGATGCTCGTCCGGCGTGCCGGGCTGCTGCTCGTCGGCGGGGTGATGGTGACCGTCGTCGTGCTGACCGCGCTCATCCTGCTCAGCCGACCAGACGGCAGGCTGCACATCTGGTTTCTCGACCTGGCAGAGAGCGCCGCGCTCATCCAGACGCCTGATGGCACGTATATCCTGATCGACGGCGGGCGCTATCCCTCGCGGCTGCTCACCGCGCTGGGCGATCGCCTGCCATTCACCGAGCGCACGCTCGACCTGCTGATCATCACCGGGAAGGATGAGGCGCGCATCGGCGCGCTTCCCGATGTGCTGACGCGCTACACTCCCCTGCGCGTGATCGCGCCAGCATCCCTGTCAGACACCCCGTCAGCCGAACGACTGGATGCCGTGCTGACCGGGCTGAATGCACCGCGCGGCTCTGTCGATGGTGAGCTGACGCTGCCTCTGCGCGATGGCGTGCGCCTGACCCTGCATGAGACACGGGGTGAAGTCGCCCTGCACATCGAATATGGGCTGTTTTCGGCGCTGCTGCCCGGTACGCTTTCGGTACGCGGGCAGGAGTCGCTGATTGAACGGGGTGTAGTGCAAGGGGTGTCGCTGCTGCAACTGCCCGGCGGCGGTGAACGGCGCGCTCTGGCGGACGGGCTGCCACTGATGACCGCGCCAGCGTGGATCATCGCGCAGGGCGATCGCCTCAACCGTCGCTACCAACCCGACAGCGGGGAGATCGCCCGATTCAGCGGGGCGAATCTGCTGCGGACAGACATACACGGAATCATCCATATTGCGACGGATGGCGTATCTGTGTATGTCGAACGCTGAAGCAGCGCTGCTGTTCAGCGCTGTTCAAGCAGCCAGAACAGGAAGAAGTACGTCCCGCCGATCAGCGCGGTCAGGATCGCCGGGGCGCTGGCGCGGTTCTTCTTGGTGGTGCGTATCGTGCCGACGGCGATGACCGGGAAGATGAGCATCAGCACGTTGATGATCATCATGCCGAATTCCTGCCGCTGCAAAATAGGCGGTCTGATGCCCAGGCTGAGCTTGGCGATCGCCGCGCACAGCACCACCGCCGCCATCAGCAGCGTGGGAACCATGTTCTTGTCCGGGATGAGAAAAAGGGTGATCAGTCCCAGGAAGAAGACCAGATACAGGAAGATGCTCCAGATTAAATCTGTGCCGCTTCCCGGTCCCAGGGCGCGCACGATCGCCTGAAAATCAATATCCATGACGGTCACACTCCTTGCACGATACAGAACGAGAGGGGAAAACAATGAGTACACCCCATCAGAAGACAGTTTCTATCTTACCACCTTTCCCGGAGGCATATAGGAAAAAGCGGGTAAATACAGTACACTGGTTTCGGTTTAATGGCTCACATATGGTGAAACAGCGCCCAACCATGACCCTGACCAACCCGCGCGACCCGCGCAGTCTGCCCGTCGAGACTACCTACGCCAGCGACAGCAGCATTGCCAGGCACATCGCCCTGCAAACGCTGTATGAAGTCGATCTGGCAGGGCATTCGGCGCTGCCTGTGCTGGCGCGCCACTTGCAGGCACAGGAGCCGCCGCCGCGTGCCGCACGCCTTGCACGGGAACTTGTGGTGGGTGTTGATGCTCATCGCACTGTCATCGACTCCGCCATCGCTGAGCGCGCCCCGGATCACCCGGTCGCAACACTCGCCGCCATCGACCGCAATATCCTGCGGATCGCCCTGTTCGAGTTCGCCGTCAGCCGCCAGACGCCGACCGGCGTCGCCATCGACGAAGCCGTCGAACTGGCAAAGGCGTATGCCGCCGAAGGCGCGCCAGGCTTCATCAACGGGGTGCTGCGCGTCATCGCCAACGACCCGCGTCTTCTGGAACGGCTGGCACAACCCGCCGAAAGGGAAGGGTGAACGCATATGGCACGCCTGCGTCTGCGACGCCGCCGCGCCGCCCCCCCTCCCCCGCCGCCCGTCTCTGAACCAGAGGACGACGGACACGAACTGCACATGACGCTGATGGAACATCTCGATGAGCTGCGCCGCCGCCTGACGCGCGCCTTTATCGGGTTGGCTGTGGGCGTGATGATCGGGTTCGTGCTGGCAGACCCCGTGCTGGCTTATCTGCGCCAACCATATGGCGAGCGTTTTCAGGCGCTTGACCCTACCAACCCGGTCGTGTCGTATTTCCGCGTCGCCCTGCTGATCGGCGCGATCCTCTCCATCCCGATCACCACCTACCAAATCCTGATGTTCGTCGTACCGGGGCTGACGCGGCGCGAACGCGGCGTGCTGTTCCGCGCGCTGCCCGCCATCACCGGGCTGTTCGTGATCGGCGCGGCGTTCTCGTGGTTCGTCCTCATCCCGCCCGCGCTCAACTTCCTGCAAACCTTTCAGTCGGACAACTTCATCGCCCAGTGGACGGCGGATGGCTATCTCGGCTTCATCACGGCGCTCATCTTCTGGATGGGCGTGGCGTTCGAGACGCCGCTGATCTTCTTTGTGCTGTCGCTGATGGGCATCGTCACGCCGCGTCCGCTCATCCGCAACTGGCGCATCGCCATCATCGGCGCAGCAGTGGCGGCGGCAGTCATCACGCCGACGGTCGATCCGGTCAACATGTCTCTGGTGATGGGTCCGCTGCTGGTGCTGTACCTCATCAGCATTATCCTCGTGGCTTTGGGCACACGCATCAATCAGGGCAGAAACCGATGAGCATGAAACTGTGTGATGTGCGTATCTACGGCGTGCCGATGGATTTGGGGCAGCAGCGGCGCGGCGTCGATATGGGCGCATCCGCACTGCGCTATGCCGGGCTTCAGGCGCGTTTGCAGCGCATCGGGCTGAACGTCATCGACAGCGGCAACATCAGCGTCCCCGTCTATGAAGCGATCGCCAACGACAACACGAACAGGCGCGCCCACAATGCCGACGCGATCGGCGCGGTGTGCAGCGCGGCGCACGACCGCATGGGCGAGATCATCCAGCGCGGCGAGTTTGCCATCTTTCTGGGCGGCGATCACAGCATGAGCATGGGCACGGTCGCCGGGTCACTCAGCCGTCCAGAGCGCGTCGGTGTACTGTGGATCGACGCGCACGGCGATTTCAACACGCCCGAAACGACCCCTTCCGGCAATGTGCATGGCATGGTCGTCGCGGCGCTGATGGGCTTGTGTCCACCTCCGCTGCGAATCGGCAAAAAGCTGCTCACGCCTGAACAGATCGTCTACATCGGCGTGCGCGATCTCGACGCTGAAGAGAAACGGGCGACGGTGGCGCATCATCTGAACATGTTCACCATGCGCGAAGTGGATGAGATGGGCATGGCGGCGGTCGTCCATCGTGCCCTGCACCTGCTGCGCGACTGCGACGTGCTGCACGTCAGCCTCGACATGGACTCGCTCGATCCGACGGTGACGCCTGGCGTCGGCACGCCCGTGCCCGGCGGGCTGACCTACCGCGAAGCCCATCTGCTGATGGAGATGCTGGCGGACGACGGACGTGTGCGCGCTTTAGATATTGTCGAAGTCAACCCGATCCTCGATACGCTCAACGGCACGGCGCAGGTCGCCGTCGCACTGACCGCCAGCCTGTTAGGACAACGCATTCTGTGATGTTCGGTTTACGCAAACGACGCGCGCGGCGCGTTCTGGTGATCGGGCTGGACTGCGCCAGCCCTGACCTGATCTTCAATACCTTTCGTGATGACCTGCCCACCCTCTCCCGCCTTGCCCATGCCGGAACGTGGGGCAGGCTGCGCTCGTCCATCCCGTGTATCACCGTCCCGGCATGGGCGAGTATGATGAGCAGCCGCGACCCAGGCGTGCTGGGCGTGTACGGCTTTCGCAATCGACGTGACTATTCGTATGACGCCATGTCTACTGCCGACAGCAGCAGCGTGCGCGTCCCGCGCGTATGGGACATCGCAGGGGCGGCGGGCAAACAGGCGATCGTCATCGGTGCGCCGCAGACCTACCCCGTGCGCCCGGTCAACGGCTTGGTCGTGAGCGATTTTCTCACCCCGAATGCCGATGCGCCCTTCACCTACCCTGCCATCCTCAAGCGCGAAATCCTCAACCTCGTGCCGGATTACCGCTTCGATGTGCGCGAATTTCGCACGCCCGACAAGGCGACTCTGCTGGAGTCGATCCACGCCCTCACGCGCACCCAGACTCAGGTCGTGCGCCACCTGATCAGCAGCCGCCCCTGGGATTTTTTCATGTACATGAACATCGGGCTGGACAGGCTGCATCACGGCTTCTGGCGCTTTCATGACCCGCAGCACCGCGCGCATGAGCCGATCAGCCCCTATCGCCATGCCATACACGATTACTACTGTCAGATGGATGCCCTCACCGCTGACCTGATCGAACGCGCAGGCGACGATACCGTCGTGCTGGTGGTCAGCGATCACGGCGTTTCGCGCATGGACGGCGGCATCTGCCTGAATGAATGGCTGTGGCAGCAGGGCTGGCTGGTCTTCAGAACGCCACCTCCCGAAGGGCGCATCACCCGCTTCGAGGACATGGCGGTCGATTGGGAGAAGACGCGCGCCTGGGCATCAGGCGGCTACTACGGGCGCGTCTTCCTGAACGTGCGCGGGCGCGAACCTGCCGGCACGATCGCGCCGGGCGACTATGAGGCGACGCGCGATCATCTGGCATCGCTCATCCGCGCCATTCCCGGTCCGCTGGGCGAACCGCTGCACACTCAGGTATTCAAACCGCAGGAGATTTACCAGTCGGTCAACGGCATCGCCCCCGACCTGCTGGTGTACTTCGGTGATCTGCACTGGCGCGCCGTCGGCAGCCTGGGTCACGGACGGCACTACACGTTCGAGAACGACACCGGTCCTGATGACGCCAACCACGCCGAAGAAGGGATGTTCATCCTGTACGACCCGCGTGAGCGCGGTCAGGGAGAGATGCAGGATCGGCAGTTGATGGACATCGCGCCGACCCTGCTGAACAAACTGGGGCTGCCCGCCCCTGCCGAGATGCAGGGACGGGCATTTGCCGACTGACGCCTAGCGCAGCGCCTCGACGATGATGCCAACGTTGTAGCGGATCATCCCAATGTACGTCTCCGCGCCGGACCCCGCCGGACCGAGACCATGTGTGTAGAGCGCCGGGGCGAGCGTCACACCCGCTTCCTGCGCCACCTGCCCCATCAGACGGGGATTGCCCACGTTCTCGACGAAGATGGCGGGCACGCCCAGAGCGCGAATCTCCTCGATCAGCGCGGCGGTATCGCCCGCCGATGGATCAGCCGCGCCCGTCGTCACCGCGTTGAGCGCCGAAGCGGGCGTGCTGAAGCCGTAATCGCGCGCGAAATAGGCAAACACCTCATGCGTGGTGATCAGGATGCGGCGTTCCGCCGGGAGCGACTCGACCGCCGCCGTCACTTCGGCGTCGAGCGCCTCAAGCTGGGCGATGTAGGCGGCAGCATTGGCGGTGTACACGTCGGCGTTGGCGGCATCAGCGGCGACCAGTGCATCGCGGATGTTGCCGACCATGATGATGGCATTGCGCGGCGACAGCCACGTGTGCGGATCGAATTCGCCATGCGCGTGGTCGTGATCATGGTCGTGGTCGTCCCCTGCTTCCAGCGCGGAGACGGGAACCGCGCCGAACACCGCCATCGACGATGGTTTGCCGCCCACCACGATACGCTCTTCACTGATCTCCAGCGTCTCCAGATCGACGGCGCGCACATCGCCAGGCAGCGGCTCGCTGACGTATGCCATGTGCCCGTTGACGACGAACAGCGGACGGGCAGCCGCGCGCCCGCGTGCCGGGGCGAGGAACGGATCGACCACCTGTACGCTGCCCTCGATCGTGCCGCTGGCGATGTCGATGACATGCAGATTGCCGTCGATGGTCAGCGCCACCGCTTTGGATGGGTCTTCCCCGTGATAGCTGAAGCGCCAGATGCGCGTCGGCGCTTCAAGGATGATCTCCGACGTGCCCGCCGCCGGGTCCACGCGCACCAGCGTCCGCTGCCCGTAATTGCCGATCAGGAACGGCGCGCCTTCAGCGTGGTAGAGCGTGCCGGTCCGCAGATCGGGGTTATCAGTGGGGTTCGCCACTTTGCGCGAAACGAACGCCTCGCCGTCGCGCTCGATCAGCAGCACACCGTCAGAGCAGCCGAACGCCACGCCATCATCGCTGTACGCGGCTTCGCCATGCAGCCCAGGGCATTCTGGGAAGCTCTGGAGCAGTTCGCCGTCCATCGACAGCACATCGACGCCGATCGGCAGCGTGCTGTTCATGTCGCTCATGTTCGGCGACGAGATCAGCACCACATCATCCAGCGGTACGGCGACCCCATGATGCGGGCGCGCCGTCGAGAAGGTTGCCACGCGCGCCACCCGGCTGAACAGGTCATCCTGCGTGAATACCGACGCCGTGCCTTCGCCGTCGTTGAAGATGGCGATCTGGTCGTGGTGCGTCACGAAATGGATCGGCGTGCGCCCGCTGACCGTGAAGGGCAGCAGCGTCGGGCTGCCGAAATCGACATCGAAGTGATCATCGTGCGGCACGAGCGAGACGCCGCTGTCGATGACGTTGGTGATGCTGCCGTCCGCCTGCACCGCGAAGGCATAGCGCCCACCCGGTGAAGGATACAGCCGCGCAGAACTGGTCAGGCTGAATTCAGCGATCACGCTGTTGTCACGCAGGTCGATCACCCGGACCGTCCCGCTCTCGAAATCAGCGACGATCAGGCGCGAACCGGTCGCCTCCTCATCCTCCGTGTGACCGACATGCCCGGCATCGTGATCGCCTTCATGATCGTGATCATGCCCGGCAAATTCCAGCACATCGATCCCATCGCTGGCGGCGACGCGCACTGCCGACGAACCGGATGAGGCGTAGAGCGCATCGATCCAGGGCTCCAGCGCCAGACCATTCTCGATCAGCAGGTCGGCATTCGCCAGCGCCATGAGGTCCTGTGGCGTCGGCTCGTACACATGCGGGTCGCCATCCAGCCCAACCAGCACCGTCAGTTCGACATTTTCCCCGGCGATGTTCGCCACCAGATCGCCCAGCACACTGTAGGTTGCCACCACACGCAGCGGTTCCCGCTGCGCCACCGCCGCCGGCGCAATCCACAGCACCAGCAGCGCCATCATCACCCATAACCGCATTTTACGCATTGCCACTCCCTGTCATCTCAGACATAAAATCGATACATGGTATCGTTTAAAATGATACTGTGTATCAATGTGAAGATCAAGGCGGGAAGATCGACCCGTTCGATCCGGGTCAGGTGGGCAAAGCCGAATGGGACACCCTGCTGTGTCGTCAGCAGCCGGAACCGGGTTCAATCAGGGGTGAATGCACAGTCCAATGGAGGAAACCCCATGCTGCACATGAACGACATCCGACGGCTGATGACCGAGATGCCCACGCCGACGCTCTCGCTCTATCTGAACGTCAATCCGGGCTATCTGGAAAATCAGGCGTCCAACCCCGCCTGGCGTGTGTGGGTGAAGAATGCACTGCGCGACATCGAGTCCGGGATAGACGATCGGGATGCGCGCCGCGTATGGAGCGCCATCCGCGATCGGGCGGAAGCGTTTCTCGGTGAGTACAAAGCGGAAAGCCGGGGTCTGGTGCTGTTCGTGACGGAGAGCGACATCGAGCATTACGCCCTGCCGCTGCCGATGGACAACCTGTCCGCCTATGGCGAGCCGCTGGTCACGCCGCTTTTCTGGAAGCTGGACGAGTACGAGCGCTATCTGGTGGTGCTGGTCGATCAGGAGCAGGCGCGTTTCCTGACGGCGTATCTCGGTCATGCCGGGGACGAAGAGCGCATGGAGATCGACCTCGACGAGTACGATTTCCGGGAGATGACGCTCAACCCGGCGACATCGCACGGCAGGGAACTCAGTCAGGGCAGCAACCGGGAAGCGTTCGAGAAGATGATCGACGAACACCGGGCGCGCTTCTACCGCGAAGTCATCGCCCATATCGATAAACTGAGCGCAGCGCACGAGACCGACCGCATCATTCTCGGCGGCGCGGAAGGTGCAGTGCATACCCTGCGCGGGCTGATGCCGGAAGGTCTGGCGAAACAGGTGATCGGTGTGCTGCCCATCCCGATGAACACGCCGCCGCACGCCATCATCGAGCGTATCCAGCCGCTGGCGCATGACCACGAGCGCGACTATGAGAAGGCGCTGCTCGATACCGTCATCGACCGCGCCAAATCGGGCGGGCGCGGTGCGCTGGGGCGGAAAGCCGTGCTGAAGGCGCTCAACGAGCAGCGTGTCGAGATGATCATCGCCCCGTACCCGATTGCGGAAGACGACCTGATGCACACGCTGCCGGCTCTGGCGATGGCGTCCAACAGCCGTATCGAACTGGTGCATGGCGAAGCCGCCGATCGTCTGCACGAAGAAGGCGGCATCGCGGCTCAGTTGTATTACGTCCCCTGAACCAGACTGCGCGCCGTCAGCCCGTCCGGGAAGCGTTCCGGGCGGGCGACGGTGCTGCTCAGCTCGATGTACGTCCCACTCGTCACTGCCTTCTCGAACGCCAACATGACCTCCAGCACGTGATATGCCAGATCGCCGCTGGCGCGGTGTGCCCGCCCTTCAGCGATCGCCAGCGCCATGTCCGCCAAACCGACCCCGCGCGCCCACTCCGCAGGATACGTCGGCGCGATCGCCTCCCACTCATACACTTCCGGCACATACAACCGCGTTTCGCGCGGCTCGAACCCGTTCGGGTCGGGAATGGTCAGCGAGCCGCGTTCGCCGTAGACTTCCATCTGCGGCAGGTGATGCCCCCAGATGTCAAAGCTGATCAGCATCGTTGCCGACACGCCCGACTCGAATTCCAGCACCCCCGTGTAATGCGTGGGGACGTTGACCGGGATGGTGTGCCCGTCTTTGGCTGTGCGTGTCGGAAACGAAGCGCGCGCCGTGCCACTCACCCGGCGCACCGGACCCAGCAGGTTGACCAGGCAGGTGATGTAATACGGTCCCATATCGAGCATCGGACCCGCGCCAGGCGCATAAAAGAAGTCGGGATTGGGATGCCAGCGCTCCGGTCCGTGCCCGGCGAGGAAGCCCACCGCCGCTACAGGCGCGCCGATCGCGCCCTCATCCACCAGCTTGCGCGCCATCTGATGCTGGGCGAACAGGAACGTATCCGGGGCACAGCCCACGCGCACGCCCGCCGCTGCCGCAGCATCGAGAATCTGCCGCCCATCCTCCAGCGTGATCGCCAGCGGTTTTTCAGAATAGATGTGCTTGCCCGCCGCGATCGCCTTCAGGCTGACTTCGGCGTGAACGGCTGGGATCGTCAGGTTGACGATGATGTCCACATCCTCACGCGCCAGCAGATCATCCACAGTGTGAAAGGCAGGCACGTTGTGTTCAGCCGCCACGCGCCCCGCCCGTTCCAGGTCAATATCTGCCACTGCTGCCAGCCGCAGATTGTCGAAGGCGCGGCAGCCTTTGATGTAGGCGGGGCTGATGTTGCCCACGCCGATGATCCCCACTGAAAGTGCATTTGCTGACATGTTGCGTTCGCTTTCTGCGCTGTGCGTGTGCTGAAAAAAGATGTCTGGCATCGATTATAGCGCGCATGGGAGCGTACCCAAAGCTGATCCGGATCGTTTTTTCAGCGCAGCAGCCGCGCCACACACGCCACCAGCAGCGCATGTTCTGCGCTGTGCATCCGCGCCTCAAACGCCTCCAGCGTGTCCTCTTCGTGGAGCGGCACGACCGTCTCAGCCAGCACCGCGCCCGCGTCCAGTTCTGCCGTCACTTCATGCACCATGCAGCCGCCAAAAGTGATCTCGCCCGCGCGAAATGCCTGATACTGCCGCGCGATGGCGTCTGCACCAGGGAACAGCCCAGGCAGCGCCGGATGCAGGTTGATCACCCGCGCCTGAACCTGATCGAGAAACGCCGGAGAAAGGAGATGCATCCAGCCCGCCAGCACGATCAGGTCAGGCGCGTGACTGTTGAGCAGCGCCGCGAGATCGGCATCATAGGCAGTGCGCGGGAGACCTGCGTCGTTGTATGGCTTGAGCGGGAAAGCGCGCGTCGGGATGTTCGCCTTTGCCGCGCGCGTCAACCCATAGGCATTAGCACGATTGGAGACGACAAGGGTGATCCCGCCGTTCAGCCGCCCGGCAGCCGCCGCGTCGATGAGCGCCTGAAGGTTGGAACCCGTCCCACTGATCAGCACCGCGATGCGCTTCATCGTCAGCGCACCTCCACGCCCGCGCCCGCCACTACTTCACCGACCTGCGTCAGCGTCTCGACCAGCCCACGCGCCGCGTCCACCTGCTCGCGCGGGATGACGACGATCATCCCCAAGCCCATGTTGAACACCCGGAACATCTCGGCATCGCTCACCCCGCCCTGCTGCTGGATGAGCGCGAAGATGGGCGGTTCTGACCACATTCCACGCACCACCTGTGCGCCGCATCCGGCAGGCAGGATGCGCGGCAGGTTGTCGATCACCCCACCCCCGGTGATATGCGCCAGCCCGCGCACGTCGATGCCGCCCGCGCGCAGCCGCGTCACCTCATCGAGGTACGACCGATGCACCGCCAGCAGCGCATCGCCGATGCTGCCCCCCAGTTCGGGGCGCACCGCCAGCCAGTCGAGCGGGTCGAGGACGTGCCGCGCCAGCGAATAGCCGTTGGTATGCAGCCCGCTGGAGGGCAGCGCCAGCAGCAGATCGCCAGGGGCGATCCGCGATCCGTCGATGAGCGCAGCGCGATCCGGGATGACGCCGACGATCGTCCCGGCGAGATCGACCTCACCTGGCAGATACACGCCTGGCATCTCCGCCGTCTCACCGCCGATGAGCGCACAGCCGACCGTGCGGCACGCTTCCGCCGCCCCGGTCACGATGGCGGCGATCTGCGCCGGGTCGAGGCGGCTGGAGGCGACGTAATCGAGGAAGAAGAGCGGCTGGGCCCCCTGCACCAGAATGTCATTGACGCAGTGGTTGACGAGATCGCGACCGATCGTGTCCCAGCGTCCCAGCCGCGCTGCCACTTTGGTCTTCGTCCCCACCCCGTCCGTCGAGGCGACCAGCACAGGAGCCGCCATGCCCCTAAGCGCGCCCGCATCGTACAGCCCGCCAAACGCGCCGATCCCCGCCAGCACCTGCGGGGTGTAGGTCGCCTGCACCGCGCCGCGCATCAGCTCGACAGCGCGCGCCCCGGCGTCGATGTCCACCCCCGCCTGACCGTAACTGCTGTTCACCGCGCTGCCTCCGTCCTTCCGATGTCTCGCCGATAGTGTATCCCGTCGAAGTGGATCGTGCCCAGCCTGGCATAGGCGCGTTCGAGCGCGGCGTCGCTCGTCACACCCCATCCACTGACGGCAAGCACCCGCCCGCCCGCCGTGACGACCCGCCCGGCGGTATCGCGGCGCGTTCCGGCATGGAAGACGACGCTGTCAGGCAGATCGTCGTCCAGCCCGGCGATCGGATGCCCGGTGGTATACGACTCAGGATAGCCGCCGGATGCGGCGATGACCGTCGCGCACGCTCCGGCGCGCCAGCGCACCGCGCCTGGGTCGAGTTCACCCCGCGCACATGCCGACAGCACCGCCGCCAGATCGCCATCGAACAGCGGCAGGATCGCCTCCGTCTCCGGGTCGCCAAAGCGACAGTTGTACTCCAGCACGCGCACGCCGTCGGCGGTCAGCATCAGCCCGGCGTACAGCACCCCGCGAAAACGCACCCCATCGGCATTCAGCCCGGCGATCGTGCGGGCGATCACCACGTCGGCGATGGCACGCCGCACAGTGTCATCCACCGCGACCGGGCAGATCACTCCCATGCCGCCCGTGTTCAAGCCGCGATCGCCATCCAGCGCGCGTTTGTGATCGCGCGCCAGCGGCATGAGCGCTGCCCGTTCACCGTCGCACAGCACCAACGCCGATACCTCGCCCCCGGTCAGCCGTTCCTCGATGACCACCTGATCGCCCGCTGCGCCGAACGCGCGGTCGCCCATGATGTGATCGACAGCGGCGATCGCCTCGTCCGCCGTCTCGCACACGATCACCCCTTTGCCCGCCGCCAGCCCATCCGCCTTGACCACGACCGGACAACCGAAGGTGCGGACGAAAGCGTGCGCCGCTGCCCGATCGGTGAATGCGCCATACGCCGCCGTCGGAATGCCGTGACGGGTCATGAACGCTTTGGCAAACGCTTTTGACGCCTCAAGCTGCGCTGCTGCTGCATGGACCCCGAACGCCAGGATGCCCGCCGCCTCCAGCCGATCGACCAGCCCCGCAGCGAGCGGGGCTTCCGGTCCGACGACCACCAGATCAGCGTGTTCGGCGTGCGCCAGGTTCACCACTTCGTCCAGCGCATTGACATCCACAGGCAGGGAGACACATGGCGCACGCCCTGCCCCGGCAGACCACACTATCCCCGCGTTGCCAGGTGCGGCGATGACCCGCCCAACCGATACCGACCGCGCCAGCGCCCAGGCGAGCGCATGTTCACGCCCGCCCGCGCCGATTACCATGACCGTCGCTTTGCCCATACCCCTCACCCGATCTCGAACAGCATCTTGCTGCGGTCTTCCTCGAACAACCAGGCGGGGATGGGGACAGGATACTCCCCGCTGAAGCAGGCGGTGCAGTGCCCGGAGCGCGCCCGCATCGCTTCCGGGATGCCCTCACGAATGGCGGACATCAGACCGGGCAGCGTCAGATACGCCAGCGAGTCCGCGCCGACGTGGGCGCGAATGCCCTCGATATCCATGCGATGCGCGATTAGTTCGCGGTACGTCGCCATATCCACACCCATGAAGCACGGATGGCGCACCGGCGGCGATGACACGCGCAGATGCACCTCTTTCGCCCCGGCGCTCCGCAGCAGGTTGACGAGCGGACGCGATGTGTTACCACGCACGATCGAGTCGTCCACCAGGATGACACGCTTGCCCGCCAGGTTGGGCATGAGCGGGTTGAACTTGAGCGTGATGCCCACTTTCCGGAGCTGATCGTCTGGCTGGATGAAAGTGCGCCCGATGTAGCGGTTTTTGATCAACCCTTCGGTGAAGGGGATGCCGGATTGCTGGCTGTAGCCGATCGCCGCCGGAATCGACGAGTCGGGCACGGGGACGACAATATCGGCGTCGATGGCAGACTCGCGCGCGAGCTGACGCCCCATCGCCTGGCGCACCTGATGCACCGTCTGCCCCTCGAACACCGAGTCCGGGCGGGCGAAATACACGTATTCAAAGCTGCACAACGCCCGGCGCTCTGCCGAACGACCGCTGAACGAATGCAGCCCGCGCGCGTCGATCCGCACGATCTCGCCAGGCTCAAGCGATCGGATGTAAGTCGCGCCGATGGTCGCCAGCGCGCACGACTCGGACGCCACCACATAGCCGCCGTCCTCCAGCGAGCCGATGCACAGCGGACGCAAACCGCGCGGGTCTTTGAGGGCGTAGAGCGCATCGCGCGTCAGGATCGCCAGCGAATACGCCCCTTCCGCCACCTGCATGAGCGCGCGGATGCGCTTGAGCCACTGATCGGGCTGGGTATCGCCGTTGAACGACACGGGCGCGCCCAGCCCGTCCGCCCAGATTTCGCCAGGCGCAGCGAGAATCTGCACGATGACTTCGGTGTCCGAGGTCGATGACAGCCCGACGCCGCGTTCCAGCAGACGGCGGCGCAAATCGAGCGCGTTGGTCAGGTTGCCGTTATGCGCCACGCCCAGCGCGCCGTAAAACGTCTCGATGACATACGGCTGCGCGTTGCGGACATGCACGCCGCCCGTCGTGGAATAGCGGGTGTGCCCGACGGCGATATGCCCTTTGAGGGGGCGCAGGCTCTCCTCATCGAACACCTGCGCCACCAGCCCCATCCCCTTGTGCGCCGCCACACTCACGCCGTCGCTGGCGACGATGCCCGCGCTCTCCTGCCCGCGATGCTGCAACGCATACAGCCCGAAGAACGTCAGGCGGGCGACATCGCGCCCAGGCGCGTAAATGCCGAACACCCCGCACTCCTCGTGCGGGCGATCCAGTTCGTCCGGGTCGTACACCGGGATCATGCCCGGATCGATCACGTTCATCTCACCCGCCGTTCTGGGCACGATCATCGTCGATCACGCGCTGCGCGTTTGCCGTCTGCGCCGCACGCACCCGCTCACGCACGTCCGGGTCGGTGATGCCGACGATTTTGGCGGCGAACAGGGCGGCGTTGCCCGCGTCCAGCACCACCGCCGGGGTGATGCCGCCAGGCATACGCAGCGACGAGAACACATCCGCCCCGCCGAACGACTCCGACGGCGGTGGGCAGGCGATGACGGGGGCGCTGACAAAGCCGTCTACCACGCCGCTGAGCGCGTTCGAGCGCCCGGCGATGGTGATGTACGCTTTGACATTCGGGTCGGCTTCATAGCCGCGCAGCAGGTCGAACAGATAGAGCGGCACTTTGTGAGCAGAGGCGATGCGGATCGGTGCGGCAATGCCGAACGCCTCCAGCGCCTCGGCGATGGCTTTGCCGTGCGACAGATCGCTCTTTGAACCCATGATGATCGGGACGATGGCGGTCATGATTTTTGCAGTCCTTTCGAGGCGTCATACAGGGCGAGGTTGCCGGCGATGCGCGCGGCAGCGGGCGTTTCACCTGGGATGAAATCCAGCCCGGTCAGTTTTTCATACGAGGCGATGTAGCGTTCGGCGACCTGAGCGATGACATCCGGCGGCATGACCGGGGGTGTGCCTTCGCCGCGATAACCGTTGGCAACGTACCATTCGCGCAGAAATTCCTTGTCGAAATTCTTCGGCGCGTTGCCGCCACTGGCTTCATAGCTCTCCCATGTCCAGTAGCGGCTGCTGTCAGGGGTATGCACCTCATCAATGAGCGTCAGCCGTCCGTCCACCAAGCCGAACTCGTATTTGGTATCGACCAGGATCAGCCCGGCGCGCTCTGCCACCTCCATGCCGCGCGTGAAGATGGCGATGGCAGCACGCTCGATCTCCTCCCACAGCGACAGCTCGACGATGCGGCGGCTGATGATCTCATCGCGCGTCAGGCGTTCGTCGTGCGCGCCGCCCGTCGCTTTGGTGGTGGGGGTGATGATCGGCATGGGCAGGCGATCGTTCTTCTTCAGCCCATCCGGGAGCGGGATGCCGTATGGCTGGCGGTCACCCGCCGCGTACAGCGTCCACAGCGAGGTGGAGGTGACGCCCGTGATGTACCCGCGCACAATCACCTCGACGGGCAGCGCCTCAGCTTCACGGGCGATCGTCACATTCGGGTCGGGCGAGGTGATCACGTGATTGGCGACCACATCCGCCACCTGCTCGAACCACCACAGCGAAAGCTGATTGAGGACCTGTCCCTTGTAAGGGATTGCCCCCAGCACGCGGTCGAACGCCGACACCCGATCGGTGGTGATCAGGGCACGTTCGCCGTCACGGGTATAGCTGTCGCGGACTTTGCCGCTGGTCTTTTCGCCCCACCCAGGCACATCGACCGACTCGATGGCGTGGGGGATGGCAGCGATCACCTGTTCACGTGTGAGCATGGACTCTCTCCTGAACGTTCAGTGTGTGTGGGCGGGCGTGCCGCCCACAGAATCAAGCGTGTGGTGAATGGAGTCGGCAAGCTGGCGCGCCCGTTGAGGCGCGTCACCGACGTAAGCGGAAGCATCCAGCAGCGCGCGGACAGCTTCCGGCTGCAAACGCAGGCGCGTTTCGGCGCACAGCGACTCGATCAGCGGATTGGGGCGTCCCTCGCGGATCGCCTCCCATGCCGACAGGCTGTGTTCGCGGATGATCTCGTGCAGCACCTGACGATCGCCCCCGGCACGCGCTGCTGCCATCAGGACACGCTCAGTGGCGGCGAACACGCCGTAGGTTGCCAGATTGCGCGCGATCGCCGCCGAGTCGATCCGCAGCCCACGCAGCACCCTCCCCGCCCGTGCCAGCAGTTCATCGACGGCGAGGCAGGCTTCGGGCAGCAGCGCCCGGCGATTGGCGCTATCATCCAGCGTGCGTTCCAGCAGATTGTGGGCGGCATTGTCCCAGGCGATGCGCGGCAGCGCTGCGACGAAGCGCGCCAGGCTGTCGATATTTTCGGCGTTGATCGGGTTCCGCTTGAACGGCATGGCGGATGACCCGACCTGCGAACGCCCGAACGGTTCCGCCCATTCCCCGAACACGGGCGATTGCAGCAGGCGCAGGTCGAACGCCAGCTTGTACACCGTCGCAGCGACCCCGGCAAGGACGTTGAGCGCGTCGATCTCCTGCTTGCGCGGCGCGGTCTGCGTGACGATCGTCCACGACTCCAGCCCGATAGCGCGCATCACCGCCTCGCTCATCGCCGCCGGGGTCATGCCCGTGCCGTACAGTAGTTCGCCATAGCTGGCGGATGTGCCAACCGCGCCGCGCAGCCCCTTGCCCTTCAGCCCGGCGCGCAGCCGCACCAGCGCCCGATAATCCTCCAGCGCGTCCTGAGCGTACACCGCCAGTCGATAGCCGACCGTCGTCGGCTCGGCGGGCTGAAGATGCGTGAACGCCATGCACACATGATCTGCCTCACGCGCGATCAGCTCCGCCAGCAGCAGCAGCAGATCGCGCAGGCGCGGGATGAGCAGATCGAGCGCGTCGCGCAGGCGCAGCACGTCGGCATTGTCTTCGATGTCCATGCTGGTCGCGCCCAGATGGATGATCCCGCCGCCGATGGCGCACTGTTCAGCGAACGTCCGCACTTCTGCCATCAGGTCGTGATGAATCTCGGACTCGATCGCCAGCGCACGCGCCATATCGACCTGATCGGCATGGGCGCGCAGATCGTCCACCTGTTCGGGCGTGACCAGTCCTGCCTGTGCCTGCACTTCCGCCAGCGCCACCCAGATGTGCCGCCAGGTGCGCCGCTTGCTGACTTCCGACCAGATGGCGCGCATGGCATCCGACCCATAGCGCCACGAAAAAGGTGATTGAAACACGTCGTGCGGCATCTCAGGCATATTTCACCATATTCTGGAACAGGCGCAGTCCGTCATTTCCCGCATCGCCGCGACGCCAGGTCGGGTGCTGCCAGGGGAAGATGTGATTTTCCGGGTGCGGCATCAAGCCGAGGACGCTGCCCGCGCGGTTGGTCAGCGCGGCGATGTCTCCGACAGAACCGTTCGGGTTGAGTGGATATGCCGACCCGCTGTAGCGCAGCGGGATCAGCCCATCCGCCTCCAGCGCGGTCAGCACCTCCGGCGTGCTGACCGCGATCCGCCCCTCACCATGCGCCACCGGGCAGGCGATCGCGTCGCTCAGCCCGTCGGTGAACAGGCAGCGGCTGGCGGGGTCAGGCAGCAGCGTCACCCAACGGCACTCGAAGCGCCCGCCTGCGTTGTGGGTCAGCGTCACCTGGCGCTCGGATGCGCCGCCGGGCAGCACGCCCGCCTTGACGAGCGCCTGAAACCCGTTGCAGATGCCCAGCACGGGGCGTCCGGCATCGACAAAAGCGCGCAGATCGTCGGCGAAACGCTGACGCAGGTCGAGTGCCCACAGCACGCCCGCGCCCAAATCATCGCCATACGAGAAGCCGCCGGGGAGGATGAGCATGTCATAGTCGCCGATGCGCCGATCGCACGCGGCAAGCTGATTGATGTGGACGATTTCGTAATCCCCACCCGCCAGCGTCACCGCCAGCCCCGCATCCCGATCGCGGTTCGTGCCATTGGCGTGCAGGATGAGCGCGCGCGGTGCTGCGATGCGCGGGCGCGCCGTCCAGCGTGCGGAGACGGGCGCAATCGACGCGGGCGGCGTGGTCGGCGCAGCGGGCGTCACATGTCCGCGAAAAGCGCGGTCGAGATCGCCCAGCGCCCACGTCAGCACGCCAGATGCCGAGGCGATGGTGAGCAGCGCATCGTCGGTGACCACACCCAGCGGCGTCCATGACAGCGCCGCTTCGGTCGCCAGTGCAGCGAACGCCGCTTCATCTTCCGGCGCGACCTCGACGATGAAGCTGGTCGGCGTCTCATCAAACAGCGCGCTTTCCCCGTCGAGCGTGACGCGCGCGCCCAGCCCGCCGCCGATGCACATCTCCGCCAGCGCCACGCCAACTCCGCCCTCGCTCACATCATGACACGCAGCGACCCGCCCATCCGCGATGGCGCGGTGCAGCGCCCGCAGAGTCGGCAGCGGCGCATCCCACGACGCGGGATCATCGGCACGCCCCTGCCCGCCGATGCGCCACAGGCGGTTTCCGGCGCGCTTCAGGTCACTCGTGACGGTGCGGCGCACATCCGGGACGATGCCGACCGCCGAGATCAGCAGCGTGCCTGGGATGGCATGGCGCGATCCATCGGCATCGGTGTATTCATTGTTCAGGCTGTCCTTGCCGCTGATGAACGGGACATCATAGGCGATCGCCGCGTCGTAACAGCCCTGAGCGCAGCGCACCAGCGCTCCCAGCCGGTCCGGTTTGCGCGGGTCTCCCCAGCAGAAGTTGTCGAGAATGGCGACCTGATCGGGGTCAGCACCGATCGCCACCAGATTCCGCAGCGCCTCATCGACCGCCAGCCACGACATGGCATACGGATCGCGTTCGCCCATCTCCGGGCACATGCCGACGGAGAGCGCCGCACCGCGCACCGGGGCGTCAGAGTCCGCCTCGCGGTCGAGCAGCGTGTCGAGCGGGACGATGACCGCTCCGTCAGCGGGCGCGCCGCCATCCCGCCCGGTCAGCGACCGAACCGCCGTCCCACCCTGCACCTCATGGTCGAAACGGCGGATGACCTCTTCCTTGCTGCGGATGGTCGGGCTGGCGAGCAGCGCCAGCAGATGCGCGCGCGCATCGTGTACCGTTTCAGATGGCGCGGGGAGCGGCGGCGTCCATTCGGCGCGCAGCGTGCGGCGCGGGATGCCATTATGCAGAAAATCGAGCGCCATCTCGCCGACTGTCTCCCCGTCGTGGCGCAGCACCAGCCGTCCGCTGGAGTCGAATGTGCCGATGGCGGTCGCTTCGACATCCTGCCCGGCGCACACCGCACACACCGCTTCCCAGTCATCGGGATGCACGGCGATGACCATGCGTTCCTGCGCCTCGCTCAGCCACACCTCCCAGGGACGCAGACCCGGATATTTGAGCGGCACGCGATCGAGATCGATGACCGCGCCCAGTTCCGCCGCCATCTCGCCGACCGCCGACGACAGCCCGCCCGCGCCGCAGTCGGTCACGGCGTGGTAGAGGCGCGCATCGCGCAGGCGCAGGATCGCTTCCTGCACGCCCTTCTCGTGAATAGGGTGTCCGATCTGGACGGCGCTGCCCGCGATCTGGCTGGTGGCGGTGTCCATCTCCATGCTGCTGAACGTCGCCCCGCGCAGCCCATCGCGCCCGGTGCGCCCGCCCAGCACCACGACGAGATCGCCGGGCTGCGCGCCCGTGCGGTGCGATCCGCGCGGCAGGATGCCCAGGCAGCCGCAGAAGACGAGCGGGTTGGCGGTGTAGCCACGATGGTAGTGGATGGCTCCGTTGACCGTCGGGATGCCCATCTTGTTGCCGTAATCTTCGATGCCATGCACCACCCCGGCGGCGATGCGCGCCGGATGCAGCACCCCGGCGGGCAGCGCATCGGCGGGGGTATCCGGCAAGCCGAAGCACAGCACATCGGTATTGGCGATCGGGCGGGCGCTGACCCCCAGAATGTCGCGCACCACCCCGCCCACCCCGGTGTTCGCCCCGCCGAACGGCTCCAGCGCTGACGGGTGATTGTGGGTCTCGACCTTGAACGCCAGATCGAAGCGATCGTCGAAGGCGATGATGCCCGCGTTATCGACGAATGCCGAGCGCACCCAGGGCTTGTTCACCCGATCGGTGGCGGCGCGGATGTACGTCTTCAGCAGCCCGTCGATTGCCTGCGGCACGGGCGGGCTACCTGCGGGTGCGCCGTGCGCCGGACCGGTGTAGTCGATGTGAGCGCGAAAGGTCTTGTGGACGCAGTGTTCGCTCCACGTCTGGGCGATCATCTCGATCTCGACATCGGTCGGGTCGCGGTCTTCAGCGGCGTAGTATGCCCGCACCGCGCGCATCTCGTCCAGGTCGAGCGCCAGCCGCCGCTCAGCGCTGATCGCCAGCAGCGCCGCATCGTCGGCGGCACGCACGGGCAGCCGATCGACGGCACGGTCGCCCGCTGCATCAGCGAACGCCGGGGCGATCGGCGCGTTCAGACTGATCCGCTGAATGACCGGGTTGAAGTACGCGCCAGCCAGCCGTTCCGCTTCGCCGCGTGTGAGGTGTGCTGGAAAAAAATAACGCTGCCCGGTGGCAGCGCCCTGTAGATGGATGTCGATCTGCGCAGCGGCGCGGATCAGGCTTTCGGCGGTGGTGTCGGTCACACCGGGCAGGTACGCCACGTCCAGGGTATGCCGATCGTCCCCGTCGCCGGCGCGCGGCGGCGTGTGCGTGTGCAGGATGTGCCCATCCGGGGCGATGGTGTGAATGAAGATGGTGTCGGTCACCGGGTCGCTCAGCAGTTCCCGGCTCAGCGTGTGGAGGTCGTGTGCGCTCAGCGCGCCCTGAAGATGATAGAAGCGGACAACCGATGGGTCTGTTCGGGAAACAACCTCGATGCGGAAAAGCTGCCCCCCGGAACGCGAGAACGTCTCAACGGAACCCGTCACCCTCGTCCTTTCGGTGGAGATTTAACAGATTTGGTCTGTTCTTAACGCTGCCGCCAGTCTATCATACAAAAGGTGGCTTTCAATGTGAAAGTGAGGGCAGGCGCGATGTTCATTCAACTCACCCAATCGCACCGTCGCAGGCGGCGTGCGCGCGCTGTACACTTTCGCCAACCCAACCCGTTTTTGTGACCCAGACCACTCCGGCGATCGAGTGGTCTTTTTTTGTCAGGGGGTTAAAACACCACGATGTTCACCAGCACGCTCAGCACATCCGCCCACTACCAGCCCCGCGCCATCGACGGGGATTTCATCGGCAGGCACATCGTCAGCGTCGAGCAGTTCGCCCGCCCCGACCTCGATCTGCTGTTCGCCAGCGTCGCACAACTGCGGGCGCGCGTCCGCGCCCATGACCGGACGGTGCGCGATCTGTGCGCCGGGCGCGTCATGGCGACGCTCTTCTACGAAGCCAGCACCCGTACCGACATGTCGTTTCAGGCGGCGATGCTGCGCCTGGGCGGTGAGGTGATCGCCGCCAGCGGCGGGGTGCAGTTCTCGTCGGTCTACAAGGGTGAAAATCTGGCGGATACCGTGCGCGCCGTCGCCTGCTATGCCGACGCGGTGGTGCTGCGCCACCCGGAAGTACGCTCATCGTATGAGGCGGCGTATCAGCTCGATCAGCTCGCCCTGCGGCTGGGCACGCAGCCGGTCATGATCAGCGCGGGAGACGGAGTGGGCGAACATCCGACGCAGGCACTGCTCGACCTGTTCACCGTGTTCGACTTCAAAGGCAGCGCCGACGGGCTGTCGATCACGCTGGTCGGCGATCTGCTGCATGGGCGTACCGTGCATTCGCTGGCAAAACTGCTGGCGCGCTACGGCGTGCGCGGATCACAGGTGAACTGCGTCGCCCCGGACGCGCTGCGAATGCCCGCCGGGATCATCGCGGCGCTGCGCGATCACGACATCAGCGTGACCGAGACGGATGATCTGGATGACGTGCTGGCGGAGAGCGATGTGATCTACTGGACGCGCGTCCAGCAGGAACGCTTCACCGACTCAGCGGCATACGACGCCATCGCCGACCGCTTCATCATGACGCCGGACGTGCTGGCACGCGCCAGGCACGATGCTATCCTGATGCACCCTCTGCCCCGCAAACACGAGATGGGCACGACCGACGACCACGCTCTGCTCGACGCCGATCCGCGCGCCGTCTACTTCCACCAGATGCAGAACGGCATGTTCGTACGTATGGCGGTGCTGGCGCATGTGCTGGGCGCGCTGACATGACCGTCCTCACCCTGCCCGCGCCGATCGACCCGCACGTGCATCTGCGCGATCTCGACTGGGCGCACAAGGCGACGTTCGAGACCGAGACAGCGGCGGCGCTGGCGGGCGGCTACTGGGCGATCTTCGACATGCCCAACACCCCGCCCACCACTACCACCCGCCCCGCCCTCGACCGCAAGCTCGATCGGCTGCGCGCTGCCGCCCGCTGCGACTACGGCGTGTACTTCGGCGCAGAACAGCGCGGCAATCAGGGCGAATACCCCACCGCTGCGCCCGATGCGGTCGGCATCAAGTTCTACTGCAACGCCACGACGGGCGATCTGCTCATCGGCGACGACCAATCGCGCGAGGCACATCTGATCACCTGGCAGCGCGCATCGTCCCGCCCGATTGCCGTCCACGCTGAAGGGGAGACGGTGGCGTCCATCCTGACGCTGGTGCGCCGTCACCGGGCGCGCGTGCATTTCTGCCACATCAGCAGCGCCGATGAGATCGCCCTGCTGCGCGCCGCCAAAGCCGACGGACTGCCGATCAGCGTCGGCGTCTGTCCACATCACCTCTACCTGTCTCAGGATGATCTGCCCAGGCTGGGCGCATACGGGCTGATGAAGCCCGAACTGAAAACCCGTGCCGACTGCGCCGCGCTGTGGGCAGCGGTCGCGGACGGCACAGTCGATGTCATCGAGAGCGACCATGCCCCGCACACCCGCGCCGAAAAAGACTCTGCTGTGCCCCCTTTTGGCGTGCCAGGTCTGGAGACCACGCTGCCCCTGATGGGACTGGCGCTGCGCGAAGGGCGCATCCCCCGCGAACGGCTGATCGACCTCGTGTGCCTCAACGCTGCACGCATCTTCGGCGTCACTCCGCCCGCAGAGACAGACACGCTGTTCGATCTCGATGCGTCGTGGGTGCTGTCCGATGACGGACTGCATACCGCGCCGGGCTGGACGCCGTTCGCCGGGATGCGCGTCTGGGGCAAAGTGCGCGGGGTGCGCGTGCGTGGGCAGGTGGCGTATGACGGCGAACAGGTCATCGCGCCTCCGGGCAGTGGTGTGAACGTTACCAGGTGCATGGCATGAACGCGCTGCTGTCGCTGTACGAAGGGCTGTGGGCAGGGGCGATCGCGCCGATCGTCCGCCGGACGGACGCCCAGACGACGCACCACCTGCTGATCGAGGCACTGCGCCGCGCCGATGACCAGCCGGCGATCGTCAGTGCCGCGCGCGCCCTGTACGCGGCAACCCATCCGCGCCAGCCCACCACCGTCGGCGGCGTGATGCTGCCCCAGCCGCTCATACTGGCGGCGGGCTTCGTCAAAGGGGATGGCTTCGTCGATGAAGGGGCAGCGCTGGAGGCGGTCGCCAGCGGAGTCAACATCATCCCAGGCTGGCGCGTGATGCCCGCGCTGGTCGGCGCGGTCGAGTTCGGTTCGTTCACCCGTCAGCCGCGCGTCGGCAACAGTGGGCGGGTGCTGTGGCGCGATGATGCAGGCTACAGCACGCAGAACCGCATCGGCTTGCGCAACCCCGGCGCGCACGCCGCCGTCCGCTTCCTGAGCGCGCGCGCCGCCGACCTGCCGCCCATCTGGGGGGTCAACCTTGCGCCCACGCCCGGCATCGATGACCTCGACCGCGAATGCGTCGAGATCACTGAAGCAGCGGCGCTTTTTCAGGCGGCGTTCGCCGGAAAGCCGGGCGCGCCCGCGTGGTACACCCTCAACCTGAGCTGCCCGAACACCGAAGACGACCCAGGCGCACGCCAGACGGATGCCAAAGCGCGGCGGCTGGTGGCAGCGCTGGTCGAAACGGTCGATCGCCCGGTGTGGGTCAAACTCAGCCCTGGGCTGGCGGATGCCCAGTACGCGGCGCTGGCACACGCCTGTGCCGGGAGCGGCGCGCGGGCGATCATCGTCACCAACACGCTGGGGATGTCCACGCCGGATCGGACGGCGATCGCAGGGGTCGGCGGGGCGCGCCTGCGCGAGCCGGCGCGTGCGGCGCTGAGCGCCCTCGGTCGGGCGGGTGCGTCGATCGATCGCATCGCGTGCGGCGGCATCCTGAACGGGCAGGACTGGCGTGCTGCTTATGCGGCGGGCGCGAAGGCGGGTATGATCTACTCATCACTGGTCTTTCGCGGGCTGCTGGCAGGGGCGCTCATCCTGAGCGAGGCGAACATTTCCGGCATTGAGGAGAAAAGACGATGAATGACGCATTCAGCCCGGCGCGTGTGGTGGCGCGTGCGCTGCTGGCGATCGGGGCGGTCGGCATCACCATCGATCAGCCTGTGACGTTCAAATCGGGCATCAAATCGCCCGTCTACGTGGACAACCGCCGTCTGATCTTCTATCCTGACCCCTGGCACACCATCGTCAACGAATTCGTGCGTCGTCTGCACGCCGACGATGTGCAGGCGGACGCCATCGCCGGGGTGGAGACGAGCGGCATCCCGCACAGCAGCGCTTTCGCCTTCGTCGCCGAACTGCCCTCAGTGTTCGTCCGCAAGCAGTCGAAAGAGCATGGGCTGAAGCGGCGCATCGAAGGCGGCGATGTGCGCGGGATGCGCGTGGCGCTGGTGGAAGACATGATCACGACGGGCGAGAGCAGCCTGTCGGCGATCACCGCGCTGCGCGACGCCGGGGCGACCGTGCGCGACTGTTTCGGCATCATCACCTACGGCTTTCCCGACGCCTACGCCGCCTTCTCGTCCGCCGGAGTGCGCCTGCACCTGCTGACCACGTTCGACGATGTGCTGAGCGAAGCGCTGAGCGCCGGGCACGTCAGCCCGGAGTCGGCGCTGATCATCAACCAGTGGCTTGCCGACCCGTACAACTGGGGGCGTGCGTGAACCCGGTCGTCGAGCGCTATCAGTCGCGCGCCGCCGCAATCGACTCGCTGCTGTGCGTCGGATTGGATACCGCGCTGGAACGCCTGCCCGATCGCTTTCGGGCGGAACCGCACCCGCAGTTCACCTTCAACCGCTGGCTGATCGACCAGACACACCCCTACGCCAGCGCTTACAAGCCGAACACGGCATTCTACGAAGCGCGCGGCACAGCCGGGTGGGATGACCTGGCGCGCACGATGGAGTATCTGCACGCCAACCACCCGGACATCGTGACGATCTGCGATGCCAAGCGCGGCGACATCGACACGACCAATACCGGCTATGTGCAGGGGATTTTCGAGGCACTCGGCTTCGACGCCATCACCCTCCACCCCTATCTGGGCGCGTCGGCACTTCAGGTCTTCCTCGATCGTGCCGACAAGGTGAGCATCATCCTGTGCCGCACCAGCAACAGCGGCGCGGGCGAACTGCAAAACCTGCACATCGACGGCGTACCGCTGTGGGAACACATCGCCGTGCGCGTGCGCGATCACTGGAACGCCAACGGCAACTGTATGCTCGTCATCGGCGCGACCCAGCCCGCAGACCTGGCGCGGGCGCGCGCGCTCTGCCCGGACATGACTTTCCTCGTGCCGGGCGTGGGCACACAGGGCTCTTCCCTACACGACGCTCTTCCGATCGGAAGAGCGTCGTGTAGGGAAAGAGTGTA
>CAZTLS010000033.1:0-2010 GCA_964614405.1 uncultured Pleurocapsa sp.
CACTCATCAGATTGAGGGTCGCGCTGCGGAGTGGGGCAAGGGCTTCTTCCACAATCTCGCTGTAATCCACCGGCTGTCCGTTGGCGTGGAATATCCCGGTTCGCAGCACTTCTTCGACGATCTTGAACGGCATCTTCTCGCGGTAATCCCGTTCCAGTGCCGCTGAAATGCGCTCCTGCGCCGTATACACGCCGCTCTCGACACTGCCACTCTCGGCATCCACGAATTCCCCTTCGTCATCGAGCGCCAGATCAACGGTATAGGTCCCCACATCACAGACACCTGTTCTCCTGTAGGTGTGCTGGCGGTTGATCTCCCCGTTCTCATTCAGCGTGGCGGAATATATGGTTCCGCAGGGCTGCGGCATGACCATCACGTCGGTCACATGGGCGATGAGTTCTGCCGTGTCGGTCTTGATGTGGTGCTTCCCAACCAGCGAAGCCTTCAACTCGGCAGCATCCCGCATATGATCCGTCGGCAACCCCGTAGCGATGCGAATATGCACGATGTCGCGGTTCCACATGCCCTGCATCACTTTCCCAATCGCCACCTTTGCCAGTCGGAGCCGGAAAGCATTGCCCATTGTGGATTCATTTGCCGTCCTTCCCCGCAGTCGCAAAATTTCACCGGGCGGAAGCTGTGCCAATGCCAGATCGCCCACGAACCAATCCCCTTCATCGTCCGTCATCTGGTCACCCGGATGCCGCCGCGCCATATCCTCCTGCTGAAATTTGATCTCACGGGCGTGACCCATGACCGACGGAAACATCACCACCTGATCGGCGGTGACAGCCTTCACAACGCCGTAACCGATGTCCAAACCCATCGTCACAGTGCTGCCCGGTAAAGCTGGTTTCTTCGAATTCTGCTTACTCACGGTCTTCTCTCCTTTGAGAAATACAAAAAAGCCAGTGACCTACGCTCGTTTGCGCGGTTTGGCTTTAGAACCACCTGGGTTGTTGGGTAAATAGCGTTCGATAGCGCGGGCTACATCGCCTAAATCAAAGGCTGCCGCAACATTTTGTTGAGTTGGGGCTGAACCAGCAGATGAGCGTCTTCCTGGAGGGCAAGGCGCGGCTGATCTTCGAGAACTGCCCGATCCGCGTGATCTTCAGCCAGCGGCAGGGGATGAACGTCTTCCGCGACGATGCCGCCTTCGCCCACTTCAACCCGCAGCACCGCGACATCATCGCTCAGCTCCCGCGCTTCCATTTCGTGCTGGACATCCAGGATGAGGGGCTGTGGTATCTGTTCGGCAAAGCCACGCCAGGCGAACTGGCGCGTTTCCGCACGACCTGAACGAGAGAAGGAGCCGATGTCATGCCGACCAGGACGACGGCAGCCGCGCCGTGGCAGGAGCTGGAGAAGCAGGCGTACCACGTCTATCGGGAGTGGCACATCTGGCTTGCCCTGCGAGAGCGAGAGCTTGCCGAACGTGGTGCTGCCGGGCGGACGATGGCGCGATGGAGACGCAGAGCGGGAACAGCGCGTGACCATCGCCAGCTATGGCTCAGCGGCGGAACTGGACGCCGACAGCCGCGAACTGCACACGCTGCTGCAAACCGACGGGGTGGAAGCAGCGATGAACCTTGCCGAGAGCATAGCGGTTGCCAGCGGCTGCTTACACGATGGGCGGGAGGATGCGCGGCTGGGATGAACTGGTCGCACAGCAGCGCGATGCCGTCGAACCCGAACCGGGGCGGCACTACTGGCAGATGCACTAGCGCCAGGTCGAGACGCCCGGAGGCGTGCCACTCGGCACGGCGCTGTTCGTGACCGAGTTTCCAGGGCTTCCGCCGGACTTCGACGACCATCTCGACGAGTTCGGCATGGACGATACCGTCTATCCGACCGAAGCGCGTACCGTCGAAATGGCGCACTTCGCCAGCGCGGACGATGCCCGTCGGTTCGAGTCGGAGTTTCGCGGCTATCTCGCGCCTGGGCTGCTCGACGGACCAGAACTCGCGCCGGAGGTGGCGAAGCTCGAAGGACTGTCCGGCGAGTGGCAGC
>CAZTLS010000033.1:2110-40074 GCA_964614405.1 uncultured Pleurocapsa sp.
ACATGGACGATGACGGGATCGCTGCGTACATGCGCGGGGAGCGGACGGTCGTGCGGGAGGCGGGCGACTGGCATCCCCACGATCCGAATGCCGAGCGGGAGGCGCAGGCATGGCATGAGTCGCCGGACGAATGTGCCCCCCAATCTGGACGAGACAGGACCGCCTTTGGAGTTGTAGTGGGTCACAGACGATCAGGGAGGAAGATCGTCGGGTGATCCTTTCTCTTCATGCAGCAAGCCGCCCCGGTCACTACGCCTGATGCCGCACATTCTATCCTCATCAGGGTGATTTGCTTTATAATCAATGGGCGGTAAGTGAGCGAAAGTGTCATGCGATGACGACTGTGGATTTGAATGTGAAACTGCAACTCCCGGAAGATGTCGAGCGAAAAGCGCGCGAGGCAGGGCTGTTCACTGGCGAGAAAATTGCCCAGATGATCGAGGCGGAGGTGCGGCGTCAGCGACAGGAAGCATGGGAACGACTGCAAACCAGGCTTGCGCCGGTTCAGGCTGCTTTTCGGGAAGAATACGGACATCTGTCGGATGATGAAGTTCAGGCAATGATCGACCAGTGGATTGATGAGGCGGATGCTGCCCCTGATGAGCGCGGTTCGTGACGCTTCAGGTCGTTGTGGATACGAATCTCATCGTCTCTGCATTTTTGTGGGGTGGTCCACCGGGGAAGCTGATCAGTGTGCTGCTCACTCGCGGAGTCCCTGTGTTGACCTCACAAGCGATGATCGACGAACTGGATGCGACACTGCGTAAGCCGAAATTTGACAGCCGCTTTCAGGCGAAGGGGGTCACCCCTGACGAGCTGATGGACGAGTATCGCCAGATGACGCAGTTGGTGACACCGGCCGAAATTCCCTACGACAGCGTGCGCGATCCGAAAGACCGGATCATTCTGGCAGCAGCAGTTGGAGGCAGTGCGTCACACCTCATCAGCGGCGATACAGATTTAACCACCCTCCAGCAGTACAACGAGGTGGTCATTCTGACAGTCGCGCAGTTTCTCGCCATGTTGATCCCGCCCACCGAAACTGCAATCGACGAATCTGCTGCGGAATAAACACACGGAACACGCTTGACATAGAAAAATTCGACTGATAATCGTCCGCTGCCCGAACACCACTTTGGTCAAATCTGATGCACGCCAGAAAGCCGATGCGTGAACACGGCAGCTTCGCTCGTATCTTGTGCCTGGGCTGCTGGACGGACCGGAACTCGCGCCGGAGGTGGCGAAGCTCGAAGGACTGTCCGGCGAGTGGCAGCACATGGACGATGACGGGATCGCTGCGTACATGCGCGGGGAGCGGACGGTCGTGCGCGAGGTCGGCGACTGGCATCCCCATGATCCGAATGCCGAGCGGGAGGCGGAAGCGTATTTCAGCATCCCGCCCGCCGACTTCGACCGCTAGCCGCCTTCACCTCCCGCCCGGAACGCCGCGATCGCATCGACGACCTGCCGCACGATATCGGCATATGGGTTACCAGGCGGGATGGACGGCGGCTGATCGTCCATGACCGCCAGCAGCGCATCGGCGAACTCCACCTCAATGCGGTAGTCATCCCCGCGTCCCACCCAATCCGCCCGAATGCGCCCCAGCTCGCCGCGCCACTCCGCCAGCTTTTCCGGGATGCGCGTCCTGACGGCGATGGTGTTCACAGCCAGCATCCGCACCACTTCTTCCGGCAGGGTGCTGATCTGTGGCTCAGGGGCAGACCCTGCCGCGAGCTGCGCCAGCAGCGCCGCCAGTGCTTCCTCCGGCAGACCGGCATCCTGGAGCGCGGCGCGCACCGCCGTCTCGCCGCCCTGTGCGTAGAGCGCTTGCAGCGCCGCCATGACCTGCGCCATCTAGTCGTCTGGCGATCCGCCGCCGGACAGCGCCGCGTATTCGCGCCGCAACCCCTGCGTAACCGGATGATCCCGATACGCTGGGATGCGGTCAGCGATGGCGAAGACTGCCTCAAAAAAGCGCCTGGCAGCTTCCGGGTCGTTCTCTTTATCACGCGCCATGCGCGCCAAACTGACCAATGTGTTCATCTGTCCGACTGTCTCGCCGATTGCCTGGTAGAGCGTCATCGCCTGTTTGAAGTAGGCGCGCGCGGCGTCGAGTTCAGGCTGGCGCACGCTCAGGTCGCCCAACGCCTTCAGCGTGTTCGCCAGCCCGAGCCGAGCGCCGATCTGCTCGTAGACGGGCAGGGCGCGGTCGTAGTAGGCGCGCGCGGCGTCGAGTTCAGCCTGGCGCACGCTCAGGTCGCCCAACGCCTTCAGCGTGTTCGCCAGCCCGAGCCGAGCGCCGATCTGCTCGTAGACGGGCAGGGCGCGGTCGTAGTAGGCGCGCGCGGCGTCGAGTTCAGCCTGGCGCACGCTCAGGTCGCCCAACGCCTTCAGCGTGTTCGCCAGCCCCGGAAGATAGCTCGCCGTCTGTGCGGCTGCCAGCGCGGCATCGAGCAGCGGGCGATACACAACCGGAGAGGAATAGAGGCGGAAGTAGTTGTCAAGAATTGCTCAGTTGCAAAGATAACCTCAAGGTGGGCAGCACCTAACAGTGCAGGTTGTAGACGAGCGCCTTGAGCATGGGTTCACGACGCTGAAGCCGCCACGAACGGGAGCGGATCACGTCGCCAAACAGACGTTGGATGACCGAATGCACCGTCTCCGACTTCCAGCGCTGCCCGAACAGCCCATCCAACCGTGCCTGAGAGACCAACTCCGCCCGTGCTTTGCGCTCTGGATCGACGAGCTTGCCACCGCGTCGGATGGGAGGCACAAGGTCACGGTCAGTGAGTTGAGGCGAGTCAAAGCCGGCGTCGGCTAACATCAGCCAGTCCCGTTTGCCGTTTTTGCGCCTGCCGTAGCGGGCAATGCGCAGCTTGAGAGGCGCGAGAAAGCGGGTGTCATGGACGACATGGTGGGCGCTTGCCTAGGCAAGGATCATCTGCGAGTCTGTGCCGACGGCATACACGCCTTTCACCCAGTCGCGGTATCGTCGTCCGCTGCGGGCGGTGTAGTAGGCGCTGGCTTGGGTGAAGCGAAACCCGGTCGCATCAATGGCGACCACGTCCTCCTTTCCCTCAAATTGGCTGAGGACGTGTGCTAACATCGCTTCCAGGCGTGCCAGTGTCAGGCGTTTGAGCATTCGGGAAATGGTGCTGTGGTCGGGAACGGCGGTCAGTTCCAGTACTTCACGGACTTCCGCGCTTGCCAGCAGCCATTCTTCCGTGTTGCGGTAGCTCAGATTGAGATACTGGGTCAGCAGCAGGCACACGACGATCTGCGGTTGTGTGAACCGCTGTGGACTTTTCGGATGCGCATAGCGCGGCACACTCACTTGTGCCAACGCATACGCCAGACGGGCAAAGCGGACGTATTTACTCTCTCGTTTTTGGCTCATACCCATTGATTTTACCCGCTCTTTCCATCTTTGCAACTTAGCACATTCGTTCTAATAATAAACAGTCCGTGGAGTAACTAAAACGCCACCTCTACGTGGCGTTTTTTCTTACAGATTACTTGAGGAACATACTCTTAGATGCGCCTTTTATCTTCGCAACTGAGCATTCTGTTCAATCGTCTTCCACCAGCGTTCCGAAGGAACCAGTTTCGTCTCGTCCATCCAGACAGCGAATCCCTCAGCCAGCAGCCGTTCACGCAGCTCACGGGCAAAAGCGATGTCCTTCTTGCTGTAGCTCAGAAAGAGGTGTGACATAACGAACGGCTTTCCCCACTGTGCGCTGCGGATTGTGACAACGGCGGCGGGGATGGGCACATCGGGTGGGACATCCACGCGCGGCGACCAGCTCGTTCTTCCCCCATGCCCCTGTCGGGTTCCAGCAGTCTGCGATACACATCCTGTACACCATCATATAATGAGGACATGCTCACAACGATCCTCTCCACCAAATTGTATTTACCGCCTCCCCGCCCCGGCGCGATTCCGCGTCCGCACCTGCTCGAACGGCTGAACGCGGGGCTGCATCGCAGGCTGACGCTCGTCTCTGCACCTGCGGGCTTCGGCAAAACGACGCTCGTCAGCGCGTGGATCAGCCTGTCCGGGCGACAGGCTGCATGGCTGTCGCTGGATGATGCGGACAATGACCCGATGCGTCTGCTCGTGCATGTGATCGCCGCGCTGCGCACCATCGACACCGCCATCGGCGAACGGGTGCTGAACACGCTGCAATCCGTTCAGCCTACTGCCGACTCCACCCTGACCGTACTGATTAACGATATAGCGGCAGCGCCACACCAGTTTGTCCTTGTGCTGGACGACTACCACCTGCTCAGTTCGCGCTCGATCGATGCGGCGATCGCCTTCCTGATCGATCATATGCCGACAAATCTGCACCTCGTGATCGTCACGCGCACAGACCCGCACCTGCCGCTGGCACGCCTGCGCGCCCGCGATCAACTGACCGAACTACGTGCCACCGATCTGCGCTTCAGCACGGCTGAGTCCGCCGTATTCCTCCAGCAGGCAGCGGGGCTGAACCTGGCAGCGGAGATGGTGAACGCCCTGGAGAAACGCACCGAAGGCTGGATCACCGGGCTGCAGCTGGCGGCGCTCTCGATGCAGGGACAGCCGGAAGCCCACCGTTTCATCGATGCCTTCGCAGGGGATCATCCGTTCGTGCTGGAGTACCTCGTCGAGGAAGTGCTGCACAATCAGCCACCCCATATGCAGTCATTTATGCTCAGGACGAGCATTCTGGAACGACTGTGCGCTCCCCTGTGCGATGCGCTCATCGACGACCTGGCAATTTCGGGTCAGGAGGCGCTGGACTATCTCGAACGAGCCAACCTGTTCATCATCCCGCTGGATGACCGGCGCGAATGGGTGCGCTATCACCACCTGTTCGGGGAAGCCCTGCGCGCGCGTTTGCTCAGGCAACAGCCTGACCTTGTGCGGAGCCTGCATCTCTCCGCGTCCTTCTGGTATGCGCAGCACGACGCGCCGGACGACGCAATCCGACACGCACTGGCTGGGCAAGACTACACCCGCGCCGCAGACCTGCTTGAACAGCACTGGTCGCATCTGAACCTCACCTATTTCCAGAGTCCGCGCTGGCTCGGCTGGGTCAGGGCGCTGCCTGATGAGTTCGTGCGGGATCGCTTCGCGCTCAATGTAGGCTATGCGTGGGAATTGCTCAATATCGGGGATTTGGATGCCGCCGAAAAACGCCTTCAGGACGCTGAACGCGGGTTGCACACACGATCAGAAAGCGCGGCGATCCACGATACGACCGAATTTCTCTGGCTGCGGGCGCAGCTTTCCTCCGCGCACGCCTACCATGCTCAGTCACGCAGTGACTTCCCCGCAGCAGTTCACCATGCGCGGCGTGCGCTGGAGACCGCCGCCGATGCCGATTATTTCACACGGGCTGGTGCGGCGTCGCTGCTGGGTCTGTCATACTGGGCAAACGGCGATCTGGATGCTGCGTATCAGCTCATCGCCGAAGGCATGGCGAATTTTCACCGGGCAGGCAACCCTTCCTTTGGCATCAGCCCCACTTTTGTTCTGGCGGATATTCGCCGGGCGCAGGGGCGGCTGCACGATGCACTTGCCACGTATGAGCGGTCGCTGCAAATCGTGCTGGATCACGGCGAACCCGTGCTGCAAGGGGCAGCCGATCTCTATCTCGGCATGAGTCTGCTTTATGACGAGATGGGCGACGAGGACAAGGCACGCCTGTACAGGCAGCGCAGCACCATGCTGGGGGAGCAGGCTGCGCTGCCCGGCTGGAAGAGTCGTCACCCGGTATCACTGGCACAACCTGAGGTGGGCGCAGGTCGTTTCGACGCCGCGTTAAGCCTGCTTGATGCGGCAGAACGTTCGCATTACAAATCCCCTCTGCCCGACATCCGTCCGATTCCAGCGCAAAAGGCACGGCTGTGGATCAGGCAGGGCAAGCTGCATCACGCGCTGGCATGGGCAGACGAGTGCGGTCTCACCCTCGACGGGGAACTGAGTTATCTCAGCGAATACAGTTACATCACGCTGGTGCGGCTGCTGATCGCCCTGGAACAACACGATGATGCGCTCCACCTGAGCGATCGTCTGCTCGCGGCGGTGCATGACCGGATTGCCAGCATGATCGAGCTGCTCAATCTGCAGGCGCTGGCGCATCACGCGCGGGGCGACACAGCGGCGGCGCTCGTCCCACTCGAACGCGCTCTGTCGCTCGGCGCGCAGCGCGGCTTTTACCGCATCTTCCTCAATGAAAGCGCGACCATGCGCGATCTGCTTGCGCGCGCACGCCGGCTCATGCCGGAATATGTGGATCGACTGCTGGCGGCTCCGTCCGCTCAGCCATTGATCGACCCACTGAGTCCGCGCGAACTCGATGTGCTGCGCCTGATCGCAGAGGGACTGTCCAATCAGGCGATCGGGGATCGGCTGTTTCTCGCGCTCAGTACAGTCAAAGGGTATGTCGCCAGCATCTTCGGCAAGCTGCATGTGGAGCGACGCACGGAAGCTGTCGCCCGCGCCCGTGAACTGGGTCTGCTGTAACGCAACGCAAAACCCTACTTTCCGACCCTACTTTAGTCGCTGCCCAACCAGGCTCGCCAGAGACTATGCTGCTGTGCATGGACTCAAGTGAAAGGGTTGGCACAATGTCTCGTAAACTGCTGGTTCTGTTTCTGGTTATGATGATGCTGACGGGCAGCATCATGGCACAGGATGAGGTGACGCGGCGCGGCGCGCGTTCCGATGCCCCCGCTTACGGTGTGCGCGGCGCGTATGCGGTAGGCACACGCGATCTGGTGATCGAGGGGGAGACAGCGCTGGACATCACCGTGTGGTATCCGGCGCTGAACCCCGATCATCTCGCAGAAACGATCACCTATCCCTTCGTCATCAAGTGGGAAAGCTTTCCTGAAGGTGCAGCATCGACAGTCAGAGGAAATGCGCTTGCCGATGCAGCCTTCGATCTCAGCGCCGCTCCCTACCCACTCGTCATCCTGTCACCAGGTTTCTCGGCAGGACGGACGCTGTATGCCTGGTTAGCCGAACATCTCGCGTCTCACGGCTTCGTGGTCATCGCACCAGAACATCACGAGATGTACACCCAGGCGCTGGACTGGTTCTGGCGGGCGACGATCACTCGTCCGCAGGATATTCTGACCGTGTTCGGATACGTGGACGCGCAGACCGCATCGGGCGGCGTATGGGAAGGTGTGATCGATCCGCAAACTGCTGCCGTGATCGGACATTCATATGGCGGATATACGGCGTTGGCAGCAGCAGGCGCGCCCATCAATATGGACAGCATGGCGGCGCTGTGCGAGGGGGCGATGGAAGCGGCTGATCCGGCGACGTGGCTGTGCGGTCTGACGCTGCCCTACGTCGCAGAAATGGCGGCGCTGGCGGGTCTGGATGCTGTGCCGGTGGGCGATTGGCCCGTGTGGGCTGACCCGCGTGTCGATGCGATTGTGCCGCTGGCGGGTGACGCATATCTGTTCGATCCGGCAGGGCTGGCAGCCATCGACATCCCCGTAATGGCGATCGGCGGGACGCTGGATACGGGCACGCCCTATCACTGGGGCACGCTGCGTACTTACGAGCATGTATCGAGTGAGAGAAAAGCCCAGGTGGGTTTTGAGAACGCCGAACACATGATCTTCGCCAGTACGTGCGACGTGATGCCCTTCTACACGGAAATCGGCTTCGACAGCGGCTGTATGGATCAGGTGTGGGATATGGCGCGCGCTCATGACCTGATCAATCATTTCACGACCGCATTCCTGCTGGCTGAGCTGAAAGGCGATGCGGACGCCGCCGCCGCCCTCTCTCCCAATGTCGCTGCCTTCCCTGGCATCATGTACGTAGCACGGGGTTTCTGACGGCGAAGCATCAGCAGCTCGATGCTGCTGATCGGAACAGGAGCTGGTCGCAGGAAGAGCCGTTCCTCGCTTTGAGGACGGCTCTTTCTCACGATACGCTTCCAGCTCATTTTCGGGTGCGCGCCCAGCACACCGTGATGACCGACTGCACCGCCCTACCAACTGGCGCGCAGCAGCGGATCACAGCCTGGATCAGCCAGGCGATCGATCAGGTCATGCAGCATCGCCGTGCCCACCACGTCGCTGCCAATCGCCCCAGCCAGCGCGAAGGTTGTCATGATCACCCGCCCTGCCCCATAGCGAAACTGAACCGTATGCACCGCCGGGTGATTGACCCACCCCGTCACCTGCCCCGCCAGAAAATCGACCTGATGCGCTGCCGACTCGACGGGCAGACCGGTGATCGTGTAGCGCGGCATGATCTGGGCGAACGGCAGCCTGAGTGGGTTGAGTTCGCGGTGCGCCAGGCGGGGATGCGCTTCCGGGCGCAGCCATGACCAGCATGACATCCAGTTCCCGCCATACGCGCCGCCGCGTCCCTGTGCCCAGAAGAACGGACTGCTGCCGCTGCACAGAAAGAGCAGATCGCCGCCCGCCCGCACCCATGCCAGCACTTCCGGCGTTGGCGCAGTGCTGATCGCGATCTGTGCCGCATCGAGGCTGAGCGCCGTGTCATAGCCGACCTGCCGCAGGCTTGCGGCGAACACATCATCCGGCGCATCCCAGGGGTCACGCCTGCCGACCACCGCCAGCGGACGATTGTAAGCCGCGCGCGCAGCAGCGGCAGGCAGCACCAGCACCGATGCCGTATTGTGCGCCAGCGCTGCGCCAGTGCGGTCAGTCAGCCGCAGATCGAGGGTGACCATCTCCGTCTGGCTGACCGTCGGCAGCGCAAGGGACACATCGGCGATCACACGCACCTGACCACGCGGCACATCATCCGCTGCAATGTCGAGGCGGTTTTTGCCCAGCGTCACCGTCAGCCTCGCCCCTGCCCAGTCGCGCGGGGTGAAATGCGATCCGTGAACGCGGAGAGCGAGCGTCTCACCTGACCAGCAGGCAGTGTGACGCTGTTCCAGCGACAGGACATCCTCGGCGATGAACTGGGGCAGGGCGTCATGATACGCTTTCGGGCGGCGGTCGAAATCGAGCAGCCCGTTGCCCTCCCAGTAGCAGTCGGTGAATTCGGTGATCACATAGCCCATGATCGCGGGCTGCCGGCGCATCGCTTCGATCTCGAATTTCATCGCCTGATACTGATGCCACTGGGTCGCTTTGGCAAAAGCGTCAAAATCGCCAAAGATCGCCTCCAGCCCGAAGCGCTGATAGCGCTTCAGCACCCCTTTCATCCAGCCAGGCTCCCCCTCCCAGCCACTCCACCAGGGTCCGAGGTCGAACCAGCGCGGTTCGCTACCATCTGCGTGCAGATACGGCGCAACCGATGCCAGCCCCCAGTTGCCAAATTCCGAGATGATCAGCGGCTCGTCACCCCGGCGTTCGGTATCGCCATGCGCGGAATAGCTCCACAGCGGGCGCATGTTGACCTGTTCGACCATACGCAGGAAGTCATGTGCGGCGTCGGGGATGTTGCTGTAGGTATGCCAGTCATCCAGGTCCGATTTGACGTGCAGATTGGGTCCCCAGGGCGTCGGACAGGCGGAATTGTCCACCACCAGCCGTGTCGGGTCGAGACGCTTGCACAGGTCGTACAGTGAGCGCACCCATGCCCGGTCAGCGCTGCTGAACGGCAGCATCGTCCCCCAGTCTTCATTGACCAGCGTCCAGATGATCACCGAGGGATGGTTGAAATCGCGGGCGATCATCTCGTGAAGCGTCTGCTCGACGCGCCGACGCACCTCCTCATCGAGGTCGAGCTGCTGCTCATGCACGACCCCTTTGGGATAGAAGGTGCGCCATGACGGAATTTCCGCCCAGACGAGCAGACCCATCTCATCAGCCAGGTCGAGATACATCGGGTCGGGCACTTTGATGTGGCAGCGCAGGCAGTTCAGCCCCATCTCGCGCGCTTTGCGGAACTGATCGCGCAGGAACGCCTCAGACGGCGGTGTGTAGATCGTCTCGCGGTAGAAATCCTGATCGAGCGCCGCCACCAGATAGAGCGGTTCGCCATTCAGCAGCAGATAGCCATCGCGCGTTTCGATGGTGCGGATGCCGAAGCGCACGCGCCGTTCATCCGCACCCAGCCGCACGATCAGCGTGTACAGCGCTGGGTGATCCGGCGACCAGTGGCGCGCATCCGGCACGACCAGCGTCAGCTCTGTTGCATTCGCGCCAACCGCTGCTGAAGCCGATGCCACGCTTTGACCCTGCCACAGCGCCTCCACCTCAACGCTGCCATCCGCTGCACCGACGTGGGTGACGCGCACAGTCAGCGTGCCGTCCAGCGCGGTTGAGACCTGCACCTGATCGATGTATACCACTGGCACGGCGCGCAGCGTCACATCGCCCCAGATGCCGCCGACGTTGACATACCATTCCTGCTTGCCGTGCGGGATGCTCAGCGCGCCGGGCGGCTGCTGACCGCTTTTCTCAACCGGAAAATGCGGCGCGCGCGCGTGTGCAGCCTGATGCTGGACGGGGTCGTACACCCGCACCAGCAGATGATTGTCTCCCGCGTTCAGCAGATGCCGGATCGCCAGCGTGAATGGGGTGTAACCGCCTTCATGCCCGCCCGCATGAACGCCATTGAGGTAGACATCACAGGCGTAATCGACCGCGCCGAACGTGAGCAGGACTTCGCCCGTCAGCCAGTCCGGGTCGAGCGCGAAAATATGGTGATACCAGGCATAGCCGTCATACGCCTGCATGTCGGGGAACACGGCTTGCCAGGGCATAGGGACCGGGATCGTCCGTGAAGGTTGAACCATTTCAGGACGGAGAGCGCCTGTGGGGTCTGGATGAAACCCCCACATCCCGGCGAGCGAGCGAACGTGCTGCATCAGAGAATCCCTTCACGCTTCCAGACTGAGAGATGGACAGGAAAAGAATGGGGTGAATCCGGCTTAGGGGGCGCGCGTGACCGGGACAGGCTGTGCTTCCCGCGTCGGTCCGCTCACCACCGGGCGACCCTCGCGCCATGTCACCCGGTCAAGCCAGACGAGACGGTTGTCAGTCAGCGCGCCGCCAGGCGTCACCTGCCAGACGTGATAGACCAGCCACGTCTGCCCGGCTTTGTCCAGAAACACCGTCTGGTGTCCAGGACCGACCGCCAGCGGCGTCTGTGACAGGTCACTCGCCAGAATGGGGTTTTCAGCGGCATCGACGCATCGACCGAGGGGCGTCTCGCACACAGCATAGCCGACCGCATAATGCTCCCCTGCATAGACGTTGCCGGAATAGAACAGATAGTAGCGTCCTTCGTGCAGCCACATGGTGGGCGCTTCGACGACCGGTCCGTGCCAGGGCTGATCATTGCGCAGCAGGCGCACAGGTTCCCCGATCAGCGTCCGCCCATCGGCGCTGAGTCGCTGCCCATACAGCCAGGTCGGTTTCATGCAGCAGTTGCCGTCGTTCTTCCAGTACAGATAGAGCGAACCATCGGCATCGCGGAAGGGATTGGCATCGATCGACCCGCCCTCCTCTGCCTGGCAGATGAAAGGCGCATCGTGCGGGTCGCGGAAGGGACCGCCGGGCGAATCGCTGATCGCCAGACCGATGCACTGACGGTTGGACGCACGGTCACGCGCGGTGTAGAAGAGGAGGAACTGTTCGCCGACCCTGATCACCTCCGGAGCCCACACATGCGACGGGCTGAGGTTGACCCAGCGCGGCAGCGCGGGCAGCGCGTCACGACCGGGCGTCCAGTTGACGAGATCGGTCGAGGTTATCACCGGGACATTGCGACTGTTGGAGTTGGTGGAGTAGGCGTAGTAGGTCTCCCCCTCTTTGAGGATGAAGGGGTCAGCAAAGTTGGTGGCGATCACCGGGTTCTGAAATGTGGTATCCATGTCCTGTGCAGCCGTGCTGCCTCCCAGCAGAGAAAAAACGAACAACAGCAGCGCGATCCGGATGTTCATCGGTCAGCCTTTCAGCCCGGCGGTCTGGACGCTTTCGACGATGTAGCGCTGAAGCAGGATGTACAGGATCAGCACCGGGATGGAGGTGATCACCGCCCCCGCCATCATCTGCCCGTATTCTGAAGTGAACGCACCCTGCAAGGTTCGCAGACCCGGCGGCAGCGTCAGCAGCAGCCGATCCTTGAGGATGAGCAGGGGCCACAGAAAGTCATTCCATGATCCGAGAAAGGTGATAATGCTCAGCGTCGCCAGCGCCGGCTTTGCCAGCGGCAGCGCGATATACCAGAACGTCTGGAAGCGATTCGCGCCATCGATATAGGCGGCTTCCTCCAGTTCGCGCGGCAGCGACTCGAAAAACTGGCGCATGAAGAAAACGCCGAACACCCCCGCCAGACCGGGCAGGATCACCCCGGCATAGCTGTTCAGCAGCCCCAGGTTAGAGATGGTCAGAAAATTGGGGACGAGGAACATCACCCCAGGCAGAAACAGCGTCGCCAGCAGCAGCGCGAACAGCACCTTCCTGCCCCGGAACTCCATGCGGGCGTAGGCGTAGCCCGCGATCGAGTCGATCAGCACGATCAGGACGGTCGTGGCGGACGCGACGAACAGGCTGTTGAGGAACCAGCGTCCGATCGGCAGCGATGGGTTGTCGAGGATTTTCTGGTAATTGTCCAGCGTGAAGGTGCGCGGAATCCAGTAGATTTCGGGCAGGAACCATTCTGCTTTGGGCTTCAGCGATGTGGAAAGCATCCACAGCAGCGGCAGGATCACCAGCAGTGCGATCGCCGTCATGACCGCATAGAGCAGGAGCGGTTGCAGCCACCTCCTGCTGTTGCGGCTGGCGCGCGGCGCGTCATCAGAGACAGTGCGTACAGTCATCAGCTTGCCTCACTCTGTTCTGGTGCGGAAGAGACGGAAATTGAAATACGAGAAGATGACCATCGCCAGCGCCACCACGAACGACATCGCTGCGCTGCTGCCCATGCGGTTACGTACAAAACCCTCGTTGTAGATGCGAAGCATGATCGGCTCTGTTGAACCGCCGCCGCCCGACTGTGCCGGACCGCCGTTGGTCATGAACAGGGGTTGGGCGAACAGGTTGAAGGAAGCGATGATCGTGGTGATGATGATGAACACCAGCACCGGGCGAAGCTGCGGCAGGGTGATGAAGCCGAGCCGCTGCCACCAGCCTGCCCCGTCGATCGATGCCGCCTCATACAGGTCGGCAGGGATGCTTTGCAGCGCCGCCAGCAGGATGATCATGTTGAAGCCGCTCGTCCACCAGACGGTGACGATGAGGATGGAGAACCACGCCCAGGGCATCGAGGACAGCCAGCGCGGGGTGAACAAGCCCAGATCGCGCAGGTAGTAGTTCATCAGCCCGCCCTGACTTTGGAAAATCCAGAAGCCCAGCAGACCGACCACCGCCGACGACAGCACCCAGGGTGCGAAGTAGATGGCACGGTAGAAATTCCTGCCGCGCAGATGGGTGTTGAGCAGCAGCGCGAGGAACAGCGGGATGATCACCAGCAGCGGGACGCTCAGAAAGACGAACTCCAGCGTGTTGCCGAAGGCATTCCAGAAGACCGGATTTTCGACCGTGCCGGGCGTGAAGATATTCAGGTAATTTTGCAGACCGACGAAGCGATTCGCCTCCGGGCGCAGAATGTCATATTCAAACAGGCTGATCACCAGCCCCAGAAAGAAGGGAAATGCCGCAAAAATGCCAAAGAAAATCAGGTGCGGCGCGATGAAGAGATAGGGAACCCAGTCAAGGCGTTTGCGCCGTCCCCCTGCGCCCGGCACAGCACCTTCTGCGAGAGCAGCCATCGCTGACCCTTTCATCATTTTTTCCTGTCGAGATCAACGGGATCACGTATACTTGGGGCTGGGGGAGAGCCACCTCCCCCAGCCTTCGTCGCCTGTCTGTTTTAAAGGCGCGGAGAAACCTGTCTGACGACCTGCGGTGCAGTCCGGTATGAAGCTATCAGGAACCTGTGCCGTAGGTCGTCCGGTTCTGCGCCAGAATCTGGTTGGCACGGGCGACCGAATTGTCCAGTTCTGCCTGAATATCAGTGGCATTGCCAGACATCAGCGCCCCGATCGCCTCATCCAGCGGACCGAACGCATCCGTGATCCCAGGCACGGCGGGCGGGAAGAACACATAGTCCGCTGACCCCGCAGCAATGTCCGCCTGAGGCAGCACTTCAGCAAATTCCGCACTGGCGCGGACGACGCTGCTGGCAGGAAGCTGACCCGCGCGCGCCCACGTCACCGAGTTATCCAGCAGGTAGGCGATGAACATGCCAGCAGCGGTATCACGGCACGGGTCTTCGCTGCGCTGCGTCGGCAGCACAAGCTGGTGCGACCCCGCCCAGACCGCTTTCTGCGTGCCGATCTGCGGCACGGCGGTGGCGATGCCGTTGAAGAACACGCCATCCCCGGTGACATTGGTCGTCTGCCAGATGCCATTCCAGATCATGCCGACCGTGCCGCCCTTGAAGGCATTCAGTTCAGCATCCACTTCCAGATTGGGCTGTGAATAGGCTGCCTGTGCATCGAGCAGCCACTGCGCCGCCTGCACGCCCGCCTCGCTGTTCCACGTCGCCTCTGTGCCATCAGCATTGAAGGATGAACCGCCATACTGATAGAGCATCATCTCGAAAATCTGGCGGATCGGGAAGCCAGCGGTGAGCATGAAACCGTTGTCCATGCCGCTGGTCAGCGCCGCTGCGACTGCCGCAAATTCTTCCGAGGTCTGCGGCGGCGCGTCGAACCCGGCGGCTGCCAGCATATCCATATTGACGAACATCGTCATCGGGTGAATATCGAGCGGAATGGCATAGCGCATCCCGTTGACCTCGCCCGCATTCCAGACCGCTTCGGGGAAATCCGCCGCATTGATGCCCGCCTCAGCGACCAGCGCATCGATCGGGCGCAGGATGTTGCGGTACACCTGTGTGGCGATCTGATCAGCATGGACGATGGCGACATGCGGCAGCGTGCCGGATGCAGCAGCGGTACTCAACTGGGTGTAATACTCGCTCTGCGTGGTCATCGTGACGGTGATGCTGGAATGCGCCGCGTTAAATTCATTGACCAACTGCCCCATGAAAGGACCATCGGGACCGGTGAATGGGTTCCAGTATTCCAGACGCACTGCCTGACAATCGGCGGGCAGCGCAGCGCTGTCCTGCGCCTGTACCACGCTCATCCCTGCCAGCAGCAGCACCAGCAGCAGTGAAAACAACCGAATGGACTTGTACATGATCTAAATTCTCCTGTCGATGAAGCGGTTTAAATTGGGAGTGCATCCTGTCCGAAACATGTCAGCCTGATAACACATCACCTCCTTTCAGGGTGTATGGCACTGCATCACGCCGCGCTCGACTCAGCGGGCGGGTGGACGAAGCGTCTCGCGGATGATCAGCCAGGAGGGGATGATCACCGGCTCAAGCATGACCGGGTTCTGGCTTCCGCCTTCGCTGGCGCTGCGCAGCATCTCCAGCATCTTCTGCGCTGCCTGTGCGCCCAGCAGATCAGAAGGCTGCTTGACGGTGGTCAGCGCCGGGTGCAAAGTCTGGGCGAGCGAAATGTCGTCGAACCCCGCGATGCTGACATCTTCAGGCACGCGCAGCCCGTTCGACTGAAGCTCCTGCATCGCCCCGATCGCCATACGGTCGTTGAAGCAGATCACACATGTGGGCAGGTCTGGCGCGCACTGCGCCATCAACTGGCTGACGGCGGCACGTCCGCTTTCGACGGTGAAATCACCATAGGCGATCGGCAGCGCATCGAAGTCGATACCCGCTGCTTCAACCGCCGTGCGATAGCCCGCCATTCGCAGCTCCCACGCGCCCAGCGTCGAAGGGGCTGTGGCGATGATGCCGATGCGCCGATGCCCCAGCGAAAGCGCATAGGTCATCAGCTCGTGCGCGCCGATCGAGTCATCCACATACACGGTATTGTGTCCGTGTGTCATCGGGTGATAGCTGATCGACAGCGTGGGGATGTTCTGCGCCTCAAGATGCGGGCGCAGCGGCGCGTCGGTCAGAATTTCAAAGGTCAGCGCCCCGTCGAGATAACGACTTGCCAGCAGACGCTGAAACTGCCGCGCCGTCTCATACGGGATCATCGGCGCGCTCAGGATGATGTTGTACTCGCTTTCAGACAGCACCCGCTCGATCTCCTGCAGCACCGTGACGTAGTACGGGTCGGAGAAGAAACGGTCTGCGCCGCGATGCGGGAAGATCACCCCGATGTTGAAGGTGCGCCCGCCTGACAGCGCCCGCCCCACCAGGCTCGGCTTGTAGCCCGTTTCGGCGATCACCCTGAGAACGCGCGCCCGCGTCTCTTCAGAGACATAGGGCGTATCGGTCAGCACCTTTGACACGGTTCCGACGGAGACATTGGCACGCCTGGCAATCTCTTTAATCGTCGTCATCAATAATAACCGTTCTCATCAACGAACATAGTGAAACGGTTCACTGTTTCGCCCTGAAAAAGCGCTATGCCGCTGCTGATGGCATCGCGCCATGATAGTGAACCGATTTATTATGGACTATAGATCATTTCCGAGTCGCTGTCAAGCATCCGATCAACAGCGCAGGCGTGACGACTCAGTGCTGATGCAGGCGGATGGGTTCGATGCGCTCACGTCAGGGCGATCGGGTTCGTCCATGCGCGCCCACCCGCCGAATCGCGCACGGTGATGCGGCAGTAGTCACTCCTGAAACGCGCGATACTGAAGACAGCTTCGGTGATCGCTTCACCATGCTGGTGCAGCGCACGCGCTCCCTTGCCGGTGACGAACACGCTGGCAGCGGGCGAACAGCGGACGACGATCTCTTTGCCTGGAACCATCTGCACATCGTGAATTTCCGGTCCGGTGCTGTTGTAGCAGTGCCCCGCCTTGAGTGCGCTGAGGATCGCCTCCGGCGTCAGGGCTTCACTTTTCACCCACGTCCAGCCGCGCAGCGTATCGCGGAAGCCGGGCTTGAAGTGCGCGTCATCGGTTGCCAGCAGGTCGAAGCGATAGCCGCGCGCCAGCATCACATCGACCATGTACACGCTGTCGATGCGGTCGTTGTGATCCGCCGAAATGCCGTTGATGACCTCGATGCTGTGCGCGCCCGCGCCGTGCATGGCGATCACATCTGCCTCAGTCAGGTTGTACCAGGCGGGGTGCGCCACGCTCAGGTATGCGCCAGCGGCGATGGCGCGCCGGGCGATGCCGACCCCATCCTCATCCGCTGCGGGCGGCGGGAAATCCGAAGGCAGCCCGATTCCCACCAGATGCCACAGCTCCCCTGTCGCTGTCTGTCCGGCGTGCAGCTCCGCACCTGGCAGGGTGGTGAAGCCCTCCGTGCGGTAAGCGACCGTATCGGTGATCGGGTAGCCGTACTGTTCCATGAAATGATCGGTCAGGGCGAGGAAGTGGTAACCGCGTTCGCGGTAGAAAGCACATGCCTCCTGGGGGGTCAGGCGTCCGTCGGAGCGGGTGGAATGGGTGTGCAGGTTGCCCCGGAACCACTGACCAGGCAGGCTGAACGGCGTGATCTGCATGAAAATCCCTTCGCGCAATCGATGAATACAGAGGCGCGGCGGTTCGCGCCCCTGTATCATGCCGTGACAGGATTAGACGGGGATGATTAGGCTGTCGCGGTCGCGCGGGTAATCGGTGAGGAATTCGCGCCCGGTCTCGGTGACGAGGATGGTATCGGAATGGCGGAAGCCGCCCAGTTCGGGCGTATACAGCCCTGGCTCGATGGTGAAGACCATGCCGGGCTGCATGATCGTCTGGTCGCCGATGTCGAGGAACGGCGCTTCGTGATAGCGCAGCCCGATGGCGTGCCCGACGTGATGTTTCCAGTATGGCATCAGCTCATGCTGCTCGAAATAGGAGCGCACCGCGCGATCGACTTCGGCGCACGCCCGCCCAGGCGCGATCGCCTCGATCGCCAGCGTTTGCAGCGCCAGCATGTGATCGAAGAAGAATTTCTGCTCATCGCTGGGCGCGCCCATGAACATGGTGCGCTCCAGTTCAGAGTTGTAGCCCCAGATGGTCGATGCTGCGCCCGTCACCAGTGTATCGCCTGGCTGAAAGGTGATGTTGCCTGGCAGCGCGTGCGGGATCGCGCCGTTGCGCCCGATCTGCCCGCGATACCCCGCCTGCGCACCGTAGTAATACTCATTGGCGCTCCTGTAGTCCATGCCGATCGACTCGATCATGGCACGGGTGGCGTCGTTGCCGGCGCGGGTGGTCACCTCTGTTTCGGTCAGCCCGACGCGCGTGTAATCCTGAAGCAGGCGATGCGCGTGGTCTCCCCAGCGGCAGCACTCACGGACGAAGGCGATCTCCACCTCGGACTTGATCATCATCATGTCCTCGATCGCCGCGCGGATGTCCAGCACTGCCCGCCCGGTCACCTGTGACAGGGGCGCGCCGCGATAGCCAAACACCCAGGGATACCCGTCTTCATCGACGCCGATGACCGCGCCGGGCGGTGTGCTGATGCCCATCTCATCCAGCGCCCGTTTGAGATGCACCATCGGATGCGGATCATGCGGGTATTCGGGATAGTCGAACACGCGCTCGATGCGTCCGTTCGCCAGCGCGTGTTCGCGCTCCAGCCTGGGCACGAACAGCGCGCGTTCACCCGTTGCGCTCAGGATATAGGCGATCGGACGCTCGGTCGGGATGAAGGCAAAACCGCTGGCGTACAGCACATAGTTGCGCTGAAACAGCACGATGCCGCTCAGGGCGTGCGCCTCGATCAGGGCGCGCAGCCGCCCGGCGCGGGCGTCGATGTCGGCGTGCAGTTCGGCGATCGGCAGGGGCATGACGGTGTTCCTCTCGTGAATGAACAGATTGAGAACATAACGCCCTCAGCCCATACAAGGCTGAGGGGCTTGTGCCTGTGACAGGCGTTGCGGTGAAACAGCGACTCGCCGCGCCTAGCCCAGCGATTTGAGATATGCCGCGCTGCGCGCCAGCGCCGCCAGCATATCGCCGTCGTGTTCATCCAGTTCAGCGATCCACCACGCTGCGCCTGCGCCTGCCCGCGCGACCGCCACCAGATCGACCTCACCATCCCCCGCCGCCAGCATCGGCTGGCTGGTTCCGGGTCTGCCGTCCTTCATATGCAGGATCGGCGCGCGTTCGCCCAGCGATGCGACCGCTTCTGCCGGGTTCACCCCGGCGTGCTGCGCCCAGTAGACGTCGATCTCGAAGCCGACACGCGAATCCAGATGCTCCAGCATGATCGCCAGCGGCGTCCGGTCACCCAGCGCCGCCGTCGCGGTGAACTCCCAGGCATGGTTGTGATAGAGCAGCGACATGCCGCGCGCGGTCACATCGGGCAGGGCGGCGTTGATGCGCGCGCAGTGCCCCACCACCTGATCGATGCTTCCGAACTGATCCGGCGGGATGTAGGGCACGACGACGTAGCGCGCGCCCAGCGTCGCCGCGTTATCCAGCGCGCGGGCACGGTCATCCGCCGAACCGAGCAGGCTCAGGTGGCACGACGAGACACGCAGCCCCACCGAGTCGAACAGAGCGCGCGCCCACGCCGCCCCTTCGCCGTACACTTCAGCGGTTTCCACCGCGTCATAGCCCATCGCGGCGATCTGACGGATCACGCCTTCGTAATCGACCGCCAGTTGACGACGCACGCTGTACAACTGCACAGAAATTTCAGCCATAACCGACTTGTTCCCTTTCCTGAAGAGGTCATCCCGGTTCAAAGCCTGCATGATGTACCCATCACGCGCAGCCTGACACACCCTGTTCTGCCCGCGTCACGGGGTCACGCCCGCGATCAGCGGGATGGCGATCGGCGTTCCAGCCGGCTCGCGCGCCGTCCAATCGACCGCCAGCGTCTCGGCATCCAGCAGCACGATAATCAGGTTGTACACCGCGCCGGGCATGAGCGCCCCGCTGATCGGCAGATCGACCGCATCGCACACCCGATCGCCCGCACGCCACGCCCCGGACGGGTAGCGCCCCATACCCAGAAGCGAGGTGCGATCCGCCACCTGTTCTCCCGACTGGCTGAACAGCTTGAGCGAAAACGCCGCCGCGCGGTCAGGCGGTGCGCCCTCCTGTGCAGACCAGCACAACGTATAGCGCACCAGTTCGCCGCTGATGAGCGGGGCATCCGGCGGTACATGCCCGATGAAGCGGATCGCAGGCGGCGCATCAGCTGATGGGGCAAAGTCGATCGCCGTCTCGACCAGCCCGGCGGGCAGTGCAGCCCGCGTCTCGACCGGAGCGAACGCCGCGATCAGCGCGATCGGGCTGGCGACTGCGCTGGCGATCAGCGCAATGGCGATCACGATGCCCTGTCCGATGCGCCCCGCAATCAGCGCCGCACCGCCTGTCAGCACAAGAGCGTACCCCAGATGTGCCGGATATGCCAACCGACCCGTGATGAAATGGATCGTCCGCAGCCAGTGAACGAGTGCCAGCGCCGAAGCGAGCGCGATCAGCAGCAGCACCAGCGCGATTCGCCATTCACGGCGCGCCCAATTCCAGACTCGACTCGGGGCGCGCACCAGCCCAGCGACCGCCAGCAGCACGCCTGCGCCCAGCAGCACATACCCCTCGCGCGGCAGATACACAGCAGAGCCGAGTTTGCCCCAGTAGCTCAGCACCACTTCGGGCAGCAGCGGGACGATCGCCGTCAGGCTGAGCGGTTCGGGGTAGAAATAGCCTGGGCGGTAGTGCGTCGCTGTGCCCATCGGATCGCCATAGCGCAGTAACCCGTCGATCACCCAGGGCAGGGCGATGACGGCTGCTGGAACGCCCACATAGAGCGCTGCCCGCACTACCCGCCCGACCCGGAAGCGATCGCCAGGCGTCCAGAGCGCGAGCAGCAGCGCCGCGCCCGCGCCAGGTACGACCGCCAGCGCATTGAGCTTTGCCATGCCTGCCAGCCCGATCAGCACGCCCAGCGTGACCAGCCGTCCGCGTGACGCCCCGGCACGCACCAGCCACAGCGCCACCCCGGTCACCGCCACTGCCAGCACCACCCCGGCGATGTCGTTGTGGACGATGGCGCTCATCTGGATGTACTGCGGCGTGAAGGCGAAGAGCGCCGTCGTGGTCAGCCGCCAGCCAGGACGCCCGATCCACACCGCACCCGCCGCCGCATACGCCGCCAGCACCCCCGCCAGACCGAACAGCCACGAGACAGCACGCCCGGCGAACATCAGGCGCAGCGCAGCGTCGATGGCGCAATCATGTGTGGAATCACAGTGGTAAATCAGCGTGTAGACGTTGCGGTTGTCGCTCAGGTTGAACGGATCGGGCGGGGCATACCAGCGATTTTCGCAGCGGCGCAGCAGGTCGAACAGGGCAGCATCGTCGAGCGCAGCCGGATCGTCAAACGGACGGATGAGCAGCGCGGTGACAGCGTAATACAGCGGTGGCTGCCCGCTGGTCTGGCGGGTGGGGTTGTCAGCAGCGCGCGCGCGATCGGGCAGCCCGCCGCCGCGCATCAGCCGGATGATATAAGCGAGATGCTGTCCCTCATCTGCGCCCTCGAACGGGGCGGTCAGGGTGATCTGAAGCAGGGTGCAGGCGGTATACACCAGCACCAGCAGCGCAAACAAACGAAAGGGGCGGCGGTCGCTCACCCGCCGGGGACAAGGGTGGGGATGGCTTGCATGGCGGCGTTCTGCTGCCCGATCACGATGGCGAACACCACGATCAGCAGCACAGCGACCACCACGAAAAAGCCGATCAGCAGCAGCAGGTCCACGCTCACCCCGCCAGACTTACCGGCAGGTGCGGCTTTTTTGCCCCCCGATGACGGCTTGCGCGCGCTGCTGAGCGGGCGCACGTTGCTCCCCGCCCCGCTGCCGCTGCCAGGCGACGATGCTTTTTCCGAGGCAGCGGGCTTTTCCGGCTTGAGCGTGCTGCCGCGCGGGATAGCGGTCTGTTTCGGGCGTGGTTTGGCGAGGGAGAATTTGATACTGTGCCGCTCGAAAGCGTTCAGCGCATCGATCCCCGCCGTTTCGAGCGCACCCTCGAACGCCTCGACCATCTCCGCGCCGCTGTCAAAGCGCTTGTCCGGGTCTTTCGCCAGCGCGCGCAGCAGCATCTTTTCAAGCTGGGGCGGCACTTCGGGGTTGAGTGCGCTGGGGCGCGGCGGCGGCTCCGTCTTGTGTTTGTGCAGGATTTCCGCCACCGACGTGCCCTTGAACGGCACGCGCCCGACGATGAGCTGATACAGCAGCACGCCGAGCGAGTACAGGTCGGCACGGTTGTCGATCACTGCATCTTTAGTCGCCTGTTCCGGCGCAATATAAGCGGGCGTGCCGACGATGCGCCCGGTGGTCGCATCGCCTTCTTCGTTCTCGATCGCCTGCGCCAGACCGAAGTCCGCCAGATACGGTGTGCCGCGTCGGTCGATCATGATGTTCGACGGTTTGATGTCGCGGTGCAGCACGCCCTGCACATGCGCGTAGTCGAGCGCGCTGGCGATCGCCGCCATCACCCGCCGGATGTCCGCCAGCTCCAGCGGACCATCCTCCAGCACAGTTTGCAGCGAGATGCCTTCAATGAACTTCATCACCAGGTAGCGGTTGCCTTCGTGCTGGGCGTAATCGTACACCGGCACGATGTTCGGGTGATCGAGTTTGGCGATGATCTGCGCTTCGCGCTCGAAACTCTCGATGAAATGCGGGTCGTTGACGAGGAACTGGTGCATCACCTTGAGCGCGCCAAAGCGATCGAGCAGCGAATGCTGCGCCTTGTATACCGTCGCCATCGCCCCCTGACCGAGCAACTCGACGATCCTGTAACTGCCGACTGATTGCCCTGGGTAAAAGCCCATATGCGCGCCCCGGTTGACCTGCCGCTCACGTGAGAGTATACCACTGAGTATAACGCACCCGCCCCGATCAGGAAAACAGGCGAAAAGTGAGACTATCCCCCTTTGCCACCGTCGAGCAGCGCAGCCGTTCGATCGGCGATTTTGCCCAGCACGCGCAGCCACTTCGCCGCATCTGCTTTGCGTTTGTCCTTGTGTGCCTCGAACTGGTCATGCGCCTGCTTCATCAGATTGGCGGCGCTGGCGAGGTCGCGACGGTGATAATGCACCACCGCCAGGGTGTACAGCGTCTCGGCGCGCGTCGGGTTGACGTTGTACGCCTTCTTGAGGTGTGCAAAAGCAGTCTCATAATCCCCATCGCGCAGCGCCAGCAGCCCCAGTCCGTACTGCGCCAGCAGCTCATACTCGAACAGGGCGATCGCTGCCTCAAAATCGGCGCGGGCTTCGTCGAAATGCCCATCGTCATAGTGCATCAGTCCGCGCGCAGCATGATACTCCGGCTGCCCAGGCAGCGCCTCGATCGCTTTGTTCATCTGATCGATGGCATTGTCCAGGTCCGGCTCATTCTTTCGATAGTATTCCAGCGCCTTTTTATAAGATTCGTCCGCTTCGACGCGCGTGAACCCCAGCCGCCGATTGAGCGCCACAACCTACCCCTCTCCAACAATGGCAAACCTGCCGTGACTATAGTATAAGTGATATGCTCGCATTCAAGAGAATTGACGGAATAAAATGATGAATTTTGACCTCACTACAGAACAGGTGATGTGGCAGCGCACAGTGCGCGAATTTTGTGAAGCAGAAATCGCCCCACACGCCGCCGAAGTGGACGAAACCGCAGCGCTGCACTGGGATGCGGTGCGGCGGATGCGCGATCTCGGTCTGCTGGCGCTGGAAGTGCCTGAGGCGTTCGGCGGCATGGAGATGGACGCGCTCAGCACGGTCATCGCTCTGGAGGAACTGGGGCGGGCGTGCGGTTCGACCGCGCTCTCGATCACCGCGCACAACGGCTTGGGCTGCGCGCCGATCGCCCGCTGGGGCACGCCCGAACAGCAGGCACGCTGGTTCCCGCCGCTGCTGGACGGCGAACATCTGGGCGCGCTGGCATTGACCGAGCCTGGCGCGGGGTCTGACCTGCTGGGCGGGGTGACGACGCGCGCCATCCGCGATGGAGACGACTGGATCGTGAGCGGGTCGAAGGCGTGGATCACCAACGCGGGCAACGCGCCGGTCATCACCACGCTGGTTCGCACCGACCCCGACGCCGGGTCGCGCGGGTTCAGCATGATGCTCATCGACACGGCATCGCCTGGGCTGACCATCCATCCGCCGGAAAAAAAGATGGGGCTGAAGGGATCGCCCACCCACATGCTCAGCTTCGATCAGGTGCGCGTGCCTGGCGATCAGGTGCTGGGCGAGGTGGGCGCGGGCTTCTACCAGACGATGGCGACGCTCGACAGCGGGCGCATCGGCATCGGGGCGATCAGCATCGGGCTGGCGGTGGCGGCGTATGAGGCGGCGATCCGCTATGCAACGCAGCGCCGCGCGTTCGGCAAGGCGATCAGCGAGCATCAGGCGATCCAGTGGATGATCGCCGATGCTGCGCTGGAGATCGAAGCAGCGCGCCTGCTGGTGTACAAAGCCGCGTGGCTCAAGGATCAGGGGCGTGATTTTGGCAAGGCTGCGGCGATGGGCAAGCTGATGGCGAGCGAGGTGGCGGAGAAGACGGCGCGCAACGCCATCCAGATTCACGGCAGCTACGGTTACAGCCGCGAATACCCTGTCGAGCGCATCTACCGCGATCAGCGCCTGATGACCATCGGCGAAGGGACGAGCGAGATTCAGCGTCTGGTCATCGCCCGGCGCGCGCTCAAAGACGCCGGGGTCTGACGCCATCCCCCACCGACAGAGGGCGACCCGCACAGTCGTCCTCTGTCTGGCACAGCGGGCAAAGATCAGCCTTGATCGCGCGGCGAAATTTGATACACTATCTTTAACACAGTTGAGCAGAGCCTCCCTAGCTCAATGGCAGAGCAGTTGACTCTTAATCAATTGGTTAGAGGTTCGAGTCCTCTGGGGGGCAATTTGCCCGGTTAGCTCAGTTGGTTAGAGCGCACGGTTCACATCCGTGAGGTCCTGGGTTCGAGTCCCCGACCGGGCACAAGCGCCGACGCTGTTCCTCCCCAAACAGCGTCGGCGCTGTTTTTTTCATTCACCTTTCGCGGGAATGTGGCTCATGGCATATTCGGCGAACGCCGCGATCGTCAGGCTGGGGTTGACGCCAGGATTCGCCGGGACGATCGACCCGTCCACCACGTACAGCCCAGGGTAGCCAAACACCTGACAGCGCACATCGACCACCCCATCCGCCGCGCTCTCGCCCATCGGCACGCCGCCGAGCAGATGCGCCGTCGAAGGGATGCCCAGCAGCGACTCGACGACGGTCGTCTCCGGCACGCCATTCACCTCGCGGGCAAAGCGTGTGACCAACCCTTCCATCATGTCCGGGTCAGGCGCAATATGCGTGCCGGGCGGCACATCGGTCACCAGCGCCCGCCGAAACCCGTTCGACCAGTGGCGGCGCAGGCGAACGCTCAGCCTGCTCTCCGTCGTCTGCATCACCAGCAGAATGGTCGTGCGTTCTGCCCAACCCGGAAACAGCCGGGCGGACAGATAATCGATCGGGCGACGGATGATGCGTGCGGCAGTGCGGGCGATGCGGCGCAGCGGGGAGCGCGCCGCTTTGATCATCGGCATACCGAGTGCCCGCATGAACGATGACCCGCGCGAATAGCGCACGGGTTCGACGCGCGTCACCGCGTCGAGCGAGAAGATCGAGGTGATCGCCACCCCGGTCGAATAGTCGATGCTGCGGTCGCGGCTGATCGCCCCGCTCAGCCCTTCACTGTTGGTGCGGACGTGCGTCCCCAATGCCTGCGACAGGTCAGGCAAACCGCCTGTGACATCCCGGCAGCGAAAGAGCAGGCGCATCGTGCCGAGGGCGTGCGCCGCCACGACCACGCCCCGCGCGCGGACGGTGTACGTCCGCCGATCGCCCGGCAGCGCGGTCGAACGGCGGTAGACGACGGCATAGCGCGCACCATCCGGTTGGTCGGTCAGCGCGCGAATATCCACCACTTCGGACTCCGCCTGCACACGCGCACCCCGTTTTTCGGCGAAGTAAAGGTAATTCTTCAGCAGGGTATTCTTCGCCCCGTGCCGGCACCCTACCATGCACCCGCCGCACGCCACACACCCCGTGCGATCGGGTCCCTCTCCGCCGAAATACGGATCAGGCACAGTGACGCCTGGCTGACCGAAAAACACTCCCACATCGGCGAGGTGGAAGGTCTCACTTTGTCCGGCTTCATCGGCAAGCCGCTTCAGGGCTGCATCAGCGGGGGTAAAGAACGGATTGCGCGCCACGCCCAGCATCCGTCTGGCAGCAGCGTAATGCGGACGCAGCACCGACTGCCAATCCGCCAGCCTGTGCCAGTCGGGGTGGGCGAAGAGCGTCTCATCCGGCTCCATCAGCACATTGGCATACACCAGGCTGCCCCCACCGACGCCGCTGCCGTGAAAGACCATGATGTCCTTGAGCAGCGAAATCTGCTGAATGCCGAAAAAGCGCAGCATGGGCAGCCAGAGCGCCTTGTGCAGCGTCCAGTTGGTCTTCGGATGATCAGCGTCAGCGAAGCGCTTGCCCCGCTCCAGCACCAGCACACTGTAGCCTTTTTCGGTCAGGCGCATGGCGGAGACGCTGCCGCCAAAGCCCGACCCGATCACCACGTAATCCCACACCAGATCGCTCATACGACGCTCCCCTTGCATGACGGTCAATGTGTCCTGTTTTCCTGCTCTGCCCGCGCCAGCAGACGATCGACCGCATCATCGAGTGCAGCCCGGCTGAACAGTACCCCGCTTTGCCTGGCGGCGTTGTGCGACAGATGCGCCCGCAGATCAGGGTCACGCAGGCGCAGCAGCGCATCGGCGAACCCGTCCGCATCTTCCGCCAGCAGCAGATGGGTGTCATGCGTGAAACCATACCCCGCCAGCGCCCGCCGATGCGTGATAGTGGGAAAGGCGCGCGCCAGCGGTTCAAACACCTTCTGCTGCATCCCCACCCCGGCAAGCGATGGTGCGAGCGCGATGTCCATCTCGTCCAGCGCCGCGTCAAGGTCGGGCACATAGCCAGGAAAATGCAGGTCTGGTGCGGCATGAGCAGCGGCGGCGGCGGGAACTTTGCTGCCCAGAATGGTGAATGTGAACACACCGGGCGCACGCTGGCGTACCAGTGGGATGACGGCGTGAATGAGAAAATCGAGCGCGGCGCGATTGTGGGCGATGTTGTAACTCGCCCCCATGAAGAAAACGCGCAGCGGGCGATCGCTCTGAACGACGGGGCGCGCCGGGCGCATCAGTGCAGGCAGGGTTTGCAGAGGCAGCAGTGCGACACGGGCGGCGCGGTCGATTCGGGAGTAGAGCGCTGCTTCGTCCGGCGAGATCGCCGCCAGCACCCCAGAGCGCAGCGCGTGCTGTTCGCCGCGCACCTTTGCCACATGGCGCAGGCGCATCCCTATTCCGGTCGCCGAATTTTCGTGCAGGAGCTGTTCGGGTTCGTAATTGACCGAACGGATGACCACAGGCAGTCCGCGCGCGTGGGCAAACCGCGCCATCGCCCACAGGTAACTGCCATGACACCAGACGAGATCGGGATGATGAGCAGCGAGCGTTCTGTTCAGCGCAGCACGGGCGGCAGGCGCGGCATATTCCCACGCCATGCCGTCCAGATGGGCAAAGCGGGTCAGCCGGGTGGGGTGGCGCGCCTGTGTGCCGACAGGGAAGAGATCGACAGGGATGCCCAGGTCGGCATAGAATGCTTCGACATCGGCGCGCTGCTGATAGGGCATCCACCCGGTGAGCAGGCGGACGGTGAAACCGCGCGCGATCATGCGCCGGACGTGCGTCAGACGATCCTGTTCGCACGCGCCCAGGGCATTCAGGCGCACCAGTGCCGGGTTGATGATCAGCAGTCGCCGGGTCATGGAACCATTCACAAGCGGGACGATGTGTGGATTATAACTCTTTTTGCCGGGTTTGTTTCTGTGTGAAGATCGGTTACAGTCTGTAACAGGTGGAGACGCACACTGTGCCATGCTGCACTTTCCCCGGAAACGCAGGGGATGACGAATGAGCCGATCGATAAAAGGAAAAAACGATGCGTGTTGGGCTGCAATTTACATCGTTTCAGGTTCCTGGCGGAGCGTCCGCCATCCGCCCCAGACTGAAAGAGGCGGCACAGGCGGCAGAAGCTGCCGGATTCTACAGCCTGTGGGTGATGGATCACTTCTACCAGATTCGCGGGCTGTTCGACGAACCGGATACCGCGCCGATGATGGAGTCGTACACCGCGCTGGGTTTTCTGGCGGGCGTCACCGAGCGCCCGATGCTGGGCGCGCTGGTCACCGGGGTGATCTACCGCCAGCCTTCGATCCTGCTCAAAGCGATGAGTACGCTGGATATCCTGAGCGGCGGACGAGGCTATTTCGGCATTGGCGCGGCATGGTATGAGGGCGAAGCACGCGGCTACGGCATCCCCTACCCGGATACCAGCACCCGCTTTGAATGGCTGGAAGACGCGCTGGGCATGGCACACGCCCTGTGGGCGAACGACGAAGCCCAGTTCACCGGGAAGCATTTCTCAGCACCGCGCCTGCTGAATAACCCGCGCCCGATCAGCACGCCGCACCCGCGCATCATGGTCGGCGGGACGGGACCGAAGAAGACGCTGCGGATGGTGGCGCAGTATGCCGATGCCTGCAACCTGTTTCACGATGGGCGCGATGGTCTGAAAAATGTGCAGGAAGCGCTGGATACCCTGCGCGGGCACTGCGAAGCGCTCGGTCGCCCGTATGACGCCATCGAAAAGACCAGCCTGGGCACGATCCATCTGGCGGATGGGCACGACACGGTGGAAAGCACGCTGAGCAAATTCCGCTCCCTGGCGGATATGGGCATCGAGCATGTCATCGTCAATATACCCAACGCCTACGAACTGACCCCGATCGAGACATTCGGGCGCGAGATCATCCCGGCATTTGCGACGTGGTGAAGCACTAAGGAAAGCACATGGACGTTCAGAAGGCACTGGATGAGGCGCGCGCCCGCCTCACCCCGATCAGTGAAAGCGCGGCGCATGAGGCACGGGCGCTGCTCTGCCGGGCGATGGGGGTGGAAGTGGCATGGCTGCTGGCACATCCTGAGGCGACGATCACCGGGGAGCAGCTTTCGGCACTGCGCGGATTTGTCGATCGGCGGGTGGCGGGCGAACCGCTGCCCTACCTGTTTGAGGAATGGGCATTTTACGATCGCGCATTTCATGTCACGCCCGCTGTCCTGATCCCCCGCCCGGAGACGGAACTGATCGTCGAGCGCGCGCTCAGCCTGCTGTGGGCGCGGCGGGCGGTGGTGGTTGATGTGGGCACGGGCAGCGGGGTGATCGCCATCCCGCTGGCGGTGCATCGTCCGGCGGCGCAGGTCTACGCGACGGACATCAGTCGTGAAGCGCTGGCGGTGGCGGAACACAATGCCGAACGGCACAACGCCCCGGTCACTTTTCTGCATGGCAACCTGCTCATGCCGATCCTCGAAGCGGGCATCGCGGTCGATCTGCTGCTGGCGAACCTGCCCTACATCCCGTCGGCGCAGGTCGATACGCTCCCCGTCGCCCGCTTTGAACCACGCCTGGCGCTCGACGGCGGTGCAGATGGTCTGGTGCTGATCACGCGCCTGCTCGATCAGGCACAAATGCTGCCCAAACCGCCCGAACACATCCTGCTGGAGGTCATGAGCGGGCAATCCGGCACAGTGCGCGACCTGGCGCGGGCACGCTTCCCTCACGCAAATGTGCAGGTCGTGCCCGATCTGGCGGGGCATGACCGCATGGTGGACATCGAACCTGTTCCAGTCTGATCCTTGCAATCTGTGTGTGATGTGGTATGATTTTTAATATTCGGGCAGTTAGCTCAACTGGCAGAGCATCTCGTTGACGTCGAGAAGGTTAGAGGTTCGAGTCCTCTACTGCCCACCGGGCAAAAACACATCCGGCACAGTGCCGGATGTATTTGTTTATTCAGCTATTAAGACGCCGACTCACCGTTTCAGATGCGGGGGAAACTCGTCAGTGAACTGGTCGATGACGCCCAGCCGGTCGCGCAGCGCGGCAAAATCGGCATCGATGCGGGCGATCGCCTCATCATCGAGGACGAGGCGCATCGCGTAGGCATCTTCCCCATCGCTCTGATAGTAGCGCTCTTTGACGCCCGTCACCTCAAAGCCGCGTTTGCGATAGAGATTCTGCGCGTTGGTATTGCTCACCCGCACTTCCAGCACCACGAAACTGGCGCGCAGACGCACCGCGCGGGCGCACATCGTCAGCAGCAGCAGCTCGCCATAGCTCTTCCCGCGCTGCGTGGGATGTACGGCAATGGTGCTGATATGCGCTTCCCCGGCGATACGCCACATCCCGCCATAGCCCAGCACGACTCCACCAGCGGACGCGCCCAGTATCGGGAACAGGCGGCGCATCAGCGACGGTTTGGGCTTGGGCGGCGCATCCTCCAGCACCAGCATGTAGCTGTAATTGGACTCCGACACCTCAAACTGATATGCCGCACGCGACCATGCTGGCGTGAACGACAGCGAGTCGATCGTCACCACATCGTCGATGTCCGAAAGGCGCATGAAACGCAGCACCAGCGTCACAGTGACGTATCCTTCGTCGTCAGGTAGACCGGCGCAACCGCCGACTCCGGGAAGGCGTCCGCGCCGGACTCGCGCAGGCGCGCCCATGCCAGTTCAGCCAGCATCCCCGCGCGGCGCACGCGCAGCGCGCCGGGCAGGATGGTCAGCGGCAGACCGTCCGCCACCGCCTGAGCGATACGGGCGCGCCCATCGCCGTCGATCTCCCCGGTGACGACTGCCGCACCATCGATGCTGGCGAGCAGCGCCTCCCAGTTCATATTTTCCGGTTCACCGCGCATCTTCCACGCTCCTTTGCGCCACTGATAGCGTGCCACGCTGATACGCGCCCGCCCCGCCAGCAGCACCACGACCAGCGCCCCGGCACTGCTGCTGCCGGGCGCAGCAGCAGCGGTAATGTCGAACGTCGAAATGCCGACCAGAGGCAGCGCACGTGCCCCGGCGAACCCCTTCGCCAGCGCGATGCCGCTGCGAAGCGCGCTGTACGCGCCAGGTCCGGCGGCGACGGCGACGGCGCTGAGCGCTGAAGGAGTGATGCCCGCGTCATCCATCATGGCGCGGATGCGCGGCGGAATCTGGCGGGTATGCTGATTGGGGCACAGCCAGGTGGTTTCGGCGATCACCTGATCGCCGTCATGGAGCGCCAGGCTGACGCGCTGTGTCGCGGTGTCGATAGCAAGCAGAGTCATGGTTTCATCATCATATCGGGTGCGGGTCGAATCACGATCAGCCGCGCTTCGTCCCCAGCGCATCGCCGCGAAATGCCTCGATCAGCCGTTCATAGCGCGCCCCGGAAGGGACGAACAGCAGATTGCGGCGCAGCTCTTCAAACAGGCGCAGCTCCACCCACAGGCGTTCGGCGGGCAAGGCGCGCAGGATGCGTTCGGGCCACTCAATCAGCACGGTCGCCACGCCGTCGAAAATGTCATCCAGCGCCAGCGTCTCTGCTTCGGCGTCATCCGCCAGGCGGTAGCAGTCGAGGTGGAACAGGCGCGCGCCGTCGGGACGGCGATGTTCATGCACAAGGTTGAAGGTCGGGCTGTTGAGCGGGGTGGGCGCGCCCCAGCCCGCGCCGATGCCCGCTGCGAACGCCGTCTTGCCCGCGCCCATATCCCCGGAGAGACAGATGACATCGCCCGCCTCCAGCAGACTGCCCAGCCGCGCACCGAGGCGGCGCGTCTGTTCGGCGCTGTGGCTGATCAGGTCGAGTTGATCGGGGCGGAGGATGGGCACGCGCATTTCCTTGCGGTGACGGGCACGCTGCGAACAGGGGGCATTATAACACGAGATGTGCTGATATATTTCTAACGCGCCTGTGTTACAACCACTTGCGAAACGCACAGACACTCATCAGCATCAGGAGCGGCATGACCTTATGACCCAGGCATCTCAGCAGCAGTTCACCTTTAAGGCTGAAATTCAGCAGCTTCTCCACATCCTGATCCATTCCCTTTACACCGATCGGGAGATTTTCCTGCGCGAGCTGATCTCGAATGCGTCAGACGCGCTGCATCGCGCGCAGTTCGAGGCGCTCACCCGCCCTGATCTGCGCGATGGGCAGGTCGCGCTGGCGATCGACATCACCCTCGACGAAGAAGCGGGCACGATCACGATCAGCGACACGGGCATCGGCATGACGCGCGAAGACCTGATCGAGAACCTGGGCGTGATCGCACACAGCGGCGCACGTGCCGCGATTGAGCAGATCAAAGCAGCGCAGACGACGGGCGGTGCTGAAGCGGCACAGGCACTCATCGGGCAGTTCGGCGTCGGCTTCTACAGCGTGTTCATGGTGGCAGACAAAGTGCGCGTCGTCACTCAGTCGGCGTACCCGGATCAGCCCGCCTGGGCGTGGGAGTCGACCGGCGGCGAATCGTTCACCCTCGAACCCGCCGAACGCGAGACGCGAGGCACGGATGTCGTCGTCTATCTGAAGGAAGACGCTAAAGAATTCCTTCAGGTGTGGACGGTGCGGGAGATCATCCGCCGCCACTCCAACTACATCGCCTTCCCGATCTACGTCAACGATGACGAGACCCCTGCCAACAAACAGACGGCGATCTGGCGGCAGGAACCGCGCGAAGTGACCGACGAGCAGTACAACGACTTCTACAAGATGCATACCCTCGACTTCGCCGCTCCGCTGCATCGTATTCACATGCGCGCGGATACTCCGTTCCAGTATTACGCCCTGCTCTACATCCCCACCAGCGCCGAACGCACGATCCTCAGCCGCCGCACTGAGCCTGGCTTGGCGCTCTACGCCCGCAAGGTGCTGATCAACGAATATCAGAACGACCTGCTGCCCGAATACCTCGGCTTCGTGCAGGGCGTGGTGGACAGCGAAGACCTGCCGCTCAACGTCAGCCGCGAGAGTGTGCAGGCGAACCGCGTCATGGTCAACCTGAAACGCGGGCTGACCAACAAGGTGCTGAGCGAGCTGGGCAAGCTGGCGGAGAAGGATGAAGCGGCATACCGCACCTTCTTCACCGAGTTCGGGCGTTTCATCAAGCAGGGGTTGGTCATCGCCCCGGATGATCGTGAGCGGATCATGCCGCTGCTGCGCTTCGCCAGCACCCGATCGCAGAACGCCGACGAGTGGACATCGCTGGCGGGCTACGTCGAGCGCATGGTGCAGGGACAGACGGACATCTACTATGTGCTGGCGGATGACTTCACCAGCGCCGCGCGCAGCCCGCATCTCGACGCCTTCCGCCAGCGCGGGATCGAAGTGCTTTACCTGACCGACCCGATCGACTCCTACATGCTGGTCGGGCTGCCGGAGTTTGACGGGCACACCCTGCGCGCCGCCGATGATGCCGACATCGACCTGAGCGCGGTCGGCACGCCAGCCGAGACGCCGGAAGCGGAACAACCTGCCCCTGTCGCCGAAGCAGACTTCACTACGCTGCGCGATCGCTTCGCTCAGGTGCTGGGCGCCCGCGTGACCGAAGTGCGCGAAAGCAAAACGCTGGTGGACAGCCCCGCCCGCCTCGTCAGCCCCGGCAGCGCGCCGCAGCGCAACCTCTACCGCATCAACCGACTGCTCGACCGCGAAGCGGAAATCCCGGTCAAGATGCTGGAGCTGAATCCCCGCCACCCGCTCATCCACAACCTGACCGGGATGCTGGAGGCAGACAGCAGCAATCCGCTGATCGATGTGGTGATCGAGCAGTTGTTCGAGACAGCGCTGCTTCAGGAAGGGCTGCACCCTGACCCGGCATCGATGGCAGAGCGCATGGTCAGGCTGATGCAGGCAGCGACGCGCGGCGCATAAGGCACGCCACGCAGTTCAGGTCACAGGGGCATGACAGACCGTCATGCCTCTGCTCAGATGCGGTTGGCGGGCGAGAGCAATCGCGCGACCAGATCGTCCAGCGTCATCTCCTGTGCCAGATCGCGCGCATCGCTGATCACGCGCGGGCACACCTGCCGCTCCAGCATGTCAAACAGATCGACCGCCCGCTCCAGCGTCACGGCGCGCACAGGGTATTCCATCACCAGGGCGAGAATTTCCGCCGCGCTGGTGGTTTCGCCATTGTCAGCGTGCAGGGCGGCAATATCCACGAGGATGTCCAGCACCTTCACGACCAGTTCACATTCCATTGCTGCTTCAAGTTCAACGTACAACGTGTTCATGAGTCCATCACCCAATGAGTCGATGATGAATTTATTTTAGATCATGTTGATGAAATGTGATAACGTTTTCGGATAAATTTGGGATTTTTCTTATTTTATCGTGACAGAAAGCGCAAAGAAATATAAATTGTAAGGCATATAAAAAAAAGAATGACCCGGCGTATGCCGGGTCACTCCCTCGATTTGGCTGCGAGCTTTAGAGGGTGTTGACGATGTTCGAGAAGATGTTGCCGATCGCCGGTCCCAGCAGAGCCAGGATGACGATAACGACGACAGCGACCAGAACCAGGATGAGGGCGTACTCGACCAGACCCTGACCCTCTTCACGCGGCTGATAGATCATGAGACCTTCTCCTTGATGAGCGAATAATTCGCACCAATCGATGACTACATCATAGCATGACTTTCCCGTGATGCAACAGGGTAGAAACGAATTTTTTGTGAAGAAGCCTGAACAGTGGTCAACCGGAATTGAGCGAAGGCAGCGCTTCGAGCGCAGCGGACAGCGTATCGAGGGGCACGCCGAGCGCATCAGGCGCGTGCTGGCGCAGACGACTGACGAGAAAGCGGTCGTTGAGATTGCTGGCGTTGACGGCGAGCGGCGCAAAGCGATCACCACCGCGCAGCATATACGGATATTCTTCGCTGACGTGAAAGCGCACCCCTTTCAGGATGACCGTCATGGTGTGGTCGCGCCCATCGGCATGGATGATGAGCGCATCGGTCGAGAGGCGCGCCGCGTGTGCTGCCCTGTCCACCGCATCACACGCGGCGATGACGCGCAGCGCCCAATCGGAAAAAGCAGGCTGGCTGGCGCGCAGCGCCGCGATGGGGGCAGGTTCACCGCGCAGGGTGAGGCGCAGCGCCCGCACGAAGGCACGCATCATTCGGATGATCACCGTTTCGTCCTCCCTGACGGCGTGCGCGGATGGGTGCGCCCGTGTCGGATATAGCCGATCCCCGCGCCGACGATGATCAGCGCCTGCAGCACGAGTGCAGCAACCAGCCATGTCGATGGCGGAATACCTGAGGCGGACTCCGGGGTGATCGGTGGCGCGGCGGGCGTCTCAGTTGGCGTCGGCGATGGAGTGGGCGATGGCGGGATGGGGGTGAAGACGGGTGTCAGCTCCAGAGCAGCGTCGGCGCTGACCGGGGCGGTCGCCAGGGCGCTGATCGACACCGGGGTGATGACGGGCGGCGTGCGTGTGGGCAGGACGAACGGCGTGATCGTCGGCGGAATCGGCGTGGGCGTATGGCTGGGGGTGGGAGTGCGGTCGTCCGGCGTGGGCGTGTATGTGCCCGCTGCGGGCGGCACGAGGAAGATCGACCCGACCACCAGATCGCGCACGTTCTCCATATTGTTCAGCGCCATCATCGCGGGCAGGTCTGACCACGTGTAACCGTACAGCAGGGCGATGTCGCCCAGTGTATCGCCTGGCTGCACCATATGCTGGATGTTCCCCTGTGCGTCCACGCCGATCGCAGAGGAGGCACGTGGACGGGCAGCGGGGCGTCCGCTGCTGTTCCCTCCCCCGCCCCCACCCGAAGCCGCCGCGACGGGCAGTGCCGCACCGCCAGGGTTGCCGAACACCAGCACATATGCCGCGCCCCATGATCCGCGCGCCGCGCCGACGCCGATCTCGGTGTAGTTGGTGCTGACCAGCCCGGCGTAATGCACCCCGGAATTGACCCAGAACGTCCACGCATCGCCCGCGCTGGCGTTCGTGCCACCGTAGATATTCTCGCTCACCTGAGCGGACGGGTAGCCCGCAGCGGCGGCGCGTGTGCGCGGACCCGACCCATCAGGGCGGGTGTGGCTGACCGATCGACTCTCGACGATCCACTGCGCCTGGCTTTGGGCAGCAGCGGCGAGCGCGGCATTGTAGCTGTAGGCGGGCAGCCCGCGCGAAGCGCGCAATCCGTTGACCCGCCCAAGCAGATCGTTCGGCTCCTGCGCCTGAGCAGGGATCACCATGAAGATCAGCAGCAGCAGGCACACGAAAACGGACAGGCGTTGACGGAACGCACCTGTCCGCATACACTCAGCAGGTTGAGATGTGCCGATGGTGGGAGTCGAACCCACATGCCCGCGAAGGCAACCGCTTTTGAGGCGGTCGTGTCTGCCATTCCACCACATCGGCAATTGTGCTGCACCCTGGCAATGATTCATTGCAGTTTATGGTAATTTCGCCCTACAAGGTTGTCAATGGCTGGCATTCCTGACGATGCGATGCTCATCCGCGCGGCACAGGCGGGCGACCTCGACTCGTTCAATCAACTGATCGCGCGGCATCAGGACGCCGCCTACACCACCGCTTACCGCATGATGGGCGAACCCGCCGCCGCGTCCGACGCGCTTCAGGATGCGCTCATCACCGCCTGGCGGCAGATCGGCACGCTGCACGGGGATCGCTTTCGCCCCTGGCTGATGCGCGTCGTGGTCAACCGCTGCACTGACCTGCTCCGTCAGGCGAAGCGCCGTCCGACGCTCTCGCTCTCGCAGGACATGCCAGGCTATCCCGATGAGACGCTGCCCGTCTCCGATGATGCGCCGACGCCGGAAGAAGCGGCGCAGACGCGCGAACTGAACACCGCTATCCAGCGCTGCATCAACCGCCTGCCACCCGATCAGCGGGCAGCGTTGATCCTGTGCGATGTGGACGGGCTGGATTATCAGGCGATCGCGGAAGCAACCGGTACGGGGATGGGCACGGTCAAATCGCGCATCAGCCGCGCCCGTGCCGCTGTACGCACCTGTCTGCAAGGCGTGCGGGAACTTTTGCCCGCCGCATATCGTCTGAATGATCAGGACGATGGCTTGAACTGATGATCTCACAACACGATTTGGAACTGCTGAACGCCTATATCGACAATGCGCTCGACGCCGACGCGCGCGCCGCGCTGGAAGCACGCCTGAACGCCGACCCAGCGCTGCGCCGCGAACTGGAGGCACTACGCGCCGTAGCGGACATGGTGCGCGCTCTGCCCACCCTGTCCGCACCGCGCAGCTTCGCGCTGACGCCGGAGGCGGTTCGCCGTGTCCGCACCGCACCGCTTCAGCGCGCACTGCCCCTGCTGGGCGCAGCAGCGGCGATCGCCATCGTACTGTTCGGCGCGATCGTGTTCAGCCGTCCCGTCGCCCTGCCCAGTCAGGTGACCAGCGCCAACACCGCCATCGCCCTGGTCAGCACTCCCACCCAGCCACCCACGATGGACGAAATGGCAGTGACAGGCACGATGCCTCCTATGCCAACGCAGACGGCTGTCCTCAACGCGCGCGTCCTGCCCACCCCGACGATGGGCACGATGATCGACCTCATGGCGGCTGCCCAGCCCACATCCATGATCGATCTCATGTCCGCCGCGCCCGCTCCGATGGCAGCGCAAGGCGCGCCTGAAATGGCAGGCGATGCGCTCAGCGATGCCGTCCCGCCCGAAACAGAGATGCAGGCTGAGACATTCGCTGTGCCAGCCATGCCCGGCGCAGGGAACGACTCGTTGTTGCGCCGCCCCGCAGTGGAGACGGCGCTGCTGGACGTGCTGGCGGCGCTGCTGCGGCTGCTGTCAGCGCTGCTGTCAGCGCATTGAGGCGACCTCCTCGGTTTGCAGGTCGTAGACCTCGAACTGCATCGACGGAAGCGACAGCACGCCATAGGTGTGCGACGTGGCGCGCAGATTCCTGAAGGTGTACAGCGAACCTGGATTGACCACACAGCCGCCGTTGACGCGCGCGTACAGCGGCACATGCGTATGCCCGGTGATCAGCACCTCGACGCGCAGTGAGCGCAGCATCATGCTCAGCAGCGTATCCGAGATGTGATCGCGGTACAGCCCCCAC
>CAZTLS010000034.1:0-5874 GCA_964614405.1 uncultured Pleurocapsa sp.
TGTCACAGCGGAACGGTAGTATACCTCACCCCTTTCCCCTGTAAAGGGTGAGTTTTCGACCAGTTTTTCCCTCATCCTCCACCCAGCAGCGGCTGAATGTCCGTGCCAACCACCACCAGGATGTCCGCAGTGGTCGCGCCGTCCAACCCAGGCTGAATGCGCGTCTCCGGCACATTCAGCAGCGCCGCCAGATAGCGCGCCGTGCCGGGCTTGTTCCCATAGTTGAAGATGGTCGTCGGCTGATTCTGCGGCGGCGTCTGGCTGCCGATGTCCGCGATCGTCACGCCCCGGCTGGTCAGCAGTTCGCGCGTCGCCCCCGCCAGACCCGACACCTGCGTGCCATTGAAAATCACGATACGCGCCCGCTCCGCATTTGCCAGTTCGCGCAGGCTCGCCAGATCGGTGGCACTTTCACCTGAAGCGCGGGTGACGGGTGCATCGCCGAACACCTCCTGAAAGAGCGCACGCATCGTGCCATAGACCGGCACAAGCACCTGATCGCCGTCGGCGGTCGTGGCGGGGCGCGTCTGCTGCGGACCGATCACCCCGCTGCGGATGTTCTCACGTGGAATCTCCTGTGCCAGCAAGCCCAGCGAGATGATCTCCTCCAGCGAGAGATTGGTGCGATAGCTGTCGCTCAGCTCCACCCACAGGCGGGGCGCGACGCCGATGAAGTTGACGATGCCGCCCGCGCTCAGCACCTCGTTACGCAGCGCCTGTAACACTTCCTGCTGGCGGGCGGCGCGGTCAAAATCGCCTCCCTGTGTGGCGCGGGTGCGCGCGTATTGCAGCAGACGCACCGCGTCGAGGCGCTGGCAGCCTGCCGGGAAGTAGATCGGGAATGTGCCATAGCCCGCATCCGGATAATCCGGGTCATCAATCGGCGCAGGCGGGCATACCTCGACGCCGCGCGGGGCGATCAGCCGCACCACCGTCTCGAACAGGTCGAAATTGACCATCACATATTTGTCCACCCGAATGCCGAGATTCTGCGTCACCGTCGCCATCGCCAGCGCCGGTCCGCCACCCGGATAGTTGTTGGCGTCGCCGATGTAGTTCGCCTGGTTGACCCGGTACTGCTGATAGCCCGGAATATCGACGTACAAATCGCGCGGGATCGACAGCAGCCCGGCGGTCTTTCGCACCGGGTCGATGCTGGCGACGAGCATCGTGTCGGTGCGGAAGAAGCCCGTCTCACCGCGCCGCTGGTCGATACCCAGCAGCAGGATGTTCACCCGGCGCGGGTCCTGCCACACTTCATAGCCCGCCAGCGGATCGGGGGTAAGAGTGGGGACGGGCACAGTCGGTGAGGGGGTGACGCCAGGCTCCAGCGTGGCGGTCGGCTCAGGGGTGAAGGTGGGGGTGACGGTGGGCAGGGTGCGGAGCAGGTCTTCCGCGCTGACGACCTCGACGCCGCTCTCACCCAAATCGATGGCGAACTGCCGCGCCATGATGAACGCCCCTGTACCACACACCGCCGTCGCGCCGATCAGCGCGAGGATGGCGAGGAGAAATGCCCAACCGGGTAAACGCATGGAGAATTGTCCTGTATACACATGAACCACACGTCTCGATTATAGCCGCCAGCGCCCCATCTGTTGATGGACAAAGCCGCCGCCTACCCTATGACCCGCCGACTCGTCAGGCGTGGTACACTACATCATATTGACTGATCCAGGCGTGACTTTCAGACGGGGAGAACCCAAAAACATGGCGAAGCATTTTTATGTGACGATCGAAGGTGTGAGGCAGGGACGGCTGCGTGGGGAAGCGGTGGAAGAGAAACACCGCGAGAAGATCGTCGGTCTGGCATTTCTGTACGAGGTCGAGGTATCGCGCATCGCCCCGTCAGGCAGGTCGCGCGGGGCGCGCAAGCACTCGCCGGTCGTGTTCGTCAAGGCGTGGGACAGCGCTTCGCCGCAGTTGTTCCAGGCGCTGACCACCAACGAAATGCTCAGGACAGTGACCTTTGAGTTCGTCCGCGCTAACGACGATGGGGCAGAAGAGGTGTATCACGTCATCCGTCTGATGGAGGCGAGCATCCTGACGATCAAGCAGGAGATCAACCCCTCCAAATCCGACAATTTCCCGGAATATCCGGCGATCGAGCGGGTGGCGCTCACCTTCCAGCGCATCGAGATCGAAAGCAAGGGACGGGGCATCACCGCCGCCGATGAATGGAGTACCGGGGCATGATCGACCGCGTGACGCTGCTGGGGCTGGCGGCTTCGGTCGCCGGGCTGCTGTTCGTTCTGGAACTGGTGCGGCGGCGCAGACTGCGCGAGGATTACTCGCTGCTGTGGCTGATGACGGCGGTCTCGCTGATCATCCTCAGCCTCTCCCGGCCGCTCCTCGACCAGATCGCCGGCTGGCTGGGCATCATCACTTACCCTCCGGCGGCGATCTTCGCGGTAGCGATCGGCTTCATGCTGCTCATCCTGCTGCACTACGCCACCGTCCTGACCAGGCTAGCGCGCGAGAACAAACAGCTTGCCCAGCAGATGGCGATCCTGCGTTTTGAACTGGAAGAAGTGCGTCGGGCGGGCGCGCCGAAAGCGCCGGATGATCCTCCGCCCGCACACAACCTCACCCCGTTTCGCTGCGCTCAACCGCCCCTCTCCGACGGAGAGGGGCAGGAAACCGCCCGGTTTCCGGGGTGAGGTTGCCTGTGCTGGCGCATCCGAACCGTGATTGACTGGCAATCAGGCGAGAAGGGCGAGACGAACCCCGCTCACAGCCCCAGTTTGCCGGGCGCGCAAATCTGCGCCGGGTCGAGCGCGCGCTTGATCCGGCGCAGCGCTTCCATCCCCCCATCGCCGTACTGCTGCGGCATGAACGGCGCGAGGCGCATCCCCACGCCGTGATGATCGTTCAGCACCGCCCCGGCGCGCAGCGACGCCTCCACACCCGCCCTGAAGATGGCGTCGTGCAGCGCCTTCGCCGCGTCGAGGTCGGCGGGTCCGACCGGCACTTTCATGCGGGCGTAGATCATGCTGCCCCACTCGTACCAGTGCGAAAAATGCGTGTTCAGCGACAACTCGTATTCCGGCGGGCAGGCATCCCGGATGGCGCGCGTCGTCTCGTAGTAGACATCGCGGATGTGCGCGAAATCGGCAACGGTGTCGATCGTGCCCCAGATGGAAGGCAGTTCCGGCGCGTAGGGCGGGTAGTAGAAGACATAGCGCCGCTCCCACCACGTCGCGCCGATGGCGGGATTGAGCATCTGCCCGCCGTGTTCAGCGCACACCTGCGCAGCGATGCGCGCCTCCAGCCCCACCAGTTCAGGGTATTCGCCGTCGAACATCATCACGAACGTCGGATGCTCCAGCGGCGTCTCGACGGCGCGCGCCAGACTGTGGCTGGCGGCGTGCTGATCGTACAGGCGCATGACGGGCGGCTTCAGCCCGGTCGTCATGATCACCCGTCCTGCCTCGATGCCCGCATCCAGTTCCGGGAACGCCGCCACCACGAAGACCCGCGCTTTCGGCAGCAGGCGCAGCCGTACCGACGCCGCCGTCACGATGCCGAGCGTCCCCTCCGCGCCGACCAGAAGCTGCGTCAGTTCCGGTCCGGCGGCATGGCGCGGCACAGCGGGCGTGGTGACGATCTCGCCCGTCGGCAGCACCCATTCCAGGCTGAGGATGTGTTCCTCGATCTTGCCGTATTTGCTCGACAGCACGCCCGACCCGCGCGCGGCGATGCTGCCGCCGATCGTCGCCCACTCGGTCGATGCCGGGTAGTGGGTGAAGGACAAGCCCTGCTGGTTGAGCATCGCCTCGAAATCGCGGCACGCCAGCCCCGCCTCGACCACTGCTGTGAGCGACAGCGTATCGACGTGGCGCACGGCGCGCATCGCGCGCAGGTCGAGTACGATGCCGCCGCGATCGGCGTTCGCTGCCCCCTGCACGCCGCTCCCGCCGCCCCACGCGGTGACCGGGATGCCGCGCGCGCTGGCGAAGCGCAGCAGCGCGCTCACCTCCTCGGTCGTGCGCGGGCGCACCGCGATGTCTGGCTGGCTGACGGCGCGCCCTGCCGCTGCCGCAGCGATGGCATACCACCACTGGTCATGAGCGTAGCGGACGCGCGCTTCGCCCGCCTCGACGATCCCCTCGCGCCCGACGATCGCTGCCAGATCGCGCGCCAGCCCGGTCTCCGCGCCGCTCAGGGTATCCATGCTTTGCCCTCGGTGAAATCGCGGTTGTGGACGGTCACTTCGACTTTTTCCAGTTCCGCGATGGCATCGACAAGATGCTGCGCGAAGCGGCTGAAGGCGATCTCCCCCTTCTGCGCCGTGCCCCGGTGCGGGTTGCCCATCGTGCCGGAGTCGGTGAATTCTTCATGGTCGAACGGGAAGTTGAAGTACTGATAGCCCTGAAATTCGGCGTCGGGCATCCCGTCCTTCTTCGCCCATGCCTCGCCCAGCCAGGCAGGGGCGTGAGCGCGATCGGTCGTGGCGCGGTCGAGGCGCACGAGGCGTGGATCGTGGGCGAGGCACTGCGAGGTCTCCAGTTCGCCCGCGTGCCAGCCCGGAGTCTCTTCGACCGGTCCCTCCAGCACGTCCTTGAGCATCCCGATGTAGCGTTCGGCATACGGCTTATAGTAGGCGATGAGCGCGCCCGTCTCATAGCGCAGGCGGCGCAGCACCGGGTCGATCACTTTGACGTTGGAGCCGTGACCGTTGACGAAGATCAGGCGGTTGAAGCCGTGATGGATGAGCGAGCGCCCGATGTCGTAGATGACGTTCAGGTAGGTGTCGGCGCGCAGCGTGATCGTGCCCGCACCCCAGCCAGGGGCGCGCATGTGCTGAGGCGAATAGCCCAGCCACAGCGTCGGCGTGTACAGGATGCCGGCGGCTTCCCCGGCGCGACGAGCGACCTCCTCAGCGGTGATCGTGTCGCAGTAGAGCGGCAGGTGCGGTCCGTGCTGTTCGAGGCTGGCTTTGGGGATGATGATGGTGTCGGAGTGGCGCAGATACGCCTGCACATCGACGTAGCTCAGGTCGCCCAGGCAGAAAGATGGAAAGCCCAGGCTTTTGGTGGCGCGTTCGGTCATGGTGGGTCAGTTCTCCTCACTCCATACAGATTGCAGGTCACAGCAGGGCGTGCAGGACGGCGAGCGCGCTTTCGGCGAACGCCGCGTCGTTGATGTGCGCGTCGATGACGCGGCAGGGGATGTCTGGGCGCAGCATGGCGCGGAAACGGTCGATGCGCGCGGCGCTGATCGCTTCGTCCCAGAACGCGCCGCCGTTCACATCATCCATGATCGAGATGCCGCGCGCCGGGATGCACACCTCGACCGGGCTGGCGGAGGCGTTCAGCCGTTCTGCCACCGCATCGACCGCGCGAAGCTGCTCTTCCATCGTCAGGCGGACGAGGGTGAACTCCGGGTTGTGGTAGTACATCGGGCGGTCGGTCAGGTGCGGCGGCACTTCGTGGCGCGCGCCGAACACGATGAAGTCGAGGCAGCCAGGCACGACCACCTGCGGGATGCCCGCGCGCCCCGCCGCCAGCAGCCGTGCCGCGCCGCCGTCGTGAAAACCGCCGAACAGGTTGCCCGCGATCTCGCTGAGCGTGTAGTCCAGCACCCCGGCAAACCAACCCGCCGCGATCCCTTCCTCCATCGCCCGCCCGCCCACGCCGTTGGCGTGAAAGATGACCAGATCGCGCCCGGCGGCTTCGACCATCGGGCGGATGTGCATCAGCGGTCGGGTGGTGTTACCCAGCATGGTGGCGGCGATCGCCGGGCGCGCCGCCGCGATCGGCGGACGGTCGGCATAGGCGCGCGCCATGCCCGCGATGGCGGCAGCAGCGCTGTCGAACACGGTCATGCTGATCGGGTTCAGCCCCAGAATATCGACGATGCTGTGCATCACCA
>CAZTLS010000034.1:5904-39411 GCA_964614405.1 uncultured Pleurocapsa sp.
TCCCGAAGCGGCGATGCCCACTGGCGATCGGCGACACGATCAGTTTGGGAAAGCCGACGGGCAGGGCGGTCATCGCCGCCGCCGCCAGCACCGACCCCTCCGCGCCGCCCAGCGCCGCCGTGCCGTGAATGCGCCCGGCGGCGAACAGCTCCAGCGTCAGGGCGCGCACACCCTTGAGCATCTCCTCAACCGCCTTGCCGCGCGTGCCCGCCGCGCGCAGGGCGTCGATGGTCGTCCCGGCGGCGCGGGCGACGGCGGCGCGGTCGAAATCGGCGGTGATGCCGTTCGCCTCACCCAGGATGCCGCTGTCCAGCACCAGCACCTCACAGCCATGCGCACGCACGCGGTCGCGCAGATACGCCGTCTCGACACCTTTGGTATCCAGCGTGCCGATCAGCAGGATGACAGGGGGCATAAAAATGCGTTCACCTTTCCCCCGCGCGGCACACCAGCCGACCGCGCGGGGCGTGCTGCGGCGGAAGGATCAGCCGCCGCTGGCGCGCAGATGCCGGATGGCGGCTTCGCAGTGGGCGGTGTAGGCGGCGTCGCTCATCAGGTCGCTGCCGTGATCACGGATGAACTTGAGTTCGGCTTCGGTCGCTTCCGTACCCGCGTCTTCCATCTTGGCGGCGAGGGGCGAACGATCGAACGGCACGACGAACTCGACCGTGAGCGGACCGTTGGTGAAGCCCGCCTGCTGGAGCGTGGCGATCAGCTTCGCCCAGTCCCATGTGCCTTCGCCGGGCGGACGGCGATTGTTGTCAGCGACGTGGAAATCGACCAGATGTTTGCCCGTCGTCAGGATAGCCTGATACGGGTCGGCTTCCTCGATATTGATGTGGAAGGCATCGAGGCACACGCCGACGTTCGGCTCGCCCACGTCTTCCATCAGCTTGAGCGCCTGATCATGACGGTTGAGGAAGTTGGTCTCGAAGCGGTTGAGCGGCTCCAGCCCGATGCGGATGCCGTGTCTGGCAGCGTGCTGCGCCACTTCGCGCACCCCTTCAACCGCCCAGCCCCATTCCGTTTCGGCGTCCGCCATCGCCACCACCTTGCCCACTTCGCTGGGCACGAGGGTGAACATGTCCCCGCCGAGCGCCGCCACCATGTCGAGGCATTCCTTGAGGTAGGTGACGGTCATCATGCGGTAGTACGGGTCGGCGTGGATCAGGTCGCGCCCCGCCAGCATGATGCTGACCGAGCCGAAGCACTTCAGGTTGTGCTGGTCGAGCAGCCCGCGCACATGCTTCCAGTCATAACGGCGCGGTTCGCCCATGATCTGAATGCCGTCATAGCCCAGCGACGCGAGCCGCTGGATGGTACGTTCGATCGGCTCCGGGCGCATCCAGTTGTGCATACAGATGTTCATCGAAAAAAACTCCTCACAAAAATCAGGTCTAAGAAGGGCAATCGCTGAATAGTGAACGACAACGACGCGAAACGTTTCACATCGTTTTCAACAGTATAACGCAAGTGATGATGAACGCAAGCAAATCGCAGCATTCCCTGATCCATCTTCTGTGAAGCAGGGGCGACCCGGTGATTTGCCAGCATTGGGACATGTGTATCATCAGGGGCAACCCGGTGCATCACCCCTGCGACACGGATGCCCCTGCAGAACATGCCATTTCGGGAACTGTTTTTCGTAGATTACTTTTCTGAGGGGCTGCTACAGCAGCAGAAGCGCTTCACCGCTTGTCATGCACTTTTATCCCCCTCTCCCCTCAGTTCGGACACAACTACAGTTTGTTGAGTTGGTGCGGGGGGGGTTAGCCTGAGAGAGGGAGTGCGATCTGGTCACACAGAGCGAGGCGGCGCTTGTCATCAGCAGTGATGCCGGATGCGATGCGTTCCTGCGCCATCACCACGTTGTCGGCGTTGATCTCGCACAGGATGTAATGTCGCTGATGCTGACGACAGATCAGCCCTACCGTACCTGATCCACCGAACGGATCAAGGACGATGCCGCCGGGCGGAGTGGAAGTGAGGATGACCGGTTCGATCAGGTCTGGCGGGAAAACGGCGAAATGCGCCCCGGTGAACGGCGTGCCGCCGATGCGCCAGACGGACTGCATGTTCGCTCCCGTCGCCGAGCGCATATGCTGCTGATCGTAGTAGTACTTCTGTCCTTTGGAGAACATGAACAGATACTCGTGCGCGTGTGTTGGGCGATCGCGGACACTTTCGCTCTTCGACGGACGATGCCAGATGATGTCACAACGCAGCAGCCAGCCGGCATCCTGCAAGGCGAATGCGACGCGCCAGGGCATTCCGACGAGGCTTTTCATCGGTAGTCCTGAACGATAGAAGGTCCGGTTGCGCTCTCCCCTTCCATTCTGCGGAATACCGTTCATATGTTTGCGGCTGTAGCGCGAATTCTTTCCCTGCGATCCGCCTTCGCGGTGCTGGCTGGTCGCGCCAACGTAATTATCGCCAATGTTCAGCCACAGCGTCCCGTCCGGGCGCAGCACACGATGTGCCTCCATCAGGATGGTGACGAGAACACGGATATAATCACGGAAATCCGTCTCCAGCCCGATCTGATCGGGTGATCCGTAATCGCGCTGTCCAAAGTAGGGTGGCGAAGTTACGATGCTGTGTACACTGTCATCCGGCAGTGTGCGGAGGAACTCCAGCGCGTTGGCGTGATGAACGCGGTCGATCACCTCAGTGATGCTGTGCATAATTCTGAACCATTCCGGGTGGACAACATACGCCTATTGTACGTCAAATCTCCGCTTTTTGGCTTATTTGTTCACAGTTTCCATGAATGCGATGGCGAAGCGGTGATCGAGCAAGCCGGACAAGGTATAGCGCTGAAGCAAACCGTATAGTTCACGCACGCGCGAATAAGCAAGGAAACGCGCATTCAGTCCACTGAATGCCCGATCGCTAATCTCCCGCAGCACTTTGGAGCGCATTTCATCCGGTGCAACGATTGTGAAAACAGGGTTGATCCCTGGGAAAACCTGCTGGAATTTCAACATGCGCGTCAGCCCGGAAGTCACCCCGGTGCTGTGTTCGATCTCGATGATGGCAGGTACAGCACGCCCGTCACGGGTGAACCAGATGCAGTCGATCATCTCGGCAGCACGCCTGATTTCTGGGTCGAAAAATAATTTGACCTGATCGAGAGATGGGATCGTCCCGTCGAGATCGATAAGCCGCATTTGTCCAACCCGTGCTGTGTGATCGTTGCGGGCGATCCAGCTTTGCAGCCCCAGTGCACTCCCTATTCGGATCAACGCAACCTGCATTTGCACATGGACACGCTGTGCCTCGATAGTGTCAAACTCTGAGCGGCGCTCGCCCTTCGGTATGTGTATCTCGCCAAATTCCAGCGCCGCTTCCTGTTCATTGATCACGCCCTGATACGTCTTTTCAACCAGGATGCCAGGGGCGTGCCCAGCTTCGCCAGGTGACCAGATCAGGTGTTTCAGGTCTCGCCTGATCTCCCCGGAATAGCTGTCAAAACGTTCTGGGTAGCATACGTAAAAATGCGGCGTATATGCCAGCAGCGTCTCCAATGCTGAGCGACTGTTGCCCCCCGCGCTGAACATGCGATCGATGTGCAGCGGATAATCCGGCTTTGCCGCGAAGATTGCGGCTGCGCGTGCCAGCATTTGCGGGGAAATTGTCCCCGGAGTCAGTTTTCCAGCACGTGACCGTCGCGAAAAGCGGATTGCTCCGCTCATGTTGTCGATCGAGTCGATCTGCAACTGGTTTTGTCCACTCACGTAGGCGTATAACCGATCGCGCCGCAGCGCGCCGATCGCCTGTATCAAATCGGAAACCGAAAGAGAGGTCATGCTGCACTACCCGCTTTGTTCTGGTAAGTACGCTGATGATAACGCTTTAATCTCGTTTCCACACCTGTATAATCCCCCTGTGCCATCGCGCACATCCCATCCGGATCATCCCGTGAGGAGTCCCTATGCCTGTCCACTTCATCCGCATCCTGCCCCTGCTGTGCATCCTGTTCGCCCTCCCCCTCGCCGCTCAGGATACCCCCGCCCCGACGCTGCGCCTCAGCGACGCGATCGTCCTCACCCTGCCGCCTGGCTGGGAAGTCCGTGACGAAGCGCTCGCCGACAGCAACACCACGCTGCTCCACTACCCGATCGGGGCAGTGTCCGCCGCGCTCATCAGCATCACCCTCGTCGAAGGCGATCCGTTCGATTACGTGCTGTACCGCGAAGCCCTGTTCCCGGCGCTGGGTGCGCTCTATCTGGGCAGGGCATTCAATGTGGAGTACCATCTGCTGACCAATATGCTAGACGACGACCGCATGATCGATTATCTCAACCTGTCATCGGTCGAGACCCCGCGCGGCAGCCTGTTCCTGGTGCGTATCGCAGAGGAAACGTTCGCCATCGTCGTGCTTTCGATCGCCAGCATCCCCGGCGCAGACCCGCAGGCGCTGCTGGCGGACGCCGAAACGCTGGCGCGTTCGGTGGTCAGGCAGCCGCGCCCGGTCGTCACGATGATGATCGGGGAGATCCGCATCGATGTGCTGCCCGCCACCTGTCAGACGCAGGTCAGCAGTGAGGTGGTGACGCCCGATCGCCCGAATGCCGCTTTCAACTGCCCCGCCGGGTGCGCGGCGCGCGGTGAGTGGCGCGTGTGGGGCACAGACGTGTACACGGACGACAGCGCGCTCTGCGTGGCAGCGGTCCACGCCGGGGCGATCGACGACGCCGCAGGTGGCATGGTGCTGGTCACGTATGCGCGTGGGCAGGATGCCTACCCCGCCAGCACGCGCAACGGCGTCACCACGCTCGAATGGGGTGCGTGGGGCGGCAGCTTCACGGTCGCGCCGCTCAAATAGGGGCGGGCGGCGTCTTTGTCTGAAACGGGCGCAGAACGACGCAGGCTCAGGACGACGCAGGCGTCGTCCCTACGGATATCCCCCCGCTCTGGGGATGGCACTGCCTGGGCGGGCGATGCCAGGCAGATCATCCAGATCGCCCATCGCCAGCCTGCCGCCCGCGCCGCACACGGCGCACGCCGGGTTGCGCGCTGCCTCGACGCGGCGCAGTTCCTGCGTCTGCATGAAATAGTACAGGATGGGCGTCTGCGCGCGGTACGGGGCGACCAGATTGAGCAGTTCGCCCACCGCCAGCGACGCCAGCAGCGCGTTCAGGAAGACGACCGACGGCGCGGGCACATCCTCGGTGGGGATGTAGCCGCGCGCCTGATGTTCGGCGCGCATATCCGGCGGCAGCAGATCGCGCAGCGCCGCGTCCGGGTCGATGGCGTCGATGCACGCCATGCACAGGCGTCCGGGGATCAGCACGCGGTACTGCCCGCCCGCCTCGGTGATCGACCCCGCGCCATCGGTGAAGATGCCCGTGCCGATGTCGATGTAGGGCAGCAGATATTGCACGCTCAGCGTGTTCAGGATCAGGCGGCTGCCGTGATTGTCGGTGCAGCCGAACAGCACATCGCAGTCGCGCAGCGCAGCGGTGGCAGCCGCATCGGGCAGGTGGACGGCATGCTGCGCCACCTGCGCGCCTGGGTCGATACTGCGGATCGCGCGGGCGATCACCTCCGTCTTGAGACGGCGCGCCTCGACATCGGCGTGCGTGCCGCCGACGAAACGGTTGAGGTTGCTCATCTCCAGCACATCGCCATCGACCAGCACAAAGCGGCGCACGCCGAGCAGCGCCAGTTCATGCGCCACCAGCCCACCGATCCCGCCCACACCAACGATGCCGACGCGCAGCCCCACCAGCCGTGCCTGACCCTCCGCGCCAAAGGCGGCGATCTGCCGCGTCACGCGGTTGTGATAAGCAGGTTCAGGCGCTTTTCGCCCGGCGTAGCCGGTGACGGGCAGCGTCTTCAGCGGCGCGTCCAGCACCAGCACGCGCCTGGCGGGGATCATCGCGTCGGCGGCGCGGTCATACCACAGCGCATCGGCGCTGTTGACGCCCAGCACCAGCATGGCATGATGAAATGCAGCCCGATGCCCGGTGTGCGCCGTCACCTGTTCGGCGAACCAGCGGAAGCGCGGCAGGGCGTGGCGGGTGTCCGTTTCGGAGAACGCCACGTCGAGATCGGCGAAAGGGTGCGAGTGAATCTCGATCAGGCTGAACGCGCCCTCGATGGCATGTTCGGCGATCTGCCCGGCGGTTTCCGGCTTGACCTCCAGATAGACACCGCTCTGCTCGATAAAATCCTCGTGGGTCAGCAGCACCAGATGATGCACCAGCAGGCGCAGCGTCTCTTCCCCGTCGGCATAGGCGGCGAAGGCGTAGGCAGCCTGTTCGTCGCTGTTCTGAAACAGGTGATCGTGCAGCCTGGCGAACTGGTCAGCGGTGAAGACGAGATCGACGGGCGTCATGATTCGCTGCGCCGCCGCGCATCCGTGCCGAGGATGCTCAGGCACAGCAGCAGATACTTGTGCAGGTTGTCACCCTGGCGGTGATCGGCGCTGGGGCTCCAGCGGGCGGACATCTCCTGCCGCTTCTCCGGGTGGGCACAGTACCAGTTCCAGCCCGCCTCACGAAGCTGGTGCATCGTGCTGGACGTGCTGTTGAAGCCCATCGGCATGAAGTAGTGCCCGCTCAGTCTGAGCATCTGATCGCAGTAGAATCCGTCCGGCGGAACCTGCGGATACGTCGGCGGGATGAGCAGCAGAATGTCCACCTTGCCGTCCCGGTCAGGGGTGAGGATGGGCGGGATGGAGAGCTGTCGCACGCATACCCACGATCCCTCTTCCTTGTCGTAGGTGACGCGCCCGCGCTCTGTACCAAACTCCGGCGCAAGCAAATCGAATACCTCGGCGCGCACGCGCGCCAGCCGCGTGGTCATGAGATGCAGCCCCCCGTCAGATGAGCGATTGGATGGGAAACAAACTGTTTTCTGGTGGAGATCAGGCACAGAACAGATGGGCGACCCGGCGGATCGCCCCTGCACGTGCCGTGTGTCTGTCTGATGCCTCAGCCGTAGATGAAGCTCGGCACGTTCTCATACCGCAGATACTTCTGAGGCGTGAGCTGTTCTTCGCGCTGCACCAGCGACCATGTGCCATCGCTGGCGATGGCGATCAGCTGACGCCCGGTGTCGATGCCGGCTTTGCGCTGCAAATCGGTGACGGTGAGCGACTTCTCGCGCCCGGCGGGGACGAACTCGTCGCCAACCCAGTAGCCCTGTGGTTCCTGAACAGCCATTGTGACCCTCCCACATACGATACTTCAGATTATATGGAAATTGTGCCCCGTGTAAACCACCCCGGTTTGTGGTGGGTTTTACCCAGGCAGCATAAATTTGCATTTATTGCGTTTGGCTGTAGAATACGTTTGTCATGATTGCAATTTGTCATGATTGAAAGATGTCAAAAAAACCAGAAAGGCGGATTATCGTGCAGGCAACTCACCACTTTCAGCTTCAGAAAGATGATCTGGAAACTGTGCGCACTTCGGTGCAGGTCCTGACACGTCATGCCGATGAAAAGCGTACTTTGAAGATCACTATCCCGGATTCGCAGAAAGATGAAACCCTCACTTTGCCTGCGGAAGCGGTCTCGCTGCTGATTGACATCCTTGAGGCAATGGCAGCGGGGCAGGCGGTGACGATCATCCCGGAAGAGGTCGAGCTGACCACCACGCAGGCGGCAAACCTGTTAAACATCTCGCGTCCATATCTGATACAGCTTCTGGAAGCGGGGGAAATCCCGTATCACAAGGTTGGGACACACCGGCGTATCCGGATCGAAGATATACTGCGCTATAAAGCGGAAATCAGGCGGAAGCGCAGCGCAGCGCTGGATGAGCTTGTCGCAGATGCTCAGGAACTGGGAATGGGCTACGAGTGAATGATCAGGTACAGCGCACTACTCGACGCGAATGTACTCTACTCTGCGCCGATCCGTGACATCCTGCTCGAAATGGCACGTTCCGACCTGTTTCGTGCCCGGTGGACCGAAGACATTCTGCGTGAATGGTTTGATGCAATGCGGCGTAACAGACCCGACATTGACATCCGGCGTTTGGAACGCACCCGCACTCTGATGAACAGCCATTCCCCTGATGTGCTGGTGACGGGTTATGAGTCGCTCATCGATGGGTTACAGCTTCCTGACAGGGATGATCGCCATGTGCTTGCAGCAGCAGTTTTCGCTCAGTGTGATGCCATCATCACACAGAATCTGAGCGATTTTCCCTCATCTGTCGTGGAGACTTTTGGGATCGAGGTGTACCATCCTGATGCATTTATGACAGACTATCTCGATCGATCACCTGTCGCATTCTGCACCATTATTCGGACTGTGCGCGCCCGCATGAAAAACCCTCCATACACTGTGGAAGCGTATCTGGCGAATCTCCAGCGTCAGGGATTGGTGAGTACCGTCTCGAAGCTGCAAGCGCACGTTGCACTGCTGTGACGGAGATCGATCACCCAGGCAGCACGGGCAGGGCAGCGCCGGACTGCATCAGCCGCATCATGTCCGCCGACACCCACCCATTCCAGCGCATATCCACCGCACTGATGGCGATCCACAGTCCGTCGGCGCTCTGACCGCGCGCGAACACCCCCGTGTCGTTCTCGATGACCGGCTGATCGCTGATCGGCACGCATTCGGCGCGCGGGCACGTCCGCACCAGATCGCGCCGCGTCGTGTAAGCGGGGATGAGCGCCAGCGTCGCGCTGGTCACCGGCTGGGCGATGGCGGTCGGCACGACCTGGACAGCGCTCACATCGCGCGGAGCATACGGCGTCACCGACGACGGCGGCGGCGCGGTGCGGCTGCTGAGCAGCACCAGCAGCGCCATGACCACCACCGCGACCACGAACATCACCCGCTCCAGCCGATCGAGCGCCTCAGCGGTCAAGCCCTGTCGCTGCCGACGGGCTGCACGACGGGCATTCGCCCGGTCGAAAATGCCGCCATCGCGCGCCTGCACCTGCTGCGGTTGCGGTTGCGGTTGCTGTATGCCAAAACGCGGGAGATTTACCGGCGGGTTCACCGGGCGATTCACCGCAGCATCCGCACGGGCGCGCTCTGCCCCGCCGAGCGCCGCATTGTTGAACGGCGCGGGGCGCTGACCAACCGCGCCGCCGAGTCCGCCGCCGCCAGCGAACCCATTCGGGCGCGCGCCGCCAGCCTGGGGCGGAACTACGTTCGGGCGTGGGGGGATAGGCGGGTTGCGGTCGCGCCTGCTGTTGACGGGGATCGGGTCTGCCATGTGCCACCTCTAACACTCAGCGCCACGCCGTGCGATAATCACTGTGTGACCATTTCATTATATGCGAATTTCACAGCATCACGTTCGTCCACCACACAGATTGAGGGTCAACACGACTACTATGGCAGATTGCGACGTTCTGGTCGTCGGCGCGGGACACAACGCGCTGGTATGCGCCGGGTATCTGGCGAAAGCGGGCTACAGGGTCATCGTGCTGGAGCGGCGTCACAAGGCAGGTGGCGCGGTCGTGACGGAAGAGATCGTTCCCGGTTTCAAATTCGACCTCGGCGGGTCGGCACACATCCTCATCCACCATACCCCCATCGTGCGCGATCTCGATCTGGCGCAGTACGGGCTGGACTACCTCGACCTCGACCCGCTCTTCTTCGCGCCCTTCCCCGATGGGTCGCACGTCACCATCTGGAAGGATGTCGATCGCACCTGCGAGAGCATCGCCGCATTTTCGCCGAAAGATGCTGACCAGTACCGCCGCTTCATCCAGCGCTGGAAACCCGTCAGCGAGGGGATGGTCGGCGCATTCCTCAATGCACCCACCCCGCTCAACCTGACGCGCTATCTGGTCTTCGGGCAGGGCATGAACCCCAAAGGCGCGGAAAACCTGCGCGACATCGCCCGCAGCTATGGGCAGGTGCTGCGCGAGTCGTTCGACCATCCGCAGCTCCCTGCGCTCATCGGCTGGATGGCGGCGCAGTCCGGTCCGCCGCCGACGGAGATGCTGGGCGCGCCGTTCGCCCTGTGGCATCCGATGTATCACGTCAGCGGCATGAAGCGTCCGCGCGGCGGTTCCGGGATGCTGACGCAGGCGCTGGCGCGCATGATCGAGGCGCACGGCGGGCAGGTGATCACCAGCGCCCCGGTGACGCGCCTGCTGACCGAGCGCGGGCGGGTGATCGGGGCAGAGACAGCGGGCGGCGAGACTTACACCGCCGGGCGCGCCGTCGTCAGCGGGGCGCACATCGCCACCACCCTGCGCCTGCTTGGGGATGCCGCGCCCGCCCCGATGCGCGATGCGGTGAACAAGGCGCGCATCGGCAACGGCTTCGGCATGATCGTGCGCTGCGCGGTGACGGAACTGCCCGACTACACCGCCCTGCCCACCGCGACCAGCCCGCGCGCCCCAGGCTATGACGCCGCCGCCCAGCACATCGCCATGCAGTTCATCTCCCCCAGCCTCGACTACCTCGACCGCGCCTATGGCGATTTCCTCGCCGGGCGTCCCTCGACCGACCCGGCGATCATCGCTATGACATGGAGCGCCGCCGACCCGTCGCTCGCGCCGGAAGGACAGCACGTGCTGTTCCTGTGGGCGCAGTACTTCCCCTACGAACTGGCGAACGGCGAAGACTGGGACGCCATCGCCGAGCGCGAAGCAGAGCGCATCCTCGGCGTGCTGACGCGCTATGCCCCGAACATGACGCGCGACAAGATCATCGGCTGGCTGATCGAGACGCCGCTCTATCTGGAACGCGAACTGGGGCTGCACCGGGGCAACGTCATGCACCTGGAGATGTCGGTCGATCAGATGTTCCTGCTGCGTCCGTCGCTCAGCTTCAGCCAGTACCGCGCGCCTGTGCCGGGGCTGTACCTGACCGGGGCGAGTACCCACCCCGGCGGGGGCATCATGGGCGCAGCCGGGCGCAATGCTGCCGCCGCCGTGCTGCACGACCTGTCACGCGGGCGCGGGTGAACGGGGTCAGGGGGTGAACAGATCGCGCACAGGCAGGGTGAAGCCCGGCAGCACATCACCGCCATCCAGCACCCCATCCTGCCGCACGATCTCGACAGGGCGATCCGGAGCATAAACCTCGATCAGGGCGCGATCCGGGTAAACCAGCCAGACCAGCACGCCGAGCGCCGCGTAGATCGCCAGCTTGTGGCGAATGTCGCGCTGGCGATCGGTCGGTGAGACGATCTCAACTGCCAAATCAGGGGTGATTTGCCCGAAACCATGCCATGACAGCGACGGCGTGCGCTCACGGGCAATGAATGCCACATCCGGCGCAAGGACGGTATCTTCGGCGACCTGAAAACCCCCGTCCGCTCCGGTGATGTAGCCCAGGTTGCGCGGACGCACCCACGTGAGGAGTGCGGCTGCGATGAAGATCGCCAGTTCGGAAGCGCGCAGATTGCCTGGCATGGCGATGATCACTCCTGAGAGCAGCTCAAAATGTCGCCCTGCATTTTCCGGGCGCTCAAGGAAGCGGGCGAAAGCTTCGGCATCGATCGCTTCCGCAGCGTCACGCAGGCGGATCATAGGGTCTGACCTCCATCACTCATCCACGCGGATCGACCTGCCGATCAGGTCGGAGAGGATCGCCAGCAGCGCCGCGCCTTCCGGCAGCGGGTCCTGCCACAGCAGCGCCGGGTCGAGCGTGAAGCCGGGCAGCACCGCCGAGTGCAGGCGGTTGCGCGCGTCGAGCGGGCGGGCGCGGTACACCCGTTCGCCGTCCGCCTCTTCCAGTGTGTAGAAGACCGCCAGTCGGCGGCGCGGGTCGATCAGCCAGTATTCCGGCACGCCCGCCGCCTCGTATTCCTCCAGCTTGACCCGGTAATCGCGGTCGATGCTCTCCGGCGAGACGATCTCGACGGCGATGTCAGCGATGCCGTCCAGATACGTCTCGCGCACGCGGTCGAGGTGTTCGGGCAGCACGATCAGCAGGTCAGGTTCGCGCGCGCTGCCACCCGGAATGCGCATCGGAAAGCCCGCCAGCATCAGCCGCGCCTGACGGGTGAAGCCCAGATAGATGCTCAGCAGCGTATGCAGAAAACCGAGCAGGTCGTTGTGAGTCAGGTTGTTGCTCACCAGGATTTCCACCTCTCCGCCGGGCAGCCATTCGGCGCGGACGCCCTCATAGCGCGTCAGGAACTCGTCGAACGACATGCCGCTGACCGGCGCAGGCGCGTGGTCGATCGCGGGCGGGTCGGTCATGGTCATGGCGCACCTCCTGTGCAGACACAGAGACGAACTGATTGTAACCTGTTTATTGAACGTGAAGAGCGGTCACACGGGGTCAATCGACTACTCGTCCACGCGGATCGACCTGCCGATCAGGTCGGAGAGGATCGCCAGCAGCGCCGCGCCTTCCGGCAGCGGGTCCTGCCACAGCAGCGCCGGGTCGAGCGTGAAGCCGGGCAGCACCGCCGAGTGCAGGCGGTTGCGCGCGTCGAGCGGGCGGGCGCGGTACACCCGTTCGCCGTCCGCCTCTTCCAGTGTGTAGAAGACCGCCAGTCGGCGGCGCGGGTCGATCAGCCAGTATTCCGGCACGCCCGCCGCCTCGTATTCCTCCAGCTTGACCCGGTAATCGCGGTCGATGCTCTCCGGCGAGACGATCTCGACGGCGATGTCAGCGATGCCGTCCAGATACGTCTCGCGCACGCGGTCGAGGTGTTCGGGCAGCACGATCAGCAGGTCAGGTTCGCGCGCGCTGCCACCCGGAATGCGCATCGGAAAGCCCGCCAGCATCAGCCGCGCCTGACGGGTGAAGCCCAGATAGATGCTCAGCAGCGTATGCAGAAAACCGAGCAGGTCGTTGTGAGTCAGGTTGTTGCTCACCAGGATTTCCACCTCTCCGCCGGGCAGCCATTCGGCGCGGACGCCCTCATAGCGCGTCAGGAACTCGTCGAACGACATGCCGCTGACCGGCGCAGGCGCGTGGTCGATCGCGGGCGGGTCGGTCATGGTCATGGCGCACCTCCTGTGCAGGGATTCAGATGTATCGATTCTACTGTACTTTGCGACAAGTCAGATGAGAGGAGGAGTGTGGCAGGGACAGGGGAAAATCAGTTTGGCGTGTGCCCACTTCAACCTCACCCCGGAAACCTGGCGGTTTCCGGGGTTGAGCGCAGCGAAACGGGTTGAAGCCCGACCATGTGCAGCCCCATCCCCTACTGGATGGTGAAATCGGGGATGATCAGGCGCATCCCGGTGTAGATGCGGTTGATGTCGTGAATGTTGTTCACGCGCGCCAGCACATGTACATCCACCCCGAAACGGCGGGCGATGCGCGTCAGCGTGTCGCCGCGCTGCACGATGTAGACGTTCGCCTGGCTCTGCGTCGAAACGCACAGGAACGTCCCGGCGTAGATGCGCGTGCTGTAGCCCAGCCCGTTGATCCGCTGGAGCGCGGCGATGCTCGTGCCATACGTCCGCGCCAGCCGCGCCAGCGTGTCGCCGCGCTGGACATGGTGGAAACGGGTGCAGGTGTGCGACTCGGCGGGCGCGGCGGCTGCGCCCCCGGCAAAACTGACCAGCAGGATGACGACCAGCAGAATGCTGAAAATACGAATGCGAGACATGATCTTTCTCTCCCTGGAAATGAGCCACCGTTGTACGGGGTGGCGATGCGTATTACATGTTACATTATAGTTATACCGTCTACCTGACGCCTGATCGACGCTCATACCACGTTCAATCTCAAAAAATCGACGATCTTCCCGTATAATGCGCTGTTTGTGTGCTGACTGTGTACAAATGGATTGTGTGAACCGCGTTCGTCATCGCACGAAGGATTCTCTCCGATGATAGAAGTGGAAAATCTCGTCAAGCGCTACGGCGAAGTGACCGCCGTCAGCGGCATCAGTTTCACCGCACAGCCGGGGCAGGTGACCGGGTTTCTGGGTCCGAATGGCGCTGGCAAAACCACCACCATGCGCATCCTGACGGGCTACATGCCCCCCACTGAAGGCACGGCGCGCGTCGCCGGCTTCGACGTATTCGCGCAGAGCCACGCCGTGCGCCAGCGGGTCGGCTATCTGCCGGAAAACGTCCCCCTCTACCGCGACATGACCGCGCGCGATTACCTGGCATATCTGGGCGAAATTCGCGGGGTGCGCCGGGCGCGCGGGCGGGCGCTCGACGTGCTGAAGCGCGTCGGGCTGGAGTCACGCGCGGACAGCCGCATCCGCACCCTCTCCAAAGGGATGCGCCAGCGTGTCGGCTTGGCGGGCGCGCTGCTGCACAACCCGCCCGTCCTCATCCTCGACGAGCCGACGATCGGGCTGGACCCGCTTCAGGTGCTGGAACTGCGCGACCTGGTGGCAGAGCTGGGGCGCGACCACACCGTGCTGTTCAGCACCCACATCCTGAGCGAGGCAGAGCAGGTGTGCGACAGCGTGGTGATCATCAATCGCGGGGCGATCATGGCGCAGGGCGCGCCGAGTGACCTGCGCGCGCGGCTGGAACGCGGCGGACGCATCCTCATCCGCGCGGGCGCGCCAACAGGGGCGCTGCGCGATCTGGTGGCGGGCGTGAGCGGCGTGGCATCCGCCGAAGCGGGGATGGACGGCGTGATCGCCGTGCCCACCCATGCCGACCGCGACCCGCGCCCGGCGATCGTTCGTGCCGTGCTGGACAAGGGCTGGAACCTGACAGAAATCCGACCGCTGGCGGTCAATCTGGAGGACATCTTCCTGGAAGTGACGCGCCAGCAGAGCAGCGCACAGGAGGCAGGGGCATGAGCGCACAGACACAGCCGCACGACAGTGCGATCGATCAGGTGGTGCAGACAGGGGCGGCGTTCCCCTTCTGGACCGTCTTCAAACGCGAATTTTTCGCTTACTTCCGTTCGCCCGTCGCCTACTTCATTGCCTTTGCGGTGCTGCTGCTGCTGGGCGTGCTGTTCAACGGCTACATCGCCTTCGCCATCTCCGACGGGCGCACCCCGGCGGACTCGACGGCGATCCCCGCTCTGCTCACCTTCCTGCTCTTCCTGATCGCCCCGCTGCTCACCATGCGCCTGATCGCCGAGGAAGCGCGCGAGGGCACGCTGGAAGTGCTGATGACTCTGCCGATGAACGAAGGGCAGTTCATCCTCGGCAAATTTCTGGCGGCGTGGGGCTATTACACCGTGCTGCTGCTCATCACCGTGGTCTACCACCTCATCCTGACCTTCATCGGCGTGCCTGATCTGGGCGCGGCGTTCGGCGCGTATCTCGGCGCATGGCTGTACGGCGGGGCGGTCATCGCCGTCAGCCTGATCTGGAGCGCCGTCACCGAAGACCAGATGGTCGCCGCCTTCCTGAGCGCCGCCACCATCCTGGTGCTGTATCTGGCGGAAGTGGCGGCGTCGTGGGTGGCAGGTCAGGGGAGCGTCGGCGGCGCTGCCGATTTCATCCGCGAACTGGGCTTGCAGGCGCACTACAACTTCACGCTGGCGCGCGGCATCGTCCGGGCGGAAGACATCCTGTACTTCGTCTTTCTGATCATCGCGTCGCTGTTCATCACCACGCGCATCGTCGAGATTCGCCGCTGGAGGGCATGAGACATCATGGCACAATCGCCTGATCCGATCAAACAACAGGTGGAGTCCGCCCAGGAGCCGATCATCCCGCCTGGTTCGCTGCTGGCGCTGGCGGGCGCGGCGTTTCTGGTCGGCATCTTCGTCACCCTGACGCAGCCCGAACCGGGCGCGGTAGGCATCGGCGGGTTCGCCTTCGGCGCGCTGGCGCTGCTGCTTTGGACGATCCTCGCGCCCGAACAGGCACGCGCCCTGCTGACGGGTCGCGCCGCGCGCTTCGGCGGCACGAGCCTGATCATCACGATCGCGCTGGTGGCGGCGCTGGTGGCGGTGTACGTCGTCGTGCGAAACCTCAACGCCCGCATCGACCTGACCGAGCGCAGCGATTTCTCGCTCACCACCGAGTCGCGCCAGGCGATCGCCGCGCTGGGCATCGACCCGTCGCTGCCCGATATTGAAGTGGCGGTCTTCTACGGCACGGCGCAGGCGGGGCAGCGCGATCAGGATGAGCCGCTGCTGCGCGATTACGCCACCACCAGCAATGGCAAGGTACGCTACCGCTTCATCGACCCCGATCGCAACCCAGGCGTGGTGCAGCGCTACGGCGTCACAGCGACCGGGCAGATCGTCGTCGCCGCGATTGACCCCGCGACGGGCGAACCCGATCTGGCGAACGCCGAGCGCATCAGCTTCCTCAGCCAGCAGACGCTGACCAACGCCATCCTCAAAGTGTCGGCGCAGGGGCAGTTCCGCGCGCTGATCATCCCGGTCATCGACGGGGCGGACGACCGCATGACCACCTTCACCAGCATCCTGACCGATCAGCTTGACTGGACGGTCGAACGGGTGACGCTGGCGCAGCTCGCCAGCCCGGAAGGGTCGATCCGCCTGAACGACCCGAACATCGACGGCGAACTGATGATCATCCCAGGCGGCAGCCGTCCGCTCAGCGAGGCAGAGCTGAACGTCATCCGCTCGTATCTCGACGGCGGCGGCAGCCTGCTGATCATGGCGGGCACGAACCTGAACGACGATAAGGTATCGCTGGCGACGGCGGACAACCTGTCAGCATATCTGGAGGCGAATTTCGGGCTGCGCTTCAACAATGACGTGATCATCGACCCCACTCAGTCGCTGCAAAATCCTCTCATTCCCGCCGCCGTCGATTTCGACTCCAGTGCCTACATCAGCACGGCGGGCATCCGTGCAGGGGCGGCGATCGCGGTCTTTGACCTCGCCAGCAGCATCGCCATCTCGCCCACCACGCCTCCCGGCGTGGTCGTCACGCCGCTGGTGCGGACGGGCGCGTCGAGCTATGCCAAGACCGATCTGGACGCCATCCTCGCCGGGAACGGCGCGCGCGCCGCAGGCGATGCGGCGGGTCCGTTCGTGGTCATGGCGCAGGCGGAAAATGCCCAGACGGGCGCGCGCGTCATTCTGGCGAGCAGCACCGCGCTGGCGGATGATGAGCTGACGCTATTCGGCAACATCGCCAACCTCAGCCTGGCGATCAACACCGCCGTCTGGGCGACCGATTTCGAGAGCTATTTCCAGGGGATCACCGTTCTGCAGCAGCAGCGCCCGCAGGATACGCCGATCGCCGCCACGCAGGGGACGGTCGCCACGATCAACGCCATCGTGCTGGGGCTGCCGTTTGCCGTGCTGCTGCTGGGCGTGTTCGTGTGGTACAACAGCCGGGAACGCGCCCGCTGAACACAGGAGAGACAGACACATCATGCGCCTGAATCGCGGTACGATCATCCTTCTCGTCGCGCTGCTGGCGATCTTCGGCGGAGCGCTGTTCATCAGCAGCCAGCAGACCAGCGTCGCCACGCCCACGCCCACCCCGGATACGGAAGCGGGCGCGCTCTTCCCGATCAGCAATGTCGCTGATGTCAGGCGGGTGGAGGTGCGCGACACGACCACCGGGCAGTTCATCGAGCTGACCCGCACGGACGCCGGCGGCTGGGCAGTCGCCGGGTCGAACGCGCGCCCTGAGCTGCCCAACGATGTGATCATCGAGCAGAATATCTCGTCGCTGGTCACCACCAACTACACCGCCCGCTTCGCCGCCGAGTCGCCCGCCGATTTCGGGCTGACGCAGCCGCAGTACGTGCTGTTCGTCGAGACGGCGGACGCGGCGTACACGCTCTACGTCGGCTCGCGCGCGCCGACCACGCCGCGCTACTACGTGACGCTGGCGGAAGGCATCGCCCAGCCCGTCATCGCCGCCGAAGCGACCCCGGAAGTGACGCCGGAGGTGACGTTTGAAGCCGCCCTGCCCGATCCGTTCTTCACCCTGCCGCCCGTTCCGGTGACGCGCCCAGGCACGTTCCCGCTCAGCGGCGGGCAGACCGTCGCCGTTATCCCGCAGACGGTCATCGTCACGCTGACGGGCTGGCTGATCACCCCGCCCTACCTGCCCCCCACGCCGACGCCCGCGCCCACCATGACGCCGCTCCCGGAACTGACGCCGGAAGCGACCGCTGAAGCGACGCCCGAACTGACGCCGGAAGCGACCGCCGACTCGTAGGCGTGCGCGTCCGTCTCAGCAGCAGCCCGATCGCATCCCCTGCCGAGCGCAGGGGATGTGTTTTTTCAGGGAGCGCTGCTTTTGGCAAACGGGCGATGACGCGCCAGCCAGCCGACAGCGTAGTCGATGAGCGGTCGGACGCGCATCAGGCGCACCTCCGCCCTGCCGACGCGCCCGATCTGCACCGCGTCCGAGTGATCGCGTTCATAGTCCGCGCCAAGTGCGGCGAAATCGTCGGCATCTTCATCGAGTCGCGTATATGCCACCCAGCTTCGCCGCCCATCCACGAGCATGGCGCAGCCGTCCTGCATGAATGCCCTGCCTGTCCAGTCGGCGCGGTGTTCCGCCAGATGCAGGCTGGTGTTGACGCTGTGATCGACGCCGATGAGCAGGATGTGCCCGTCCAGGTCGTACAACCGGGCGAGCGGTGAGCCTTCGCCCATGCCGACGCTGAGCGCATGATCGCCGCACAGGTGCGCCGCCCGTGCCCCCCACGCCGCGAACGAGACCTGCGGGTGCGCGCTGCGGATGACGCCGGGATAGGTGCGAAAAAGTTCCGGCACGCGCCCGATGTTCCACGTAGGGGTGCGCGCCGGGTCGTAGGGGGGCATCGTGTCACGGATGATCTGCCACCAGCTTTCCGGCACAGGCGGATTTTGCCAGTGCGACGGGTCACTGTTGTCGCTGGTGTGCGTCGGCATCATGAGCGTGCCCGATGGGGTGACAGCGCGCTGAAGTGCCTCGATGAGCGCCTCCGCCCCGCCGACGATCCACCCGATGGCGCTCATCCGGGTATGGACGATGACCTCCATGCCGGGGCTGACGCCCAGGCTGGCGAAGGCGCGCACCAGCAGCCCGACGGTGAGCGGCGGGTGGCGCGGGTCGATGAGTGGGGCGGGGTCGGTCATGCGCTCACACCCCGGCGATGAGGTCTGCACCCAGGTAGGGGCGCAGGGCATCAGGCACGACGACCGTCCCGTCCGCCTGCTGATAATTCTCCAGGATGGCGATGATGACGCGCGGCGTCGCCAAGCCGCTGCCGTTGAGGGTGTGGACGAAGCGGGTCTTCTTCTCGCCCTCGGCGCGGAAGCGGATGTTGGCGCGGCGCGCCTGAAAATCCTCGGTGTTACTGCACGAGCTGACTTCCAGCCATTCGTCGCAGCCAGGGGCATACACTTCGAGGTCGTATTTCTTGCTGGCGCTGAAGCCCAGATCGCCCGTGACGATCTCCAGCCGACGGAAGGGCAGGCGCAGCGCGCGCAGCACGTCGCTGGCGGCTTCGGTCAGGCTTTCCAGTTCGGCGTAGCTCGTCTCCGGTGTGGTGAACTTGTACAGCTCGACCTTCTCGAACTGATGCACCCGCTTGATGCCGCGCACATCGCGCCCGGCGCTGGTCTTCTCACGGCGGAAGCAGGGGGTATGGGCGGCGTAGTAGAGGGGCAGGCGCGCCGCATCGAGGATTTCATCGCGGTGCAGGTTGGTCAGCGCCACTTCGGAGGTGGGGATCATGTACATTTCGGCGTCGGGGTCGCTGTACACCGTATCGTGAAATTTGGGGAACTGCCCGGAACCGTACAGCATCTCCCCGCGCACCATGTAGGGCACGTACATCTCGGTGAAACCGTGCGCGCGGGCGCTGTCCAGAAACAGGCTGATCAGCGCCCGTTGCAGGCGCGCGCCCATCCCCGCCAGCACGTAGGCGCGTGACCCGCCGACCTTGACGCCGCGCTCAAAATCGATGATCCCCAGTGCCGGGGCGAGTTCCCAGTGTGGCTTGGGGGAGAAGTCGAACGTGTACAGCTCCCCCTGCACTACGCCTGGGATATTGTGCGACTCATCGTCAAAGACGGGCACGCTCTCGTGCGGCAGGTTGGGCAGCCAGAGCATATTCTCTTCCAGTTTCGCCTCGACGCCGCGCAGCGTCTCATTGATCGACTCGACGCGCGCGCCGATCGCGCCCAGCGCTTCCATCATCGCGCTGATGGCGGACTCGGCGCTGAGCGACGCGGCTGCGGTGACCTGGGTTTCGCCGCTCATGACGGCGTGGGCGGCGTCGAAATCGCCCGCCGCGATCAGCTCGGTGGCGCGGGCGGCGACCGCAGCGCGGGCGGCGTCATCGAGCGATTTGTCGCCGCGCACCCGCCCGACCTGGCGGTTGAGCCTGTTGCGCGCCGCCTGGGTCGTCTCGGAGAGGGCGAGCAGGTCGCGGCGTTCCCGGTCGAGCCGCAGGATGGTATCGACCCGCTCAAGGGCAGCCGGGTCATTGAGGGTGGCGATGCGCGCCTTCACCCAGTCGGGGCGTTCGCGCAGCAGGTTGATGTCGAGCATAAACGTCTCATCCTCACTGTGTGGTCAGGCGAAAAAGTCAGTCACGCGGGTCAGCACGGCGCGGGGCATCGGGCGACGGCGGGCGGGGTGGCGGCAGCGGACGGGTGAAATCGGCATACAGCCGCACCGCCACCAGCGCCATGCCCACGATGATCACGCCGATGATCAGCGCATCGAACACTTCCGGCGTCAGGGCGCGCAAATCCATAATCTCGGTGACCCCTTTCAGCACCCAAAACAGGACAAACAAAAACGCCTCCCCTGAACCGTCAGGAGAGGCGCGGTATTGAACCACCTCATTACGGGGCAGGGGGAGGCAGCGTTCTTCAGGACGGCGACTCGCGCGTGGCGTCCTGCCACAGCGGGAGCTTGATGCTGAACGTCGTGCCGACGCCCTCTTCACTGGTGAACCACAACCGCCCGTTCATCGCTTCGATCTCGTGTTTGCACAGATACAGCGACAGCCCATAGCCGAATTCGCTCATCACCTGCGGCTGGCGGGCGCGCATGAAGGGCGCGAACACCCGCTCGGCATCTTCGGCACGCACGCCATACCCCTCATCCACGATGTCGATCTGCCCGGTTCCGTCGCGGTTGGCGTAGGCGATGATCTTGATCGGCGTGGCGCGCATACTGTACATGATAGCATTGCGGAGAATGTCCTGCAAGACGACGGTGAGATGCCCGGCGCTGGCGCTGACCGTCAGGCGCGGCGGCACGACCGTCTGAATGCGCTGGCGAAAATTGCCCGCATCGGTTTCGGGGTCGAGCAGGGGCGTCTCGTCCAGCGACTCGATGAAGTCTTCCATAAAATCGGCAAGGGCGATACGGCGGCGCGCCTTGTCCGCCAGCGGGCGCAGCGCCCCGGTTCGCACCCGCTCCAGCCGCTCGACCATCCCGGTCAGGCTTCGCAGGCGAAACATGTGGATGTCGATCAGGCGGGCAAACCCGGAGACCCGCCCGGCGACCTGTGCGGCGGTCGTGCCGGGCTTGGCATGGGTGATCGAGGCGACGATCAGGCTGCTGTGCCCCTGGGTCGACTCCATCACATCGCGCACTTCAGCCAGATACTTCGACATCAGATCGCTCAGCGCCGCCCAGTCCGGCTTGTCGATGGTGATCATCGTGAAGCGTTCGCCGCCCATCTCGAACATCGACACCCAACCTGGCAGGCGTTCGCCCGCGCGGTAAAAAGTGAAGCGCGTTGCCCCTTCGCCGCTGAAGACGGCAGCGCGCACCTCTTCGACACGGCGGGCATTGGGAAGCTGGCGCGAGTTGAACAGCTCCTGTGCCGCGCTCCAGCCTTCCGCCTGTATCAGCCGCAGGTCTGCACCGAACAGGATGCGCGCCGACTCGTTGTGCCCGGCGAGGCGATCGGCGCTGTCGAACAGCAGTACACTGTGCGCCATGCTGTCGATCAGCGGTTGGGCGGCAAGCTGGGTTCTGGTCACGACAACTCGTCCTCGGCAAGGCGCAGGGCGCGCACGACTCCTGCATAAGAGTGTACGGACATTTTACCACGCCGATTGTATGGGGATTGTTAGGGCGGGGGTCAATTACACCATCCCCCGCTGGCGCGTTGACGAAACCCCGCCCCGCGCCCTATACTTAAGCGCACCAGGAGGCTGGACAAAACCGCCATGACCAGACACATTCACGTTTCCGTCGCGTGGCCCTACGCCAACGGCGATCTGCACATCGGACACCTCGCCGGGGCATACCTGCCGGCGGATATTTTTGCGCGCTATCATCGCCTGAAGGGGAACCGTGTCCTGATGGTGTCCGGCTCGGACAGTCATGGCACGCCGATCTCCGTCGAGGCGGACAAGCGCGGCGTCAGCCCGCGCTCGATCTTTGAACACTACCATGCCCGTTTTCTGCGTACCCAGCAGAAGATCGGCATCAGCTATGACCTGTTCACCCACACCGATACCGAGACGCATCATCGCCTGGCACAGGACATCTTCACCCTGCTGCTGGAACGCGGGCATCTCTACCGGGAGTCGCAGCAGCTGCTCTACAGCCCGACCGAACGCCGCTTCCTGCCCGATCGCTACGTCGAGGGCGAATGCTACATCTGCCACTTCCCCGATGCGCGCGGCGACCAGTGCGACAACTGCGGCAACCTGATCGACGCCACCAAACTGATCAACCCGCGCAGCAAGAACAACCCGCTGGAGCGGCTGGTCATCCGCGAGACTGAACACTACTTCCTCGACCTCAGCCATTTCAGCGATCGGCTGCTGGCGTACCTCGACGCCCACGAACCCCACTGGCGCGCCAACGTCGTCCGCTTCAGCCGCAACTTCATCGCCGAGGGACTGCGCGGTCGCCCGATCACCCGCGACATCGACTGGGGCATCCCCGTGCCGCTGCCTGGCTGGGACGAGAAGCGCCTGTACGTGTGGTTCGAGGCGGTCATGGGCTACCTGAGCGCCAGCATCGAATGGGCGCAGCACATCGGTCAGCCTGACGCCTGGAAGGACTGGTGGTACAACCCGGACGCCGAAATCTACAACTTCATCGGCAAGGACAATATCCCCTTCCACACGATCATCTGGCCCGCCGAACTGATGGGCATCGACGGCATCTACCACGACGCCGCCGGGCTGAACCTGCCGCACGATGTGCCCGCCAACGAGTTCATGAACATCGAGGGCAAACAGTTCTCCAAAAGCCGCAACTGGGCGATCTGGCTGCCCGATGTGCTGGAGCGCTATCAGCCGGACGCGGTGCGCTACTACGTCGCCATGACCTTCCCCGAAACGCACGACTCCGATTTCGCGTGGGACGGCTTCCTCACCCGTGTCAACAGCGAACTGCTCGCCGCTTGGGGCAACCTCGTCAACCGCATGACCAGCTTCGCCTGGAAGCGCTTCGACGGGCATGTGCCGACCTATGACGCGCTCACAGCGCAAGACGAGGCGATCATCGCGCGCGTCGAGGCAGGCTTCGAGCAGGTCGGCGCGCTCATCGAGGCGGTCAGGCTGCGTGAGGCACTCTCGACGGCGATGGCGCTGGTGCGCGAGAGCAACGTCTATCTCGACGGGCGCAAACCCTGGACGACGATCAAGGAGGACCTGGCGGACGCGGCGCGGTCGGTCTACACCATCCTGCGCGTCATCGACAACCTCAATATCCTGCTCGCGCCGTTCCTGCCCTTCAGCGCCCAGCGCGTACACGAATATCTGGGCTACGACGGGCAGCTTTTCGGCGAGTCGCGCATCGTCACCTATCAGGAAGAGACGCGCGCGCATGAGGCGCTCACCTACGACGCATCAGCAGCGATCGGCAGGTGGGAGAAGCGGGCGCTTCAGCCAGGGGCAGCCCTGCGCGAACCGTCGGCGCTCTTCATCAAGCTGGAGCCGGAGATCGTCGAACAGGAACGCCAGTTCCTCGGCGCACAGCGCGCCGAAGGCGCGATCACGCTCTAGCGCCTGCCTGCCAGTCAATCGAGGTTTGGGTTGCTCTGCACGGGGGACCTCACCCCGTTTCGCTGCGCTCAACCGCCCCTCTCCATCGGAGAGGGGCAGGAAACCGCCAGGTTTCCGGGGTGAGGTTGGTGCAGGAAACGGGGTGAGGTTCGGGCAGGCACACGCCAGCAATCAGGCGTAGGGGCGACCCGGCGGCTCGCCCCAAAAACCGGCATCACGGCAGCGTCAGGATTTCCGGCTTGCCGTCCGTGATCAGGATCGTATGTTCAAAGTGGGCGCACAGCGACCTGTCTTTGGTGGCGACCGTCCACTTGTCCTCCAGCTCCACCAGATCGGCGCGCCCGGCGATCACCATCGGCTCGATGGCGTAGGTCATGCCCGGCTGAAGCGGCACGCTCTCAAATTCGCGCGCCTTCGACCCTTTGGGCCACCAGTTCGGGACCTGCGGTTCCTCATGCAGCGACAGCCCGACGCCGTGCCCGGTGTATTCGCGCGCCACATCATAGCCCTGGCTTTGCACATAGCGCATGATCGTCAGCGCCACATCGCGCGTCTCGTTGGGCAGCACCGACGCCTCGATGCCGATTTGCAGCGCGCGCTCGGTCACGTCCAGCAGGCGCTGCACCGCTTTGGAGATCGTCCCGACAGGGTGGGTATAGGCGGTGTCAGCGACGAAACCCTGATACGTCACCCCCACATCGAGGCTGATGATGTCCCCCTCTTTCAGGAAGCGGCTGCCACTGGGCAGCCCATGCACCAGTTCATGGTTGATCGAGGCGTTGATCGATGCCGGGTAATCCGGCGAGTCCGTTTTGGGATAGCCGATGAAGGTCGGGATCGCGCCGTTGTCGCGGATGATCTGCTCAGCGACGCGATCCAGTTCGAGGGTGGTGATACCAGGCTTGACCATGCCGCGCAGCACGGCGTGAACCTCGGCGGCGATGCGCCCCGCCTGCCGCATGAGCGCGATCTCTTCGGGCGTCTTGAGGTGGATGGGCTTGCGTTCGCGCTTCTGCTGGCGGCGCGGCGCGGTCTGTGCCTGGGGTCGCTGGAATGCCCGCTGATAGGGTTTCACGCTCACGTTCAGGGTTCCTCTCTCGTTTATTTAACCTGGCGTACTGCGTCGATGGCAGCGCGGATCGACGCGCTGACCGCCTCGATCGACTGGTCGGCGTTGATGCGCCGCAGCAGCCCCCGTCCCTCAAAATAGGCGACCAGCGGCGCGGTCTGTTCGACGTAGGTATCGATGCGCTTCAGCACGGCGTGCGCGCTGCCGTCGTCGGCACGGCGGGTGAGTTCGTGCCCGTCAGCGTCGAGGGTGGCGTGCAGGCGCGGCGGAAAGCGCTTGTCCGGGTCGTCGATGAACGACCAGGTGATGCCGTCGGCATTATAGTAGATATTGTAGCTTTTGCCCGTGCGCGAATCGCTGACGCGCCCGAACGCCCGCTTGAAGGCGATGTACAGGTCGAGTTCGAGCAGCAGCACCGCGCTGATCGAGTCGCCGCGTTCTGCCAGGAAAGACTCCAGCCATGCCGCCTGCGCGGGCGTGCGCGGATAGCCGTCGAGGATGACGCCGTTCGCCGCGTCCGGCTGGCTGAGGCGCTCGCGCACGACTTCGTTGGTGGTGTCGTCGTCCACCAGCCGTCCCTCGGCAAGGATGGTCTGAATGCGCTGCGCCAGCGGGTCGGTGCGCGTTTTCATGGCGCGGAAGAGATCGCCCGTCGAGACGTGCGGAATGCCGCCATACGCCGACTGAATGAACTTCGCCTGTTCGCCCTTGCCCGCGCCCTGTGCGCCCATGAGGATGAGGATCAAAGCCATAATTTACCTGCTCCATTGCTGCCTGCAATAAAAAGGGCACAGCCTGCAACGCCGTGCCCCGTGAGACTCCTGTGTCAGCCGATGCGCCAGCCCGCCTTCAGCGGATGAAGCGGTCGTAATTCCGCATGACGAGCTGTGCCTCAAGCTGGCGCAGTGTATCGATGACCACGCCGACCACGATGATCAAGCCGGAACCGGACAGCACATACGCCGGGTTGCCCGCCACGCCGCCCACGAACTCGTTGGGCAGGATGACGCGGTAGATCAGTTCGACCAGCCCCGGCACGATGGCGATGACGCCGAGGAAGAGCGCGCCCACCAGCGTGATCCGGCGCGTCACCTTAACGATGTAGTCCTGCGTGCGCTTGCCTGGGCGGATGCCTGGGATGAACCCGCCGTTGCGCTGGAGGTTCTCCGCCAGGTTCTGCTGACCGATCATGATGTCGGAATAGATGAAGGTGAAGCCCACCACCAGCAGGAAGAACGTCAGCCAGTATGCCAGTCCCTGCTGCTGCCCGAAGGTGGCATTGATCGACTGGCGCACCGGTCCGTCCGGGAACAGGTTGACCAGCAGCGTCGGGAAGGAGATGATCGCCTGCGCGAAGATGAGCGGGATCATGCCGACCGGGTTGACCTTGAGCGGGATGTGCGTCGATGTACCGCCGAACTGTTTGCGTCCGCGCACCCGCTTGCCGTACTGCACGGGGATGCGGCGCACGCCTTCCTGAATGAACACGATGCCGACGATGCTCACCAGCGTCAGCACCACGAAGAAGATCAGGTTGATGATCGGCTGGGTGGAGCTGTTCAGCAGGCGCAGCAGGTTGCCCGGCGCCTGGGTGACGATGCCCGCAAAGATGATGATCGACAAACCGTTGCCGATGCCCTGCTCGGTGATCAGCTTGCCCAGCCAGATGGCGAACATCGTGCCCGCCGTCATCGTGGCGATGACGGTGATCGTCAGTAAGAAGTCTGAGCCGAAGCCAGGGATGATCGGCTGCCCGCCGAGGGTGTTGAAAATCTGAATCTGGCTGATCGTCTGAAGGATCGACATCGGCAGCGCCAGATAATAGGTATACGTCTCTTTCTTCTCTTTGCCGCCCGGCTCTTTGTCCAGCCGTTCGAGCGCGGGGATGACGGGCGTGAGTACCTGAAGGATGATCGACGCGGTGATGTAAGGGTACACCCCGTTGGCGATGACGCTGAAGTTTTGCAGCGCCCCGCCCGAAAGCAGGTTCAGCACGCCCAGCAGCCCGCCCGATTGACCGTCCAGCAGCGCCCGCAGCGCCGCACGATCGACGCCGACAACCGGCACATGCGCCGCGAACTGGTAGATCACCAGGATCAGCCCGGTGATCAGCAGCTTGTTACGCAGGTCGGGCAGACGGATAGCGTTACGCAGTGCCTCAATCATGGTCAGAAAACCTCAACTCCGACATAAAAAAGGGAGAGACGGCACGCCTTTTAACGGCGAGGCGAACGTCTCAGGAAAAGCACGCGCGCAAACGCCCCAGTGACGGGGCGTCAGCGTGCGTGGGTTATTCGGCTGCGGCGGCTGCCGCCATCAGTTTGGCGAGTTTTTCGCGCGGCAGGCGCTTGATGGTGAAGCGCGCGCCCGTCACGGCGAGTTTCATCACCTTCACCGTGCCACCCGCTTCGGTGATCTTGGCAGCGGCGCTTTTGGTGAAGCGGTGCGCGCTGACCGTCAGCGCGTGCTTCAGTTCGCCATTGCCCAGCACCACCACCGGGTTGAGCGCATCGCGGATCAGGCGGTGCTGTGCCAGCAGTTCCGGCGTGACCACCGTCCCGGCGGGCAGCGCAGCAAGCTGCTCGATCTTCACTTCCTGATATTCGATGCGGAACAGGTTGGTGAAGCCGCGCTTGAACGGCAGGCGGCGCACCAGCGGAAGCTGACCGCCCTCGAAGTATGCGCCCTTGCGCGCATGACGACCGCGCGCGCCCGCGCCCTTCGTACCGCGCCCGGCGGTCTTACCCTTGCCGGCGCTGATACCGCGCCCAACGCGCGTCTTCTTCTTCTTCGATCCCTTGTCTGGCTTGAGATCGTGCAGTTTCATGACCCGCTCACCTCCTCGACGGCGACCAGATGCACGATCTTGGCGATCATGCCCCGCACCGACGGAATATCGTTCACGATCACGCTGCTGTGCATCTTATGCAGCCCCAGCGCGCGCGCCGTTTCACCCTGGCTCTTCTCATATCCGATCGGGCTGCGCACCAGCGTCACCTTCAGCTGGCGCTCAGCCGTCACCGTGCTGCGGCGCTTAGCCATTGTTCGCCTCCTCAGCGGCGGGGGTGATCACCTCCACCGTCGTCTTGCGGCGTTCCCAGAAGGGGCGCATCTGCTCGACGCTCTTGCCGCGCATCGCCGCCATCTCCTGCGGGCTTTTGAGCTGCTGGAGCGCTTCCAGCGTCGCCATCGCCACGTTCAGCAGGTTCGGGCTGCCCATGCTTTTGGTCAGGATATCGCGCACACCGACCGCTTCCAGCACCGCGCGCACCGGACCGCCCGCGATGACGCCCGTGCCTGGCGAAGCGGGCTTGAGCAGCACGCGCGCGCCGCCATGTTCCGCCACCACCGGGTGCGGGATGGTCGTGCCGGAGAGAGTGATCGTCACCATCTGCCGCCGCGCCCGTTCCGTCCCTTTGCGGATGCTGTCCGGCACGGCGCGCGCCTTGCCCACGCCGATGCCGATCCGCCCGCTGCCGTCACCGACCACGACGACGGTGCGGAAGGCGAAACGACGCCCACCCTTGATCACCTTCGCCACACGCTTGATGTCGATGACGCGCTCCTGCAATTCCTCGCGTTCTTCGCGCTGTTCGCGGTTTTCGCCGCGCCCCTCGCGTCCTTCGCGCCCGCCTTCACCGCGTTCTTTTCTCTTCATGCGCTGTCCCATATCAGAAGTTCAACCCGCCTTCGCGGGCCCCCTCAGCGAGCGCAGCGACGCGCCCATGATACCTGAAACCGCCGCGATCGAACACCACCATCGAGATTCCGGCGGCTTTTGCCCGTGCTGCCAACGCCTGACCGACCAGCTTCGCCGCTTCGGTCTTCGTCTTGCCGTCCAGCGTCGGCGCAATTTCCTTATCGACCGTCGATGCCGAGACGAGGGTGCGCCCGGCGCTGTCGTCGATCACCTGTGCGTAAATGTTCGTCAGACTGCGGAAGACCGCCAGGCGCGGGCGTTCCGTCGTCCCCTCAATGCGCCCGCGAATGCGCGCCTGACGGCGCTCGCGCATGGCACGTTTTTTCTTAAGCTGCTTTGCTGTCGCCATAGTTTATCGACCTCACTTGCCCGTCTTGCCCGCCTTGCGGCGGATGATCTCACCAGCGTAGCGCACACCCTTGCCCAGGTACGGCTCCGGCGGACGCCAGCCGCGAATATCCGACGCGACCTGCCCGACGACCTGCTTATCGATGCCGTCCACGATGATCTTCTGGCGACCTTCGGTCGAGAAGGTGATGTTTTCCGGCGGGTTGACGACCACCTCGTGCGAGAAGCCCAGCTTCATCACCAGGTCTTTGCCGCGCATTTCCGCCGTATAACCGACGCCTTCGATGAGCAGTTCGCGCCGGAAACCGGTCGAAACGCCCGTCACCATGTTCGCCAGCAGCGCCCGCGTCAGCCCGTGCAGGGCACGATCCTGACGCTCGTCTGTGCCGCGTGTGACGACGATATCCTTGCCCTCAAGCGCCACGCTGATCGCCGGATGCACCGTGTGCGTCAGCGTGCCTTTGGGACCCTTCACCGTCACGTCCTGCCCGTCGATCTTCACTTCGACTTTCGCGGGCAGCGGAATGGGTTTCTTGCCAATTCGGGACATCGTTACCGTGCCTCTCTCGTTACCACACGTAGCACAGCACTTCGCCGCCGACCTGCTCGCGCCGCGCCTGCTGCGCGGTCATCACGCCCTTCGGCGTGGTGACGATGGCGATGCCGATGCCGCTCATCACGCGCGGCATGTCGGTGCGCTTGCGATACACGCGCCGCCCCGGTTTGCTGACGCGGGTGATGTTGGTGATCACCGGCTGGCGTTCGCGGCGTGCGCCGTGATATTTCAGGGTGATGATGATGTTGGCAAAGGGCGCACCCTCCACCACTTCGTAATTCTCGATAAAGCCCTCTTCCTTCAGGATGCGGGCGATTTCCACCTTGATCCTGGAAGCAGGCACATCAACCGTCTGTTTGCGCGCCAGCAGTGCATTGCGGATGCGCGTCAGCATATCTGCGATGGGATCGCTCGTCATGACAGAACCCGTCTCTCTCTCACCAGCTCGACTTGACGACGCCGGGGATTTTACCCGCCAGCGCCTGTTCGCGGAAATGAATGCGGCACAGCCCGAAACGACGCATGTAGCCACGCGGGCGACCACAGATTTTGCCAGAGCTGGGGTCAACAAACTGGCAGCGATTCCGCACCTGCACCTTGTACTTGCGGCGGCTTTCGCGCGCCGTCACCGATTTCTTCGCCATCTGCCCAATACCCTCTTCGTTTAGCTCTCGCGGAACGGCATACCGAGCAGGCGCAGCAGACGCCGCCCTTCTTCGTCGGTCTGCGCGGTCGTCACGACGGTGATCTCCAGCCCGCGCACCTTGTCGATCTTGTCGTACTGGATCTCCGGGAACGCCAGCTGTTCGCGCAGCCCGATGGTGTAGTTGCCGCGCCCGTCGAACGTATCCGGCGAGACGCCGCGAAAGTCGCGGATGCGCGGCAGCGCCAGATTGATCAGCCGATCGAGCAGTGACCACATCTTCGCCCCGCGCAGCGTCACCTTCGTGCCGATGGCGCGCCCTTCGCGCAGCTTGAAGGCGGCGATGCTCTTCTTGGCGCGGGTGATGATCGGCTGCTGTCCGGTGATCTGCTTCAGGTCGCTCACCGCGCCGTCCAGCGATTTGGGCGCGTCGATCGCCTCGCCCACGCCGATATTGACCACGATCTTCTCAATACGCGGAACCTGCATCACGTTCCCGTAATTGAATTCTTTCATCAGTGCCGGCACGACCTGTTCCTCGTACCGCTGTTGGATCGCATATTTGATCGCCATACTGCACTCAGTCCATATCCGCGCCGCACTTGCGGCAGACGCGCGTCTTGAAACCATCATCACGCACCCGGAAACCCACCCGCGTCGGCTTGTCGCACTTCGGGCATACGGGCATCACGTTCGACAGGTGGATGGGACCGTCGAACTCCACGATCTGCGCCTTGATCTGCTGCGCTCCCGCCTGGCGCGCCTTGCGGTGGCGCTTGAGCAGGTTGACCCCCTGCACCACCACCCGGTCTGCCTTCGGCATCACCGCTTCCACCACGCCCCGCTCGCCGATGTCTTTGCCGGCGATGACCTGTACTGTGTCGCCTTTTTTCACGCGCTGCATCGCTGCACCAACCCTCTTTCTGCCCTTACAGGGTCTCCGGCGCGAGCGAGACGATCTTCAGGAAATCCCGTTCGCGCAGCTCCCGTGCGACCGGCCCGAACACGCGCGTCCCTTTCGGGTTCTTGTCTTCATTGATGATGACGGCGGCGTTGTCGTCAAATTTGATGTATGAGCCATCGCTGCGGCGATATTCCTTCGCTGTGCGAACGATGACCGCTTTGACCACATCGCCTTTCTTCACCGACCCCTGCGGCGTGGCGGATTTGACCGCCGCCACCACAATATCGCCCACCCCGCCGTAATAGCGGCGCGAGCCGCCCAGCACGCGGATCACCAGCAGTTCCTGCGCGCCGGTGTTATCCGCCACTTTCAACCGCGATTCATTCTGGATCATCGTCTATTCATCCTCGCCGTCGCTGGCAGCATCGACGACCGCCTCGTCTGCCAGCGCCCCAACCTGCGGCGCGCCCTTCGCCACCATCACCTCTTCGACGACCCAGCGCTTGTGGCGGCTGAGCGGGCGGCTCTCCACGACGCGCACCAGCGCGCCCATCTCGATGGCGTTGCTTTCATCATGCGCCATGATCTTCTTGGTCGTCTTGACGACCTTGCCGTAGATCGGGTGCGTCTTGCGATTCTCGATCGCCACCACGACCGTCTTGTCCATCTTGTTGCTCACGACCCGCCCGATCAGGCGGCGGCGTTTGTTAGCCATTGCTCTTTTCCTTCGCCAACGCACGCTCGCGCTGGATGGTCATCAACCGCGCAATGATCCGGCGGGTGCGCGGGATGGCGGTCGGGTCTTCCAGCCGCCCAAAGCCTTCCTGCAAGCGAAAATTGAACAGTGCTTCCTTCTGGTCTTCCAGCGCGTCCGCCAAATCCTGGTCGGACAGTGCGCGAATCTCTCTCGACTTCATCAGCCCGTCACCTCTTGCCCGCTGATCGGGTCAATGCGCTTGATGAACTTGGTGGCGATCGGCAGCTTGTGCGACGCCAGACGCAGCGCCTCGCGCGCGTCTTCCTCGCTGATCCCGCCCATCTCGAACAGCACACGCCCAGGGCGGATCACCGCCACCCAGAACTCGACCGCACCCTTGCCGCTGCCCATACGGGTTTCGGCGGCTTTCTTCGTCACCGGTTTATCGGGGAAGACGCGAATCCAGATTTTCCCGCGACGGCGCACATAGCGCACCAGCGCGCGGCGGGCAGACTCGATCTGGCGGCTGGTCAGCCAGCACGGTTCGAGCGCCTGCAAGCCGAATTCCCCAAAATGCACTGCCGCGCCACGATAGGCTTTGCCCTTCATGCGCCCGCGCATCTGCTTGCGGTATTTGACACGTTTCGGCATCAACATGATCGGTTCACTCCTACGAGCCAGCGAAGGCGTCCTGAGTCGCCTCGCCGCTCACTTTCCTGATTTCGCGCTTCAGCACATCGCCCTTGTACACCCACACCTTGATGCCGATGCGCCCATAGGTGGTGGTGGCTTCCGCTTTGGCGAAGTCGATGTCGGCGCGCAGCGTGCCACGCGGCACGCGCCCTTCGCTCTGCCATTCCCGCCGCGCCATGTCCGAGCCGCCCAGACGCCCGGAGACCTCGATCTTGATCCCCTGCGCGCCCTGGCGCATCGCCGCGCCGATGGCGCGCTTGATCGCCCGCCCATGCCCGACGCGCCGCTCGATCTGCTGGGCGATGTTGACCGCCACCAGGTAAGCGTCCAGGTCGGGCTTCGGAATTTCCGTCACATCGACCTTCGCCACCTTGCCGGTCATCTCCTGCAAGCCCTGACGCATCTTCTTCACCGCGTCGCCCTTGCGCCCGATCAGGATGCCGGGGCGGGCGGTGTGGATGGTGATGCTGATCTGGTTGGAGTTGCGCTCGATCTCGATGCGCGACACCCCGGCTTTTTCCGCCTCTTTGCGAATGTATTCGCGGATGCGGAAATCTTCATGCAGCAAGTCCTTGTACTGCGTCCCGCTGGCGAACCAGCGCGCGTCCCAGTCCCGCGTGATCTTCAGGCGGAACCCGACCGGATTGACCTTACGACCCATTTAGTTCTTCTCCTCCGGTTCCGCCAGAATGACGGTCAGGTGCGAGGTGCGGCGCTTGCGCGGTTTGTAGCGCCCGCGCGCCCCTGCCTTGTACCGTTTGAGCATCGGACCGCCGTTGGCGTAGATCGTCCGAATGACCATCGTCTCGCGTTCGAGATCGAAATTGTTCTCCGCATTCGCCAGCGCCGAGGCGACCAGTTTCGCCACGATCGGCGCGCCCTTCTGCGGCATGAATTGCAGGACGGTGAGTGCCTGCACCGCGTTCAACCCGCGCACCTGATCGATCACCAGCCGCAGCTTGCGGGGCGAGATCGGCGCGTAGCTCAGGTGTGCCCGAACTTCCATCGTCTGTCTGCCCTCTCGCTACTTCTTCTTCTTCTCGACCAGATGCCCGCGATAGGTGCGGGTGGGCGCGAACTCGCCCAGCTTGTGCCCGACCATGTTCTCGGTGATGTAAATCGGCACATGCCGCCGCCCGTCATGCACGGCGATCGTG
>CAZTLS010000035.1:0-38519 GCA_964614405.1 uncultured Pleurocapsa sp.
CAGGTTGGCAGCCAGTTCGGGCGTGCTGTGCATCAGGCTGGCGAAGGCATCACGCGGGATGAAGATGACCACCGCGTCCTGAGTGATCCGCAGCGAGACGGGTTCGGTGCGCGCGCTGAACAGCGATGCTTCGTTGACGTACTGCCCGGCTTCCATGACGGCGACCTGCTCTTCTGCGCCATCGGCACGATGACGGGTGAACACCCCCCGTCCGCTGACCAGCAGCAGCGCGCCCATCGACGGCTGCCCCTGCCCCAGCGCCAGCGTGCCAGCGGGCAGGGCGTGGCGCTGGGCGATCGAAGCGACCAGCGCCAACTGGGGCGGGGTGAGCTGGGCGAACAGCGGCAGTGTACGCAGTCTGGACACCACAAACGGATCAGCGGTCATGGGCGCGCCCTCATCAATCAATGCAGCGTGATAGCTGCATTATAGCGCGATGTCAGGCGAACGCGGGCATGACCTCCGCTGCAAAGCGGTGCAGCAGGCTGTGATCGACCGCCACGCGCGGGAAATAGACGATCAGGTAGTTCGCCCCGGCGTCGCGCAGCGCGCCGATGCGGTCGATCGTCTGCTGGCGCGTGCCGACGAAATATTCACGCTGAAAATCCGCCAGCGAGCGCGACCCGCGCGCCGCCGCCGTCGCGCTTTCGGCGTCCGCGCCGTCTTCCAGCAGGAAGAGGTTGAGGCTGGTGCTGCGGGTGATGCTGTTCAGGTCGCGCCCGGCGGCATCACAGTGCCCGCGCAGCACGTCGATCTTCTGGCGCATCTCCTCCGGGTCGCCGTTGGCGAAATTGCAGCCCTGGGCGTACTGTGCCACCAGTTTGAGGGTGATCTTCTCGCCGCCACCGCCGAGCCACAGCGGGAGGTGCGGCTGCTGCACGCCCTTCGGCTCGTTGATCGCGCCATCGATGGAGTAGTATTCGCCGCTGAAGCTGGCATAGGTCTGAGTCCACATCTGCACCACGATCTCGACCGCTTCACGGAAGGCGCGCATCCGATCGCGCAGTTCCGGGAAGCCATAGCCGTAGGCGCGCCACTCATGCTCATACCAGCCGGCACCCAGCCCGCAGATGGCGCGTCCCCGGCTCATCACATCGACGGTGGAGGCGATCTTCGCCAGCAGCGCCGGGTTACGGTAGCCGTTGCAGGTCACCATCTGCCCGATGCGGACGCGCTGCGTATCGCGCGCCAGCCCCGCCGTGATCGTCCATGCCTCGAAGCAGGTCTCGATCTCCGGGTTGGGCACGGTGTGAAAATGGTCGTACACCCAGACCGAGTCGTAGCCGTCGGCTTCTGCCGCCTGTGCGACGCGGGTCATCGCCTCGTACTGTTCAACCGGGTCGGCGATCTCCACCAAATCCATGCGCCAGCCCTGAGGCACGAACACGCCAAACTGCATCGTCATCTGAATGTCTCCATGAAATAGTCTCTCGAAAAAAAAGAAACGCCCTGCCTATACATCCGGCGGGGCGATGGCGGCGCGGATCAGCTCGACATAGCGCCCCAGTTCGCTGATCAGCACGGCGCGCGTCTCCGGCGGGATCAGGCTGAGGACCGCCCGAAGCTGCTCATGCAGCCGATCCTGCACACCCTGAAAGCGCGCCCGTCCGGCATCGGTCAGCACCACCATGACCGAACGGCGGTCAGCATGATGCTGTTCACGGCGCACCAGCGGCGGGTCATCCGCCTCCATCCGCCCGACCAGACCGGTCATGGTGGCGCTGGTCAGCCCATGCAGGCGGGCGATCTCCCCGATCGGGCAGCGCCCGCCCTGCTCGATGAGCGTCTTGAGGACGTAAAACTGCGGCGTGGTCAGCCCATGCCGGGCAAGCTGCCCAGCGATGTGTTTTTCCCCGTCCAGCACGATCCGGAAGAGCAGCGCCCACAGGCGCGCAGCGTCTTCGTCGAGCGCTGAGCCGTCGCCGGGCACGCCGCCGGCCAGACCACTAGTCGCCCAGTCCATCCCACACTTCGAGTTTGCCCCGCACGCGGCGGATCACCTCGTCCGTGAAATCGGTGGTCGCTGCCTGCCCGCCCAGGTCCGGCGTGCGGATGCCACCACTGACCGCCTCCATGACGGATTCGTAGATGGCGCGGCTGGCACGGTGAGCGGCATCGCTCTTCATGTAACGCAGAAGCGCCGCGCCCGCCAGGATCATCGCCATCGGGTTGGCGATGTTCTTGCCTTCCAGCGACGGGGCAGTGCCGTGCGGCGCTTCGGTCAGCACCGTCTGCACCTCGAACTGCTCATCCATCGACAGGATGACCGATTCCGCCCCGGCGATGCTGCCGAACATCTTCAGCACCAGGTCGCTCAGGCTGTCGCCGTCACGGTTGAGCGCCGGGATCGCCAGCGACTCGCCGGTCGTCTCCAGCAGCAGGGCATAGGTGGCGTCGATGAGCTGCGGGTCATAACGCACATCAGGGTAGCGGGCGGCAGCGGCGTCCAGTTCTTCCTTGAAGATGCCTTCGTAGGTCGGGCTAACGGTGTATTTCGGTCCACCGAACACCTTCGCCCCGGTGCGGCGGGCGTAGCGGAAGGTGAACTCGGCAACGGCGCGGCAGGTGCGGCGGGAGAGCTTGCGCGTGCTGTAGCTCACCTCATCCAGCCCGCTGCCTTCGCGCCATTCCTTCGCGCCATAGGCGTCCTCAACCGCCATGCGGACGACTGAGATGGGCGCGTACACGCCCGCCAGCGGGCGCACCGATGGGATACGCCGCCCGGTGCGGAGGATGACCTGCCCGTTGATCAGTTCGCGCAGCAGGGCGTTGGGGCTGCCCACGTCGTCGGGGTCGGCGGGGGTGATGGTGGCGGCTTTGATGCCGAAGCCGGTCTCACGGATGACGGCGGCGGCGTCATGCACAACCTGATTGTGGGTGACGCGGCGGTTTGCCAGGGAGAGGTCGAAATGCTTGAATTCGACATCGAAGCGCGTGACGGCGGGGTCCAGCACGCGCAGCCCTTGTACGAGCAGTTCCTGCCCGGTTTGATCGCCTTCCAGCACGGCGATGATCGGCTTGCTCACGGGGGGTTCAGTCCTTTTCTGTACAGCAGAAGGCGGATGATGATTGATTGCGGGATATTATACATTGCGCGGCGCGGGTTGCGCGATCGCGTTCTGTCAACGGCAAATCTCACCCTGACAAATAGCCCGGATCGCCCATCCGATCGGATTTGATCAACCTTCATCAGATGCGGTATTATCAGCATTGATCAATGTGATTGGGTGTGGGATGGTGGCGACAATGGCGTGCTGGATGATCGTCGAGGACGAACCGGATGTCCATGAAATGCTGGTGCTGATGGCGCGCCTGTTCTCGCATACCTGCATCGCCTTCGTCAATGGCGACCAGGCTATGCGCTGGCTGGAACAGTTCGACCACGATCCGCAGGGACAGCAGCGCCCGGACATCGCTCTGATCGACGCCCGCCTGCCTGGAGACATTCAGGGCGATCAGATCGCCGCACGGGTGCGCGTCAGCCCACATCTGCGCCACATCCCCGTCCTGCTCATGACCGCCTACTACCTCCGCCCGGATGACGCCGATGCCCTGATGACGCGATCCGGCGCGGATCGCCTGCTGCAAAAGCCGCTGCCCCCGCCGCGCCAGATCGAGTCGCTCATGCAGGAACTGATCAACGCCGGAAGCAGCTGCGTATGACCCGCATCTTCATCAGTTACCGCCGCGCGGACAGCGAAGGCTATGTCGGACGGCTGTACGACCACCTGCTGCGCCACTTCCGCCCGGATGATCTGTTCATGGATGTCGCCACCATCGCGCCCGGTGACGATTTCGTCCATGCCATCGAGACGGCGGTCGGCGCGTGCGAAGTCTGCCTGGTCGTCATCGGCACAACCTGGCTGACGGTCACCGGCGCCAGCGGCGGGCGGCGCATCGACCAGTGGAACGATTTCGTCCGGCTGGAAGTGGCGAGTGCGCTGGAGGGTGGCAAGCGTATCATCCCGGTGCTGGTCGGCGGCGCGCGGATGCCCTCCCCGGCAGAGCTGCCTGAAGCGCTGGCGGGGCTGGCGCGGCGGAATGCCCACGAACTGACGCACGCTCGTTTTGCCGAAGACGTCGAACGGCTGGCAGGGGCGATCCGCAGCAGCGTCAGCGCGCGGCTGATCAAGCCCAAAGCCGACGCCGAAACCCTGCGCCGTAAGAACGCCACCATCGACGCGCTGCGCGCCGCTCTGATCAACGGCACAGACTCGCCGCTCTACGCCCAGCGCGTGGCAAATCGCCTGCTTCCTGTGCTGGGCGATGGCAACCCCGACGCGGGCATCGTGTTCATCGGCGAAGCGCCCGGCAAAACGGAGGCGCAGCAGGGTCGCCCGTTCGTCGGCGCGTCGGGCAAGGTGCTGGATGAGCTGCTCGGCGGGCTGCGTCTGCGACGCGCCGATGTGTTCATCACCAACCTGATCTGGGATTACCCAGGCGGCGGAGAACCGACACCAGAACAGATCGCCTGGTACGCGCCGCATGTCGATCGCCTGCTGCTCACCCTCGACCCGCGCGTTATTGTGCCGCTCGGTCGGTTCGCAGCGGCGTATGTGCTGCGTCTGCTCAAGCGCCCGGAGCAGGACGAAAAGATCAGCGCGCTGCACGGTCGGCTGATCCCGGCGCGGCTGGGCGATGCCGAAATTCACGTCGTGCCGATGCTGCATCCCGCCGTTGCGCTGTATCAGGCGAGTCAGAAGGAAGCGCTGGTGCGCGGCTTCGAGTCGCTGCGCACTTTCGTCTGATCCCGCACGTCGCTCACTCGTGGAACAGTTCGCCGACGCTGCGCCCCTGATTGGCGCGCAGGATGACCTCGCCCAGCAGCGGCGCGGTGGAAAGCACCGTCATGTTGGGCAGCAGGGCGCGCTTTTCCGGGGGGATGGGCACGGTATTGGTGGTGATGATCTCTTTGACGTCCAGCCCGCTCAGCCGCTCGACCGCGCTGCCCGCGAGGATGGCGTGGGTGAACGCCAGGTAGACGTCACGCGCGCCCTCCTGCTTGACCAGATTGACGGCGTTGACGATGCTGCCACCCGTCAGCACCTCGTCATCGACCAGCAGCACGTTGCGGTCGCGCACGTCGCCGATGACGGTCAGCGCTTCGCTGGTCGAGTCGTTGCTCAGCCGACGCTTCTCGATGATCGTCAGCGGGGTATTGAGCTTTTCCGCCCAGTTGCGCGCTTTTTTGGCGAAGCCCAGGTCGGTCGAGACGACGACCAGATTCTCGATGGCGCGTTCTGCCACGTAATCGCTGAGCAGGTGGAAGGCAGTCAGCGCATCGCCTGGGATGCTGAAGAAGCCCTGAATCTGCCCGCTGTGCAGATCGACCGTCATATAGCGATCTGCGCCCGCCGTTTGCAGCATGTCGGCGATCATACGGGCGGCGATGCCCACGCGCGGCTGATCCTTCTTGTCCGAACGCCCATATGCCAGATACGGCACGACCACCGTGACGCGGGCTGCCGAGTCGCGCTTGATGGTATCGATCAGGATCATCAGCTCGAAGATGCTCTCGTGCAGCGGCGTCGCCATGCTCTGGATGACATACACATCCTGCCCGCGCATACTCTCTTTGAGGCGGATGAAGATGTTCTCATTGGGGAAAATGGTGCGCTCATACGGGCTGAGGTGCAGGCTGAGGTGTTCCGCGATCTCCGCGCCGAGGTCGGTGGCGGTGCTGCCCGCCACCAGGATGATCCGTCCGTAATACTGTCCCCGGTTGGGGGCGTCAGTGCTAACCGGTTCCGGGCTGTATTTGGTTCCGGGAATCTTGACATTGACGATACGCATTGCGCGGCTGTTCTCCCTGAATGCAATGAATATCATCAGTATAACATTTATTCGCACTCACGGAATGCGGGCATTTAAAAGATGTTCAACAGCGCCCGCCGGGTCGAGTGTGCGCGCCTGCACCTGCCCCGCCAGCGCCTCGATCGTCTCCGCCGAAACATGCGCCAGCAGCCGCGCCAGCAGCGCATCGCGCAGGCGTTCGCGCAGTTCCAGTCCGATCTGGGCACGTTCGAGCGCGCCACGCCGCCCCTCTGCCTCCAGAAAGGCGCGGTGGGCGGCGATGTGGGCGATCACCTCATCGATGCCTTTGCCCTCGCTGGCGACCGTCTGGGCGATCGGCGGAACCCACATGCCGTCGATGGCGCTGGACTGCGGCGCAGACATCAGGCGCATCGCCCCTGCGCCATGATGCCCCACTGCACCCGCAGCGCGCGTCGGATGCCCGATCTCCAGCATCGTCCGCAGCGCGCGCAGCGTGCCCGCCGCGCCGGGGCGGTCTGCCTTGTTCAGCACCAGAATGTCGGCGATCTCCAGGATGCCCGCCTTGATCGCCTGTACCTCATCGCCCAGCCCAGGCGCTTCGACGACCAGCGTCGTGTAGGCGGCGCGCACGATGTCTACCTCGTTCTGCCCCGCGCCGACCGTCTCGATCAGCACGAAGTCGAACCCGGCGGCGTCGAGGGCGCGGGCAGCATCGCGCGCGGCACGTGCCAGCCCGCCGAGGCTGCCGCGCGTCGCCATGCTGCGGATGAACACGCCCGCATCACCCGACAGGTCGCGCATCCGAATGCGATCGCCAAGGATGGCTCCGCCCGTGAAAGGGCTGGTCGGGTCGATGGCGAGGATGGCGACGGTGTGCCCCGCCGCGCGCATCGCCTGCGCCAGCGCGCTGACGAGCGTGCTTTTGCCCGTGCCAGGCGCGCCGGTGATGCCGACGATCCACGCCCGCCCGGTGTGCGGATAGAGCGCTGCCAGCGCGTCTGCCGCGCCCGCGCCCTCATTTTCGATCAGCGTCAGCAGGCGCGCCAGGCTCCGGCGCGACCCGCCCAGGACTGCTTCGACCAGCGCGTCCGTCATGCGCCGCCCTGCTTTGCCGACAGCAACCCCCGGATGAACTCCGCGATCTCCTGCGTGTTCGCACCCGGACCGAAAATGCCCTGCACGCCCATCGCCTCCAGCGCGGGCTTATCCTCATCCGGGATGATGCCACCGACGATGAGCGGCACATCGCCCAGATCGTTGGCGTTCATCACCTCACGGATGCGCGGGACGAGCGCCATGTGCGCGCCGCTGAGGATGCTCAAGCCGACCACATCGACATCTTCCTGCAAGGCAGCTTCGGCGATCATCTCCGGCGTCTGGCGCAGCCCGGTGTAGACGACCTCCATGCCGGCATCGCGCAGTGCCCGCGCGATGACTTTTGCCCCACGATCGTGCCCGTCCAGCCCAGGTTTGGCGATCAGCACCCGGATATTGCGGTTGAGGTTGCTCATGAACCCTGCATCCTTTCCATCCCCTGCTCCATGCCGACTGATCACGGAGCGTGGTCAATTTAACGAATCATACCATCACCACCACGCCGACCCAAAAAGATTGTGCAGCACGCCCGGCTGAAGCAGGGCGGCGTTTGGGTTTTGACCGATGCTGTGCGATAATCAGGGGCATCTTGCTGACCTGTCGTGCCACTTTGCCTGTGGAGGATGATCCCGGAATGAACCGTGAAACACGCACCCTGTTCGCCGTCGCCCTGCTGCTCGCCGCCCTGTTCGTGGCGATGAACCGCATCGTCCAGTCCGCCCCGGTCGGCGATTGGGCGCTGGTGGTGCTGCTCACCGTCCTCGGCGTGGTCTTCGCCATCTCCACCCGCCTCGACCTGGCGCGCGGGAGGACCATCGAGGAAGTCGAAGCGGAAGCTGCCGCTGCCGCTGCCCTGCCGACCCCCCGCGTGCAGGTGTATGAATTCGGCACATCCGGCGTCCCCGCCCTGCCGATGGCAGCTCCCGCCCTGCCTGCCGCTGACAGCAACGGCACGCCCGATGAGCCGACGCTGCCCCACGACGACACCCCGGCTGGGCATGTGACCGAGCCGACCCCGCCGCCGCTCGATGCCGACGACACCTCGCCCACCGCGCATGACGACTCCACTGCTGGCGACGACCCGGCGCGGGGCGGCTGAACACCATGTCGCTCATCGACAAAGCCCGCGTCCTGCGTACCCTGCGTAAAACCCCATCTACCCTCGCTTTCCTGCTCAGCGGGGTCGATCAGGCGCGCGCGCTGAGCGCCACTGACGGACCCGATGGCTGGAATGTGGTCGAGATCATGTGCCACCTGCGCGATTTCGAGCGCATCTTCGCCGAACGCATCCGCCTGATGGTCGATCAGGACAATCCGCGCTTCGTCCTCGTCGATCATCTGGAACTGGTGACGCGCAACAACTATGCGGCGCAATCGCTGGAGACCGCTTTCGCCGAGTACCGCGATGCGCGCCGCGCGCTGATCGCCTATCTGGAGGCGCTGCCCGACTCGTCGTGGACGCGCACAGGCGTCACCGGGGCGGGTGTGCCGACGCATGTGGCAGAACAGGCGGCGGTCGCCGGGCTGCACGACATCGACCACACCGAACAGATCGGGCGCACGCTGGGGCTGTTCGCCTCACCCAACGCGCTGTAAGACGCTGACACTGCGCCGGGCGCACGTGCAGGTGCGCCCGGTCCGCGCCATCGCCCACAGGAGGATGCGTATGGAACTGGAATTCACCGGGGTGATCCTCTACTGGCGCGGACCTGCCCCCTGGTATTTCATCCCCGTCCCTGAGGAGGAGAGCCGCGAGATCAAAGCGGTGTCTGCATCGGTCACCTACGGCTGGGGCGTCATCCCGGTCGAGGTGGCGATCGGCGGCACGACGTGGACGACCTCGCTGTTCCCCAAGGACGATCGCTATCTCGTCCCGGTGCGTGCCGATGTGCGCCGCGCTGAGGGCATCGATGTGGACGATGAGGTCGTCGTCCGCCTGACGCTGACTCTCCGCACCGATGGCGACTGGGAATGAGCGGGGCGGGGCGATTGCTTTCGGGAGATCATCGGTTGCGGATGAACAGTTCTTTGCCAGCAGCGGCGGTCTGCTGACCGAAATTGTTCATGCCATACTGCAATTCCCAGCTTTCGAGGTGAGCGAAATCGAACAGAGTACGAATGGTTGGCGAGTCGTCGTAGGTGATCAGCCAGCGATGTGGACACGCCCGCATCACTTCAGCGAAGCGCAGATGGTCAAACCCGGTGTGCAGCACGCCGCGTTCGCCGTACAGCCTGGAATGTGTCGCACTGAAATAAGGGGGGTCGAGAAACAGGAAGACATTTTCGCCTGGGCGTTCGACGATTGGCGCGTAGTCACTGTGTTCGATCATCGTGCCGTCCAGCATCCCGTCAAGGGCGCGCAGCCTGTCGATGCTGGAGAGGGTGAAACGTTTCTCAAACGCCTGCTGCGAATAGCCTCCCGCATCCATCACGCCCGAAAAGGTGATGCGGTTCATCACGAAAAAGCGCACCCCGCGATCCAGTTCTGACTGCATACTGGTCTCCTCTTTCAGGTGCAGATACAGGTTGCGCCCCGCCCCCGCAAAGCGCGCGTGCAGCGCTGTCACCCGATCGCATAGAACATCGAGTTGATCGCGTACACAGCGCCAGAAAGCGATCACATCCGGGTTGAGGTCGCTGATCATATAGCGAATACGATTGCGGAACAAAGCACGCACCGCCAGATAAACCGATCCCCCACCCACGAACGGCTCGCGGTATTCCAGCATCGAAGCCGGCACTTGCGGCAGGATACGGTCGATCGCACGAGATTTGCCACCGGGGTAACGGAGTGGGCTGCGCGCCTTCATGCCTCACCGCCGATGTGGATCGTCAGCCCAGGATTGGCGCGTGTTTCACGGTCAAGCGCTTCGATGAGCGTACAGGCAGCACGCGGCAGCATGTGATGGAGACAGAATTGTGCGATCGTATCAGGTAAAGCGGGCAGATCGATCCGCCCTTTGAGCAGCCCGGTCAGCCGCAGTCGTACCTGAAACGAGACGGCTTGTCCGTTCAGAGTGAGCTTGTCCAGATTGAGGAACAGGATGAGCTTGAACAATCCGTCCTGAATATCGCTCTTTTTGGGCATCAGTCCGCTCTGACTGTGTTTCGCTTCCTGAATGACCCAGGTTTCCCCTTCCTGAAACACCTCATCGGCTGTCAGGAAATATTCCCCGCCCAGGTAATTTTCAATGCGAAAAATGGCTTTTGTGCCGCTCTGAATCTTTTCATAGCGATGAGATACGCCCAATTCGCGCTGAGCGGCGGCGGCTGAACCAAACAAGGTACTGGCACGATAGCGATCCAAATCAAATACGCCACTGGTACGATAAGCTTCCAGCACTCGGAGATGGTCTGCCGCATTGTGCATCGGGATGTTGTGCATCGTGCCGATCTCCTGACAACGCTGAACGGCGAGAGTAAAGACAGGCTCAAAATCCTGCTGGAAATGACTGGTATTCCAATGCAGGGCAGAAGCACGATAATCCCGCACGTCATCTATCCTGGCGCGTACATATGCCGCATTCAACTGCTGGCGGGTGATTTTTCCGGGCAACCGCGCAGGAACAGCCCGATCATACCATGCCAGTATGATATAGACGTTCATCAGGCTCATCCAGGAAAATGTCATCGCATTGATACGATCACAGTCTCCGGCTGCCCCCTCATCCTTGATAACCGGGATGACAGTGAGGATGCGGGTACTCTGGGCATAGGTGCTGTACAGGCGTGCAAATGGATAACTGCGGGTACGTTTAGGAGAAATCCAGCGAGAAACAGCCAGTGCATCGTGCGGTGCATCAAACTGAATGATGCCAGCACCACGCACTGCATTGATGTCAAAATTCTCTGTCCACAATACTGTTTTCAGCGCATCCGCTATGTGCGGGCGATAACGTATATCGCGGATGTAGCCCTCAAACCGCATCCCCTGTCCTTCATCATTCGACGCCACCCGACCGATCTTATGCTACCCGCACCGTCAACCTGAACAACCCACCCTTCACTCTTCCGTGAACGGACGCGGGTGAAACAGCCGCTTGTGATCTTCAGCAGGCGTGCCGTCGCTGTAACGTCCGTGCATGTAATCCAGATGATGGCTGGGGTTTTCGCCGCGCTTATACGAATCGATGAATTCCTGCCGTTTGGCGCTGGAGCGATCCAGTTCTTCCATTTTGGCATCATAGCGTTCACCGCTTCGCACAATGCGCGCCTGAAAATCCTCGATGTAGTGGCGTGGATACGGCACGAGCTGAGCGAGTGGTTCGCCCACATCGTAGAACGCCTTGATCAGAGGGAGCTGCATGGTGTAGTTGAGCGTGAAGTGATGCAGCCAGTCCGTCTCGACCACGCCCTCCATCGGCAGCACCGGCAGCTTGAACACGTGCGGCACAGGGCGCACCAGCAGGTCAACGCCGGGCGAAGTCTCGACGATGAACTGCGGCACGATGCTGAAGATGCCGTGCCCGAAGACGGAGGCGATCCAGTGTTCGCTTTCGCACGCCACCTCCAGCGCATCCGTCCCTTTGCCGCCGCGCCACATCACCGTGAAGGCGAACGGGTTGTACAGCGTCCAGCCCAGCGTATTCGCCGCCACCATCGGCAGGCAGCGGTAATGATTCTGGGTGAAGCTGGCGCGGTTCTTGCTGGCGGGCTTGAGGAACTCGTTCAGGTCATATTCGATCGACGAGAGCGGATAGATGGTGATCGACAGGTCGGGCTGGCTCATGGGATGATCCTCTGCGGGGCGGGGCGCTGACGGCGCGCGTTCGCCTGGGCGCGCACGCGGGCGATCTGCGCTTCAGTGACGGGCTGTTCAAAACTGCGAAAACCGCTGAGCCGGAAGCCGTGCCGATCCGCAATCGCGCCGATCTCGTGCGCCTGATCGGTGCTGATCACCTTGCCGACAGTGTAATCTTCATAGCGCCCTTCCAGCGCCAGCGCCATCGTCTCCGCCATGCACGCATACGCCTTGCGCGGCGGAAAACCGAAATCGAAATGGAAATCGGGCTGCCCAGGGACCTCGACCATGCCGCCTTCGATGACCAGCACGTCGTCGCGCTCGGCAGCCACCCGCCGCGACACATCGCGCGGGCGCGCCACATCGCACACCACCGCGCCCGGCTTGAGGTGTTCCGGCTGGATGACCTCGTGGACGGCGCTGGTCACCGTCAGGATGAGATCGGCGCTGTAGATGGCGTCCATGCGCGTCGAGGCGACCACATCCGCCCCGCGCGCGGCGCATTCGGCGCGCACCGCCTCCAGCGGTTCCTCGCGCCGACCGATCAGGATCAGCCGCGCGCTTTCCCCTGCCAGCAGCTCAGCGCACGTCCTGCCGATCGCCCCGGTCGCGCCGACGACGGCGACGGTCGCGCTGTGCATCGGGATATCCATGACGCGCGCCGCCTCGCGGATGGCTTCCACCGCGATGACGACGGTGTAGCTGTCCCCGGTCGTGACCGGGATGTCCAGCCGTTCCGCGATGGTGACTCCCGCATCGCCGACGACAGACGTATATGCGCCCAAGCCGAGGATGCGCGCGCCGAGGTCTTCCGCCATTTTGCCGCACGCCACGATCTTGTTGTACACCGTCTCGACGGGCAGCGACATCATCGTCGGCGGGGTGAATGGGCAGGCGATTAGCCAGCCGCGCAGCGCACGTCCCGTCTCAGCGGAGCGGATACCCTCGATCTCGGACAGGTAGACCGGCGGAAAAAAACGCGAGAAGAAATTGATCTGCTGCTCGCTCAGGATTTTGCCCAGCAGCGGGAACTTGCGCGCCACATCCTTCTTGATCTGGATGGGATGGATGATGAAAGCGAATGTATCTTCAGCGTGCGCGCTCACCAGCTTTGCTCCCTGGCATCTGCCTCATCGCGGCGCGGATAATGACGGGTGTGGGTGCTGCTGCCGACGGTATGGTGATCGCTTTCCTCGTAGGTCACGCTGCGGCTGATCACCCGGCGCTGCGGCGAGGCGACCAGCACCACATCGCTTTCGATCATGCGCCCAGGAAACAGGATCATGCCCGACCCGATGCGGCAGTTGTGCCCCACTGCGCTGCCCAGCACGATCTGCCCCACCTCTTCCAGCGCTCCCGCGACGTTGGCGGCGCGGATCGGGCGCTGCTCGATCAGGTTGAAATCGGTGAAGGTGCTGCCCGCGCCCACGAAGCTGTTGCGCCCGATCACGCACATTTGCAGGCAGGTGTTCTGGGCGACGATGCTGTTCTCCATCATGCTGGTCAGGTAGAGCGCGGCACGGAAGGGCAGGAAGCAGCCGTTGCCCACCACGCTGAACATCAGCGTGCAGCCGTCGTCGATCGTCACATTGTCGCCGATGGTGCAGTTGTCCAGGAAGACGCCCGGACCGATCGAGCAGTTATCGCCGATCTGCGCCGGACCGGTGATCACGGCGGTTGGGTGGATGGTCGTGTTCCGCCCCACCTTGACCACCTCTGAGGTGCTGAGGATTTGCCGCTGTTCAAGGATGGCGCGCCACAGCAGTCTGAGGCTGTACAGGTTGTGTTCCCCGGCACGCCGATCGACGATGCTGGCGCGCCCGAACAGCCCGAAGATGACCGAGGCGAAGTAGACATGCACCCAGCTCTCGATGGCGATGATCGCCCGGCGCACGCCGTAATGCGTCAGGTTGCCCTGCTCCATCGTCATGAAGTCGGGCACGCTGTAGAAACCCATCTCCTGCGAGTCGCTCTCCACGATGATGGGCAGCACATCAGGCGTGTAGCCATTCGGGAAGTACCACAGGTCGATCAGGTGGATCGGCGCGCCGCTGGCGTCCTGTGCGTGCGTGTAGGCGTGCGAGAGGGGCAGCGAATAGGTGCGAAACGCCGGGTCGCTGTGGGCGAAGGCGGCGCGACAGGCGCGCCCCGTGCGCCGCGCACGTTCCAGAAAGGTGGTGATGTAGTCCCGATCGAAATAGAGATTGTCGCTGTAGACCAGCGCCGCGCCGCGCACACTGACGATCTGGTCACGGCTGGCGAACGTGTTGGCGATCGGCAGCGCCCCGCCAGACGCGGTGAGCAGCACGTTCTCCTGATGCAGTTTGAGCGGCACGACGCCGATCGTCAACTGGCTGGCGGGCTGGTTGAAGGGCGGGATGTGCCGCGTGTCTTCAATGATATAGCGCTGCATGTCGTCCTCGCTTGTGGGGGTGTGGTTGCTGCACCCTGATCGTCACTCCTGCCCGTGCCCGTGCGGACTGGTGAGCAGCGCCCCGTCCGGGGCGGCATATGTCATGCACAACCATATCACATCTGCAGGGCGCGGTGCAAACGACTCTCACCCTCCTGCCCGCAAACCCTGTCCCCTTGACAACGCTGTGTGCCATACAGTATCATTCTTGCTGTACGACGTACAGTATCGGATGACGCATAGCATGACGGATGATCACAGCGAACACCTTGCCAAACTGCGGCTGGAACTGCGGCGTGGCATTCTCGTGCTGGCAGTGCTGAGCCAGCTCGACACCGCCCGCTACGGTTACAGCCTGGTTCAGGCGCTGGCAGAGCAGGGGTTAGAGATCGAAGAAGGCACACTCTACCCGCTGTTACGGCGGCTGGAAGATCAGGGCTTGCTCTCCAGCGAGTGGGATACCAGCGAGGCGCGCCCGCGCAAATACTACCGCCTCAGCGAGATGGGACGGGCGGTGCTGGCGGCGCTGCGCGTGGAGTGGTTCGGCATGGTGACGGTGATGCGCGGTTTTCTGGGAGAGGCAGACGAATGAGCAGCTTAATCGAACGGTATGTGCAGGAGATGGGGCGTTACCTGCCTGCCAGAAAGCGCGCCGCCATCATCGACGAGCTGCGCTCGCAGATTCACGACCAGTTGGAAGACCGCTACGGGCGGGATGCGACGCCTGAACAGGTGACACAGATGCTGGCGGGCATGGGATACCCCTACCTGATGGCGCGGGAGTATGCGGGCGACCGCGCCCTGCTCGGTCCGCTGGTCTACCCGTTCGTGCTGCCCGTGCTGCGCCGCGTGTGGGGCGTCATCCCGGCGATCGCGCTCTTCCTCGCTGTGCTGGGCGCGGTAACCACGCCAGGCACACCGCCGCTGGAGGTGCTGTGGAACGGGCTGTGGGGCGGCGTGCAGGCAGCGATCAACCTCTCCGCGCTGATCGTGGTGGTCTTCCACATCATGGAACGGCTGTGGATCGCCCGCAATCCACAGGCGGAGCCTTTCAACCCGCACGACCTGCCGGAAGTCGATAATCCGCGCGCGGTCGATCGCACTGAGGCGGTCTTCGGCATCGTCATCAGCGGCGTGGTGATCGTGGTCGCGCTGGCATGGGCGCGGACGGGTGGGCTGACGCTGGGCGTGCCTGGCGAGATCATCCCCGCGCCGTCGGGCGCGCTGCTGGTGCTGGCGGGCATCGTGCTGGGGATGCTGCTGGTCAACGCCTGGGCGCTGGCGCGCGGACGCTGGTCAGCGCTGATGCTGCTGGGGCAGACGGCGCTGGAGATCGGCGGGGTGCTGTGCCTGTATTTCGCGCTCTGGCAGCCGATCACCCTGCATCTGATGGCGGCAGACCCGGCACTGGCAGAGCAGCCGATCGTCGCACAGGGAGCGGTCTGGCTGACGGCGATCGGCGGCATCCTCAACCTGATCAGCGGCGGAAGGCGGCTGATCCGGCTTCTGGAGTAACTTCCCTTCTCTTTTCCCAATCACACGGAGCAATCGATCATGATGCAAGCGGTCGTTTACGAACAATACGGCGCGCCGGATGTCCTGCGCCTCGTCGAAATCCCTCAGCCGACGCCCAAAGCGGGCGAAGTGCTGGTACACATCCAGGCGGCATCGCTCAATGCGGCGGACGGCTATCTGCTGCGCGGCGAACCGTTCCTGCTGCGTGCCGACTCCGGGCTGACGCGCCCGAAGCGCCCCATTCTCGGCGCAGACATCGCCGGGCGGGTGGTGGCGGTCGGTGAAGGCGTGACCCGCCTGCGCGTCGGCGATGCGGTATACGGCGATCTGTCGTCCGCCGGGCTGGGCGGCTTCGCCGAATACGTCGCCACGTCAGAGCGCGCGCTGGCACACATGCCCACCCGCCTGAGCTTTGAGGAAGCGGCGGCGCTGCCGATGGCATCGGTGACCGCGTTGCAGGCGCTGCGCGCCGCCGGGCGTGACCTGAACGGGCTGCGCGTGGCGATCAACGGCGCATCGGGCGGTGTGGGGACATTCGCGGTCCAGATCGCGCGGGCACAGGGTGCAGAGGTGACGGCGGTATGCAGCACGCGCCATGTGGCGCGGATGCGCCAGTGGGCGCACCACGTCATTGACTACACGCGCGACGATTTCACAGCAGGCAAAGCACGGTTCGACGTCATCGTCGGGGTGAACGGCTATCATCCGCTGCGCCATTACCGCCGGGCGCTGGCGCACGGCGGGGTGTATGTGTGCGCCGGAGGGCAGATGCGCCAGATTTTCGGCGCGATCCTGCTGGGCTGGGCATATTCGCGCGGCGGCGTGACGCTCAGGAGCATGGGCACGGCGAAACCGTCCGCTGATGACCTGGCGCTGATCGCAGACATGGCGGACTCAGGGGCGATCACCCCGTTCGTCGAGCGCGTTTTCCCGCTCAGCCAGACGGCGGACGCATTCCGCCACCTGAAGGAGACCGGGGCGAGCGGCAAGCTGGTCGTCGCAATCGGGTAGCCCCTCAGCGGAAAAGCACACTTGCCGCGTTCTCCCTGCCCCGCCCCAAATCCTTCCCGACCGGAGAAGGGTTTGGGGCTGCGACGCTGACTCGTCAATCCTGTTTTATGCCGATAGCGCCCAGCCGCCAATTGCACTATCATAAAGTTCTGTTCGCTCACCGCGCATTGCATTCCTCGCCCCATTGCCCGCATCATGCTTCCAGGCGACGATCGATCATGTTCAGGTCAGGAGAAACACATGCTGCGTTTGTCTCGTGCAGTTCCTCTGCTGATAGGTCTGCTCTTTTCCCTCTCTCTGCCCGTCACAGCCCAGTCTGACCAGTGCCCGGCGTTCATCGACGGCGTGCTGAACCAGGTGAGCGAGCGCTGCGCTGCGACCGGGCGCAATCAGGCGTGTTACGGACATGTGGCGCTGGATGCCGAATTCCGCCCGGCGGTGTCTCCGGTGACGTTCACGCAGCCGGGCGACCTGACCGATGTGGTCGCGCTGGAGGGGCTGCGCCTGCGCGCTTTCGATCTGGAGACGAACACCTGGGGTGTGGCGCTGATGAAGCTGCAAGCCAACCTGCCCGCCGCGCTGCCTGGGCAGAATGTCACATTCGTCCTGTTCGGCGATGTCCTCATCCGCAATGATGTGCCGCCCGCTGATCCGCTGACGACGCTGGAGGTCACCTCAACGGGCAGGATCAACGTGCGCGCCCTGCCCTCAACAGGTGGACAGGTGATCGGCTCGCTGCGTGCCGGCGAGACGGTGACCGCCAACGGGCGCATCGCCGACGGCACATGGCTGCGTATCGCCGTGCCCGACTCGCAGGATACGGGTTGGGTATTCGCGGAACTGGTCACCCCGTCAAGGGATGTCGCATCGCTGGCGGTGGTCGATGCGGCAGAGCGGGCGCTGCCCTTCACCCCGATGCAGGCGTTCACTATCGAGACGGGCATCAGCGGCACGACATGCGCCGAAGCCCCGCAGAACGGCGTGGTCATCCAGACCCCGCAGGGCGTGGGCGAAATTCAGCTGCGCGCCAATGATGTCGAGATCAGGCTGGGATCGACGGCGGTACTGCGCGCTCAGGCTGGCGATGCACTCACGGTGAGTGTGGTCGAAGGACAGGGCGAAGTGACCGCCGATGGCGTCACGGTACAGGTTCCGGCTGGGGCGATGGTCGCCGTGCCGCTCGATGAGGAGGGCAAAGCGGCGGGCGCGCCAGGCGAAGCGATGCCCTATGAACAGGAGTCCGTCGCCGGGCTGCCAGTCGCGCTGCTGCCGGAAACGATCGCAATTGCCCCGCCCGCCAACGTCACAGCCGACACCCCGTCTGGCGCGCCGATGGGTTTGCCGATGCTTCCCGGCATGGACATGAGCGACCTGAGCGCGATCGATCCGGCGTTCTTCTGCCCGCGCATGGCGGAGTCGCTGGCGCAGTCGGGCGCGGGCATCACCATCGCGCAGCTCAGGGAACAGCTTCGCTCGGTCATGGGTCTCGTCCCTGCCGAGTCACGCGGCGATTTGCAGGCGCTGCTCGCCATGCTCGACCGCTGCTGATCGCGCCTCACCTCTGGGCGATGCAGTGCTGCATCGCCCAGGCAGCTCATCCGACAGACCAGCCCCCGGCATTCGCCCGCACCATCTGCGCCAGCGCATCCATAAAAGCGGGCTGGGCGTTCAGGCAGGCAGCCAGATGGTAATGGTGAGGGTCGCCGCCGCCCTCCGCAAACTGCTCACGTCCTTCGTTGCCCAGCTCGTCCAGCGTCTCCAGACAGTCAGTGACAAAGCCGGGCGAAAAGACCAGCGGCGTGCGAATGCCCTGGGCGTGCAGCCCCTCCAGCGTCTCATCCGTGTACGGCTCCAGCCATTTTTCCGGTCCGAAGCGCGACTGAAAGCTGATACGCCACTGGTCAGCCGACCAGCCCATCGCCTCCGCCAGCAGGCGGGCGGTCGCTTCACACTGCGCCCGGTAGGGATCGCCCGTGCGAATGTAGCGATCGGGGATGCCATGAAAGGTGATGATGAACTGGTCAGGCGGCGCATCCAGCCCGGCGATCGTCGTGTGCAGATGATCGCGCATCGCGGCGATATAGCCTGGATGATCGTAGTACGGCTCGATGAAGCGCAGCGACGGGATGACGCGCTTACGCTCGTGAAACAGCGGGCAGCGCCGTCCCCCCGCCGCCCTGTAGACCGCATCATAGATCGAGGCGGTAGTGGTGCTGGAAAACTGGGGGAACATCGGCAGCACGATGATCCGGTCGATCCCTTCCGCTTCCAGCGTGGCGATCGCGTCGGCGATGCTGGGGTTGCCATAGGTCATGCCGAGGATGACGCGATAGCCGTCGCCCAGGCGCTGCTGAAGTTCATCGCACTGGCGGCGCGAATAAACCAGCAGCGGCGACCCCTCAGGCAGCCAGATGCGCTGATACAGCCGCGCAGAACGGTGCGGACGGGTGTTGAGGATGATGCCGTTGAGGATCGGCTGCCAGATCAACGGCGGATAGTCGATCACCCGCATATCGGAGAGGAACTGTTTCAGATATGGGCGCAGCGCCTCCGGTGTCGGAGCATCCGGCGTGCCCAGCTGCCCGATCAGCACGCCTACCCGCCCCGCGCGGGGACCCGAATTCATCACCATGCGTATTCACATCCCATCTGATCGCAGTGTGCATATGTGCAAAATTATACATCACATCCGCAAAAATTCTATGTAAATCTCAGTAAAAATTAGTCAGCGATGGCTCTTCGGTGATTCACGGAAAGCTGCGTCATTCCACACATAAATGGCATATAATATCTACTTAAAGATGCCTGTGGAGAGTCCTGTCAAATGCCTGATCGCCTGCGTGCGCTCATTGTTGGTGAAGCGCCGGATGATGTTCACCTGATTATCGGCGAACTGGAGCGGAACCATATCCACATTGAGGCGCGCATCATCACGCACGCTAGATCGATTCGTCCACTGCTCAGCTATTTTGTCCCTCAAATCATCTTCGCGTCGCATTCCCCGCCTGCACAGGATGCGTTCGCCATCCTCGATGAGATGCGCCACAACGGGCTGGACATCCCGGTGATGGTCGTTTCGGATGCGGTGGGCGAGGAAGAGGCGATCGCCCTGATGAAGGCGGGCGCGGCGGATTTTTTCCTCAAGGGGCGGCTCAGCCGGCTCGCCCCTGCCCTCAACCGGGAACTGCGCGATGCCGCCATTCGTGCCCACCAGCAGGGCAACGAAGAAGAGCTTCGCAAGCTGTACAACGCCACCTCGCTGCTCTTTCAGACCGCCAACGTCGTCGAACTGGGTCTGCTGATTTCGCGCACGGTCGTCAGCCAGTTCAACTATGCCGACTGCCGGGTCATCCTGCCTGATGAAAACAGTCCGTATCTGGTCGTGCTGCCGGCTGCGGATCATGAAAACTCCATGCCGACCGAAATGCGCAGCGACGGGCGTGGGCTGATCCCGCTCAGCCTGCGAACCGGGCAGATGGTGTATGCCCCGGATGTGCGGCAGCACCCAGATTATCTGGAAGCCAATCCACTCATCCGCTCAGAGCTGGTTGTGCCGCTGCGCGTCAAAAACCGCGTCATCGGCTTGCTCGATCTGCAAAGCACCCAGTTGAACGCCTTCAGCGAACGCGACCAGCGCCTGATGCGCGCCTATGCCGAACATGCCGCTGCCGCGCTGGAGATCGCCACGCTGATCGATACGGTCAACCGTCATGCCGCCGTGCTGGAGACTCGCGTGCTGGAGCGCACGCTGGAGCTGCAAAACGCCAAACGCCAGGTCGAGACGATCCTCGAAAGCGCGGGCGATGTCATCCTGGTGCTCGATGCCAGCGGGCGCATGATGCAGTCCAACCAGGCGTTCGAGCGCTTTTTCGGCGTGCCGCGCGAAGGGTTCGACATGTGTTCGATCATCGACCCGCGCCTGTTCGTCAGCCCGACGCTGTTCGCCGAATACATCGGCGTGGCGTTCGCCAGCGACATGCCCGTGCGGGTTGAGTGCCTGTGCCGCTATAACAATAGCACGATCATCGAGGCGGAAGCAGTGCTTGCGCCCATCCTGTACGACCTGCAAAGCCAGCCAGCACTCGTCTGCACCATCCGCGATATGACGACACAGAAGCAGCTTGAAAAAAGCCTGCGCGATGCACTGGCACAGGCGCGCGAACTGGACGAGATGAAGGCGCAGTTCATCTCGATGGTCTCGCACGAATTTCGCACCCCGCTTTCCGTCATCTCGATGTCGGTGCAAATCCTCCAGCGGCACAACGAACGCCTGTCCGCAGCGGCACGCGCCGAGCGGCTGAACACGATCATCGCTCAGGTGGCACACCTCACCAGGCTTGCCGAAGGCGTGATCATGCTGGGGCGTGCCGAACGCATGGGCATGACGTTCGAGCCACAGCCAATGGACGTGATCGGTTTCATGCGCCGCCAGATCGAGACGCTGACGCTGCTGGGGGCGGGGCATCATCGCATCAGCTTCATCAGCGATACCTGCCCAGACGATGAGATGGTCGGTGACGAGCGGCTGCTCAGTCACATCCTGCACAACCTCGTTTCCAACGCGATCAAATACTCGCCGTCTGGCTCCGAGGTTGAGGTGAGCATCGCCTGCGACGGCGACTGGCTGCGCCTTCAGGTGCGTGATCAGGGGATCGGCATCCCCAAAGAACAGCAGGATCGCCTGTTCCAGTTGTTCTACCGCGCCAGCAACGTTGGGACGATCAGCGGTTCCGGGCTGGGGTTGGCGATCGTCAGAATGGCGGTCGAGGCGTACAATGGCAGCATCAGTGTGGAAAGCGCAGAGGGAGTGGGCACATGCTTCACCGTGCTGCTGCCCAGCCGCCTGCCTTCCCAAAGCGACTCGTGAACCCGTTCGATCTGTTCAAAGGATGACCAGGCTTGTTCACACTCTCCACCCCGGCGCGCACTGCGGGCGCGCTGCTCTTCTGTCTGGCGGCGCTGCTGATGGCAGCGTGCCGCCCTGGAAATTCCACTGCCGAAGACATGCGAATCAGCATCGATCAGGTCGATTTCGACCCCGACGCACCGACCGTCGGTGATGCCACCATCAGCCTGCGCGTGCTGCGCGAGGGCGTGCCGCTCTCCGGTGCGACGGTGGCGCTGCGCGGCGACATGACGCACGCCGGAATGCAGCCCGTCGAGCGCACCGCCACGACAGGCGCAGACGGCATCGCGCGCGTGCCTTTCACCTGGACGATGGGCGGCGACTGGGTCGTCAGCCTGCGGATCACCGCCCCGGACGGCGGGGTGCGCACCGGGCGCTTCGAGATGGTCGTCAGCGGGGAGGGCGCGCCCGGCTCATGACCGCTCGCCGCGACCTGCTGCGCCTGCCGCTGATCGGGGCGCTGCTGCGCCATCGTCATGGCAGGCTGTTCTTTCAGACGCTCTTCTTCGGGGGTGCACTGGTGCTGGTCATCGACGGCTTCACAGGCGATCAGTTCGCGCCGTTCAACCTGGCAACCATCATCCCCTGGGTTCACATGCGCGGTGCGCTGGTCATCGCGCTGCTGCTGGCGGGCAACCTCTTCTGCATGGCGTGCCCGTTCGCCCTGCCGCGCACGCTGGCAAAACGGCTGAGCGTGCGCGGGCGGCGTTTTCCGCGCGCGCTGCGTGGCAAATGGATCGCTATCGCCACGCTCATCCTCCTCTTCTTCACGTATGAATGGCTCAATTTCTGGAGCAGCCCGCTGCTGACTGCCTGGCTCATCGTCGCCTACTTTGCAGCGGCGTTCATCATGGAGGCGCTGTTCAGCGAGTCGGCATTCTGCAAATACGTCTGCCCGCTGGGGGCGTTCAACTTCACCTATGCCGCCGTTGCGCCGACGCAGATCGGCGTGCATGACCCGCAGGTGTGCCGCACGTGCGTCGGCAAAGAATGCCTGAACGGAAGTTATGCCCTGGCGAACGTCATCCTGATCGACCGCATCGGCACGGACGGCGCGCCGGAAGCGACGCACGCCCACACCCCGCAGGGGACTCCAGGCTGTGGCACGCTGCTCTTCGCCCCGCAGATCACGGGCAACAGCGACTGCACCCTGTGCCTCGATTGTGCGCGCGCCTGCCCGCACCAGAACGTCGGATGGTTCACCCGCACCCCCGGCGCAGAGATCACCCGCCCCGAAGCCGCCCCGCGCCGCTGGGACGCCGCCCTGCTCATCGTCGTGCTGGCGGCGCTTGGGCTGGTCAACGCTTTCGGCATGGTTCCGCCGGTGTATCCGCTGATTCAGGCGATCGGCGCGGCGACGGGGCTGGCGCGGCTGGGCGTGCCCGATCGCGTCATCGAGGGGGTGGCGCTGGCGGTGGTGTTCGCGATCGGCATCGGGGCGGTGGTGCTGCTCACGCTGCTGGCGGCTGGGCTGGCGCGGCGTGCCGGAGGGCAGCACGAACCGCTGCAGGCGGTCTACGGGGCGTTCGCCCCGGCGCTCATCCCGGTCAGTTTCGGCATATGGGGGGCGCATTATGCGTTCCACTTCCTGATCGCCTTCTTCAATGTGGAGCTGATCGGTCTGGTGCAGATGCTGGCGCTGCTGGGCGGGTTCGTCGGGTCGCTCTGGGCGGCACAGGCGATCGCCGCGCGGCGCTATGGACGGCGTGCGCCACTGGCGCTGCTGCCCTGGGCGGGCGTGGTGCTGGCGATCATGCTGTGCGCCTGGTGGCTGTTCACGCTGCCAATGGAGATGCGCGGGACGATCCTGTTCTCGTGATCATGTGTCTGAGCGGGCTGTGACATAGCCCGCTCAGATGGCGCACTTCTACTGATATTCCCCCAGCGGCACAGCGAAGCGCGCGAGGCTGTCTTCCAAACCACCCGGTCGGCTGCGCGCCAGCCACAGGCGGCGCTGTTCTGCGACCAGCGGTTCCAGTTCGGCGCGCATGGTGGCGTTGTCCGGCGCGTCCGGTGCGCCCAGCATCCGCAGCATCCGCTTCGCGCCGTGCATGAGCAGCCTTCCGGCGTGGCGAAATTCCGCCTTGATCAGGGCGTCATCGCGCGCCATATCCGCCCCGTCGATGCGGGCGAGGATCGACTCGATGCGCGCCAGCGCCGCGCGCACCGGCTCCGCCGTGAGCGGCTCCGCATCCGCTTCTGCCACCACCTGCTGACAGCGCAGCCGCAGTTCGCGCTCTGACCAGAAGATGGCGTGGAACAGCCATGACGAATTGACCTGCGGGATGGGCAGCAGGGTATGCACATCGCCCAGATCGAGCGCCACCTGTCCCATCACCCCGGCATGGTCGGCGAAGGCATAGCGGTCGAGCAGCGTGGCGATGTCAGCATCGCGGTTGGCACGATGACACCACGCCAGCGCCGCGCCATACGCAAAGCCCATATAGCTGACCGGGAGCGCCTGCATGTGCCCGTGATCGCCCCAGTCAGTATTCAGGTAGCCCAGCGCGTGATACTTCAGCCCCAGTTCGGCGGCGCGGCGCAGATTGCCGATGGCGTTGGTGGTGCGCCCGCTCAGGCTGTTCCAGCTCGATGTACCTGGGCAGACGTAGAATGCCAGCCCGGTCGAGGCGACCATCTCGACGTGCTGCTCGGCGGGCTGCCAGTCTTCATAGCCCCAGATGAGCGGCACGATGCGCGGCGGCAGTTCGGGGATCAGCTCCGGGTGCTGGGTGATGATGTCCGCCCAGAACTGGACGCGCTTGCCCCTGGCAGCGATGTGATCGTGCAGGCGCAGCAGGTAATCGAGGTAAACACGCCCGCCCCGCGTCTCGACGGCATGGCGATTCTTGCCCGTGCCCAGCTCGAACGGTTCGTCATCGCAGATGTTGACGTATTCGGACGGGAAGAGCGGCAGAAGCTGGTCGAAGAGCGAGGCGACCAGCTTCAGGCTGCCCGGATCGCTGGGATCGAGGGTGCTGGGCGGGCGGACGATCTGCAATTCGCCCCACGACTCCCAGGGGAGGGTGAAACCGTCCGGCGCTTCAGCGAGCGGCGCATAGCGCGGATGCTTCAGCCAGCGTTCCATGTGACCGAGGCTGCTCTGGCACGGCACGAGGTCGATGAAGCGCGCCTGACAGTATCTGACCAGCGCCTCGATGTCCGAGGAGGTGAAGGGTGACGCCTCTGCCCACACTTCCTCATGCCCGGCGTAAGCAAAGGTGTGTTCGGTGTACAGTTGCAGTTCGTTGATCTTCCACGACGCCAGCAGGTCGATCAGGGCGTAGAGCGTCCTGAGCTGCGGCACGCGGTCGCGGCTGCAATCGAGCATGACGCCGCGCCGCTCAAAATCCGGGGCGTCATCGATCGTCATGGCGGGGATGACGTCCCCGTACTGGTCGGAAAGCTGTGCCAGCGTCAGCCTGGCGTAATGCGCGCCCGCCGCATCGCTGTAAGCGCAGCGGATGCCGTCCGGGGTGATCGACAGCCGATACCCCTGTGGAACGACGTTCGGGTCATGCGCGAAGCTGACGGTGCGGTTATCGCGGGTATCATAGCCCCCCTCGCCGAAAACGAGCGAGCGCGGCGCAGGGAGCAGCAGGGGCGGTGCAGACATGCGGGTTTTCCGTTCAGGTGCGGGCAGGATGATATGCCCGCATTATAGCGCATGTATGATGGGTAAAGCCCCGGATCGCCCTGCTGCCTGATCCGCTCTGGGTTACAGTCCACCTGTGTGTGCACATCAGCCAAAATACCATTTGGTGGTTCCTTAAGGGGAGATTATAATGATGCAGGCGCATCACGCGCAGCCCACGTGCGTGAGCGTTTTTTGCTTAATTCTTTCAGGGAGCGACCCATAATGTCCAAGAGTCTGCGTCTCGCTGCTCTCCTGCTGGTGCTGGTATGCGCGTTCAGCCTACCCGCGCTGGCGCAGGAGATGCCAGCCAACATGAGCGTATCCGCCGACGGTCTGATCACCTATGCGGCGGAAAGCTGTGACTACGGCGGTTCGATCCTCTCCATCGAGGCAGTCGATGCGCTCACCGTGCGCTTCACCCTGTGCGCGCCCGACCCGGCGTTCCCCTCCAAAGCGGCATTCTCCTCCCTCGCCATCCACCCGTCCGAATACCTCGAAGCGACTGGCGGCGGCGGTGATCTGGTGCGCGCGCCCATCGGGACCGGTCCATATCGCGTCGAACGCTGGGATCTGGGCAATGAGCTGGTGCTGACCCGTTTCGATGACTACTGGGGCGATCCGGCGCGCGAAGGCACGCTGATCTTCCGCTGGAACAGCGAGTCGGCACAGCGTCTGACCGAACTTCAGGCGGGCGCGGTCGATGGCATCGACAACCCAGGTCCGCTGGACATTCCGGTCATCCAGTCCGATCCTGGCCTGACGTTCTACCCGCGCGAAGGGCTGAACATCTTCTACGTCGGCATCAACAACACCGTTCCGCCGTTCGACAACGTCAAGGTGCGCCAGGCGCTCGCCTACGCCATCGACAAACAGCGCATCGTCGATAACTTCTACCCGGAAGGGTCGTCAGTGGCGACACAGTTCATGCCGACCTCGATCTTCGGCTTCACCGAAGAGGTCGAGCCGTTCCCGTATAACCCGGAGATGGCGCGTCAGCTTCTCGCTGAAGCCGCCGCCGAAGACGGCTTCACCCTGCCGATCGAGACCACGCTGAGCTACCGTGACGTGGTGCGCGGCTACCTGCCCACGCCTGGCGTTGTCGCCGCTGACCTCCAGCAGCAGCTCGCCGAAGTCGGCATCAACGTCACCATCGATTTGCAGGAGTCCGGCACGTTCCTCGACAATGCTGACGCGGGCAATCTGTCGCTGCACCTGCTCGGCTGGGGCGCAGACTACCCCGACGCCACCAACTTCCTCGATTTCCACTTCGGCGCGGGTTCCAGCTCCCAGTTCGGCAACCAGTACCCGGAGATCGTGGCGGCGCTGCGCGAAGGCGCTCAGCGGGCAGAATTTGAAGATCGCTATCCCTTCTACGTCGAGGCGAATACCCTGATCCGCGATCTCGTGCCGATGGTTCCGATCGCGCACGGCGGTTCGGGCGTGGCGTTCCGCGCCGACATCACCGGGGCGCACGCCAGCCCGCTGGGTAACGAGAACTTCAGCGTGATGGAAGACCCGTCCGACGACGTGCTGGTGTGGCTGCAAAATGCCGAACCGATCGGGCTGTACTGCGCCGACGAGACGGACGGCGAGTCGCTGCGCGCCTGCGAGCAGATCAACGAAGCGCTGCTGGCTTACGAGATCGCCGGGACGAACGTCGTCCCTGCACTGGCGACCGACTTTGAAGCCAGCGATGACCTGACGGTGTGGACGTTCACGCTGCGCGAAGGCGTGCTGTTCCATGACGGGTCGGCGCTGGACGCCAACGACGTGGTGATGTCGTGGGCGGTGCAGTGGGACGCGGCAAACCCGCTCCACGTCGGGCGTGACGGCAACTTCACCTACTTCTCGGCGTACTTCAATGCCTTCCTGAACGCGCCGGGCGAATAACGATCTGCGTGTGATTTATGCAGGGGCGGTGCGCTGCATCGCCCCATGCTTCTGACCGTCCCGGCGCGCACCGGTCACCCCTCATCCACATCACACGACAGGGTATGTTCTTATGGGTGCATTCATCCTCAGGCGGCTGCTGCTGGCGATCCCGGTGCTGTTCGGCATCATGCTGATCACGTTTCTGCTCCAGCGTCTCATCCCAGGCGATCCGTGCCGGGCGGTGCTGGGCGAACGCGCGACCGACGCCATCTGCAACGCCTATTTCGAGCGCGTCGGCTTGAATCAGCCACTGCCCGTGCAGTTCGCCATCTACGTGGGCAACGTGCTGCGCGGTGATTTCGGCACGTCGCTGCGCTATGGGCGTGACATTTCCGACCTGATGATCGAACGGCTGCCCGTCACCGTCGAACTGGGCATCGCGGCGATGACCTTTGCCATCGTGGTGGGCATCCCATTGGGCATCATCTCGGCGTACTACCGCAACTCCCCGATCGACGTCGGCACGATGGTCGGCGCGAACATCGGCATCTCGATGCCGGTCTTCTGGCTGGGGCTGATGCTGTCGTATCTGTTCGCCGTGCTGCTCAAAGACACGCCGCTGGCGCTGCCGCCTTCGGGCAGGCTGCCACCCGGCTACGTCGTCGTCCCGTTCTACACCGCCTGGGGCTTGGGCGACACCGCCAGCATCAGCCCGGTTCTGGTCTTCCTCTCCAGGCTGAACCTCTTCAACGCGCTGCTCACGCTCAATCCCGACCTGTTCTTCAGCGCGCTGCGCTATCTGATCCTGCCCGCCGTCGCCGTCGGCACGATCCCGCTGGCGATCATCGCCCGCATGACGCGCTCCAGCGTGCTGGAGACGCTCGGTCAGGATTACGTGCGGACAGCCCGCTCCAAAGGGCTGCGCGAACTGTTCGTCGTCACCAACCACGCGGTGCGAAACGCGCTGCTGCCCGTCGTGACGATCATCGGGCTGAATTTCAGCATCCTGATCAGCGGCGCGGTGCTGACGGAGACGATCTTCGGGCTGACGGGCGTCGGGCGAACGCTGGTGGACGGCATCACCACGCGCGATTACAACCTCGTACAGGGCTTCACCGTGATCATCGCGGCGGCGTTCGTCCTGATCAATCTGGCGGTCGATGTGCTGTACGGCTACCTCGACCCGCGCATCCGCATGAGCTGACCGAGGGCAGAGGAGACATCGACCATGACGGCAACCCAGGCACAGCCTGCCAAACTGACCCCCGCTGCACGCCCTGCCTCAGGCAGCCTGTGGCGCGATACGCTGCGCTACATCCTCCGCAACCGTTCGGCGGTCATCGGCATCACGATCATCGTCCTGCTGCTGCTGGTCGCGCTGACCGCGCCGCTGATCGCCACCCACGACCCGCTGCTGCCGATGATCGGGCAGCCAGGCTATAGCGGGCGGCTGCCCGCCCGCCCGCCATGCGTGGCGCTCTTCAGCTGCACCGACCAGCCGCAGCACCTCCTGGGGCTTGACCTGAACGCGCGCGACATCTTCAGCCGGATCGTGTATGGCGCGCGCGTCTCGCTGTTCGTCGGCTTCACCACTGTGTTGTTCGCCAGCATCGTCGGCACGCTGCTCGGTCTGGTGTCCGGGTTCGTCGGCGGCTGGGTGGACAACCTGCTCATGCGGCTGATGGATGTGCTGCTGGCGTTCCCGTCGCTGCTGCTGGCGATCGTCATCGTCACGGTGCTGGGACCTGGCTTGCAGAACGCACTGCTGGCGATCGCCATCGTCTCGATCCCGGTGTACGCGCGGCTGGCGCGGGCGCAGGTGCTGTCGATCCGCGAATACGAGTACGTCACGGCGAACCGGGCGCTCGGCGCACCGCCCTGGCGCATCCTCTTCATCCACATCTTCCCCAACGCACTCACGCCACTCATCGTGCAGGCGACGCTGGGCATCGGCGGGGCGGTGCTGGACGCCGCCGCGCTCTCCTTCATCGGCTTGGGCGCACAGCCGCCGGAACCGGAATGGGGCGCGATGCTCAGCGAGGCGCGCAGCTACGTCTTCACCGCGCCGCACATGGTCTTCTTCCCCGGTCTGGCGATCATGATCACCGTGCTGGGCTTCAACCTGCTGGGCGACGGGCTGCGCGACGCGCTCGACCCGCGTCTGAACCGCAGCTGACCGCGCGGGCGGCGCGGGTCACGCCTCCCACACCAGCCGCCCGCCGACGTACACCTGCTCGACGCGGATGTCCAGCAGGCGCTCCGGGGCGATCGCCGCCTCGCGCAGCGGATCGCCGTTCAGCACGATCAGGTCTGCCCACTTGCCGGGGGTGATGCTGCCGCGATTGTCTGCGTCGCCGCTGGCGATCGCCCCGCCCATCGTGTAGGCATAGAGCGCTTCATACGGCGTGAGCGCCTGATCAGGGGCGATCGCCTCGCCCGTCGGGTCGAAGCGATCGACGGCGGCTTTGATGCCCAGCAGCGGGTTATCATCGGGCACGACGGGCGCATCTGAGCTGAGCGCGATGTCCAGCCCGGCATCGCGCAGGTCGCGCACCGGGTAGCAGCGCGCCAGCGACTCGTCAGGCAGATAGCGTCGGAATGCTGTGCCCAGCGCGGCGATGAACACGGTCTGAGGCACAGCGATGGCGTCGATCGCCTTCATGCGCCGCAGATGATCCGGCTTGGGCAAGCCGACATGCTCGATGCGGTGGCGCAGCCCCGTGCCCGGCTTGCGCTGATGCAGCACCTCATAGGCGCTGATCACCTGCTCCAGCGCCACATCGCCGATGGCATGGGTAGCGATGCGGAAGCCGGCGTCGTGCGCCTCCCACATCAGCGCGATCAGCTCATCCGTCTCGAAGCGCAGCACGCCCGTTTCGCCCGTCACCTTGTACGGCTGGCTGACGGCGGCGGTCGCCCCGCTCAAGCCGCCGTCGGCGAAGAATTTGACGGTATCGATGCGTAAAAAGTCGCTCAGGTGGCGTTCGGGCAGCGGATACGTCTCTTTGCCGCCGTCAGGTCGGCGGATCGGGAAGCCGCTGGCGCGCACTGCCAGCCCGTTCGCGGCGTCGAGTGCCCGGTAGACGCGGGTGTGATCGGGCGTGAGCAGCGGGTCGGCGGCGCTGGTGATGCCCAGCGCGAGCTGATGCGCCATCGCCGCCTGGATCGCCCGCGCCAGCGTATCATCGTCGTAGGGCGGGATGACGCGCGTGAGCAGCCCCATCGCCGTTTCCTGCAACAGCCCGGTCGGTTCGCCCGCCGCATCGCGCACGATCACCCCGCCTGGCGGGTCGGGCGTCTCACGGGTGATGTCGGCGAGGCGCAGCGCCAGCGAATTGGCGACGATCATGTGCCCGCAGGTGCGCGTCAGGGCGATCGGGTGATCAGTCGAGGCGGCGTCCAGGTCATGCCGGGTGAGATGGCGCTTTTCCGGCAGTTCAACCTCATTGTAGCCGCGCCCGGTCAGCCAGCCTCCGGCGGGGGTCGTGGCGGCGCGCTGACGAAATGCCTCGACAATCGCCCGGATATCCGGCGCGACAGCACGACGGGCATCGACCTGCACGGTGAGCAGCAGACCGAGTTTCCAGATATGCACGTGCGCGTCGTTGAAGCCAGGCAGCAGGGTGCGCCCGTCGAGGTCGATGCGCTGCATCGGCGGCATCGTCGTCCGCAAATCGAGCCTGCCGACCGTGCGGATTCTGCCTGACACGTCGTCCACCACGACAATATCAGGCTGGGGCAAAGCGCGATCTATCGTATGAATGACGCCGTTGTAAAAAATGATCATGCCGCACCTCACGCTGTGCGCTGATGTTCATGCGAGCGAAATTGCACCGCTCAGTGTAGCAAAACGCCGCATCGCGCGCCAACTCGCCCGCACTTCAGCCCTGTTTTCAGTGTAGAGTCAGGCTATGCTGAACATGTGATGGAGAGCCTGAGGAGGCATTTCCCAATGACCGGATCGCATCGCCGGATGATCGCCGCCCTGATCGGCGTGCTGCTGCTGATCGGTGTGGGCGGGGTGGGCGGGCAGGAACGGAGCATCGACGGTATCCGTTTCGACGTGACGATCGACCAGATCGACAACGCTGCCAACCGCTTTGTGGTGACGGAAGCGCGCCAGTTCCGCTACAACGGGGCATACACGCGCGGGACGCGCACCCTGCCTCGCGCCAACCTCACCCTGATCGAGGTGCTGGCGGTCGAGTTTGAGGGCACGCCGCTGACGCAGAGTACGCTGTGCAGCGATGCGCCTGGGAGCTGGTGCGTCGAGCGAGACGCGAACAATGAGCGCATCCGCTACACTTTCCCGCGCGAGGTGCGCGATGAGACGATCGAACTGACCATGCGCTACAGCGTGACCGGGGCGATCCGCGCTTACCCCGGCGGCGATCAAATCTGGTGGACGGCTGTGCCCGCCAACCGCGATTACCCGGTCGCCAGCAGCCGGATCACCCTCGTGCTGCCGTCGGGCTATGCTCCCCGCCCCGGCATCGACCCGATCGCCACCGAAGGCGCGCCGGGCAGCGTGAGTGTGGAGGGAGAACGGGTGATCGCCAACAATACTGCGACGATCGCGCCGGGGATGGGCTTCACCATCCGCGTCCAGTTCCCGCACAACCCAGCACTGCGCGCTCCGTCCTGGCAGGCGGCATTCGACGCCCAGCGCACAGCTCAGGCGCAGACCGTGACGCCGATCGGCATCGGCGCGCTGCTGGCGGCGGTCGCGGCGCTGTTCGGGCTGCCGCTGCTGGCGGTCGTGATATGGAACCGGGCATGGCGTCCGGCGAAACTGCCCCTGCTGCCCGACTCGCTGACCGAGCCGCCCGCCGACGTCACCCCGGCGCAGGCGGCGGAACTGCTCGGCATTAAACACATGGCACAGTTGGTCATCGCCACGCTCATGCACCTGGGGACGCGCGGCGCATTGCGCATCGAGCGCACGGCGGATGATTTCATCTTCACTCGCCTGAGCAGCGCCACCCCCCGCTCTCGTTTCGAGAAGGCGGTCGTCGATGAAGTCTTCATCGATCAGACCAGCACCCAGCGGCTGTCCGATCTGCGCGAGCGTCTGCCCAAGCGCTACGCATCTCTCGCCGACCAGCTCCGACGCGAGATCGATGAGCGGGGCTGGATGCGCGCCGACGCGCTGAGCGCGCAGAAAGAATGGCGGAGTACGGCGAGGACTTTGCTCTTCGCCGGGATCATCACCATCCTGATCGGCATCATGGGCGCGCTACCGTTCATGCGGATGATCGATCAGCTGGTCGGCGGGGATGCCGTTCGGTTCGGGATTTTCGTCCTGATCGGCATCGCACTGATCATCACCAGCTTCATATGCCGCAGCCTGGCGAGGCGCATCACTCCGTACACGCTCGAAGGGGCGATCGCGCGGGCGAAGAGCCGCGCATTCTGTCGTTTTCTGGGGACGGCGGACAGATACAAAAAGCTGGGGCATCGCCCGCACACACTGAGCGACTATCTGCCCTACGCCGTCGCTTTCGGCCTGGACAGGCAGTGGCTGGCAGCCTGGCAGCGCCCCGATCTGGACAGGGTGGATGACACACCCGTCTTCATCCCCTGGTTCGTCATGACTCCACACTATCCCTATGATCCGTCCCCCTTTTCCGGTGCGGGCAGCGCATCATCGGGGGGAGTTCCCGTTGAAGCGGCTCCTGCGGGTGAACCTGGCGCGTTCGATCTGTCCGGTGGGCTGGACAGCCTCTCTCAGGGAGTCAGCGGCGGGCTGGAGGCGCTCTCGTCCGGCTTGAGCGATTTCCTCAACGATGCAGGAGCAGCATTTTCGCCGCCCGCCCCGTCGTGGAGCAGCGGCGATCCACATGGCTGGAGCGGCGGGTGGAGCGGCGACTCCGGCGGGTGGAGCGGCGGGTGGAGCGGCGACTCCGGCGGGTGGAGCGGCGGCGGTGACTGGGGTGGCGACTCCGGCGGCGGCGACTGGGGCGGCGGCGACAGCTCGGACTAAGCCACTGGTCGAACGATTGCGCATGGGGACGATACAGGTCTCGTCCCTACGGGTCGTGTCGTAGCCAGAGGAATGTTTGGTTTGTTCGTCAGATGGCATTCGGATTGTGGCTTAGCGGCACAGGAAGGTCTGAGCGCACCGGATCGCCAGACAGACGACGCCAATTTTTGCGTGCCGGGTGGGGGACGGTACAATCTGTGCCACTCGTATCCACCCGGCACACGCAAAAGGACTTGCGCCGATGATCGTCGTCTCGCAACGCGCCCGCATCACGCACGGCTCGCTTCTGGAAACGCTGCAACTGGGGCACGTGCTGGAGGACAGCGCCAGGCGCACGCCCGGCTGCATCACCTGCAAGATTTACCTCGACCCCACCGACCCGAACACGCTGTTCATCTTCGAGGAATGGCTGTCGCACGACGCCTATGAAAACGGGCGACGCTCCAGCATCGCCCTGGCATTCTACGATCATCTGGGGAGGCAGCTCACCGCCCCGTTGTACACCCAGCGGTACGAGGTGGTGCAGATCAGCCCTTGACCCCGGAACTGGACACGCTTTCGATGAAATAGCGCTGCGCCATGATGAAGATCAGGATGGGCGGGATGATCGCCACTGCCGCGCCCGTCAGCACCAGATTGGGCTGGTCAGCGAAGACATTTCGCAGCCGGATCATCGAGAGCGTCAGCACGTGGTTGGGCGTGTTGCCCTCGCCGATGATCAGCAGGGGCCACAGGAAGCTGTTCCACGCATAGAGGAACGAGAAGATCGCCAGCGTCGCAATAGCGGGCTGGCTGAGCGGCACGAAGATCGTCCACAGGATACGCAGACGGCTTGCCCCATCCATGAGCGCCGCTTCCTCGATCTCTTTGGGGATGGTGATGAAGAACTGGCGGATGAGGAACGTGCCGTAAGCGGTGAAAATCCAGGGCACGATGAGCGAGACGATGCGGTTCTCCCACCCCACGATGACCATCAGCCGATACATCGGGATGATCAGCACCACGAACGGGATCATGATCGAACCCAGGTAGACCAGGAAGAGCGTATCCCGCCCCCGGAAGCGCACGCGCGAGAAGGCATAGCCCCCGAAGATCGAGGTGACCAGCTGCCCCAGCACCACGCCGACCGTGACGATGGCGGTGTTCACCAGCGCCCGGTTGAGGTTCAGCTCGCTCAGCGCGCGGTTGTAGTTGCCGACCTGAAACTCGACAAATTCAGCGATCGGCGCGGTGCGCGCGACGGCGTAGGTGAAGATCGACGGGTCGTCAGGATCGACGAATTTGTCCAGTGCCCCGCGATACGCCAGCAGCAGACGCTGCGTCGTGCCGTCGGGCATGGGCACGTCGTAGAGGTCGAAGGCGCGTGATGCGCCCGCCGCGTTGGTGATCGTCTGGCTTTCGCCGGTGTTGACCGCCTGATCGATCGGAATCTGCACGGTGATCGCGCTTTCGCGCTGCGCCGCCGGGTTCGCCCCTTCCGGGGTGGTGAAGAAGCCGAAATTGGCGCGTTCACCCTCCGCGAGGATGAGTTCGCGCTCCACACCGTCGATGACGAAGCGGTAGACGGGGATCATGATCGAGTCGCGCTGGCGCAGTTCGGGCGAATACGGCAGCAGGCGCGGCGGGAAACGGAACACGTCATTCGAGTTCTTGAACGAGGTGGTCATCATGTAGATGAACGGAAAGAGCATCAGGAAGGCGAAGCCCGTCAGCAGGGCGTATGCCGCTGCACGTGTGATGACCCGCATCAGGGGAGAGTTGCTGCGTCCGGTGACCATAATTGATGTGCGTCCTCTCCGTTAGTCCTGATATGCCCCGCCCCGCTGGAGGCGGAACTGCATGAGGGTGATCAGGAAGATGATGGCGAATACCACCCAGGCGATGGCGGAGGCGTAGCCGAAGTTGAAGCGGAAGAAGCCCTGATTGTACAGGTAGTAGACCGAGGTGACGGCGTTCTCAGGGATGGGTACGGACGGGAACAGGGCGAACGGTTCGTTGAACGCCTGCAAACCCGTGATGATCGTGGTGATCATGACGAAGAAGGTCGTTGGCGCGAGCATCGGGATGGTGATGTACCACAGCGTGCGCCAGCCGTCCGCCCCGTCGATCGCTGCCGCTTCGTTCAACTCGGTCGGGATGCCCTGCAAGCCCGCCAGGAAAAGCACCGTGTTGAAGCCGATCACCTGCCATGCTGAGAGGATGACCATCGAGATCAGCACGGTGGACGGAGAGGTGAGCCAGGCGATCTTCGGATCGACTGCCTCGATGCCGATGCTGTTGAGGAAGCTGAACGCCCCGCTGATGGCGTAATTGATGAAGCCGATCGTCGGGTCATACAGCCAGCGCCAGATGAGCGCCGTGCCGACCACCGCCGCCACCGACGGCAGGAAGTAGATGGCGCGGTAGATCTTCACCCCAGGCAGTTTGGAATTGAGGATGAGTGACAACCCCAGCGCGGGCAGCACGCTGAGTGGGATGAGCAGGAAACAGTAGGTGAGCGTGTTGCGCAGGCTGATCCAGAAGAGCGTGTCCTTCGCGCCGATGGCGTAGTTCGTGCCGAAGAAATTCATCGTCCCCATGTTGACATAGCCGAAAGTCAGCACATTCTGCGGGTTGGTCTCGCCTTCCGGCATCGGCTGCAGCTCGACGGCGAAGATGTCCGCGTAGTTCGCCAGACCGACCACGTTCGGCACGCGCCCGACGGTACTGTCGGTGAAGCTGAGGTAGAACGAGAGCAGCAGCGGACCCGCGAAGAAGAGCATGAAGCCGATGATGTTGGGCGAAAGCATCAGCCAGCCCTGCCATGCCGCCACCTGATCCTGCCGTTCGCCGAAATACGATCCCGTCCGCAGCAGCGCCAGCGCCAGCGCGCCCAGCGCCACCAGCAGCAGGGTGGCGATCCATGCCGTCGGGCTGGCATAGGCGCTCAGCACGGCATTGGCGACGGTGAGGATGTTGGCAGCGAACAGCACCGCGATCGCCGTGCCGATGGCGATCAGCCCTGCCAGATTGTCCAGTAGCCGCTTCGCCCCGCCCCGTGCCCGCCCACCCAGCCAGAAGCAGACATAGGCGATCGGGAAGCCGATCAGCAGCCAGGGTGCAGCCATGATGCCATCGACCACCACCTCGAAGCTGTTGAAGAACCCCCACACCTGAAGCAGCGCGATGCCGCAGAAGACGACGCCGAGAAATTGCAGCGCCAGCGCGATGTAACGTCCGTCGATGCGCCGCCTGGCGAGCTGCACACTGCTCCACACCGCCGCCAGCGCGGGCAGCAGCGCCACAAAGCTGACCGCGACGATGACCGGGCGACCGAGCCGGACCAACTGCTGGATGAACTGCGGATCGCCCGGCGCGGCGGCTTCGATGGCGAACAGGTTCAGCGCCAGGGCGATGCTGCCGATGGCAATGGCGATGTTGACGGCAATACTGAGCAGCACCGCCAGCGGCGGCGACTCCGCTGCCCCCAGCCTTCGCATGGAAAGCGCCTGACCAGACATAAATCCCTTTTCCTTTGCATCCTGCGATCATACACAAGGGAATAGTAACAAAAAACCGGGGGCGGGCAGCAGGCGCGCCCCCGGTTTTCAGCGTTTCAGCGGCGGATCGATCAGCCGCCGAAGAACGACGCCACTTCGCCGCAGATGGTGTCCGCGAACTGCTGCGGGGTCAGTTCCCCGTTGAACACCTGGGTGATGCGCGTGCCATACGCCTGGTCGATCGCGGGCCAGTTGCCGGCGAACAGCGGAGCTTCAGTACGCACGTCAGCGGCGGTCGTGCCGTCGATGAACGCCTGATTGTTCACGCCGGAGTCAGGCAGCGAAGCCAGGAAGAGGTCGATCGCTTCCTGCGTGGCACGGCTGGGGATGTTCGCGCCCAGCGCAGCGATCTGTCCCTGAATGTCGGCGCTGGTCAGGCGGGTGACCAGGTCCCACGCTTCTTCGGGGTGGGCGGTGTTGGCGTTGACGACATACGCGCCCCAGAACAGCCAGTTGGTCGCCTCGCCGGACGGACCGATCGGCAGCGGCGCAACGTTCCACTCGAAGTTGGCATTGGCGATCGTGCCGGGTGTCGCCCAGCGCCCGTTCATGAACATGCCGACGTTGCCTGCCAGGAAGGGCGGTTCGCTGTCCGTGCCCCAGGGCACAGCCGCGCCGCTGGCGAACAGACTGGCAGCGGTTTCCAGACCGGCGACGGTGGCAGGGTTGTTCAGACCGCAGGCGGTGAAGTCTTCATTGAAGAAGCCGCTGCCCGCCGCATTGACGAAGTAGCCCCAGTTCGCCCACCATGCGTTCATGCCGAAGCCGTAGATTTCATCGCCCAGGGCGCTGATCTCGTTGGCGGCTTCCACGAAGGCATCCCAGTTCCAGTTTTCGCCGCCAGGCAGGTCGAGACCGGCTTCCTCGAACAGGTCGGCATTGTAGTAGATGGCGAACGCCGACACGTCACGGGGCAGACCCCACAGCGCCGGCTCACCCTCGTTGATCGAGGTGGTCAGGAAGCTCATCGGACCGGCGTAGAAATCGCTCTCGCTGTAATCCGGATCAGCGGCGGCGATCTCCGCCAGGTTGAGGATCAGCCCAGCCTGAGCGAAACGGGCGATGTCCGTACCGGGAATCCAGAAAACGTCCGGCGCAGTGCCCGCTTCGATCTCGGTCACCAGCACGTCCTGATACCCCGCACCTTCGCTGCCACCCGGCTCGTAGACGAGCGCAACCTCATCCCAGGCGGCATCGATCGACTGGCTGGCGGCGGTGTAGACATCGATCTCTGCCTGGTTGTCCGGGCGGGTGCGCCAGCGCAGCGTGATCTGCTCCTGCGACTGGGCGGGCAGCACCATCACCAGCACGAACAGCATGACCAGTACCGCAAAAAGACTTCTACGTTTGGACATTGGGAAACTTACTCCTGTTAGGGGGATAATGAGGTTGTGCAGTGAGTTGTGGTGCGTAACACCTGCATGTAAGTAAGCCACATCCTGCTTCAGGATGAAACTAGTGATAATTATACACATCGATTCCAAAAACACGACTTAATCGTTTGTGTAGTTTATCCAAGTTTATGCGCCGCGCAGCACGTCGATGAGCCAGCTGAGCGCGGCATCTGCGCTGCTGCGTTTGTTTTCCTCACGTCCGCCCATCCAGACGAAGCGGCGCACTTCCGGTTCGCCGCCGCGCATGAGCAGCCCGATATAGGTCAGCCCGACGGGTTTGCCGGGGGTTGCGCCACCAGGACCGGCGATGCCGGTGATGCTGATCGCCACATCGGTCTGGAAACGGGCGATCACCCCGTACACCATCGCCCGTGCGACCGGGTCACTCACTGCGCCATGCGTGTGCAGCAGGTCATCCGGCACGCCCAGCAGATCGCGCTTGATGCGGTCAGCATAGGCGATCACTCCGCCGACGACCCACTGCGAACTGCCTGGGATGTCGGTCAGGCGGCTGAGCAGCAGCCCCCCGGTGCAGGACTCAGCGGCGCACACTGTCCAGCCCCGTGCCAGCAGCAGCGCCCCGGCGGTGCGTTCGAGGCGGTTGTCGATGTCGGTCATTTACACCTGACTCTCATCCG
>CAZTLS010000036.1:0-36831 GCA_964614405.1 uncultured Pleurocapsa sp.
GGTGCGGCTGGCTGCGGCGCACGGCGCGACCGAGCGCGAACGCACGCGCGTCACCACCATCACCGTGCATGGCGGCTCGGTCAGCGTGACGACGGAGTGCGATGGCGAACCGGAGACCTTCACCGGGGCACGCCTGGCGATCGTCGGCGGCGCATGGCTGAACGGGCTGATCGCCCCGCTCGGCGTACATCTGCCCCTGCGTCCGATCGCCCCGCAGGAGAATTATTTCACCGGGGCGGGCGGCGTGGTCGATGACTCGTTCCTGCCTGGGCAGTTCCCGGTGTGGATCGGGCATCTTCAGGCGCAGTATGGGCAGATCGTGTACGGCATCCCCAGCGTGGATGGAAGCGGTGTCAAGATCGGGCTGCACAACGGCGCACCGATCGACCCCAACACGCCCGATCGCACGCCTGACCCGGCGCTGATCGAGTCGATGCGCGCCTTCGCCGAACGGCACATCCCAGGTGCGGCGGTTCACCGCTGGTCGCGCGTGTGCCTGTACACCAACACCCCCGATGAGCATTTCATCATCGACACCCATCCGACGGCGCAGCACGTGGTCATCGCTTCGTGCTGTTCCGGGCATGGTTTCAAATTCGCCCCGGTGCTGGGGGAACGCATCGCCCGGCTCGTCCTCGATGGTGACGCCGCACCCGACCTGAGCCTGTTCCGCCTCAGCCGTTTCGCCACGCCCTGAACGGGTACATCCCCACTCATCCTCTGGAGACCGACCATGACCTACAACGCCCCCGCGCGCCTCGCCAACGATCCCGCCAGCCTGCGCGCACAGTTTCTGCTCGACCCGTCAGTGACCTTCCTCAATCACGGCTCGTTCGGCGCGTGCCCCATCCCGGTGTTCGACGCCTACCAGAACTGGCAGCGCGAACTGGAACGCCAGCCGGTTCAGTTCATGAAATATCGTGCTGCCGGGCTGCTGGCAGACGCGCGGGATGTGCTGGCGGAATATCTGCACAGCCCAGCCGCCGATGTGGTGTTCGCCTTCAATGCGACGGCGGCGGTGCATATGGCGGCAGGGGCGATCACCGGTCTGCTGCGCCCAGGTGACGAGATCGTGATCACCGATCACGAGTATCACCCGTGCAAACTCATCTGGGAGGATGTGGCGGCGCGTGCCAGGGCAACTGTGATCACGGCGCAGATTCCGCTGCCCTGCACCGATGACGCCTGTCTGGAGGCGCTGTGGGCGCATGTCACCCCGCGCACCCGCGTCATCTTCATGAGCCACATCTCATCGATCGCCGCGCTGCGCCTGCCTGCTGAGGCAGTGTGCGCGCGCGCACGGGAAGCGGGGATCATCACCGTCATCGACGGGGCGCACGCGCCGGGGCAGATCGCACTCGACCTGACGGCGCTCGGCGCGGACTTCTACGGCGGCAACTGTCACAAATGGATGTGCGCCCCGAAAGGGTCGGGCTTCCTGTACGTCCGCCCGGAATATCAGCACCTCATGCGTCCACTCTTCCTCAGCTGGGGGTGGTATGATGGGGCGGATTTCACCACGCGCCAGCACGAACAGGGCACGCGCGACCCCGCGGCGCTGCTCGCTGTGCCCGATGCCATCGCCTTCCTGCGTGATCACGACTGGGATGCGGTGCGCGCCCGCAGCCGCGACCTGCTGCTGGCGACCCGTGCTGTCATCCATCAGATGACCGGGCTGCCCTGCCCTGTCCCTGACTCACAGGTGAGCCAGATGGTCAGCATTCCACTCAGCCTGCCTGCCGGGATGAGCGCCAACACGCTGAAAGAAACGCTCTACGACTCGTGGCGCATCGAAGTGCCGGTGCATGAGATTGCGGGAGAGGTTTATCTGCGCGTCTCGATCCAGGGCTACAACGATCAGGCAGATGCCGATCGGCTGATCACCGCCCTGCGCGCTCTGCTCTTCTGACAAAACAGCGGGGCGGGCTGAGTTGACCAGCCCGCCCCACTGCACTACTGCGGCATCTCATACAGCCCGAACACATTGCCTTCAGTATCTTTGACGGTGCAGTAGCTGCCCACATCCCCCATCGACACCTTGCCCGTCATCAACGTGCCGCCATGCGCTGTCACGCGCTCCATATGCCCGCTCATGTCAGCGCCGCAGTCGAAATACACATACAGCCCGCGATCGCACGGGTGAAACTCCGGGTGCTGGTTCAGCGAGATGCCAGGACGCTTGTACTCTTCATCCGAATACAGCACCACAGTCAATCGCTCCCCGTCGTTGTGCGTCTCTTCCCCCTTAAGCGCGAACACCCCCTCGTAAAACGCGCGCGCCCGTTCGATGTCCCGCACCGGAATTTCGATCCACATCGTGCCCAGCACCAGATTTCACCTTTGTGTGCAAATCAGATAATACGTTCTATTTTAGAACACATTATCTAATCTGTCAACAGGTGCTTTATGCTTCGACGATCGGCAGCGCCGCCAGCGCTTCGTCGATCGCTTCCTGCGGGTACTCGTAGTTCTCCAGCCGACCACCCAGATACGCTTCGTATGCTGCCATGTCGAAGTGCCCATGCCCGCACAGGTTGAACAAAATCGTGCGCGCCTCGCCCGCTTCTTTCGCTGCCAGCGCCTCGCGGATCACAGCGGCGATGGCGTGCGACGGCTCCGGCGCGGGGACGATGCCTTCGGCTTTGGCGAAGCGCACTGCCGCATCAAACGTCTCCAGCTGTGGCACGGCGACGGCTTCGATGATCCCCTGGTCGTACAGCTCGCTCACGATGCTCGCCATACCGTGATAGCGCAAGCCGCCCGCGTGCATCGGCGGCGGCACGAACTGCGCGCCCAGCGTGTGCATCCTGACCATCGGAGCCATGCCCGCCGTATCGCCGAAGTCATAGGCATACACGCCGCGCGTCAGACTGGGACAGGCAGCGGGTTCGACGGCGACGATGCGCACATCGCGCCCTTTCTTCAGCTTCTCATGCACGAACGGCAGCGCGATCCCGGCGAAGTTGCTCCCCCCGCCCGTACAGCCGATGATCACATCCGGGTAGGCGTCCGCCAGTTCGAGCTGTCTGATCGCTTCCTGACCGATCACCGTCTGGTGCATCAGCACATGGTTGAGGACGGAACCGAGAGCGTATTTGTATTTCCCGCCGCTGGTCGCAGCGGCTTCCACCGCTTCGCTGATGGCGATCCCCAGCGACCCGGTGCTGTCCGGGTGGGCGGCAAGGATATTCCGCCCGGCGTTGGTATTCTCCGACGGGCTGGCATACACCGTCGCGCCGAAAGTCTGCATCATCACGCGGCGATACGGCTTCTGCTGATAGCTGACCTTGACCATGTAGACCACGCATTCCAAGCCGAAGAAGCTGCACGCCTGCGAAAGCGCCGTGCCCCACTGCCCCGCGCCCGTCTCAGTCGTCAGCCCATGTACACCTTCCTGCTTGTTGTAGTATGCCTGAGGCGCGGCAGTGTTCAGCTTGTGACTGCCGCTGGGCGAAACGCCTTCATACTTGTAGTAAATTTTCGCCGGGGTATCGAGGGCGCGCTCCAGCCGATAGGCGCGCATCAGCGGGGTAGGACGCCACAGCTTGTAAATCTCACGCACTTCATCCGGGATCGGGATCGCCGCTTCCTGGCTCACTTCCTGCATGATCAGCGCCACCGGAAACAGCGGCGCGAGGTCGTCGGGTCCGACGGGCTGTTTCGTGCCTGGGTGCAGCACAGGCGGCAGCGGGCGCGGCAGGTCGGGCTGGACGTTGTACCAGGTGTGAGGAATGGCGGACTGTGGCAAATCAAAACGGATCGTCACGTCGGACATGGTGAACAGTTCCTCAAAAGATAGTCTGAAAAAAACGAACAGGGATCGGCGTCATGCCGATGGATCAGATTGTACCGTTCGATCAGAATTCTGACGATCGGTCGCCGCGCGCTCTGGCTTGCAGGCGCTTGTGCAGTGCGGTGTAGCGCTCGCTCACTTTGGCGTTGCTCACGGCGATGGCGATCGCTTTGCGGCTGCCCACCAGCACCACCATCCTTCGCGCGCGGGTGATAGCGGTGTAGAGCAGGTTGCGCTGAAGCATGACGTACTGGCTGGTCAGCACGGGCATCACCACGACCGGGTACTCCGACCCCTGGCTGCGGTGCGTGCTGATGCAGTAGGCGTGGATGAGCTGATCGACATGATGCAGCTCATACTGCACCTCACCCGTGTCCATCTCAACGGCGACCCCGTATTCGCGATCGATCTCGGTGATGTAACCGATATCGCCGTTGAACACCTCCAGCTCATAATTGTTCTTCGTCTGCATCACCTTATCCCGCTCGCGCAGCACGCGCCCGCCGCCGCGATACTCCGGCTGACCGTTGGCGGGGTTGAGCATCGCCTGAAGCTTGCTGTTGAGCGCATCGACTCCTGCCGCGCCGCGATACATCGGCGCGATCACCTGCACATCATGCAGCGGGTCAATGCCGAATTTGCCCGGCAGCCTGCTGACGACAATATCGACGATCAGGTCGCCCGCCATATCGGGATCATCGGCATTGAAGAAATAGAAGTCGGTGTCAGCGATGCTGTTGTCCAGCACCGGCTCTTCCCCGGCATTGATCAGGTGAGCGTTCGAGACGATGCGGCTGCCCGACCCCTGACGAAAGATCGTCTTCAACCGCGTGACATGCGCCGCGCCGCTGGCGATCATGTCGCGCAGCACATTGCCCGCGCCCACGCTGGGAAGCTGATCGACATCGCCCACCAGCAGCAGATGTGTCTCTGGCTTAAGGGCGCGCAGCACCGCATCGAACAGCATCATGTCCAGCATCGAAGTCTCGTCCAGCACCAGCATGGCGATCTCAAGCGGATTGCTCTCGTCATACATGAATTCGCCCGTGTTCGGCATGAAACCGAGCAGGCGGTGGATGGTCATAGCGGGACGCCCGGTCGCCTCTCCAAGGCGTTTGGCGGCGCGCCCGGTCGGGCTTGCCAGGGCAAACGGGACTTCGATCGCCTCCAGCGCATGGATGACCGTCCTGAGCGTGGTCGTTTTGCCAGTACCAGGACCACCCGTGAGGATGCTGACCTTGTTCAGCAGCGCAGCGGCAGCCGCATCGCGCTGCTGCTCAGACAGCGCGATGTTATGCTGGCTGGCGATCGTCTCGAACAACCCAGACTCCAGCGCCTTGCGCGCCGGAACGCGAATGAGCGAGCCCGCCTGCGCCATCCGCTCCAGCGCATCGGTGGCGTGCGTCTCCGCTTCATAATATTCAGGCGTATAAATGGCGGCATCAGGCGAGTCCGCATCGCCTTCCAGCATCAGGCGTTCGTGAAACACCTCCTGCGCGATCAGCGACTCGATCAGCGTCGGGTTTTCCACCTGCAATGCCTCGCCCGCCTTTTGGATCAGCTCTGTGCGCGGCAGGTAGACATGCCCATCGAACGCCGCCTGATTGAGCGTGTAGCGCAGCCCGGCGCGAATCCGGTTGGGGTCGCTGCCATCCACGCCCAGTTTGCGCGCCACCGCATCGGCACGGGTGAAGCCATAGCCATACACCTCATCCGCCAGTGTGTACGGGTTTTCGCGCACGATACTCGGCGCATCGGGACCTAACTCCTTGATGATGCGCGACGCCATCACCCCGGAAATGCCCATATCCTGCAACGCGACCAGCGCCCGGCGGCTTTGCTGCCCGCTGCTGAGCGCCTCGATCAGCTTTTGTGCCAGTTCACGTTTCAGCCCAGGCACGTCATACAGCCGCGCCGGATTATTTTCGAGTGTGGCGAGCGCGTTTTTGCCGAGAAAGCCGACGATCTTCTCAGCGGTTTTCATGCCCACCCCTTTGACCAGCCCGCCGCCCAGATAGGCGATCAACCCATCGCGCGAGCTGGGCATGGCAGGCGTGCAGGTTTCGGCTTTGAACTGTCTGCCATAGCGTGGGTCATCATGCCATACCCCGGTAAATTCCAGGTCTTCCCCCAGATTGATCGTGGGCAGTGTGCCCACCACCGTCACCATCCCGCTCACCTTCGGCACAGAATGCGTCGCGTCTGCCCGGATGAGCAGCACGGTATAACCGTTGGACGGGTTGGTATAGGTGATGCGTTCGACATTGCCTCGCAGTGTATCCATGCGCCGCTTTCTTCAGATTGATTTGCAGTCAGGTTTGTACACTCTGTTCAAAGTGAAGGATAACACATCGCGCGGGGACTATGATATTGTTTGAGCGCTGAAATGTCTTTTCTTCATCGCCTGTATCCGTTGGAAGGAAACCTCATGGCGATCTCTCCCCAGTCTACGCCCCGCACCAGCGGCGTGCTGCTGCACCCTACATCCCTGCCCGGTCGTTATGGCGTGGGCGACCTCGGCGCGGCAGCCTATCAGTTCGTCGATTGGCTGCATCACGCGCATCAGTCGTGGTGGCAGGTGCTGCCGCTGGGACCGACCAGCTATGGCGACTCGCCCTATCAGGCGCTCTCGGCGATGGCGGGTAATCCCAACCTGATCAGCTTCGATGCCCTGCTGGAAGTCGGCTGGCTGACGCCAGGCGACCTGCGCGATCTGCCACCTTTCCCGCAGACGCATGTCGATTACGGCTGGATTTACGTCTATCGCCCGCATGTGCTGGCAAAAGCCTATGAAGGGTTTGCCGCGCGCGGCACGACCGCTCAGGTCGAGGCATTCCGCGCCTGGTGTGATGCCAACGCCCACTGGCTGGAAGACTTCGCCCTCTTCATGGCGTGCAAAGGCGCACACGGCGGCAAGCCCTGGCACGAATGGGAACCCGATCTGGCACAGCGCCAGCCCGACGCGCTGATCGCCGCAGCGCGCGCACACGGCAAAGAGATCGATCAGATTCGCTTCGAGCAGTGGGTGTTCGCCCGCCAGTGGGACGCCCTGCGCGCCTATGCCCGCGATCGCGGCATCCAGTTCATCGGCGACCTGCCCATCTTCGTCGCACACGACTCCAGCGATGTCTGGGCGCACCCCGAACAGTTCATGCTCACCCCACAGGGCAAGCCGATCACCGTCGCCGGGGTTCCGCCGGATGCCTTCTCCGCCACCGGGCAGTTGTGGGGCAACCCGCACTACCGCTGGGATGTCATGGCAAAAGATAGCTATCAGTGGTGGATTCAGCGTTTCGAGGCGGTCATGCGGCAGGTCGATCTCATCCGCATCGACCATTTCCGGGGCTTCGAGGCATACTGGTCTGTGCCTGGTGACGCCCTCACCGCTGAACGGGGTGAGTGGGTTCCCGGTCCCGGCGTACCCTTCTTCCGGGCGATCGAGGCGGCGCTTGGCACGCTGCCGATCATCGCCGAAGACCTGGGCGTCATCACTCCGCCTGTCGATGAAATGCGGCGGACGCTCGGCTTGCCGGGCATGAAGATCATCCAGTTCGCCTTTGGCGACGACAGCATCGCTGCCGAGTCCAAATATCTGCCCCACAATTACAGCGAGAACTACATCGTCTACACCGGCACACATGACAACAACACCAGCGTCGGCTGGTTCAACGACGGCACAGACGGCGATGCCACTCCCGCCGCACGAGAGCATTTCCTGCGCTATATCGACCGCGATTACCGCACTGTCGAGCCGTCATGGGACATGATCCGTCTGGCGCTGGCGTCGGTCGCGCACACCTGTGTCGTGCCGCTTCAGGATGTCATGGCACTGGATGGCAGGGCGCGCATGAACCGTCCCAGCACACAATCCGGGAACTGGATGTGGCGCTTCACGCCAGACATGCTCACCGCAACCCTGAGTGCCCGTCTGGGCGCGCTCACCGCGCTTTACGGACGCGCACAGGGCGTCTCGTCAGCGCGGGCATAGCGCGTCAGGGTGCAGCAGGGGCGAGATGAGGGTGCAGCGGCAGCAGGATAGTAAAGGTGCTGCCCGCACCCGGCTCGCTCTCCAGCATAATCTCCCCGCCCATCAACTGGGTGAGCTGCCGGGCGATCGCCAGACCCAGCCCGGTTCCGCCATACTTGCGCCGTTCGCTGCCATCGAGCTGGCGGAACGGCTCGAAGATGAAGCCATGCGCGTGCTGCGGGATACCGATACCAGTATCCCGCACGCTGAGCGCCCACTGAGCATTGCCGTGACGGGCAGCGGAGACGGTGATGCCTCCCTTCTCAGTGAATTTCAGCGCGTTGGTCAGCAGGTTGGTCACCACCTGCGCCAACCGCCCGTTGTCTTCGACAATCTGGTCGGGCAAAGCGGGATCGACCGTCAGCACGACGCTGAGATCACGCTTCTGCGCCCCATTTCTGAACGGCTCGACCAGCGCCTCCAGCCAGGGGCGAACCGCAAACGGCTGTGGGCGGATGCTCACCTGATCGACCTCGATGCGGGCGATGTCCAGCACATCATTGATCAGTGCCAGCAGTTGTTCGGCGTTCGCCAGCACGCGCTCCAGATGATGCTTCTGCTCTGAACTCAGATCGCCTACCATACCGAACACCAGAATTTCGGTGTACCCCATGATGGCATTCAGCGGGGTACGCAGTTCATGCGACATGTTGGCGAGAAACTGATCCTTGAGGCGATTGGCGCTTTCCGCCTGAAGGCGCGCTTCGGCGAGCTGTTCGTTGGTGGCGATCAGCGCTTCATTCTGCGCGCGGATGCGCTCGCTGGCGCGGATGCGCTCGGTGATGTCGCGCAGCAGCACCACACGCCCCTTCGCTTCGCCGGGGTTGGTCTGGATCGGAGAAATACGCAGGTCGAAATAGCGATCCTCGCCGTTCAGGATGAGCATCACCTCATCCTGCGTATCCGACGCGCTGCGATAGTGTTCAGCCATGCGTGCATTCTGTTCAGACTGCGGCATCGCATCCATCAGCGACATCCCCATCACCTGTTGCAGAGTGCGCCCACCGCCGAGCAGAGACAGCGCCGCCCGATTCAGGTCGATAATCCGGTTTTGCACGTCCAGCACGAACAGCGCATCCGACATACTCTCGATGACCTGATCGCGCGCCGCCGGGGTGAGCGAGAGCAGGCGGAAGCGCAGCACACCGAACATCGTCACGACTCCGGTCACACTGAAAGCGATCGGCGTCGCATCGAATACGACCCCGGTCACGACGATCACCACATTGACGGTGAGCGGCACGATCAGCGCGATGATCAGCGCGATGAGCTGCACCCGATAGACTTTGGGCGCGCGCAGAAAGAAGCGCAGCATCACCCCTGTGCCGACAGCGATCACCCCATATGAATAGAGGGTGTGCAGCCAGAACCAGCTCATGGGTTCATTGTCGATAATCTGATAGCCATCGAAGAGCGGTTCAAGGCGGACATTCTCGAACATCATGCCATTTGTCCCGTTCGTCCACAGGACAATGTTGGTCAGCAAAGGCATGATCCACAGCAGCCACGCTCTGCTGCCCTTCAGAACGGCGCTGTTGCCGCTCAGGTGCAAGCCCAGCAGCAGCCATGTCACGGGCATCGCCGTCACGCCGAGGAATTTCAGCCGCCACACCAGCAGCTTCAGCGTCGGATCATCGACGATGATCTCCAGCAGATACATCAGCGCCCACCAGGTGAGCGACGCTAGCAGCAGAAGCATCGTCTGTCCTGCTGCCCCGGTTTCTGAACGCCGCGTCCACAGGCTGCCCATCAGCAGCGTGAGGATGAGGATCGTGATGAACAGCAGCAGGATAACGCTGGTGGAGAGCAGCATGGTCAAACCTCGTTCAGGTCAGCAGGGTGATGGCTTCGGCGCGTGTCGGAAAAGACTTTTGTGTGCCAGGTTTCTGTACGCTGAGCGCGGCAATCCCGCACGCCCGGCGCACACTCTCAACCGGGCTGAACCCGGATGCCAGCAGCGTGGTGAATGCGCCCACGAACGCATCACCCGCACCCGTTGTATCCACTGCTCTGACGGGCTGCGTTGGTACGGACGTGACCACCCCATCCGGGGTGAGCAGCAGCGCCCCGCGCGCCCCCAGCGTGATGATCACCCCGCGCGCTCCCTGTGCCTGCAATGCCCGCGCAGCATCCGCTGCTGCGTCGTCCTCAACGATCGTCTGCCCGGTGAGCATCGCCGCTTCCACTTCATTCGGGATCAGCCAGTCCGTCAGCGCCACCAGATCGGCAGGCAGAGGGGCAGCGGGCGCAGGATTGAGGATCGTCATCACGCCCGCTTCGCGCGCGATCGCAAATGCAGCCTGCGTAGCGGGGATCGGCGTTTCCAACTGGCACATCAGCGCATCCGCCGCGCGGATCGGTTCGCTGAAGCGCTGCACATCATCCGGCGAAAGCGAGTCGTTCGCCCCACCAACGATGACAATATGATTTTGTCCGGTCGCTTCATCCACCGCAATCAGCGCCACGCCGGAAGCGCGCTCCTCGTCGAGCAGCACCGTCGCCGTGTCGATGCCCAGCTCGCGATAATTCTTCAGCGTCATCTCGCCGTATACATCCCGTCCCAGCCGCGTGATCACGGTGACCGACGCGCCGAGTTTCGCCGCCATGACCGCCTGATTCGCCCCCTTGCCGCCGAAACCCATCTCAAAACGCGATCCGTGCAGCGTTTCACCTGGCATGGGCAGATGCGGCGCATAAGCGATCAGATCAATATTGGAACTGCCCACCATGACAATACGCGGCGGATAGCTCATCTCCCTGTCACCCTTTCACTGTCACGCCGCACAGATTGACCTGAATGCCCATCGCCATGAACATCGCGGCTTTGGCAGCCAGCGCACGGTCAGCAGCTTCGGCAGACGGCGCATAGGCGACCTGAATGTGATTGGCTTTGTGGCGCGCCATCATCTGATCGCGCGTGACGCCGTGCAGCACGGCGTGCATGATGGGCCACTGCGGTGTGGTCATGCGCCAGCGGCGTTCCGTCTCTTCACGGGGAAGTTCGACGACCGTAGCCCGACCGAGGTCGGCGTGCAGCGCCCCACCCTGCACGAACACGCGACTCCACACGATCTCACCTGGCTTACTGATCCCCTTGAGCGTCCCGCCGCCCAGCCGGAAGTACATCGGCGGCTGCCGCTCGCTCGACGCGCCGGCATAGCCACCGATAAAGTGCGAGGCGGGCGCAGCGCCGGAGATCAGAAACACCCAGACGTAATCATCCACACCCTCACCCGTGTAATGCTCACCATAGCGCAGATCGTGCAGCGTATTGGCGGGGTCGAAGCCCATCGCCGTCCACACCCGCGCCGTGACCAGTCCATCTACCCCGGCGCACTCGTCCACCTCATTGAAATGCGGCAGGGCACGCCCGGCATAGAGTTCCTCACCTGTCTCAGCATGATACACAGGAGGACGCTCGACATTGTTCAGCAGCCCCTCGACCAGATCGCTGGCGGGAGCCATATCTTTCAATCCCTGCTGATACTGAATGCCGATCGCGTCGCAGCCGAACTCGTGCGCGATGCGGACAGCGGCGATATACATCCTGAGCTGATCGCGAATCTGGTCATCGGTGAGATCAGTTTCCGGGTTCGTGCCGGTGACGAAGGTCATCCCGCGCGCATCCAGCCAGGCGCGGGCAGAGTCCGCCTCCGCGTCCGTCACCAGACGCATCGCCGCCACCAGCGCCGACTGGCTGAGGCGCTCTTTGTACAACCCGGCGGGATTGATCAGCTCGTCATCGATGATGGCATTGTACATGCCCATGCAGCCTTCATCGAACACGCCGAGGATGGCTTTGTGCCTGGCAAGCTGTGCCGCCAGCGCTTCGCCCAGCGTGCGCTCATCAGCAGGCAGATCGGACAGGGTGAGGGGCACGACATGGCTGGTGTCATGATCGATGTGCCCCTCACGCAGCCATTGGCGAATGCCATTTCTGAAATAGTCGTCGTTGAAATCCTCGCTCCAGATGGTGCTGTAGGCGATGCCTGCTTTGGTCAGCGACCCATTGAGGTTGAGCATCCCGACCAAGCCGGGCCACTGACCGCTCCAGTTGGCGACGGTGAGGATGGGACCGCGATGCGCGCGCAGCCCCGCCAGGATGTGATGGCTGTACTGCCAGACCGCTTCCGCCACGATGAGCGGTGCGTCAGGGTCGATGCCCGCGAATACGTCCATGCCCATGCGCTGGTTGTAGATGAAGCCGTGCCCCAGTGCCGGATCATAGGGATGGGCGCGGCGCACGGTCACCCCTTCGGCGGCAAAGGCAGCGGTCACCTGCGCTTCCATCGCTTCCTGCGCTGCCCAGCACACCTGATTGGCGGACTGGCGCAGATCGCCGCTGGCAACAAGCAGCACTTCCCCCGCGCCCATGCGCGGTGGCGTGGTCAGGGTGGGCAAAGTATATGAAGTCATGAAGGCATCACCTTAGTATCATGCTGGGTTACAAAAAATGAGACCGATACCGATATTGTAACGCCGGAATGGATAACACGCGAAGTAAAAGAATTGTGAAATCGCTTTCATGTCATGTCTGGCAGCGCTCCCATGCTTTTGCCGATTGCGCCCACCCCGCAAATACGCTATATAGCAGCGTGTGCGCCCTTACGCGCCTACCAAATCACTTTTTTGCGAACGGAGAAGATTGACGATGAAAATCCTTTTTCGATCGATCGCCCTGCTGCTGCTGCTGACACTGACGGTGTTCAGCGCAGCAGCACAGGCGGATCAGCCATCGCTGGTGGTCATCCCCGGCACGATCCAGAGCGTGCTGGGTTGCCCCGGCGACTGGCAGCCGGACTGCCCGAATACCGCCCTCACCTATGACGCGGTAGACGACCTGTGGTCTGCCACCTTCGCGCTGCCCGCCGGATCGTATGAGTACAAGGTCGCGCTCAACGGCTCGTGGGATGTCAACTACGGGGCGGGGGCGGAACAGAATGGACCGAACATCCGCCTGGTGCTGGAACAGGATACGCAGGTGCGCTTCATCTACCATCACGGCACGCACTGGGTGACGGACAGCGTGAACTCGCTGATCGTCAATGTGCCCGGCAGCTATCAGACGCACATCGGCTGCCCCGGCGCATGGCAGCCCACCTGCCTCCGCAGCCTGCTGCAGGACCCGGATGGCGATGGCGTGTACGTCTTCAGCACCACGCTCATCCCCGCCGGGGCATATGAGGCGAAAGTCGCCGCCAACGAAAGCTGGTCGCTCAACTGGGGCGATGGCGGCGCGCGTGACGGGGCGAACATCCCGTTCGTGGTCGAGTCCGACGGACAGCTCGTGGAGTTTCGCTTTGACACCACCAACAATAACACCATGACGATCATCGTGGGCGGCAGAGTGCCGCCGAAAGCGGGCAATCTGACCCTGGCGCAGGCGCACTGGCTGACGGCGGATACCATCGCCTGGGCGATCTCGCGCATCCCCGGCGCGGAATACCGCCTCTACTCCAGCGCCGAAGGCGGGCTGACGCTGGACGACAGCGGCATCAGCGGCAGCGAAAACTACATCACCCTCCGTGCCGACCGCGCGGGCATCGGCGCAGCGCTCATCGCCCGTTTCCCGCATCTGCGCGATTACACCGCGCTCAAGGTACAGCCCGATGATCTGGCGCGTGTGCCCGAAATGCTGCGTGGTCAGCTTGCGCTGATCAGCCTGTACAACCAGGGCATCGTGCAGGATGCCACCAGCGTGCAGATCGCGGGCGTGCTGGATGACCTGTACGCCACTGATGCGCCGCTGGGCATCATCTTCAACGAGCAGCGCGCCCCGCTGTTCAATCTGTGGGCTCCGACGGCGCAGTCGGTGCGGGTACACGTCTACGAGACCAGCACCAGCCCGGAAGCGTGGCAGGTGCAGGAGATGTCGCACGAAGACGGCTCTGGCGTGTGGCAGTACTGGGGTGAACCGGACTGGTATGGCAAATTCTACCTGTACGAAGTCACGGTCTATGCGCCGACGACCGGGCGTGTCGAGACCAATTTCGTCACCGACCCGTACTCGTTCAGCCTGAGCATGAACAGCGCCCGTTCGCACATCATCGATCTGAACGACCCGGAGACGCAGCCCGCCGGCTGGTCCGAGACCGCCAAGCCGCCGCTCGATGCGCCGGAAGACATCGTGCTGTACGAACTGCATGTGCGCGATTTCAGCATCTACGATGCCAGCGTGCCCGCCGCACATCGCGGCACGTTCCTCGCCTTCACCCACCCCGACTCCGCCGGAATGCAGCACCTCACCCGACTGTCCGAAGCCGGGCTGACGCATGTGCATCTGCTGCCCGTGTTCGACATCGCCACGATCAACGAAAACCGTGCCGCACAGACCACACTCAGCCGCGCGGCACTGGCAGCCCTGCCGCCGGACAGCCCGGATCAGCAGGCGCTCGTCGATGCACTGCGCGACCGTGACGGCTTCAACTGGGGCTACGATCCCTTCCACTACACCGCGCCGGAAGGCAGCTACAGCACCGACCCGGATGGGGCAGCGCGCGTGCGCGAATTCCGCCAGATGGTGCAGGCGCTCAATGCCGCCGGGCTGCGTGTCGTCATGGATGTCGTCTACAACCACACCAACGCTGCCGGGCAGAACGAACGCTCGGTGCTGGATCGCATCGTGCCCGGCTACTATCACCGCCTCAGCCTCACAGGGCGCGTCGAGACCTCGACCTGCTGCCCGAACACCGCCACCGAACACGCCATGATGGAACGCCTGATGCTGGACTCGCTCCGCACGTGGGCGACCCAGTACAAGGTCGATGGCTTCCGTTTCGACCTGATGGGGCATCACATGCGGGCGAACATGGAGAACGTGCGCGCCCTGCTCGACTCGCTGACCGTCGAGGCGGACGGCGTGGACGGCACGCAAATCTATGTCTACGGCGAAGGCTGGAACTTTGGCGAAGTGGCGGATAACGCGCGCGGCGTCAACGCGACACAGATCAATATGGCAGGCACGGGCATCGGCACATTCAACGACCGTGTCCGCGATGCGGTACGCGGCGGCAATCCGTTCGGCGGCTTGCAGGAGCAGGGTTTCGCCACCGGGCTGGTCGTCGATCCCAACGGACTGAGTACCAGTACGCCGGAGGCAGACCGCGAACGTCTGCTGCGCTTCCAGGATCAGATTCGCGTGGCGCTGGCGGGCAATCTGCGCGATTACACCTTCACCAGCGCATCGGGTGAGCAGGTCACGGGCGCGCAGATCGACTATAACGGCGCACCAGCGGGCTACACCCTCGACCCGCAGGAACACATCGTCTACGTCGAGGCGCACGACAATGAGACCTTCTTCGATGTGATCCAGACCAAAGCGCCCGCCGACCTGCCCCTTGCCGATCGCATTCGGATGCACAACCTCGGCATCGACATCGTGCTGTTCAGCCAGGGCGTGCCCTTCATCCACGCCGGGCAGGAGATGCTGCGCTCCAAATCGGGCGACAAGGACAGCTATAACAGCGGTGACTGGTTCAACCACATCGACTGGACGTATCAGGACAACGGCTGGGGACGCGGCTTGCCGATTGCTGACAAGAACCGGGACAACTGGGGCATCTGGCAGCCGCTGCTGGCGAACCCTGACCTCGCGCCGAGCGAAGCGCAAATCCGCGCCTCGATCGACCATTTCGAGCGGATGCTGCGTATCCGCATGAGTTCACCCCTCTTCCGCCTGCGGACTGCCGAACAGATCGCCCAGGTCGTGCGCTTCCACAATACCGGTCCCGACCAGACTCCGGGACTGATCGTCATGGAGCTGAACGACATGGTGGGCGAGAGCATCGACCCGACGTATTCGTCGCTTTGGGTGCTGTTCAACGCCGCGCCGGAAGCGGTCAGCTTCAGCCATGAGACGCTGGTCAATTTCCCGCTGGGGCTGCATATGCACCTGGCGCAGTCCGGCGATCCGGTCTACGACGGCGCGACGTTCGACCCGGCGACCGGCACGATCACCGTGCCCGCACGCACGACGGTCGTGTTCGTCTCGCTCGATCAGTACGCGCAGTAAAGCAGATTAGCCGTGTGCCGGGGACTCGCTGCTCCCCGGCACACATCGACCTGATGGTCACCCCCCCACCAAATGGTACTTGACCTGTTCCGAATTTTCTCATCCGCGATTATTGTAAGTTCGGCGCAACTCGTTATACTTGTATCCAGATCGTGATGTGCGTCGCGTCTGATGTGCATCATCTTTTTTTAACAGGCGTTTCTTCGCTATCCGTTACCAGGGAGTTGTTTGTACCATGCGGAACAAGAAGTTGTTGCTGATGGTTCTGGTTGTCGCCCTCGTGCTGAGCCTCGGCGCGGTGGCTTCGGCGCAGAACATGACGGTCATTCGTATCGCCTCGCAGAGTCCGCTGTCCGGTCCGCAGTCGGTGCTGGGCATCAGCATCCGCAACTCGGTCGAGCTGGCGGTCACCCAGCTTCAGGGTCCGCTCAACGAGCTGGGCTACACGGTCGAATTCGTCCCGTTCGATGACCAGGCGAACCCGGATGTCGGCGTTGCCAACGCGCAGAACATCGTCAACGACGCGGCGATCCTCGCTGTGATCGGTCACCTGAACAGCGGTGTCGCGCTGCCCTCTTCGGAAGTGTACAACGCCAATGACCTCGTGATGGTCTCCCCGGCGAACACCAACGTCAACATCACCGATCGCGGCTACCCAACCGTCAACCGCATCTGCGGTCGTGACGACACGCAGGGCGCAGCGGGTGCGGCGTTCGCTGCCACGCTGGAAGGCGTCAGCTCGGTCTACATCCTGCACGACACCACCGCCTACGGGCAGGGCGTCGCTGAATTCTTCCGCATCGAAGCTGAAGCGCAGGGTCTGACGGTGCTGGGCTTTGAAGGCACGGAAGAAGCCTCGAACTTCGACGGCATCATCAACCCGATCCTCGCCCTCGACCCCGACCTGATCTACTTCGGCGGCATCTACTCGCAGACCGGTATCTTCATCAGCCAGGCGCGCTCGGCGGGCTTCGACGGCTTCTTCGTCGGACCGGACGGCTTCGACTCGTCCGAATTCGCTGAACTGGCGGGCGATGCGGGCGTCGGCACGTACTACACCTCCGTCGCTGCCCCGGTGACCCTGTACGAAGCGGCTGCTCAGTTCGCCGCGGATTACCAGGAAACCTTTGGCGAGGGCGTGCAGCCCTTCGGCGCGCAGGCATATGATGCGACCGCTATCGTCCTCCAGGCACTGGCTGCTGCCATCGAAGCCAACGATGGTGCGATGCCCACCCGCGCTCAGGTTGCCGAAGCTGTCCGCGCCACCGAGAACTTTGAAGGTCTCACGGGCACGGTTTCGTTCGACGACAATGGCGACCCGGAACTGGCGAACTACTACATCCTCCAGGTCGTTTCGCCGAACGCGGCGGACTGGAACAACAATGAAGTGCTGTCCACGCAGGCGATTCCCTCGCCGCTGATGGCGGCGGCGATGAGCAACTAAGCCACCCGGCTGAATGCTCTGATCGGGGCGGTGCGCGTTGAAAGAAGACGCATCGCCCCGATATATTTTGCTCAGACCGACCTGCCGAGGACATCATGACGACGGACTCCCTCACACCGCGCCCGCAGGCGGGCGCACTGGAACCACCGCCTCCCCCCAGCCGGGCATCCGCCCTCAGCGCGATTCGCACAAGCTGGATATACCGCTTCCTCATTTTTCCGATTGGGCAGATATTTGTCTTCATCGGCGGGGCTTCGCTGCTGCTCACCGTGATTGTGTATGGCATCGCCCTGATCGTGCCAGAGCCACGCCCGAATATCTTTCTTATGGAACAGCTCAACCGCCAGCTTCCAGGCATGATCATCAACGGCGTAGGCATCGGCTTCGTCTACGCGATGGTCGCGCTCGGATACACGCTGGTCTACGGCGTACTCAAATTCATCAATTTCGCCCACAGTGAAATCTTCATGGTGGGTTCGGTGGTCGGCTTCGAGGTGATGGATCAGATCGCCACCAACAGCCGCATCGGGGAGTGGAACCCCTTCATCCTCATCCCGCTCACCATTATTCTGGCGATGCTCGTCAGCGGATCGCTGGCAGTGACCATCGAACGGGTCGCCTATCGCCCGCTGCGCGGTGCGCCCCGCCTCGTCCCGCTGATCACGGCGATCGGGCTGTCTTTCTTCCTGATCGACGGGGTGCGCGCGCTGGTCGCCCTCACCCGGAATGACTTCAACCTCACTTACCCCACCCAGCAGCTCGATTACCTGAAAAACCCGGTCTCCGTCACCTTCGGCGGGGCGATGATCGGTGGTTCCAACATCGGCGGCACGACCTACGAGACGATCACCGCCGACGGTGTGGAAATTCAGGAATGGGTGGTGCGCGGCACAACTTACTCGACCATCACCATCGGCGGCGTCTCGATCGGCGGCGCCAATGTACGCCCACGCGATTTTCAGGGGGTGAATGGCGAACGCTTCGAGACCGTGATGATCGGCGAACGCACGCTGACGGAGATCGAGAGTTCGTCCAATTTCGTCAATGTGCGCGTTACGGTGATCATCATCGTCGTGGCGTCAGTGATCATGCTGGTTCTGCTGAACTACTTTGTCAACGGCACGAAAGTCGGGCGGGGCATCCGCGCCGTCTCGCAGGATCAGGCGACCGCCGGGTTGATGGGCATCAACGTCAACCGTATGGTGGCGATCACCTTCTTCATCGGCGGGGCATTTGGTGGCGCAGCCGGAGCGCTGTTTGGGCTGAACGCGGGCACAGTGACGCCGTATGTTGGCTTCATCCCAGGCATCAAGGCGTTCACAGCGGCGGTGCTGGGCGGCATCGGCAATGTGACGGGCGCGCTGCTCGGTGGGCTGACGCTCGGCTTGGTCGAGACGTTCCTGAACGGCACACTGGTTTACTTCCCGGCACTGGGGCAGCGCTATACCGACATCTTCGCATTTTCCGTATTGATCCTGATCCTCATCTTCCGCCCCAACGGTATTCTGGGCGAACGTGTGGACGAGAAAGTCTGACATCATGGCGATCAATACTTCCACTCCTGCAACAGGGCAATCCGGTGAGGGCGGGCTGGCAGGGCTGCTGAGAAACCCCTTCGTCAGCGGAGGCATCGCACTGGTCTACGTGATCGTTGTGATCTTGCTGCTGGTCTCGCTTAATCGCTCCGACGTACTCTTCCCGCTCTACAGCATGATCGTCTTCCCGGCGTTCGTGCTGTCTCCGATCGTCGTCCTGCGCTCGAACATGGATCGGCGGATGAAAGTCTCGCTCATCCTGTTCACCGTCATGATCGCCATGCCGCTGATCGGCATCTACGACAGCACCTATCTCGAACTGGCGATCCAGATCAGCATCTTCTCCGGGCTGGCGCTGGGGCTGAATATCGTGGTGGGCTTTGCCGGGCTGCTCGACCTGGGCTATATCGCCTTCTTCGCGGTCGGCGCATACCTGTGGGCGATGTTCACCTCCACCGCGCCGACGATCTTCACCCAGAACGGGTGGACGATCCCACCGGAATTTCAGGCGATCGGCTTCTTCATCTTCCTGCCGATCGCCATCATCGCCGCCTCCATCGTCGGTATCCTGATCGGGCTGCCCGTGCTGCGCCTGCGTGGAGACTATCTGGCGATCGTCACGCTCGGCTTCGGTGAACTGATCCGCATTCTGGCGCGCAATGCCGACTCGCCCACCAACTTCACCAACGGCAGCCAGGGCTTGCTCAACGTTGGCAAACCAGCAGTCGGACCAGAAGCGGCGCAGTTCGTCGCCGGGGTCGCCAACACATTTGGCTTCACGATTGCCGGCAACGTCCAGCCCGTCGCCCAGCAAATCCTGTTCTACTTCATCGCCATCGCCATGCTGGGGCTGATCCTGCTGGTGGCGTCACGCCTGCGCAACTCGGTCATCGGTCGTGCATGGAATGCCATCCGCGAAGACGAAGTCGCCGCCATTGCGATGGGCGTGCCACTGGTGCGGATGAAGCTGCTGGCGTTCGCCACCGGCGCATCGTTCGCCGGGGCAATCGGTGTGCTGTACGGAGCCAAGCAGAGCTTCGTCAGCCCGGACTCGTTCAGCCTGCTCAACTCGATCTCCATCCTGGCGATGGTCATCGTCGGCGGGCTGGGCAGCATTCGCGGCGTGCTGCTGGGCGCAGTCATCGTCACGCTGCTGCAATTGCAGGTACTCAAGAACCTGTCGCTGCAGCTCAACGCCCTGCGAAACATCAACTGGGTCGTGCCGCTCATCGAATACCCGATCCGCAACTGGCCCACCCAGCTTGAACCCGCCAAATATGAGCGGCTGGTGTTCGGGCTGCTGCTGGTGCTGATGATGCTCTTCCGACCGAAGGGGCTGCTGCCCGAATCGCGGGGCGGAACGCGCGGGCGCGACAAACCCGATGCCGATCCTGTTGATTCCACACCCGCCAAGCCCAGCGCCACGCTCAGCCTGCCCGCCACTTCAGGAGATTGACGTCATGCTGCTTGAAGTGAAAAATCTGAGCAAGTCGTTCGGCGGCATCCGCGCAGTACGCAGCGTCAGTCTGAGCATCGAGGAAGGCAGCATCAGCGCCATCATCGGACCCAACGGGGCGGGCAAAACCACCTTCTTCAACCTGCTGACGGGCATCTACAAGCCCGACACCGGGTCGATCGATTTCGCGGGCAAATCGCTGCTCGGCAAGCGCCCAGACCAGGTGAATGCTGCTGGCATGGCGCGCACCTTTCAGAGCATCCGCCTGTTCCCACAGATGAGCGTGCTGGAAAATGTCATGGTGGGCGCGCACAGCCGCCTGCACATGTCGCTCCCCGAAACGCTGCTGCGGCTGCCCAGCTTCACCCGTCAGGAACACGATGTGCATGACAAAGCCATGTCTCTGCTCGATTTCGTCGGGCTGACGGACAAGAGCGATGAACTGGCACGCAACCTGCCCTACGGCGATCAGCGCCGCGTCGAGATCGCCCGCGCCCTCGCCAGCGACCCGCGCCTTGTGCTGCTCGATGAGCCGACAGCGGGCATGAACCCCAACGAAAGCGCCGACGCGATGCACCTCTTCCGCCGGGTGCGCGATGAACGCGGGATCACCGTCGTGCTGATCGAACACGATATGCGCGTCGTCATGGGCATCAGCGAACACATCAGCGTGCTGGATTACGGCGAAAAGATCGCTGATGGCTCGCCCGCTGAGATTCGCGCCAACCCGCGCGTCATCGAGGCGTATCTGGGGCGCGGCGCAGCCAGCGGCATCGACCCGAACAACCCGCATGGCGATATGGAGGAGGCAGCGTCATGAGCAGCATGACCCCAGCGCCCGTCCTGGAGATCGATGGGCTGCACACCTATTACGGACAGATTCACGCGCTCAAGGGGCTGTCGCTTACCGTCAATCAGGGCGAGATCGTCACCCTGATCGGCGCGAATGGCGCGGGCAAAAGCACCACACTGCGGACTATCAGCGGCATGGTCAAAGCCCGTCAGGGGACGATCCGCCTGCGCGGAGAGAGTATCGTCGGCTTGAAATCGCACCTCGTCGCTGCGCGCGGGGTCGGGCATGTGCCGGAAGGTCGGCGCATCTTCCCGCTGCTCACCGTGCGCGAAAATCTGGAGATCGGCGCGTGGAACGTCAACGACCGCGCGCTCATACATCAGCGTATGGAGCAGGCATACGCCCTCTTCCCGCGCCTGAAGGAGCGCCTCGAACAGAAAGGCGGCACGCTCTCCGGCGGTGAACAGCAGATGCTCGCCATCGGTCGCGCGCTCATGTCTGACCCGGAAGTGCTGCTCCTCGACGAGCCTTCGATGGGTCTGGCTCCGGTGCTGGTCGAGCAGATTTTCGACATCATCGTGCGCGTCAACAAAGAGGCGAACAAGACCATCCTGCTGGTCGAGCAGAACGCGCTGCTGGCGCTGGAGATCGCCCATCGCGGCTATGTGCTGCAAACGGGTGAGATCGTCCTCAGCGATACAGGCTCGGCACTGCTGAAAAATGACATGGTGCGCGCCGTCTACCTGGGCGGGCACTGACCCGCCTTTCCCCCGTCGGCGTGGTACACTTGCAGGGCGCGCCTGTGTGCGCGCCCTGTTTGTTTTCACGCACAGCAGAGGTGAACCCCCATGAGAGACATTCGGGTGACGATCTGGAACGAATTCCGTCACGAACAGCAGCATGAAAAGGTGCAGGCGATCTATCCGAACGGCATCCACGCCGTCATCGGAGACGGGCTGCGCGAATACGGCTTCGACTCCGTGCGCTATGCCACGCTCGACCAGCCCCAGCACGGGCTGACTGACGATGTGCTGGCGCAGACCGATGTGCTGCTCTGGTGGGGGCACATGGCACATGGTGAAGTGGACGACGCGATCGTCGAAAAGACCGCCGCCCGTGTGCTGGATGGCATGGGGCTGATCGTTCTGCACAGCGGGCACTACGCCAAAGTGTTCAAGCGGCTGATGGGTACAACCTGTGACCTGAAATGGCGTGAAGCAGGGGAACGTGAGCGGGTATGGTGCGTCAACCCCGCCCACCCGATAGCGGACGGGCTGCCCGACTATTTCGACATCCCGCACCACGAGATGTACGGCGAACCGTTCGGCATCCCCGAACCGGACTCGCTGGTGTTCGTGAACTGGTTTCAGGGGGGTGAGGTCTTTCGTGGTGGCTGCTGTTTCTATCGCGGACGGGGCAAAATCTTCTACTTCAGCCCTGGGCACGAAACCCACCCGATCTACTTTCAGCCGGAAATCCGCCGCGTGATCGCCAACGCCGTCCGCTGGGCAGCCCCGACGAACGGACCGAAAGTCTTCGTCGCCAACCGCCCCAACCCCATCGAACCACTCGGCTGAGGCTCACGCCATCTCTTCTGGCGTGGGAAGCGGTCGACTGGTGATGTACACATCGCCATCCCCCGCTTTCAGCGTCAGCACCCGGTGACGCTGGCGGCGCGCATCTTCGGCATTCAGCCAGAAACTGATCGCGCGCCGCTGTTCCGCTGCGATACGGTTGAGCGCCGCCAGCACATGCGAACAGGCAGCCCCGCCGTGCTGCGCCCAGGGGCAGGTGCAGCGTGCACGAATGCCGCCCTGCTCTTTATCCCACGTCACTGTGACCGTATGCAGCAGGTGCGGATTGGTGCGGCTGAAAACCACCAGCGTATTCCCGCTTACCCGGCGCACCTCCATGCCCCGGCTGCGCTTCTGCAGCTTCTTGATGTCATGCGGTTTCATCTCGTGACCTCATCGACCAAACCGTCATTTACTTTCTCATTTTAGCACAATTTTTCTAAAAAGTACATCAGAAACCGGGGTATAATCGCTGAAGTATTCACCTATACCGTGAGGCACACATCATGCCGCTGACCGACCTTGCCCTGCCCACCTGGGAGACGACCATCCACAGCCTGCACGACGCCGTACAGGTGGTCGGGCGGGTACAGCGGGCGCTGCTGCCTCGCCAGCGCAACGCCGCGCATCTGCCCTTGCAGCCTACCCCGTTCGGGCTGCATACCCAGCCGCTGCCAGGCGACGGCGCTCTGCTGGTCGATTACAGCGCCGGGGCAGTCATCCTGCATCACCCGGCACATGACCCGGTGCATGTGCCCCTGAACGGGCTGACCGGCGACGCCCTGCTGGAGCAGGTGAACAGGACCATGCAGCGCTTTGGCTACACGCACACCACCACGCTCGACACCCCGCTGACCACGCCGATGCAGATCGACAGCGCGATCGGCGCGGGATACGCCGCAGCGCAGTTCGCAGCATTCACCGGGCTGGCGCGTTTCCGGGCGCGCATCGCCGGGCGCTTTTCCGCCATGCGGGTGTTTCCGCATCACTTTGATGTTTCGATGCTGATCTTCGCGCCTGGGAACGCCGCGATGGATGAGGGAAGCGCGCACCTCAATTTCGGTTTCGCGCCCTTCACAGCGGGGCAATATCCCCACCCGTATCTGTACGCCTATGCCCATCCTTACCCAGAGGGGTTCGAGCATGGCAAGCCGCCGGAAGGGGCGTTCTGGAATGTCGGTGGATGGACCGGGCTGGTGATGCCTTATGCAGAGATCGCCCGCGCCGCCGAACCGGAATGGCTGATCGAGCGGACGGCGCTGGCGTTTTACGACCTGCTGTGGGGTGCGGTGCGTGCGGGCTGACTCCGCGCGTCAGCCCGCAGCCACCTCCATCATCCCGCGCACAAACTCGATCTCGTCCTCGTTGATCAGGTGTCCCATGCGCGGGTAGATGCGTTTGGTCACTGCCCCACCCAGCTCCATCATCACCTGAGTGGACTCTTCCACGCGCGTCAGCGGGATGTGAAAATCGACATCGCTGCACCCCAGAAAGATGGGCGTGCCATCGAGCGGCTTGTAGCGCCGGGTGTCGATCACATCGCCGATCAGCCCGCCGCTCAACCCAGCCACTCCACCGAGGCGTAGCCCGGCACGCGCTGCATACTCCAGCGCCAGGCACGCCCCCTGCGAAAAACCGATGAGCATGATACGCGAGTCCGGCACGCCCGCATCATTGATCACATCGCGCAGCTCATCGATCACCCTGAGCGCTGACGACAGATACGGTTCATTGAGCGCGATCGGCACGATGAAACGCTGCGGATACCACACATTGTCCTTTGCCTGTGGCGCAAGATAGACGTAATCCGGGTGGCTGAGATCATTCGACAACCCCAGAATGTCGTATGCCCCTGCCCCGCGCCCATGAATCAGGATCGCAGCGGCGTGTGCCTCATCAAGGGGTTTGCCCGCGCCGAGGATCGGCTGCCCCGCGTGAACATGCTCAAAATCGGTCATTATGTCTGTGCCATCCGTTCGAGTAAGCGGCTCAAATCGCGCAGCGGACCACGTGCCACCGCGCCCAGCATCCTGGGCAGCACCTGCACGTCGCTGGCGCGCACCTGTCGCGTCAGCATCAAGCCCATCTGCTCCTGCATCAGCGGGTCCTGCAGCATCCAGCGCAGCGGCGTCTTCAGCCACTCCGGGGTGCGGGCATACAGGCTGGCACGCGAACGTTCGATGGTAGACATATACATCGGGTAGGTTTCGCGCCGCGCACGCTGATCATACGCCGTGAGCGCCTCCGCCCACAAGACCTCACCCCGTTTCCACGCAATGATCTGCTCCGCCAGCAGCTTCGCCGTCAGCACCGCATCGTAAATCCCCTGCCCGTCGATCGGGTCTTTCTGGTGATACGCATCGCCCACCAGCGCCCAGCCCGCGCCGCCGGGTTCACGGTACAGATTGCCGATCGATTTCATCCCGCGCACTGTGGTGATCATCTCGGCGTGTTCCAGCCGACGCGCCACGTTCGGGTTCTGCGCGATCAGGTCGCGGTAAAACGTCTCCGTCTCTCCGGCAGGTGGGTCGAGCAGCGCTGCCTGCCCCTCAAATGCCACCACCGCCGTATCATCGGCGCTGTCCATCACCAGATAGCCGTAGCCATAGCCAGGTCCGCCCGCCACCGCCGCCGCACCCTGATCGTCATACGGCGCAACGTGCTTCCAGTAGGCGTAGTAGATCGACGCCGGGAACTCGTCATGCTCATCGCGTTCCGGTGCGCCCACCTTGCGCGCCACCGTGCTGAAGCGCCCGTCCGCACCGACGACCACATCCGCACTGATCCGCTCCTGCGACCCGTCAGCATTGCGAACGAGCGCGCCGCTCACCCGACCGCCGTCCCAGAGCAGGTCGATCAGCGAAGCGCCGAGCCGCGCATCCACGCACGGCAGCGCCGCCGCCGTCTCCCACAGCGCGTAGTCGAAACGGGCGCGGTCGATGGCGTAGGCGTAATCGCGCCCGTTGACCATCGGGATGCGGATCGCCGCCTCCAGCCCGACAGACTCATTGACCATGCGCCGAATCTTCGGCGTCCCGCGCGCGTATGCGCCCTCATCCGCGCCGATCTCGTCGAGCATGTCCATCGTCGGGGCGTAGATGATCGGGCACGACGCCCCAGGCAGCGCCGGCATGTGCGCCCGCTCCACGATCAGCACGCGCAACCCCGCCAAACCCAGCCGCGCCGCCAGAGTCGCACCCGCCGGGCGACCGCCCACCACAATCACATCGAAATGCGCCATCATGCGTCCTTGAAAACTCACATTGTGGACTTTCCGCTATAATTATCGCGTGACGCCCGGTAAATAAGCTATCCACTAAGCAAATTCTTATTCGAGGAAAAATCCCGATGCGCCCTCTGTTTTCCCTGCTCATCCTGCTCACCCTGCTGATCCCGCTCTCACCGAGTCACGCTCAGGACGCGCCCGAATGGTGGCGCGATGCGGTCTTCTACGCGATTTTCGTCCGCAGCTTTTACGACAGCGACGGTGACGGCATCGGCGACCTGAACGGCATCACTGACAGGCTGGACTACCTGAATGACGGCGACCCCACCACCGCCACCGACCTCGGCATCGACGCCATCTGGCTCATGCCGATCATGCCCTCCCCCAGTTATCACGGCTATGACGTGTCCGATTACCGCGCCATCCACCCCGATTACGGCACGCTGGAGGATTTCGACCGCCTGCTCGCCGAAGCGCACGCGCGCGGCATCCACATCATCATCGATCTCGTCATCAACCACAGCTCGACCCAGCATCCCTGGTTTCAGGCATCGCGGCGCGGCGACCCGGAATTTGCCGACTGGTACATCTGGCGTGACGCCGACCCAGGCTGGCGCGGACCGGACAATCAGCAGGTGTGGCATCCGGCGAACGGGCGCTTCTACTACGCCCTCTTCTGGGGTGGAATGCCCGACTTCAACCATGAAAACCCGCGCGTCACAGCGGAGATGATCGACATCGCCCGTTTCTGGCTCGAACGCGGCGTGGACGGCTTCCGCCTCGATGCCGTCAAGCACATCATCGAAGAGGGACAGAATCAGGAAAACACCCCTGCCACGATCGCCTGGATGACCGCCTTCCGCGATGCCATCAAAGCCATCCGCCCCGATGCGCTCGTGCTGGGCGAAATCTGGAGTACGACCTATGCCATCACCCCCTACATCCGCGCCGGGGCGGTCGATCTGGCGTTCGAGTTCGATCTCGCCTCGGCGATGCTGGAGAGCGCGTCCGGCGGGCGCGCCGCCGCCGTCGCCAGCCTGCAACAGCGTGCCGTGACCGAATACCGCGATGCCGGTTTCGCCGCCTTCCTGAGCAATCATGACCAGAACCGGGTCGCCTCTGTACTGCGTGACCCGGCAGCGGCGCGCGCGGCGGCACACCTGCTGCTCACCAGCCCAGGCGTGCCATTCATCTACTACGGGGAGGAGATCGGCATGGTCGGCGTCAAGCCGGATGAACGGCTGCGTACCCCGATGCAGTGGACGGATGATCCGCGCACAGCGGGCTTCAGCACACACCGCCCCTGGCAGCCGCTCCAGTCCGGCACAGCGACCGCCAACGTCGCCGTCCAGACGGATGACCCGGCGTCGCTGCTCTCCACCTACCGCGACCTGATCCGCCTGCGCCGCGATCTGGGGCTGGCGGGCGGGACGATCGCCGAAGTCCGTTCCGCATCGCGCGCGGTATACGCCTTCCTGCACACCAACCCGGCGGGTGAAAGCACGCTCATCGTCATCAATCTGTCCGCCAGCCCGGTGAGCAATTACGCGCTTAGCTTTCGCGGCAACCTGGCGGGGCGCGATCGGGCTGAGGCGCACTATGGCGCGGAGACGGTCGCGCAACCCATCCTGAACGAGATGGGCAGATTTGCCGATTATCTGCCCGTGCCGGAACTGCCGCCCTATGGTCTGCTGGCGATCCGCCTGTCCTGAACGTAGGCGCATCGCCAATCAGCGATTACAATGAGGACGCCATCCGATGACTGGCGCGTCGCCCGGTCACATTTTATGAGGAGTTCACTGTGAAACTGAACCGTCTGTTTCGTCTGATCGCGCTGTGTGTGGGGGTGTTCACTTTCGCCCTGCCCGTCCTGGGACAGGATGCCGCCACCCCGCAGGCACTGTGCGATGCGGCGCTGCCCGCCTTCAACCCGGAAACGCGCGATTTCGCCGCGCCGGAACAGGTGCTTGAACCTGGCGTCGATTACCGCGCCATCTTCTGCACCGGGGCAGGCGCGATCTACATCGACCTGTTCGAGGATTTTGCTCCGGTCACTGTCAACAGCTTCGTCTTCCTCGCGCAGCAGGGCTTCTACAACAACACGACGTTCCACCGCGTCATCGCCGACTTCATGGCGCAGGGTGGCGACCCCACCGCCAGCGGCGCGGGCGGTCCTGGCTATCAGTTCCAGGACGAGTTCGTCGGCTTCCTCAATTTCGACCGTCCGGGCTGGCTGGCGATGGCGAACGCCGGCGCGGGCACGAATGGCAGCCAGTTCTTCATCACCACCGTCCCCACCCCACACCTCGATTTCCGCCACACCATCTTCGGCGAAGTGCTGGAAGGGCAGGAGAACGTCACCGCCATCGACCTGCGCGACCCCTCCACCGCTACTACGCCTGGCGAAGCGCTCTTCACCGTGCTGATCGTCACCGACCCCAGCACTGTGCAGACGAGCTATACTGCCCCGGCATCCGCCACCGCTGAAGAGTACACCGACCTGATCAATGAACTGACCGCCAGCGTGCCCGAACCCCTGAGCGTGAACAGCGATCTGACGGGCGTGTTTGACAGCGCCGAGACGCTTGCCCGCCTGCCCGAAGCAGCGCGCGCGGGCGCGGAAGCTGTCTTCAGCGCCAACGGACACAGCCTGCGCGTACAGCACGCCGTCGCCAATGCCGGCTGCGCCCTCGACCGCGTGCCGTATATGGCGATCGGTTTCACGCTCGACCGCTTCGAGTCGCCTGCCGCTGCTGCCGCAGCGCTGGCGGACGGCTGGTACACCGCCCAGTACACCGATGATGGCTTCACCGCCGAGACGGTCGAGGGTGCGCCATTCCCTGTCCTGAACCGCGAGACGACTGCCTGCGAGACCAGCGCGCGCGAGATCGTCACCTTCTTCCAGCGCGGGCGCGCCGTCGAGACGGTGACCGCCACCATTCCGGCAGAACACCCCATCCCCCCCTACCGCTGGCTGAATGAGCTGGTGGCGCTCAGCACCTACGATTACATCTTCGGCGCGCTCATCCGCACTGAACTGCGCTGACGTATCTTCAGGGGTGACTTATCTCTGGGTCACCCCTGTCTTTCCCTATCTTCGCATTACCCCCGAATGCGCGACTCGACCGTCCGCAGGGCGTCCAGCGTCGCCTCAGCGCTCAGGCGAGCGTTGGTGGCGCTGTCCCGTGCGCGCCGTACCACCGGGCGGTCGAACACCCCGCAGCGCGTGAGCGGTTCGATGGATGCGTTGACCAGCCCGCCGATCGACTCCAGCCTGGGCAGATACCGCCCCAGTTCCGGGAACGCGCGCGAATCCGCTGGCGTATACGGGTAGGCGCGCACGAACGGCGGCGCTTCGCACGGCATCACCTCACGCTGATACACCTGCCCCCACACATGTTCCAGCCCGCGCGAGACCTCGACGGTGGCGTTCAGGTAGGCGCGCAGCCGCGCCACCTGCGCCCGCTGTTCTTCCGGCGGAATCTGCTCGAAGGCGATCTCCGCTTCGCGCGGCAGCCCAGGCGCAACCGGCACACGCAGCGCCGACGGTGACGGGCGGGTGTTGAAGAGCGCCACCCAGCCCAGCGTCCCCTGATAGTTGACCAGCAGCCAGGTGCGCGTCCAGTTGCGATAGATGACCGGCACGACCGATCGCGCTGGGATGCGCCCGATCTGCCGCCCTTCCGCCACGAACGGCGAGTCGCGCAGCACCAGATTGTCGATGGCGAATGCCGCCGCGCCATCGCCGACCGCCGTGAAATCGCCGACCAGCCCGGTCGTGCGGTCGGTCAGCGGCAGCAGTTCCGGCGCGCCGTCGTCGATGTCCAGGAACATCGCCAGCAGCCAGCCCAGATTACCCGCGCGCCCAGGTCGGCGCACCTCATACCACGACCCGTCGATGTTGCGCCCGACCACCTCGACGATGTTGTCCTGAAAGATCGAGGCGACAGCCTCCGCGCTGGTGGTGGGCGCAGCGCGGATGAAGGCGCTCTCGAAGAGCATGACCGCGCGAAAGCGGTAAGGTTCATCGGTCATGGGCGGATCGGTCTGCGCCGCTGCCCCGCCCGCGATCAGCAGCAGACACAGCAGGGCGATCGTCACGCGCTTCATCGTGCCAGCCTCCATGTGTCGATGTTCCAGAACGGATCGCCAGGCAGCGGGTCGAAGCCCGTCACCCAGGTGCGCGCAGCATACAGATCGCGCTCGGCGAACAGGTAGATGAACGTATCCGCCTGCGGAAAGGCGCGGGCGACATTGAAAGCGATTGGGTCACGTTCGGTGAAGCGCAGCAGTGCCAGGCTGTGCCGTGCATTACTCACCTCCGCCTCGATCTCGAACATGTCCGAACCGAACGGCGAGACTTCGATGCCCACCCGCCGAAGCTGCTCGCTGAGCAGGCGTGCCATGATGCGCTGTTCGGGCAGCAGGTCATTGAACTGCTCATACAGCAGCAGCATCCGCAGCCGCGCGCCATCGGTCGCCGTGCCACAGCCCCGGCATTCGCGCACCCCATCCCGATCCCAGTCCTTCCATCCCGCCTCTTCCAGCAGGTCACGCGCTGCCAGCGGATCGTAAGGGGCGGGTGCAGGGGACGGGTCACCACGCCGATCGGCTTGCGCCAGTTCGCGCCAGTCGCGCACTGCGCCAAACGGCAGATACTGCCCGCTGGTCGCCGCTTCGCCCAGCGCCTGCACATCGATCGCCAGCGCGATCGCCTGACGCACGCGAGCATCGCTCAGGAACGGGCTGGGCGGCAGCGGCTCACCCTCTTCGCGCAGACGGGTGTCAGGGTCGAAAAGGTTGAGCGTCAGCCCATACCACGTCCGCCCGACTGGTTCGACGAGGCGGGTATCCGCCAGCCGATGCAGATCGGCACGGTGAGCAAACGGGGGGTTGACCAGCACATCAAAACGCCCGGCGAGAAAATCCTCGACACGCGCGCCTGGGTCACTGCTGTCGGTAACCGCGACGGTGATCGGCAGATCGCCGACGACCAGCCGCGTTTCCGGCGCGCCACCGGAGTCGGCAAAGCGGAAGCGAGTCGTCTGCCCCAGCAGTCCGTCATCATACAGATCAGGTGGGACGATCTGGTATCTGTATACTTTGACTGCCGCTTCAAACAGCGCCTGCGGCTGATCAGAGGTCAGCCCGGCGAAGCCATCGCGCATCACCTCAGCGAATGCCGGATCGACCACCTCGACCGATACGATCGGGAAATTCGCCAGCGCCTGATCGTCATCATCCTCTCCGCCTGAGGTGAACAGGACGAAGGTGCGATCGTCGAGGACGGCGGCGTAATCGACAGGGCGATCGCGGTTGACGATCATCCCGCCTGGCGAGAGATATTCGGTGAAGGCAAACCGTCGCATGAGAAAGCTGTACAGCACATCATACGCGGTCAGCGGCGAACCGTCCGCCCACTGATAGTCGGCGCGCAGACGCAGCGTGAGCATTCGCGCCGCGCGGACCTCGACCGCGCCGTCCGTGTAGATCAGCGGGGTGCGGAACGTCTGCCAGGCGACCGACTCCATGACACCGCGGCCGGCGTCCCCCGCCCATTCCGAACTGCGAAAGAAAGGATACGCCTCCGCCTCCAGCACGAAATCCTGATCTGCCAGGCGCAGCGCCCCTCTATCCTGAGCATGAATGCTGCCTGACAAGGCGAACAGACACAAGAGCGCAATGAGTGCAGGGCGCATCACGACTCCTCCCGCGCCGGGCGCAGAAAGCCCAGCCATTCGCCAAAGCTGCCGGTCGTCAGGTTGCGCTCCAGCGCCAGATAGACGTTGGTAGGCGAGCCGCCAAAGAAAGGCGCACTGTCTCCCGCCAGCGATCGGAAACGGGCATAGCTGGTGTTCGCCAGCCCCAGATAGATCGCGCCTTTGGCGGCGTGCAGCGCCGGGTCATCCGGGGTGATGGCGAGCGCAGCATCGATGTCCGCCAGCGCGCGTGTGAACGCCCCTTCTGCGGCGTGGGCGATGGCGCGGTTGTGCAGCGCGCGGGCATTGCCAGGCTCCAGCGTCAGCGCCAGATCGAGATCACCCATCGCCAGCGCGAAGTTGCCCTGTCGCAGATACAGCACGCCCCGGTTGATGTAGACCTCGACGCGCCGCTCATCGAGCGCCAGCGCCGCCGCGAAATCCGCCAGCGCCCCGGCATCATTGCCCAGCACCGAGCGGACGTATCCGCGCCGCGCCAGCGCATCGACCGACGCCCCATCGCGCAGCAGGGCACAGGTGTAGCGCGTCTCCGCCGTGCTGTAATCGCGCAGTGCCAGTGATGCATTGCCCGCGCCCACGAAATACGCCTCCGTCGCATCCGGCGCGCATGGGTCGGGCGTGGGGGTCTGCCCGAAAGCAGTCCCCGCCAGCAGCGCGCAGCCAACCAGCACTGCCATCGCCTTCATCCAGCCATTGCGGATCATGATCACCTCCGGCTGGCAGCGATGAAGTCGATGGTCAGGTAGTAGCTACCGTCGCTCAGGTTGAGGTCGAAGTTAGCGCGCGCCTGAAGCGCACCCGCCGCGCTCTGGATGCGCGTATCCGGCGGCACATTGCGGCGCGCCGTCAGGTCGAGATAGTTCTGGAAGGTGGCACGCGCGTAATTCGACTGCACGATGCCCAGGATGACATACGCCTGCGCGTAGACGGGATTGTATTCCGGCAGCGGGGCATTCGCCGGGCGGTTAGGACGGCGCAGATCGGTCAGCGCCGCCTCCAGCCCTGCTGCCGTGATGACCGCTTCCAGTTCGGTGACGGCGGTGGTGAACTGCCCATTGCTGGCGTTGAGGATCGCCCGGTTGATGCGCGCCTCCAGCAGGGCAGCATCGGCGCTCACCGCCGCGTTGAAATCTTCAAGGGCGCGCTCCGTCAGCCTGCGCGACGCCAGCGCCACGCCGCGATTGTTGAACGCCCCGGCGAGGGTGCGATCGAGATTGATGGCGCTGCCGAAATCTTCAGCCGCCTCGACGAAATCGCGCTGCGCCATGTACACCTGCCCGCGTGCGGTGAACGCCGCTGTGCTGCGCGGGTCGATCTGCTCGACGATGCAGCTCAGGCTGTCTTCGGCGCGGCGGAACTGCCCGGCATAGTAGAAGGCGATCCCCTCACCCAGGTAATAGTTCACGCGGTCGGCGGTCGGTCGCCCGGCGAAGGCGTCGCACACCAGCGGCGTGGCGCGCGGGGGGTCATCCTGCTGTGCGATCACGCCGGAGATACCGGTGAGCAGCACCAGCCCGATAGTCAAACCCACGATGAAGCGCTTCATGATCGGTTCAGCCTTTCGTAGTGAATGAATGAGACAGGCACAGATACCATCGTAGCCACTTCTGTTCAGCGCCCACCCCGCGCTGCTGCGACGATCGGGTCACGATTGAACAACGCCGCTGCCAGCGAGTCCGCCAGCACCAGGCTGCGCCGCGCTTCAGCCAGCGTGATCAGCGCGCTGATCACTTCCACCTCGGTCAGAAATGCGGCATCCGCCGGGCGCGCGCAGGCGTCGTTGTAAACGCCGATCGCCCGGTTGATCTCCAGCACTGCCTCATCCAGCGCGGCGATGACGGGCAGGAAGATCGGCTCCTGACGCACACCGCTGTCCTGCGTCTCGCGGCGTGCCGGGGGAATCTGCTGGCAGGTCACTGATTCACCCGCCCGCAGGCTGAACCAGATGCGCTCGATATTTTGCAGCCGTGTGCCGGCGCGCTCGATGTCAGCGTTCAGCCCGCGCGCCAGCCTGGTATAGGGGATCAGGTAGGCAGCATCGAGTGTGTACACGTATTCCACGTCATAGTCGATCTCCCACGACCGCACCCAGTAGGGCGTCCCGTTGTAATCGACCTGTATCCAGATATACACCCCTCTGCCCAGCCGACCGATCAGCTCGACGCGCTGCCCGGCGGTAGTGCGGCGCACCAGCCGAAAAGTCGAGTCGAACAGCGGGGTATCGGCGGGCACAAAGCCGATCGCCCCGGTGCGCACGATCGCCACCTGCTCATCCATCGTCGAGACGGGCAGCAGCGTCAGGTTACCGCTCCACACCAGATAGCGCGCCGCCAGCCAGCCGCGTTCGCCGTTATAGGTCACCTGTATCCAGTTGCCGCGCGGCGACCGACCGACGGCGGGCAGCGTCGTAACGGGCGGGACAACCGCCGTGCGTGCGAAATTCGTGCCCGGTCCCACGCGGAAAGAGACCGCATCCTGCGTGGTGACATACACTCCCCAGGGAGAGACGGACGAGTCAGCGACCTCTCCCGGCTCCTGAGCAAACACCGCCGCCGCACACAGCACGCACAGCAGCAGAAGCACGACATGCCGCTTCATGATCCGCCTCCTTCCGCCACCCAGTCCGTCAGCAGGGTCATGTTCGCGCGCATATCGACCACCACGCCCGTTTCGGTATCGAGGATGTACACGGTGAAGTAACTGCGATTCTGGTCAGTCGGCGCGTTCGGCTGAGGCACGCGCAGCGCCAGATACCGCCCGTCGGGTGACCACACCCGTGATGCGCCGGGCACATTCGCCCACATCGATGGCAGGCAGTACAGCCGCGTCTCGCCTGGAAAATCACTGATCAGGCGGAGGGTGGGCACAGGCTCGCCGCGTTCTTCGCGCATCTGGCGCTCTTCGCGGGGAAGTTCAAACGCGCTGAGCAGCAGACGCCCATCACGTGAAAATTCACCTGGTCGGATCGGCTCATCCAGCAGATAAAACTCGGCACGCGGATAGTAACGCCAACGCCGATTCGGGTACGCGCTGTGTGCAATACTCAGGTATGCCTCATACGGATGCCAGGTGAACGATGCCGACTCGCGCGGCTCAGTTTCAAACAGCACGTTCATCCTTCCACCGTAACCGTCCACCAGATAGTAGCGCACACCCTCCCCATCCGGGCGCGGGCGCGCCACAGCCAGGACGACAAAATCACCGCTGATCGGGCTGACGCTGACCACGCTGGTGGGCAGCCCGTTGACATTCCCCAGAGGCGGGCGGGGTTCCTGCAGAATGCTCAGCCGCCCATCGCGTGGATAGTAAATCTGGTTGAGCAGCACGGGGTTACGCTGACCCTCAACGTATATGCGGCGCTGAATGAGAAGCTGATCCCGGTTCACCCAGCGCACATCCTCAATATTGGGCATGTCCGCCGGGGTGAACAGTGTCACCGCATCTCGTCCATCCGGGCGCATCACCTGTATCCCTGACCGCTGATCGATGATCCACTCGCGATCGAGGCTGTATGAGCAGGGCGCACCGAACATGCACGGTGGGATCGTCTCGTCAAGAGTCAGCGAACGGGTCGCAGGGTTCAGCACTGCCGGAATTTGCACCCCCTGCACTGCGCCCAGCAGCCGACCTGTCGGTGCAAAATCAGATGGGCGATCTTCCCAGTCGATCGGCTGGGCGTGCGGGCACAGTTCCGTCACCTGATCGCTTGACGGCAGGCTCACCGAGTCAGTGGCGATCGGGGGGATGAGCGTTGGGACGATCGTTGGCGTCAGCGTCGGTCGTGGCAGCCCGATCTGTTCCGGCGCTGGGGTGGCGCTGGGCTGCACACGGATCACGCGCGGCTGTGCCCCGATCGTGCCAACTGCCGTCGCCGTCGCTTCGGCAGCCAGCGTCGTGTAAGACGGCTCCAGCCGATAGATATTCACCACATCGCCCCGGTTTTCCGCAATATAACGCTGATCCGGGCTGAGGATGGGCTGCGAGAGCGACCGCTGATTGTTGAACACACGGCGATACAGACCCTCCAGATAGGCAAGCGCCTCGGCATTTGGATCGAGCGGGAGGGTTGGCGAATTCGCCAGCAGAGTACGCCGCCCGGTGCGCGTATCGATCGTCATGGCGATCGTTTCGCTGCGGCGCGCCTGCGCACCGGGCGCGAATCCACCGGCGAACCGTCCACGCAGCCCCTCGCACATCAGATCGGTCAGCCGTTCGACCTGATCCTGAGGCAAGCCATCCGTCAGCCGGCGCCATTCGCGCGCATAGGCGACCGCCTGCTCAGGAAAACTCTCCGTCAGGCAGGATGGCACACCCGCAATACGGGTGATCGCCGCTGTCGCCTGAGGAATAGGCGTGCCTTCCGGAGTCGGCGTGAGCAGCCGAATGACCGCTTCCGGATCGATTGCAGCGCACGCCTCCACGCTCAACCTCGCAAGTGTGCTGCCATCGCGGTAATACGCCAGGTTTTCCCACACGACAGCCCAGGCATACGCCGACTCCGGGAAACGCTCCAGCAGGCAGGCAGGCGCACCCGATGGCGCGTAGTCTGCGCCGAACACCCGATCAACTGCCGGGATGTCCCGTCCAGTAACCGCGAGGGTGTGTTCATCCAGCCAGAAGATGTCTCTCGCTTCAGGCGGCAGGTCCGCCCCGGCGATGACGAGAGGCGGCGCGCCATCGAGGGTATAGATGGCGATCGCGCCATTCGGCGCATCAGCGATCGGCGGGATTGCGTTGTAACGCACGGCGAAAGCCGTCCAGTCGGCATTTGGGGTATAGCTGCTGTAATTCATGCCCGGCAGCGATTCGAACATGATGGTGCGGCGAACGTCAGCGGCGATATCGTACACCCTGAAGCCTGGACGGTTTTCGCGGTTCACATTCAGCAGCAGGCGCGATCCATCCGCCGAGAAGCGGTTGAAAAACGCATCCGCGCCGATGTGGATGGTCTCGGTACGCAGCAGCGCACCAGTGTCCACATCCCACACACGCCATATATTCCCCGTCATTGTGATGATGTGGCGGCTGTCATGGCTGAAGAAATACGCCTCGAAGCGCTGCGCTTCATCCACCTGCTCGATCAGCGGCTCGCCCGTCCGCGCATCGTAGCGCGCATTGCCGACGATGATCGCCGCATCACGCGCAGTGAAGGCAAACGGCGTCGCGGAGGTCACATTCGCTCGCAGAGCGGGGATAGAACGCACTTCGGGCTGCCCGGTCGCCAGGTGGTAGATGGTCACGGCGCGATCGCC
>CAZTLS010000037.1:0-36749 GCA_964614405.1 uncultured Pleurocapsa sp.
CATGTCGCGCAGCGACAGCAGCGTGCGGTGATAGAGCGATTTGACTGCGCCTTCGGTGCGATCCATGATCACGCCGATTTCGGCGTTGGACAGCCGCTCGACGAATTTCAGCACCAGAAGCTGCTGACGTTCTTCGGGCAGGCGGCGGATGGCGGCGCGCAGGGCTGCCAGCTCCTCCTCTTCTTCCGCCTTCTTCTCCGGCGCATCGGTCTTCAGGCTGGCGGTGATGTACTCGTCCAGCGGGATGACTTTGCGCCGACCCCGATCCCGATGCCAGTTGGCGACGAGATTGTGCGCGATGCGGTACAGCCATGCCTGAAATGGCACACCACGCTCGGTGTACGTCTCGATATGCGACATGGCGCGGAAGAAGACGCGCGCCGTCAGGTCTTCGGCGTCGTGGTGGCTGCTGGTGCGGTAGTAGATGTAGTTGTAGATCTTCTCCACATACCGCTCGTACAGCGCGCCGAAAGCGTCTTTGTCGCCCTGGCGGGCGAGATCGACCAGTTCGGAGTCGCTGAGGTTTTTCAGCCCTTTAAGGTGGCGGAAGCGTTTTCGCAGGTTCATCATAACAACCATAACCCTGTGTGAGCGCGTGGGTTACGCTGGCAGAAGTGTGGGCGCTGATTTTTTCACCCGGCACTCAGGTCAGTCGATCCACACGGGCAGATGCCCCAGCGCGATGATGTCGCTCCATGCAGCGCGGTCGCCCTCGGTGAGGATGGCGGCTTCGGCGGCGATCTGCCCACCCGCCTTGCCGACGATCAGGCGCAGCCCCTGCAAGGTGCTGCCGGTCGAGATCACGTCATCGATCAGGGCGACGCGCTTCCCGGCGATCAGCTCGCGGTCTTTCTCGTCCAGATAGAGCGTTTGCGGCTGCCCGGTGGTGATGCTGAGCGTCTCCGAAGCCAGCGCATCGCCCATGTAGGGCTTGTAGCTCTTGCGCAGCACAACGTAAGGCAGGTGCATGACGACCGCCAGCGCGTGGGCGATCGGGATGGCTTTCGCCTCCGGCGTGACCAGCACCTCGATGCCGCGCCCGCTCAGCTTTTCGGCGAGGGCGCGGCTCGCCGCCTCGACCAGCTCGGTATCGCCCAGGATATTCAGGATGGCGATCCGCACGCCGGGCTTGATCTCGAACAGGCGCAGGTGGCGGGTGACCCCGGCGATTTCGATGGTGTACGTCTGATGATTGTCGGACATGGTGAGTCAACCTCATGTGGCGTGAGCGCATGACAGAGGATAAGTGTAGCACGACGGGTAGGAGATTGTGGATAGGGGGTGAAGTGTTGCAGCACCTGCAACACCCCCGATCTATGATGGTGTCAGCGGGCAGAACGGCGTTATACTGTGCCCCAACAGCATCGGGAGAAGTGAGAGAGACCGTGAGCGGACATGCCGGGAACAAGCGCCAGCGCCAGGAAGACATCGAGCTGCGGCTGCTGAACACGCCAGGTGGCTTGACCCCTTCAGAGCTGGCGCGGGCGCTGGGGGTCGATCGCAGCACCATCCACCGTGACCTGAACGAGATCGAGACACGCCTGATGCTGATGCAGCATGAGGACGGGCGCTACAGCATCGACCGGACGAGCTACACGCGCAATGTGACCTTGTCCGACGCAGAAGCGCTGACCATTTATATCGCTCTGCGCCGCTTCATCCGCCAGACCTCGCTCGCGCCGACATTTTTCGCCACCGCCATCCAGAAGATCGCCATCGCGCTGCGCCACACCTCGCTGCGCCAGAACCTGGGCGAGGCAGCGGCGGTGTTCGGCGATGAGCGCAGCACCAGCCCATCGCAAACGGAGGTGTGGAACCGGCTGTTGCAGGCGTGGTATGAGCGGGTGCGGGTGCAGATCGATTATCAGAAAGGGCGGCAGAACCAGGTCGAAACCCATGAGTTCGACCCGTATCTGTTCGAGCCGGCGGTGCTGAGTCACGGCGTGTACATCATCGGCTGGAGCCACACGCGCGGCGAACTGCGGACGTTCAAACTCGACCGCATCCGTCAGGTGCGCCTGACCGCGCGCACCTTCGAGCCGGACGAGACGATCCAGCCGGACGATCTGCTCCGGCACGCCTGGGGGGTGTGGTATGGCAGCGACCTGACCGAGGTGGTGCTGCGCTTCGACGCGGGCGTCGCAGCGCGCGTGCGCGAGACGCTGTGGCATCCCTCTCAGGAACTGCGCGAACAGCCGGATGGCAGCCTCTTGTGGTCGGTGCGGATCGCCGGGACGCTCGAACTGGTGTCGTGGATACGGGGATGGGGGCACGAGGTCGAAGTGCTTGCGCCGGAATCGCTGCGCCGGGAGATCGCCGACAGCCTGCGCCATGCAGCCGCGCGGTATGAGGAGGGATGAGCAGATGAACAGCAGAGAAGAAAAGGAGCGTACCATGATGCAGTTGCCATTTCGCTTCATCGGTCACCCTTTCATCGACGTGGGGGTGGCGACGCTGTGCGCGGCGGCAGGGGTGGACGATCCCGCCCGCCTGACGGAGGAAGCGGTGCAGGCGTTCGCGGATGAGATGCTGCGGCTCTACATCGCCCCGTCGATGTCCGCTTTTCTCGGCTTCACCGTGTTCGGCAATGCGAAATTCGCCAACCCCAATCAGCTCAAGCCGGAGTTCGACGACAAACGGCGGGAGATTCTCAGGGAGGCGCTGATGCTGTGGCGTCCGGGCGCGCGCTCGCAGCGGGAACAGCCGGCTTCGCCGGGCGAAGTGTGCGCCTTCAGCGGTGACCCGGCGGTCGTGCGGGTTTCGCGCGTGTACATCCCGCTGATCACCGACGAGAAGAACATCAACTTCGTGCCGGAGGGCGTGCCGCGGCTGCCCATCTCCGGGTGGTGTCTGCTGGCGATGCTGGCGATGCCGCTGGGCGGGCTGGCGTCGAAAGGGAAGATGTGGGTGGTACACAGCTTCGATCCGCAGGCGATCCTCTATTTCGCCGGGCGCAATCTGGCGCGCAACCGGCGCGATTTTCAGATGCAGGGCTTGAACAAACGCCCCAATTACAAATTCGCGCGCACCCACCTGCTGCGCGATGTGACCGAGGCGGGCGCGTATGCGCTCAACCGCTCGTCGTATGGGTTGACCGCCTACCTGTTCACCAGCAGCGCGCAGAAATCCGAAGTCGAGATCGACCATCTGACTTCCCCGGTGCTGCGCTTCATCCGCCGGGCGCAGCGCAACGTGCCCGATGCGTGGGGACGGGTGGTGCGCCGCGCAGAACGCCTGAATACCGGGGAAGAGAATGAAGACGGCGTCCGCACCTATACCCAGCGTAACTACTTCTACGAAGACCTGTTCACCCTGCCGGACAATGCCTACGGCTTCCTCAGGCGCTACCTGCTGCGCGATCCCATCCCAGGCAAGCCGCGCGGTGAAGCCAAAGATGACCCGCGCTACACCTACTCGCTGATCGGCGAGATCGATCTCGTCAACTGGACTCTGGTCGAACTGTTTCTCATGGAGGTGATGGACATGGACAAGGAACGCATTGAGGCGATCCGCGCGATCGCCGACCGCGCGGCGGACTACATTCAGCATGTGGACAGCCGCCTGTTCAGGAATCTGTTCAACGCGCGGCGGGAGCAGGATTTCCGCCTCATCCTGCTCAGGGCGGACAAGGAAGCTTCGCCGCCGCTGTTCGGGCTGGATGAGTACGTGCTGGCGTTTTTCGCCACCACCGAGCAGGAAACGCTGCGGACGGACTGGCAGTTGGCACGCGACCTGCTGCTCATCCGCATCATCGAGACGCTGCACCGCAACAATCAGACCGAACTGGTGCAGAGCGCCGTCATTGAAGAGGACACGGCGGAAGCCGTCTGAACGCTATCTTCTATCCTGTCGAACTTATCTGAAAGCGAGAGAACCTCATGACCTTCATCACCGGGATGATGCTGATCGATGCGCCCGCCGCCGCCCTGAACAACTCCGGCGAGGCGATCCCCAACGCGCGCACCGATAACACCTCCTCCGTCAAGTTCATCCGCGATAACCGGGGCAAAACCTTTCCGTATGTCAGCGCGCAGGCAGTCCGCTACTGGCTTCGCAGTACGCTGGAGTCCAGCCCCGATCTGGAATGGAATGTCTCACTGGTCTACCGGGAGGACAAGGTCGCCTATACCGATGCCAACCCGATCGCCTACTGGGATGACGACCTGCTCGGTTACATGCGCGCCCCGTCCAAATCGAAGAAGGCGAACAAGGAGGATGCGGCGTTCGCTGCCCTGACGCCGATGGAAGAGGATGCCAAAGGCAATCCCAAACCGGTCACCCGCGCCGCGCCGATGCGCGTCAGCACCTTCGTCTCGATCGCCCCGGTGGAGATCACCACCGATTTCGGCGTCATGGCGCGGCAGGAAGGCGATCCCGCCCCGTATGAGCATCAGTTCTACCGCGCGGTGCTGCACGGCTTGTTCTCGATCGACCTGGGCATGGCGGGCAAATTCTTCTATCGCCGCCGCACCGGGTTCCAGAACCTCGACGCGGTGCGCGTGGGGCTGGCGCAGCAGTATGGGCTGGAGCATCTGCCCGAAGAGTTCGCCTACCGCCTGCCGCAGGATGAGCGCATCCGCCGGGTGCGTTCGCTGCTGCTGGCGCTCGGTCAGCTTCAGGGCGGAGCGAAGCAGACTCTGCACTACACCGATGTCTCTCCGGCGGTATGCGTGGTCGCCTTCACGCGCGGGGGCAATCACCCGTTCAACTACCTGTTCACCGAGAAGAATGGCACGCCGCGCTTCAGCGACGATGTGTTCGTCAACGCCGTTTCCGACGCGGCGGACGATCTGCTCTCGCCCGTCTTCATCGGCTGGAAGCACGGTTTCCTGCCGGATGAGCGCGCCAAAGCGGAAGGGCTGGCTGTCGAGGGCGTCGAGATGTATCTGACCACCCCGCGCGATGCGTTCGCGCTGGCGGCGGACTGGCTGGCGAACAACGCTGGCGTGTGGGATCGCTGAGCATGGATGCCGTGCCCCTGCTGCGAGTCCTGCGCGTGCAGATGGCGGGGACGGTCACTTCGTTCCGCTATCCGCATTTCGCTCAGGGTTTCCAACCCACGTTTGAGATGCCGCCGCCCGCGACACTCTACGGGCACATTTGCAGCGCTGTGGGGGAGTACATCCCCCCGGCTTCGACCGATTTCGCCTACCATTTCACGCACAGCGGCAGGTTCGTCGATTTTCAGGAACACCTGCATTTCGATGACCTGGTGCAGCCCTTCCCGTTCAACCGCGAACTCCTCTACAACCCCGTCCTCACGCTCTACCTGACCGACCTGAGCCTGGAGGCGGCGTTCCGTCAGCCGCGCTACCCGGTCGTGCTGGGTCGGTCGCAGGATTTGATGACCTACACCTGCGTCGAGGTGGTGACGCTGGAACGGCGCGAACGGGGCTACTTCGAGCATACCCTGCTGCCGCTCTACATGGCTCCGCGCCTGCGCGAGCCGACCATCGCCGTCACCATGCCGCGTTACATCGACCCGCGCCGCCGTCCGGCATGGGGGCAGTATGCCCTGCTGCAGCGACGCGCGGCGTGGCCCCAGGAGCGACCCGCCGCTGACGACTGGGATGATGACCTTCCCGATGACGCGCTGCGCTTCGAGCAGGACGCCGGCATGACGCTGTGGGTAGACCCGGACTCGCCGCCCGACTCGCGGCGCGGCGGCGCGCAGCGGGCGGTCTGGTTTCATCGTTTCGTCGAGGAAGCCTGAAGGGGAGCATCGTGCAGGAACCCGCATGGATGAGCCACCTGATGGCGAAGAGCCAGGACATGGGCGGGCAGACGCTCGCCCGTCACACCTGGGATGTGCTGGCGCGCATGGCAGATCAGCTCCGCCTGCACCCCCACCTGACCGCCTATCACGACGAGCGCCTGCCGCAGCAGGCGTTCTGGGCGGCGTTCCTGCACGATTTCGGCAAGGCGGCGGCGGGCTTTCAGGCGGTGCTGCGCGGTGAACCGCACGCCTGGCGCGAGCGCAAACACCGCCATGAGGTGCTGTCGCTGGCGTTCATCGACTGGCTGTTCCCGCGCGGGCACGCCGACCGTCACGCCGTGCTGCTCATGGTGGCGTTCCACCACAAAGACGCGCCGCTGCTCTTCGACAAATACGGTGGCGCGCCGCTCAGAGATGAAACGGAAAAGGCAGATCGCCGGGCGCACATTCTCGAGCTTGCCGGCAACATCGACGACGCCACGCGCGCCCATCTGTGGCGCTGGATCGACGAATGCGCGCACGACTGGGCGCGTCAGCTCGGCTTTTCGCTCACCGACCCGCCCGCGCTCATCCCGCTGGCAGACGCGCAGCGCGCCGATCTCGGTCGTGCCATGCACAGCGCCCTGCGCGACCTGCACATGCTGCTCGAAGGCGGGCAGGATGGGCTGCTGCGCCGGGTCATCCTGCTGCGTGGGCTGATCCTCAGCGCTGACCACACCGCTTCGGCGGGCGTCGAAGCTTTTCCTGACATGCCGCTCACCCGTGAGCGCGCGCGGGCTGCACTTGGCGCTTATGCCTGGCGCGATCATCAGCGGGCGGCAGAAGACACCGCGCCCGGATCGCTCATCCTGGTCGCACCGACGGGCAGCGGCAAGACGGAGGCGGCGCTGCTGTGGGCTGCCCGCCAGATCGAGGCGCGCCCCGCCAGCCGACTGTTCTACACCCTGCCCTATCAGGCGAGCATGAACGCCATGTATGCCCGCCTCGCCGAGCGGGTGCTGGGCTATCCGCCAGAGGTGGTGCAGCGCGGCGCGCCTGGCATCGCCATCCGCCACAGCCGATCGCTGCTCAGGCTGTACCATGACCTGATGGAGCAGGATGAAGCGCAACCGATCGCCGCCGCGAAGCAGGCACGGTACATCCGTAACCGCACCGACCTGAACGTCTACCCGATTCAGGTGTTCAGCCCGTATCAGATGCTCAAAGCCGCTTACAGCCTGAAGGGGTATGAGCCGCTGATACTCGATTACACCGATGCGGTGTTCATCTTCGATGAGATTCACGCCTACGACCCCAGACGACTGGCGCTCATCATCGTGCTGATGGGCTGGCTGCGGCGCAGTTTCGGCGCGCGTTTTCTGGTCATGACGGCGACGCTGCCGCCGATGCTGCGCCAGCCGCTGATCGAGGCGCTGGACGCGCAGGTGATTGAAGCGACGCCCGACGAATTCGCGCGCAGCCAGCGCCACATCGTGCATCTGATCGATGGGCGCATGGGCGAGTCGATCGTCGCGCGCGTTTCAGCAGACCTCGACGCGGGGCGGGCGGTGCTGGTCTGCCTGAACCGCGTCGGCGATGCGCAGGCAGTGTACATCGCCCTGCGCGATGGGCTGGGGCTGCGCGCCGACGGCGACTCGCCGGAGATCATCCTGCTGCACGGGCGCTTCACCGCGCGCGATCGGCGGGAGAAGGAACGGCTGCTGCTCAGACAGGCTGGGGTGCGCCGTCGTGAGCGCCGTCCGTTCGTGTGCGTCGCCACACAGGTCGTCGAGGTCAGCCTCGATGTCGATTTCGACGCGCTCTACAGCGATCCCGCGCCGCTGGAGGCGCTGATCCAGCGTTTCGGGCGGGTCAATCGCGCTCGCGCGGAAGGTAGCCCGCTGCTGCCCGTGCATGTCTTCACCCTGCCGTACAATGCTGACGCCGCCGATCCGTACAAGCCGTATGACGCTGCTCTGGTGCAGCGTGCGCTGGCGGTCCTGCGGGAGCAGTGCGACGGACGCGCCATCGACGAGGGTCAGGTGAGCGCGCTGCTCGGCATGATCTACACCGGCGAACTGCTCACGGCATGGGAGGCAGAGTATCAGCGCAGCGCGTCGGCGTTCGAGCGCGATGTGCTGGGCACGATGCTGCCCGCCGTCAGCGCCGACGACGACCTGCGCGGGCGGTTCTATCAGATGTTCGATGGGGTCGAGGTCGTGCCGATCGACCTGCTGGATGACTATTACACGGCGCGCGAGGCACGCGGATGGCTGGAGGCGAGTCAGTATCTCGTCAGCATCAGCTATGCCCTCTGGCACGAATTCAACGGTTATGGGCGGATCGCCCATGCCACGCAGAGCGAAAACGAAATTGCCGATCACATCGATGTGCCGTATGATCCGGAATTCGGCTTGGCGATCGACGCGGCGCGGCAGGCAGCACGGGCACAGCGCGATCGGGAAACCGCATTCGATGATGGGGAGTGAGGACGCATGACACACACCAACAGCAGTGACGCGCGGACGCTCATGCGCGGCGTGACGGTGCAGCATCTGCGTTTCCGCGTGCAGGCGCAGGAACACATCCTGTTTGAAAACGAGCCTGGGTCGGCGCTGCGCGGGGCGTTGTACGAGGCGTTGGCGGGCAACTTCTGCTCTGAGGCGTTCGGTGCGCCCGAAGCGCTGACCCCCGAACACAAAGCCACGTGCCCGGTGTGCTGGCTGCTGGCGGCGGAGAACCCGGCTGCCGGGCGCGGACAGAACACGCCCCGTCCGCTCACGCTGCAACCGCCGATCGACAGGTACAGCTTCCAGCGCGGCGAACAGTTCACCTTCGGCGTCTCACTGGTGGGCAAGGCGCAGGATTTCCTGCCCTATGTGGCGCGTGCGGTGCAGAAGATGGGCAGGATCGGCGTCGGGCGCGGGCGGGGAGGCTTCAGGCTGATGACCATCGACGAGGTGCATCCGCTGCTCGATGCCGAGCGCACGCTCATGGACGGGCAGACCGTCCGGCGTCCGACGCTGCAAATCACCGCTGATGTGGTGGCGCAGGTCGCGGCGCAGATGCCCACCCAGACGGTCACGCTGGAATTGCTCACCCCGACCCGGCTGACGGCGGGCGACGAGCTGGTGCGCCGCATCACCCCGCGCATCTTCATGCAGCGCCTGCTGGAACGCTGCCAAAGCCTCGCCGAGGGCTACGCTGAATATCCTGAAGGGGATACCCCGCCCGTGCGCTCGGAGTGGGTGAGCGCGCAGGATCGGCTGCTGGCGGCGGCGGACGCGCTGAAAGTGGGCATGGACGAGACGGAGTGGGTCGAGGCGTTCAGCGGCAGCCGACGCACCGGGCGCGCCTCCCCGATCAGCGGGCTGGTCGGGCGGATGCGCTGGGAGGGCGACGTCAGCGCGGTGCTGCCCTGGCTGCTGTGGGGCGCGACGCTGCACGTGGGCAAGAATGCCGTCAAAGGGTCGGGCTATTTCCGGGTCATCCATCGCATCTGATGTGACGGGGGTGTCGCCATACCTGCAACATCCGCGATGGGCTTAGAGTGTGTCTGCAAATGATCCGACCTCACCCCGTTTCGCTGCGCTCAACCGCCCCTCTCCATCGGAGAGGGGCAGGAAACCGTCAGGTTTCCGGGGTGAGGTTAGGGCAGCCAGGAGTTTGCAGACACACCCTAAGCACGCACGGGTATGCAAAAGCGAATGACAGTGTGCATCCGAAGATCGGCGCGCTATTCGCCGGAGCGCAGACCGCGCGCCAGCAGGTCGGCGATGTGCTGCACGCGGCGCGGGCTGTGCTGGCGGCTCAGCCCGCCGTTCATCTGCGTCAGGCATGAGCAGTCTCCCGTGACGATGACGTCGGCATCGGCGGCGTTGATGTGCGCCACCTTTTCATCGAGCATCGCGCCGCTGATCTCCGGCATCTTGACGGCGAACAGCCCGCCGAAGCCGCAGCACTGGTCTGCGCCGCTCAGCTCGGTCACCGTCACGCCGTCCACCGCGCTCGCCAGCGCCCGCCCCTGTTCGCCCAGCCCCATCAGCCGATAGCCGTGACAGGCGTGGTGGAATGCCACGCGCGTGGGCGGCAGCGCCGCGCCGAGGTCGGTGATGCCCAACCCGTCCACGAGGTACTCGGTGAACTCCCAGGTGATGTTGGCTGCCCACTGCGCCCGCTCCAGCCAGACCGGGTCATCGCGGAAGAGTTCGGGGTAGTAGTGGCGCACCATCGAGGCGCAGCTCCCCGACGGACACACGATGACCTCCGCGTCGGCGAAGGCGGTGAGGAACTGCCTGGCGACGGCGCGCGCATCGGCATGGAAGCCGGAATTGAATGCGGGCTGCCCGCAGCAGGTCTGGTTGAGCGGAAAGCGCACCTCGATATTCAGATGCTCCAGAATCTCCACCACCGAGACGCCGGTATGCGGATAGATCATGTCGATGATGCAGGTGACGAACAGCGAGGCGGGCTTGAATTTGGGCGACGGGCGCAGGTCTTCAGACATGGCGGTTTTCCTGAGGGGCGGAAATATAATCGGACAGGAGTAGTGTAAGTATAGCCAATTGGGGGGTGGCTGTGCCATGTTTTATGGGATAATCATGCGCGCCTGAACAGATGAGACACCTACACCAGAAAGAGAGATTGCGGGTTGGACGCGGACTATTCCGTTCGAGGGGCGACGCTGGACGACATCGACACGATCATCGCACATCGCCGGGCGATGTTTCAGGATATGGGGGTGAACGATCTGGAAGTGCGGATGCAGGAAGAACGCTTCCGCCAGTGGATCGTGCGCCACATGCAGGAAGGCGACTACGCGGGCTGGCTCGCCTGCACGCCTGACGGTCAGGTCGTGGCGGGCGCAGGCGTGTGGGTACACGACTGGCTCCCCGGTCCTTTTGCCCCGGACGGCGTGCGCGCCTACATCTGCAACGTGTATACCGATCCGGCGCATCGCGGGCACGGGCTGGCGCATCGGCTGGTGCAGGAATGCGTCAGCGAATGCCGCCGCCGTCGCCTGACGATCGTGGCGCTGCACGCCAGCGCCGCCGGACGCCCGATCTACGAAGAGATGGGCTTTGCCGATACCAGCGAACTGCGCCTGTATCTGTAGCCGCTGACCTCACCCCGTTTCGCGGATCGGCAGGGTGCGCGCCAGAAATGCGCGCAGTGCCTCCGCGAAGCGGGGCGCGTCCTGAAGGTGCAGCGCGCCGTGATCGGCTCCTGGGAAGACGACCAGTTCGGCGCTCTCTCCCGCCGCCGCCAGCAGACGTTCGCTGTTGGCGATGTCGATCAGCCCGTCACGGTCGCCGTGCATCAGCAGCAGCGGACGCGGGGCGAGCCGGGCGGCATCGTCGATCGGGCGTACCTCGGCGATGCGCGCGCCGGATTCGCGCTCGCCGAAGAAGATGATCAGCGGGGCGAATGGGAAAGCGGGCAGCCCGGTGAAGCGCTGCACCCCTTCGGCGATGTTGTCCTCCAGGCTGGAATAGGCGCACTGCGCCACCACCCCGGCGATCTGCGGCAGGCGCGATGCTGCGCGCAGCACGCTCGCCCCGCCCAGCGACTCGCCGACCAGCACCACGCGCGCCGGATCGACCTCCGGTCGGCTGTTCAGATATTCGACCGCCGCCACCACATCATCCGGCTCGGCATAGCCCAGCGTGGTGACCTCACCGCCGCTGCTGCCGTGATTGCGCAGGTCGAACAGGAGCGCTCCATAACCGTCGTCGATCGCCACGCGCGCCTGCCCCGCCATCGCCGTGCGGTTGGCGGACAATCCGTGAACGAACACGACTGTCGCGCCCTCGGCATCGGGCGCGGGCGGGATGAACCAGCCTTCCAGCGGCGTGCCGTCAGCGCTGGTGAAGCGCACCGTTTCGGTGGTACGCGGCAGACCGACCGCGCCAGGCGGGGCGTTGACCGAGTAGCGCGCCGGGTAGATGAGGGTGCGGGCGCGGTCGCGCGCCAGCGCAGCGGCGACGGCTGCGACGATGACCAGCAGGGCGATCAGAGCGAAGATCATGAGATTGCGAATCCGTGTCATGGTTGTTTTGCGGGACATCTCATGAAGCTGTTTTGGAAAAAAGAGTTTCGACGCGGATGCGAAAGCCAGGCAGCAGCGATCCGCCATCCAGTTCGTCAGCCTGCGTCAGGATGCGCGGTGCCTGCCCAGGCGTATGCACCTCGATCCGGCGCATGTCCGGGCGCACGATCCACACGACCGTGCCCACCGCCAGATAACTGCTCAGTTTGACCGTCAGGCGCGCATTTTCGTCGCTCTCTCCAGTGGACACGACCTCGACAGCCAGGTCTGGGGGAACCGCGCCGAAACCTTTCGACGCAAGCCGGGGCAGACGCTCATAGCGGATGAACGCCACATCCGGGGCGTACACATCAGCGCCGACATGATAGCCTCCCGCTTCGCCCGTCACGTGACCGATGTCGTGTGTCTCCAGATACGTCATCAGCAGGTAGATCAGACGGGCGCTGATGTTCGATGCCATCAGGTTGGAGGGCATGGACTCGACGATCTCCCCGCCGATCAGCTCAAAATGACGGTCGGCATGGTCTGCGCTGCGGATGAAGGCGAAAAATTCCGCCTGGGTGACGCCGATCGCCTGCACGGGCGTGTCTCCTGCTGCTTTTGCCTCATTCTATCACGATCAGGCGCTGACCCCGCTCGACCACCGCGCCTGGCTGCACGGCGATCGCCGTTACCGTGCCGTCGTGCGGGGCGGTGATGCGCGTCTCCATCTTCATCGCCTCCAGCACCAGCAGCGGCGCGCCGCGCGCCACCTGTGCGCCCACCTCGACCAGCACAGCGCGCACCACGCCTGGCATCTGCGCCATCAGGTCGCCGCCCGCTGCGGATCGTCCACGCCCGGCGCGGGTTTCGGGCGGGGCGAAGGTGTACACCTCCCCGCCCACCGCCACCACGCGATCCGCGCCGATCGTCTCGACGTAGGCGGTGTGCCGCACGCCGTCGATCGTCAGCAGCAGCGCGCCGTCCGGGGCGTGCGCCACCTGCACGCTGTAGCTGCGCCCGTCGATCAGCGTGCGCAGCGACCCGTCCGGCTGCGGCGTGAGGTCGATGCGGACGGCGCGCCCGTCACAGGTGAATGTCTGCTGCATCGGGTCACCCGGCGCTCTGGCAGTTGGGCAGCGACGGGTACAACTCGCGCGTGAGGCGGTCGGCAAAGCCTGCCTGCGAGACGGGTGTGGTGAGCATGAACATCGCCAGGCGGCGCGCTTCCAGCGGCTCGAACCAGTAGCGCGTCTCGTAATCGACCCCGTTCAGGCTGGTCTCGAAGATGAAATGGTGCATCTGTCCGACGCCGCAGATGGCGAGCAGTTCGTATCGGTCGTAGTCGGCGAAGATGATGTCGTAACTGGAGGGATTGAAATATTCACTGACTGCATTGAATGGGACGCCGCAGTCGTAATGCAGCAGTTCCATGTAGGCGACCGACCCGCGCTGGTCATTCATCCACGTACCCAGCGTCTTGAGCGTGCCTGTGCCTGGAGTATACGTCCAGCCCGCGTCAGGGGTCAGGACATCGCGGTGATAGCCATCGACCAGCGCGCGATCGACCGCCGGATCGAGCGGTTCGCACGAGATGACCGTCGGCGCATCGGCTGATGGCGCGATGAGCCCCAGTTCGACTGCCGGGTCGCCCGGTGCAAACTCGCTGACGGTGCTGATGCCGAAGAAACCGAACAGGGCAATGGCTGCCAGAAGGATGAGCGAACACATGATGACGGGTCAGTCCTTTCGTTGCATTCAGCCGATGCGGAACCGATCAGCGCGATCCCAGGGATCGTAGCGGACAACCGAATCTTGTGCAATTGGCGGGTGCGCCGCCCCGCCCACCAGCGCCGCCGCGATCAGCGCAGCGGGGGGAATGTCTGAGGGGGGGGGAGGCAGCAGGGCATCGAGGTGGCGTTCGATGAAGCCGGTGTCGATCGTCCCGGCGGCGAATGCCGGGTGCGCCGTCAGCGCGCGCAGGAAGCGCAGGTTGGTCACCGCGCCGATGACGATCGTCTCGTCCAGCGCGGCGCGCAGCCGCCGAACCGCCGCTTCGCGCGTTGGCGCATGGACGATGATCTTGGCGATCATGGCATCGTAATGCACGCTGATCGCATCGCCGCTCTCTACGCCGCTGTCCACACGCACCCCTATCCCGGCGGGCGGGACGAAGCGCGCCAGCATCCCGGCGGCGGGCATGAATCCGGCGCGCGGGTCTTCGGCGTACAGGCGGGCTTCGATGGCGTGTCCGCGCTGTGTCAGGTCTGCCTGGGTGAAGGGCATCGCTTCACCGCCTGCGACGGCGAATTGCAGCGCTACCAAATCCAGCCCGGTGACCATCTCGGTGACCGGATGCTCCACCTGAAGGCGGGTGTTCATCTCCAGAAAGTAGAAAGCGCCCGCTTCGTCAGCGATGAACTCGACCGTGCCGGCGTTGATGTAGCCGACGGTGCGCGCCGCCTCGACCGCTGCCGCGCCCATGCGCGCTCGCAGTTCCGGCGTCAGCAGCGGCGACGGCGACTCTTCGATCACCTTCTGATGCCGCCGCTGGGCGCTGCATTCGCGCTCGAACAGGTGGAGGGTGTGCCCGTGCGCGTCGGCGAACACCTGCACCTCGATGTGCCGTGCGCGCTCGATGTAGCGCTCCAGAAACACGCGCGCATCGCCGAAGGCGCGCGCCGCCTCGCGCCGCGCCGTCGCCAGCGCGTCGGGCAGGGCGTCGGGATGGGTGACGATGCGGATGCCTCTGCCGCCGCCGCCGCCCGCTGCTTTGACCATGACCGGGAAGCCGATGCGCGCCGCTGCCTCGATGAACGGGGCATCCGCTTCGTCGTCGTCATCGGGCTGGAAGCCAGGCACGAGTGGGACTCCGGCGGCAGCCATGAGCGCGCGCGCTTCGGTCTTGACGCCCATGCGCCGGATGGCGTCGGGCGGTGGACCGATCCACACCAAACCGGCATCGATGACCGCCTGCGCGAAATCGGCATTTTCGGAGAGGAAACCGTAACCTGGATGCAGGCAGTCACACCCGGTGGTGCGGGCGGCGTCGATCAGGCGGGGGATGTTCAGGTAGCTGTCTGCGGCTGCCGCGCCGCCGATATGGACGGCGTGATCTGCCATGCGGACATGGCGCGCGTCGGCGTCGGCATCCGAGTAAACGGCAATGCTGGCGATCGCCAGTTCGCGGCAGGCGCGGATGACGCGCACGGCGATCTCACCCCGGTTGGCGATCAGGCAGCGAGTCAGGCGCGGCATACAGGCACTCCTTTCATGCGCGGCGGCGGCGCGTCCACACGGTCAGCAGCGCGGCGGCGGCGGGCAGGGTGAGGTGCAGCGCGGTCGCCCCTGGCACAGCGACCGACGGTTCGATCGGGGCGAGGGGCAGCGGCACGAACGTCACCACGAACATGAACAGCCCCAGCAGCGCCCAGCGCCGCCGCGCCGGGTCGAGCGGGGTGATGTTGTCCAGCGGCACGGCGTACACCCGCCCGAAGAAGATGAGCAGGAACAGCCAAACCACCCATACCGGGCTGATGGAAATGGTGAACAGCACCAGCGCGCCCATCGCCACCATCAGGGGCAGGTAGAGCCGCCGTGCCCGTTCGCCGATCAGGGCGTACAGCACGTGCCCGCCGTCGAGCTGCCCGATCGGGATCAGGTTCAGCCCGGTGATGAGCAGCCCCGTCCAGCCCGCCCAGGCGAGTTGATTGACGTACACATCGAACGCGCCGTTGGGCAGAAATTCGCCGAAAAGGATCGTCTTGACCAGCGCGTAGAGGAACGAGTTGCCTTCGACGATGCCCGGCGTGATCGGTCTGACCGGGCTGGTCGCCAGCCCGATGATGACGATGGGGATGGCGAACACCAGCCCCATGAGCGGACCCGCCAGCCCGACATCGAGCAGCACCTTGCGGTTCCGCATCGCCTGGCGAAGCTGGATGAACGCGCCGAATGTGCCGATGGCGTTGAAGGGCATCGGGATGAAGTAGGGCAGCGTGACGGCGAGTTTGTGCCGCCGCCCGGCGAAGTAGTGCCCCAGTTCGTGCGCGCCCAGGATGAGCAGGATGGCGATGGCATATGGCAAGCCGCGCCACAGTTCGCCCCAGAAGTTGGCGACGAGAGCCTGTACTTCGCGGGCGGATGCGCCCATCCCGGCGATCTCGCTGATCGCCATCTCCGTGCCGACGATCAGCACGCTCAGGAAGGTGACGATGAACAGCGCGATGTTGACCCAGGGCGATCGCGCTTCCGGGGCGGCGCGCCCGCTGAAGACATGCACCACGTGCGCGTTCCCGTTCTGGCGGAAGACGGCGAAGGCGTCGAGCGGGGTGAGGTCGGCATCGAGCTGGTCGTAGGCGGCTTCCGAGTCCAGCAGCAGCGCGCCGCTGAATGACCCCAGATAGCGCGCGCTGCGGACGAGCGCCAGCGTCTCGCGCAGGCTTTCGTGGGCGAGCGTCTCGCTGGCGCGGTCGGGGCGCTGTTCGTAGAGGATGTTCAGCACGCGCGCCACCTTTTCGCGCACGGCGTCGGTCTCGTGCGGGGCGGCGAGGGCAGGATCGGGCGATGGATCGGTACGGCGCGGCAGCGTGAGGCGGGCGCGCGGACGGTCGGAGGCGGAAGAAGCGGGTTCGTTGAGCATGATTCAGCGTACAGCCTTTTTGTCTGGACGATCCCGGCGCATCTGATCATGCGCCGGCGAGATGCAGGTGAAGACGGGGTCAGCGCGGCGGGGTGATGATCTCCCACGCGCTGCCGCCCGCCAGCAGACGCAGCACCGATGAGTCGGCACTGCTGACATACAGCGTTTCACCGCCGCCATCGGTGCGCGCCACCTGAAGCTGCCCGGCAAAGCGCGACTCCGGCTGTGTGCCCAAACCGAGGCGGTTGCGTACCAGGTCGTTGCCGCGCCAGACGAAGCCGAGCTGGGCGACGGGCTGGAAGAAACCGGGCGGGACGGGGAACGACGGCTCGGAGAGCGGGTGGATGGCGGGGTCATAGCGGTCGTCGATGACCACCCATGCTGGCGCGAAACCATCATTGAAAAGCGAGTACACCCGGTTGAGCGCGGCGATGTAGACCATGCGTCCGCGCTCGAACGGCTGCTCGATGACCTGGCTTTCCTGAGCGGGGCGCAGCGGGCAGTCCAGCGGCGCGGGCGCGAAGAACCAGCCGTCGGGGCACGCCAGCGGGATGGTGAGCGGCTGCTCGATGCGCTGGGTGCTGGTTCCGACGCTGATCACGAAGGCGATCGTCCCGCGGTCGTTGCGGCGCGTCTGCACGGGCAGCCTGCCATCCGGTCCCACATTCCACACCCGGCTGCGTACCCCGTTCTCGATCTGGTAGATGACGGCTTCGCTGGCGTTGCGCGTGGACCAGTAGAGGGTGATCGTCCCGCCTGGTGGCACAGCGGCGGCATCGGCGGTGAAGAATTCGATGCGCGGCGCGTTCGGGTTGACGGCGGCGCTACTCGTGGGCGCGGCAGTCGGCGGGGCGGCAGCGCCCCCGAAAAGCGGTGTGGCGGTTGCGCCGCCTTCCGGGGTGGGGCGCGGCGTGGGCGGCTCTGCCTGAAGCGCGGAGTCGCGCGTGGCGGTCGGCGCGGGGGTGGGCGAGGGCGTGGCGGTCGGCTGCGCGGTGGGGATGATCGGCACGACCGCCGCGCTGCACCCGGTGATCAGGGCGGCGATCAGGCTGATGAGGGCGACGCGCTTCACCGCTGGAAGATCCGTTCGCCCGCTGCGTTGACGATGGGCAGCGCGGTGACATCGCCCAGGATGCTGAGCGCACAGCGCGCCGACCAGCCGCGCACCTCTCCGGTGTGCGTCTGTACCTGCACCCACATGTCCAGGTCGGCGGCGAAGTCTGGGGTGCAGCCGCGATCGAGCGACCAGCCGTTCCAGCCGACGATGTGAATCCAGGCATCCGGAGCGACGCGACCGATGCGCGGGAAGTTCAGCCCCGGACCTGACCGGATGGCGACTGCACCGCGCTCCGCCCTGCCGCCGACCCCGGTCAGCGACGGGATGGCTGTGCCGTCGGGCAGCACAGCGAGCGGGTACTGCGGCGCGCCGATGTAGGCGGGGCGGGTGGCGCTGGTCGAACCGGGCAGGGTGATCGCACCGAAGAAGTCGGTTGAGGTTGGCGGGATGGTCTGGGCGCGGGTGGCAGCCGGGGTGAGCAGAAGGACGAATGCGCCCAGCAGGATGCACAGGGCACAGAGGATGAGCAAAGCAGGTTTCCGGGTCATGTCAGGCGCTCTCGGTCGGTTTACATGGGCGCGCAGGTGAACATTCTGCACACCATGATACACCGAATGCGCCGAAAATGGCGCGCGATGTGCTGCCCTAAGCGGAGAATGACGCCGCATCCTCCAGCAGTGATTCGATCTGCACCACCTGAGCGGCGAACTCCAGGTCGGTGTGGCGGCGTGGACGGGGGAGCGGGACATCGACGACCGCGCCGACGCGCCCAGGGCGGGGCAGCATGACGACCACCCGATCTGCCAGGTAGACCGCCTCATGAATGTCATGCGTGACCAGTACGACGGTGTAGCCGAAATACATCCACAGTTCATGCAGCCACGTTTGCAGCCCGCGCCGGGTGAGCGCATCCAGCGCGCCCAGCGGCTCATCGAGCAGCACGATCTGCTTTTCCATCAGGAACGTGCGCAGGAAGGCGGCGCGCTGGCGCATCCCGCCGGAGAGTTCGGCGGGATAGGCGTCGGCAAAGCCGTCCAAGCCGAACATCGGCAGCAGTTCGCGGGCACGGGCGATGCCGTGCGCGCGCCGCCGCTGAATCTCTGCCCCAAGCACCACGTTGTCCAGCACGGTGCGCCAGGGGAGGAGGGTGTTGTCCTGCGGCATGTAGGCGGTGCTGCCAGGCGTGGGCGGCGCGCCGTCGAGGGTGATCACCCCGCTGGTGGGACGCAGCAGGGCGGCGATCAGGCGCAGCAGCGTCGATTTGCCACACCCACTCGCGCCGATGATGGCGACGAATTCGCCTTTGCCGACCTCAAAGCTGACATCGCGCACGCTGATGAGCGGTTGTGGGCGGGCGGGGTAGGCGTGCGTGACGCCGCGCAGGGTGATCACGGACATGATGTATTTGCCCCAGTAGTAGTCCACCAGCAGGATAGTTGATGTTCGATCGACATATGCGTCACATGCAGGGGCGACCCAAAGCGGGTCGCCCCTACGGAAACCCGTCGTATTTCCGGGTTGGTTTCCTGGCGGGCTGCTCAGTTCGCCGGGGGCAGCGGCAGCAGGAAGTCGTTGGTGAAGGCGGCTTCGACGTCGAGCGGTTCGGCGATGATGCCGATGTCGAACAGGAACTGCGAGAAGTTCTCCCAGATCGACAGTTCCTGCTGTCCCCAGCGCGGCGCATCCCCCTGATAGCGGCTGCTCAGCCATTCAGCGCTGGCGCGCACCAGATCGCCATCGAGTTCGGGCACGGCAGCCAGCAGCAGTTCCGCCGCCTGCGCTGGGTCTTCGATCGCCACCTGATAGCCGCGCGCTGTCGCCTGCACGAATGCCGCCACCAGTTCAGGGTTGGCTTCGATAAGCGCTGAACTGGTCAGCAGGATGGGGGTGTAGTAGGTGGGGAAGCACTCGGTCTGTTCGCCCAGCAGCACGACATTGAGCGGCGTGCCCTGCAATTCGGACTGGATGCCCGCCCAGCCGTAGAAAATCCACGTAAAATCGGCACGTCCGCGCCGCAGCAGCTCCAGCAGGTCGCCGCCGGCGATCTCCAGATAGTTCGAGCCGTCCCATTCCGCGCCGTCACATTCCAGCATCCGGTTCAGGATAGGGTTTTCCAGCTGCGGGAAGCCAAAGCCGGCATAGCGCAGCGGCGCGAGGTCGGCTGCACGGGTGACCGGGTGGTCGGCAGCGACGGTGGCAAAGCCAGAGGTGTTCGTCTGGATGATGGCGGCGACGGACACGATGTCCGCCCCTTCGGCAAGCGCCAGACTGCTGAATTCCTGAAAGCCGATCCCGAACTCGACCACGCCGACGCCGACAGCCTGCGGCACAGGCACGTCAGTCGGTTCGATGATCCGCACATCGAGGTTGGCGTCATCGTAGAAGCCAAGCGCCTGAGCGATGTAGAAACCGATGTGATTGGTGTTGGGCGTCCAGTCGAGGAGCAGTGTCACCTGCATCCGTTCGTTCAGACGGGTGTACTCAGGCTCCGGCGCTGCGTCCTGTGCCATCAGCACGTGCGCGCCCCCCAGAATGCTGATCAGCAGCAGCAGGCGTAACAGATGTTTCATCGTTCGATCTTCTCCTGAACCATCCTGAAAAGAAAGTATTGCGAATACGCCCGGCGAAGCGCCAGCGCAGCACGACCCGTTCGACGAGGCTGACCGCGCCCACCAGGGCGATACTCACCAACGCGATGATGACGACCGTCAGGAAAACCTGATCCGTCCTGAACGATCGGTAGGACCGCTGGAGGAACTGCCCCAGCCCTTCCCCGCCGCCGACGTATTCACCGATGACCGCGCCGACCACGCTGTAGGTGGCGGCGAGGCGCAGCCCCGTGAAGATCGACGGGGCAGCGGCGGGCAGGCGCACCTTCCACCAGATTTCCAGCGGGTTCGCGCCCATTGAGCGCAGCAGGTCGATGTAGCCGCCGCTCACCCCGCGCAGCCCGTCCAATGTGTTGGCGGTGACGGCGAAGAAGCAGAACAGCACGATGACCACCAGCTTGGGGCTGTCGCCGAAGCCCAGCACCAGGATCAGGATGACGGCGATGGCGAAGACCGGGATGGTTTGCGAGAGGATGAGGACCGGATACAGGATGAGACGCAGGATGGGCACAGCATCCATGATGACCGCCAGCGTCATGCCCAGCACCGCCGCGATCGAGACGCCGATCAGCGTGATTCGCACCGTGTTGGGGATGTGGCGCGAGAGCAGATTCTCGCTGTGCGTCTCCCATGCGCTGAACATCTCCGTCGGGGTGGGCAGCAGGCGGCCGAGATTGTCCTCGCTCGCCGCACGAAAATCCCCGGCGATCTGCACGATGCCGATCGCCGCCAGCAGCAGCATTCCCAGCGCCAGCCCGATGACCAGCGCGCGCCTGGCAAATGTCGAAACAGGCATCACTCGCTGTATTTCGCCAGTTTGTCGTCGATGGTGGAGCCTTCCACCGAGTCGGAGATTTTGATGTAGGTCAGAGCGTTCGTCGTACCGGCAGCGAAGACGGCATCGTGCGCTGCGCGCGCCGCTGCCAGGCATTCATCGAGTGTCCCCTGCAGCACGGTTTCCATCGGTGTGACCATGTGGCGAATTCCGGTGGCTTTGATGGCGGCGATCGCCTGATCGACGACCGCGTAGCCTGTCGCCCCAGCAAGGGGGACGACCTGCACGCTGACAGTCACGGTATGGTTCTCTGCCATGTGCTGCTCCTCAGATTAGGGATGTGAAAGATGTAAATCAGCCCGTGCAAGAATATAGCGGGTTCCGCGAGTCATGGCAAATGAGCGATTTGTTGCACCCGCTGTCAGAAGACGCGGATCAGCTCCACCTTGAAGATGAGCGTTGCGCCTGGCGGGATGACCCCTGGAATGCCGCGTGCGCCATAGCCGAGGTTGGACGGGATGTAGAGTTCGTAAGTCGAGCCGGTCGGCATGAGCTGCACACCTTCCGTCCAGCCTGGGATGACCTGATTCAGGAAGAAGGTGATCGACTCGCCGCGCTGGTATGAGCTGTCGAAGATCGTACCGTCGATCAGCCGCCCTTCATAGTGGACTTCGACTTCGCTATCGCCGCTGGCGGGGCGCGCCCCTGCACCCTGCGTGATCACCCGGTACTGCAAGCCACTGGCGGTGACGGTGACCCCTGGCTGGCGGGCGTTGTCGGCGAGGAACTGGGTATCTGCTGCGGACATGGTGGGTTCTCCTGTGTGTCAGAGCGAAAAATCGGCGTCGTGCGGTGGGGAGATATTCAGAAACTCCCGGTAGATGCATTCTTTGTACCGCCCGCCGATTGCGTTGATGGTGCTGACAAGCATATCATACGTTCCCGCCCCGCCAATCATCTCCCAGAATTCTTCCCCCATCAGAACGACGGGATCGCGCTGCATGTCGAACCAGCGTTTGGGATACGTCCAGGCGTAAGCCTGACGCTGCTGATAGGGGTTATAGGGGAGGGCAAAATGCCTCTGAATGGGGTGACGAAACGCCGCTCAAAATGGGCGCTTTTGAAAATTTCATCGGGCACAAGCGCGGCATAAAGGGGTTTGGCTGCATGATGTTTTTCCGGCAGGAACGGGTCATCGTACAGCACTTTTTGTAAAACGTTTTCCATCAGCGTGTGGATAAGCTGCTCGATCTCACTCCGCATGGTATCATCTGGCATTCAGCGCTTCCTCCACACAAATACGCTTTCGTAAAACTCCCCCGATCGGCGTCCCGTGCGGCGGTTGACATGGCGCAGGATGATCGCCTCAACGTCCACATCGAGTATTCTGGCAATTTCCGGGTACAGATCGCTGCGATCGGCGGCGATGACCACCATCACGCCGCCGGAAGACATGCGCTCCAGCGCTTTGGCAAACACCTGCGCGATGTCCTGCTGGTACTGCTTTTTGGCGCGCGCGCTGCTTCCGCCTGCCGCTGCGCCAATTTCTTCAGCAGCGCGATCGACCAGATTGAGCAGATGGTAGGCATAACTATGCTGATGGTGATAATCGATCAGCCCGATGTAGGGCGGGCTGGTGATGACGCCATCGATCGCGTGATCGATCCCTGCACGACTGTCCTGATGCCTGATCTCGACCCATGCGTCTGTACGTTTGGACGCAAATTCGGTCACACGACGGATTGTGTCGCTGCTGTAACGCACAATGAATTTCAACGCTTCGGTGGTCGGGGCACACATGCGGCGGTGTTTATAACACCAGTATGCTTCCTGCTGGGGCTGCTTTGGAAAATCGAGATCGAAATGCGTGGTCAGGCGTGCAGAACGCGCGGAACGACTGAGGATCACGCGCAGCAGGTCTTTATATTGGTAGGGTTGTTCGTCAATCAGGGTGCGATACGCCAGCAGTTCGCGCAGCGCCCCGGCTGCATACCAGGTCTGGAGCCATGAGGAAGCTTCCGGCATCTCTTCGGGCAGCCCTCCGAACAGGGGCAGCACATCGATGCGGCGGGCATTGACTGCACGCAGCCGGGCGAGGGCATCATTGATTTCAGCCTGAACAAGGTGCAGATCGTAACGAGCGGTTTTGGCACGACACAGCATGACATTGAATGCAGAAATATCGCAGCCGATCGCGTTGATGCCCAATTCGTTCGCCTGTACCAGTGTCGTCCCGGAACCAGCGAAGGGATCAAACACGGTTTGCCCAGGCAGAAAATATTTCCGCAGAAAAACCTCTGCCAGCTGCGGAATGAATTTTCCCAGGTAAGGATGCAGGCGATGCACATGCCGGGTACGAACGCGCTCTGGCAGGTCGCGCTCTGTCCAGTTCAGGTTGAGCGCTTCCAACGGCATATCGGGGGTGACCGCCGCCGGGACGGTCGTCACCGCGTCCGAGTTGTACAATGGCACACGCATCTCTTCGCGGGTTTTTCTGTCGTTCATTATCTGCCTGCTTCCTGCATATCTGCTGATTTTACATCATCGCGCATGAACGACAGACAGTCATCTCCTGGCTGTTCACCCCTCCCCACTGCGCGATCTCCCCCGCTGCGTCAGTTCAGTTCGCGGCTGGAATAGTTCAGGATGCGCCGCGCGACGATCAGCGTGTTGATCTGCCCTGTGCCCTCGTACAGGTCATTGATCTTGGCGTCGCGCATCCACTTTTCCGCCAGCCACTCACGGCTGTAGCCCGACGCGCCCAGCAGCGCGACCGTCTTCTGCCCGATGCGCGTCACCACCTTGCCCGCCTTCGCCTTCGCCATCGACGCCTCAAGGCTGTTGTGCTGACCGTGATCGAGCAGCGAGATAGCGCGCAGCGTGAGCAGGTAGGTGGCGCGCAGTTCCGCCTCCATCTCCAGCACATCGCGCTGCACCGCGCTCAGCCTGTGATATGGCACGCCATACGGGATGGTGATGCCCGCTTCCTTCAGTTTTTCGACCAGGAACTCCAGCGATGCCCGCCCGATGCCCAGCGCACTGGCTGCCACCAGCGGACGGGTGGCGTCGAAGGTCGCCATCGCGCCCTTGAAGCCGCCGCCGCCTTCGCGCTGCACCTGCGGGCTGCCCAGCACCGCATCCGCCGGGATGCGCGCGTTCTCGAACACGATCGCCGCTGTATCGCTGGCGCGGATGCCGTGCTTGATCTCCGTCTTCGTCACCCGGACCCCAGGCGTGCCCGCTTCGACGATGAACGGGCGCATCCCGGCGCGCCCCGCTTCGCGGTCGATCGTCGCCCACACCACCACCAGCCCATTGCTCTCGTCCAGCGCCAGCTTGCCATTGGTGCAGAAGATTTTTTCGCCGTTGATCACCCATTCGTTGGTCGCTTCGTCGAAGCGGGCGGTCGTCTGGATCGACGATGTGTCCGACCCCGCGCCGGGTTCGGTCATCGCCATCGCGCCCCAGTTGGGCGTCTCGCCTTCAGCGAAGCGCGCCAGATATTTCTTCTTCTGCTCCGGCGTGCCGACAGCTTCGACCGCCGCGCCGCCCAGCCCGCCACCGGGCAGGCACAGGTAGATGCCCGCGTCGCCCCAGCTCAGCATCTCGATCATCAGCATCAGGCGCAGATTGGTCACGCCGGGACCTTCACGCTTCTTCTCCGGCGCATCCAGCCTGTCGAGGTTGCGCTTCTGCATGTCGCGCATGAAGCCCCAGGTGTTCTCGAAGAACAGGGTGGGGCGGGCATGTTCGTTCTCGTCCAGTTCGCGGCTGACGGGGCGCATCATGTACTCCGCCACCATCTGGATCATCCCCATCTGCTGCTGCACATTTTCCGGCACGGTAAAATCGATCGCCATGATCATTTCTTCCTTTTCAGAGACTTTTGAACAAAACTATCGCGTCCGAAATGCGCCCGCTGATGGGCGGGTGCAGAAAGACCTGTGTTCAGCCGCGCTTCCCGATCGCCTCCGCCAGCATCGCGGTCAGTGCGCCAAACACCAGCACGCCCAGCGCGACCGGAAGGATGCCAAAGCTGACCGTCCCCAGAATGCTGAAGACGATCTGCGCCACCAGCGCCAGCACAGTGAAGAGCGTCGCCTGCCCAGCGTGGTCACGCAGTGTGACCACCAGCACGCCGATCTCGATGAAACGGGCAAACCCTGGCTGTTCGGCATGGCGCGCCAGCGCCAGCGCGAACAGCGGCAGCAGCAGCAGATTGTACACCAGCAGGAACGGGGCGAGGCAGCACAGCAGCAGGAAGAGCAGCGTCCCCGTCAGCACGCCCGCATCGGCATTCTGATAGATCAGCAGTACGGTGGAGAAGACGATCAGGTTCGGAATCTGGTAGAGCAGCAGCGCGGCGAGCGGGTAGATGCCGTCATTGATCAGCCGCCCGAAATTGTCCCACGTGGGCAGCGGGGTCGGGCGTCCGGCGCGCCAGCCGCGCACGATCGCCACCTGATAACCGAACAGCGCCGCCCAGCCCAGCAGCCCGATCACCAGCGGGGTGAGCAGCAGCGCGACGGCGGTGATGATCAGCAGAACGAGCAGCTTCTCCACCCAGCGGCGATCGTCGAACGGATAGCTGAAGGCGCGCAGCAGGTCAAGCGAGGTGGGGTTCATGTGCCGGCTTCTTCCTCGCCCGCCAGGGCATCGAGATAGGCGTACAGCTCATCCAGTTTGACTTCGCCGTATTTGGGGTAGCGCACGATGCCGTCACGGTCGATGACGAAGGTCACGGGCAGGTTGAACACGCCGTACTGATCGCTCACCCGCGCGTCGCTGTCCATCAGCACCAGCAGCGAGTCGATGCCGCGCGCGCTCAGAAAACGGGTGACCGTCTCGCTCTCTTCCTGAAAGTTGACCGCCAGCACGACCGCGCCATCAGGAAGGGTCATCTGCTGGCGGGCGAACGTTTGCAGCGCGGGCAGTTCGCGCTCGCACGGCGCGCACCACGTCGCCCAGAAGTTGAGGAAGACGACCCGCCCCCGAAAACTGCTCAGGCTGAGCGTCCGCCCATCGGGGGTGGAGAGCGTGAAATCGAGGGACGGCGCGTTGATCACCTGCCCGCGTGAGGGCAGCGAGACGGGCGCGGGCGTCGGTTCGACGGGGGGCGCGCCTCCGCTGGCGAACATCAGCACCGCCGTCACGATGCCGACCAGCGCCAGCGCGCCGATCACGATCAACCCAGGGGAAAAGCGGCTTGCCGTCCGTTCTTCCATCGGCATCATCTTCCGTCGATGCAGCGGATGGTGCGGACGGCGCTGCTGAAATCGCCCAGTTCGATCCGCAGCCCGGCGCGCATCCACGCCGCGCCTGAACGTGCCTCGTCGAACCCTTCTACCAGATAGCGCGAGTCGGCATCCAGCCCTTGCAGGTAGAGGGTCGGCACGGTGGCGGGGTGGGGCATGTGCGTGCGGAAGGCGAACACGACGCCCTGTGCCCCGTCTTTGCTCATGTACTGCACGGCGGTGTATGCACCCTGTTCGGGCGTGATCAGCCGATACTGGTCGCCGAACTGTACGATCGGGCGGATGCGCTTGTACAAGGCGATCAGCCGCGCGGCTTCAGCCCGCTCTGACGGCGACCAGCGCGGCAGATGTCCGCCCACGCCCAGCGAGCCGCACATGCTGACGTGAAACTTGAACTCCAGCGGCAGCCAGCGCGCGCCGCTGTCCGTCACCCATGCCTCCATCGTGCTGGCGGGGAAGATGTGCGAGAAACCGTGCTGGATGTGGATGCGCGCCGGGGCGTCGGTGTTGTCGCTGACCCAAATCTGGTCGGCGAAGCGCAGGATGCCCAGATCGGCACGCCCACCGCCGCCGGAACACGACTGCCAGAAGACGTGCGGATGCCGTTCGCGCAGCGTCCCCCACACGCGGTAGACGCCTTGTACGTAGCGCACCCAGATTTCCTGCTGGCGATCGCCCGCCTCCGCCCAGCCCGGTTCGCTGGCGCTGCGGTTCATATCCCACTTAATGAAGCTGATGCGGTGATCGTGCAGCAGCGCGTCGAGTGTGGCGATCAGGTAATCCTGCACGTCGGTCCGCGCCAGATTGAGGATGAGCTGATTGCGCATCTCGGTGCGATCGCGCGTGGGGAAGTGCAGCACCCAGTCGGGGTGGGCGCGGTAGAGGTCGCTGTCCGGGTTGACCATTTCCGGTTCGATCCACAAGCCGAAATCCATGCCCAGCGCATTGACCTTTTTGATGAGCGGGGCCAGCCCGTGCGGGAACTTGCGCGCATCGGGTCGCCAGTCGCCCAAGCCGGCGTTGTCGCTGTTCCTGCCGTGAAACCAGCCATCATCGACGACGAACAGCTCGATGCCCATCTCCGCCGCCAGCGCCGCCAGTTCGGTCTGTGACGGCTCATCGACGTCGAAGAAAGTTGCTTCCCACGAGTTGTACAGCACCTTGTGTTCGGTCGTCCCGTGAGGCAGCACGCTGTCACGGATGTGGTCGTGCAGGGCGCGGCTGGCAGCGCCGAAGCCGTCACGGGTATAGCCGCCCAAGCACGACGGCGCGGTGAACGTTTCGCCTGGCTGGAGTGACCAGGCGAAATCCCAGTCGTTGATGCCGAGGCTGACGCGCGTCGAAGCGTAGGCGGTCACCTCCGCCGCCAGCTTGAAGTTGCCGCTCCACGCCAGCACGCCGAACCACACCTCACCCTGCGTCTCGTCCGCCGAACCGCGATCGAGGGCGAACCAGGGCGCATGGTCGTGCCCGGTGGCGATACGCCGGCTTTCGATCGCCTTGACGCCGTGAGAGAGCGTCTCGCGGCGAATGTGCCATTCGTCGTTCCAGCGCCCACTCAGATAGCTGAAGCGATAGCGGTCGCCGTGCGGGGCGTGCCACTGCCCCGACCAGACGCGGTTGAGCGTGATCGGCACATCGCCGTTGTTGGTCAGGGTTACCCAGCGTTCGATCAGGTTGGTAGCGGCGTGGACGCGGTAATGCAGGCTGACGGCGAGGGGATAGTGCGCGTCGGTCAGATGCAGGGTGAGCAGTTCGCCGTCGATGGCGTCATCCTGATAGCGCAGCACGGTATCGCGCACGCCGTCGCTGAAGGTGGTCTTGAGACAGGGTTCGATGTATGCCGCGCCTCCCCAGACGGGATATTCAGCGCGCAGCACCTGAGCGGGCGCGTTGAACGACGCCCAGCCTTTCGACTCTGGCGGCGGTGGGTAGTCGGCGGCGTAGGGCAGGCGTTCGCCCCAGTAGCGATGCACGACCATCCCGTCGCTGTTCACGCCCAGCGCATAGGCGGTATCGCGCGTTTCCAGCACCCAACCCTGTGACGTTTGATAGACGGGCATGTCGGCATGTGTCCTTGTCGTAATGTGCGAACGGGCTGATTGTACCCTATGGAACCCAGCGCGGCAGGTAGCCGTTGTGGGCGATCATCGTGCCGGCGCGCGTCTCCAGATCGATCGTCCAGATTTCCGGGCGCGCCAGCGGGTCGGGCTGCATGTCTTCGCCCAGTTCGGGGAAGCGCTGCACCAGCACCTGCGTGCCCGTCGGGTCGATCCAGAAGAAGGCGTTGGCATAGCGCGGGTCATCGGTGATCGGCGTGGCATCGCTGGTGGCGAGATCGACCAGCACGATCTGCGCCCCGCGCGCGACCGACGGGTCCTGCCGCGCCACCAGCAGGCGCGTTCCATCCGGCAGCCACTGCGCGCGCTGATCGCTCAGGTTGTCCAGGTCGCTGGTCAGCGTCATCTCTGAACCCGTGTCGAGATCGACGAGCTTGAGCCGCGAACGCGCTCCGCCGCCGTCGCCGATCAGCAGGTCGGTGAACGCCAGCCGCCGACCGTCCGGCGAGAGCGCGCCGACCGCGCCAGACGTGTTGGGCACAAGCAGGATACGCCCGTCGCTCAGATCATGCACCAGCGTGGCGATCGAGGCGCGGTCGTACAGCGCGATGCGTGTGCCGTCCGCCGACCACTGTGGGCTGTAGCCGAGGATTTGCGTCTCGTTGAACAGCGGACGGGTGCTTGCCGGGCTGGTCGTCAGGTCGATGATCCAGATGCGCGTCGGGCTTTGCCCCACACCCTGCATGGCGCTGTTGTATTCCACGCGCTCATAGGCGATCTGACGCCCGTTCGGGTTCCAGACCGGGTTGGTGCAGCTCGCGTCCTGACAGTTGGTGAGCTGGCGCAGCCCGCCCGTCGCCAGATCGATCAGCTTGATGTCGTGGGTGTTATCGAGCAGGTTCGCCTCGCTGAAGGCGATCTGCGTCCCGTCCGGGCTGACGGCGAAATCGACGATGCCCGATGGGCTGACGGTGATCTGACGCGCGCCATCGGGTGCCGCCGGGTCAGCCAGCCAGATATTCTGCGGCGCGCCATCCGCCGGGTAGAGGTAGGCGGCGCGCAGCGGAGCGACGCTGAAGCTGAAGCGCGTCTCGGCGATGACCTCCCGCCCGGAGGCAGCGCGCGCGCCGCGCTCCAGCACCACCGTCCATGTCGAGCCCGGCAGCAGGGCGCGCTCCGGCGTCAGGCTGACCGTTTCGCCTGCCCAGGCGATCGCCCCGGCGATGGGCGGTTCAGTACGCAGGCGTGCTTCGACGGACGGGCGATCCATCGGCTCGCTGAATGTCATGACGATCGGGCTGGTGGCGTGCCCGTCTCCGCCCAGCGGTGAGACGCGGATGATCTGCACTCCGACGCGATCGCCCAGGGCGATGGTCACGCCGATCGCCAGGGCGATCAGGGCTGCGGCGGCGATGACCACCCGGTCGAAGCGGGTGAACTCGAACCGTTGAGGCATACTCAGGCGCGCCTTTTTACGGATACAGATACGGGTGGGCGGGCTGCGCCACCGTGTCGATGCTGCTGGCGATGACGATCGGCAGGCGTTCGCCCCGGAAGTCTCCGACTTGCAGCGCCCCGCGTACACGCACCCAGCCGCCCTGCTCCAGATTGGGTGCATCCGCCCAGGTGACGGGCAAGCCGATGGCACTGGCGTCCGCCACGCAGCATGAGACGGTGAAGCGGGCGACCATGAACTGATCGTCGCCGAAGGTCGGTTCGCGGTAGATGAAGCCGACCACATCGACGGGCTGTCCGTTGAAGCGGGTCATGTCTGGTTCGCGGTTGAAGGCGCGCAGCCAGTCCAGCACGTTGCGCTCCAGCGGCGGGATGCTGAGCGTGGTCGCCTGTGCCGCATCGACGGCGCTGAAGCTGACCCCGCCGCTGATCGCCTCCGCGCCGAGCGGACGTGATGGGACGAGCGTGCCCAGCACCAGCGGGATGGCGATGATGCCCAGCACGCCCCACGAGATGTTCCCGTGCGTATGCCCTTCGTGATCATGGGCATGGTCGTGGTGGGAATGCCCGCCGCGATGTGCGGTGAGCAGGTGAAACAGGCTGTAGCCGCCCGTGAGCAGGAAGAGCGCCGCCGCCACCCACGACAGCCAGGCGAAGCGCTGATTGATGTAATTGGCGAGGTTGCCGCTGAAGATGAGGGCGATGAAGTACAGCCCCAGCCCGATCAGCAGCCCGGTTTTGATCCACAACTGCCAGTCGGTGGTGTAGGCGTGGGTATGGTTATGGTCGTGATCATGATCGTGGGCGTGGGCATGGTCATGTCCCGCGTGGTCGTGGGTGTGTGCGTCCTGATGTGCGCTCATGGGTATCCGTTTCACGTCTCGTCAAAAATCGTTACAGGGCGAGATTGAGGTTGATCCAGATGCCGATCAGCATGGTCATCAGCAGGGGCAGCAGGATGAGGTAGAAGACGATGCGGCGCTTGTACACGCCCAGGAACATCAGCATCGACTTGATGTCCACCATCGGACCGAAGGTCAGGAAGGCGAGGATCGACCCGGTGGTGAATGTGCCGGCGAACGCCAGAGCCAGGAACGAGTCTACCGTCGAGCATACGCTGAGCAGGAACGCCAGCCCCTGCATGGCGATCACCGAGATGACCGGTCCGCGACCGAGCGTGAGCAGCACTTCCTGGCTGATGAAAGTCTGCATGGCGGCAGCCAGCAGCGTGCCGACGATCAGGTAGCGCCCCATCTCGAAAAATTCATCGCCCGCCAGCGAGACGGCATCGCGCAGCCCCGCACCGAGCGATTTGCGCGGCGGGGCAGGCGGCGTCAGGGTGAGCAGCGGCGCGTCGGTCGAGCCGCCCATGACAGGCGTGATCGGGCGCATCGACGCCGGGCGCAATACCTCGACCGGGCGCGCTGCCAGCGCGAACACCAGCCCGACGCTGAAGGCGACGATGGCGGTGATCACGAAGCGCCCGATCAGCACCTCGCCCACGCCGAAAGCGGTGGCGGTACTCGCCAGCACGATCGGGTTGATGACGGGCGCAGCCAGCAGGAACGCCACGCCTACTGAGAGCGGCAGCCCTTTGGTGTACAGGCGGCGCACCACCGGCACGACGCCGCACTCGCATACCGGAAAGGTGAAGCCCATGAATGTGCCGACGGCGGTGGCGGCAAAGCGGTTGCGCGGGATGATGCGCGTGATGTCGTCTGCGGTGAGAAACGCCTCAATCAGCCCGGAGACGAACGTCCCCAGCAGCAGGAAGGGCACTGCCTCGATGAAGATGCCCAGAAAGCGGGTGCTGAAAATGCCCAGCACCACGCCTGGATCGCCCGTGCCCAGAAAGGCGACCAGCACCACGATCGCCACGATCAGCCCGCCGATGAGCAGCAGCATCCGCCGCAGCTCTGTCCGTGCCTCGTGATCCACTCGTTTCACGCTCCCGGTCTATTGCAAACGGTTTGCGCTTATTGTAACCGCACTGGCGGCACTTTTCCTCAGTGGAAAACGAATGCGCGCCTGATCGGGCTGCTCACCCGGTCACCGCCCGACCGAGCGCCGCGCCCTCTTCGAGCAGGGCGCGTACCATCTCCGGCGAGCGCGCTTCGGCGTAGATCCGCAGCACCGGCTCCGTCCCGCTGGGGCGGATGAGCAGCCAGCTTTCGTCCGCCAGGATGAATTTGATCCCGTCCAGCTTGTCCACCCGCGCCACCGACTCGCCTGCCAGCGCCGCCGGGACGCGCGCCTCCAGCAGGGAGATCGTCTGCTTGCGCGGGCGCTGATGTTCCAGATGCACATCGTTGCGCGCGTAGTGCGCGGGTCCGTACTGCGCCTGCAAATCGGCGACGATCTCGTGCAGCGGGGCGCGGTAGTGCCCCATGATCTCCAGCAGCATCAGCCCCATCAGGATGCCGTCGCCTTCGGGGATGTGCCCGCGCATGCTGATGCCGCCGCTCTCCTCCCCGCCGATCAGCACGTCGCCGCGCATCATCAGGTCGGCGATGTGGTTGAAGCCGACCGGCGTGACGTGCAGGTTCAGCCCGTATTTGCGCGCCAGCGCATCCATCATCAGCGTGGTCGAGATCGTCTTGACGAGATCGCCGCGCTGTCCTTTGACCTCGACCAGATAGCGCGTGGTGAGCGCCAGCACGGTGTGCGGGTCGATGAAATTGCCCAGCGCGTCCACCGCGCCGATGCGGTCGGCGTCGCCGTCGGTCGCCAAGCCGATGTCGGCGCGCTCGCGCTGCACCGCGCCGACCAGTTCGCCGAGATGTTTCATGATCGGTTCGGGGTGAATGCCGCCGAAGCCTGGGTTGAGCGCCCCGCGAATCTCGATGACGTTCGCCCGTGTGCGCGCCAGAATGCTGGGGAATGCCCCGCGCCCCGCGCCCCACATGGCGTCAGCGACGATCTTGAGTTCGCCGTTGGAGACGGTATCGAGGTCGATGAGGGTAGCGAGGTGCTGGTAATACGACCACGACGGGTCGAAACGGCGGATCATGCCGGTCGCCAGCGCGTGTTCGTAATCCATGATGTTGGGACCGCGCGCCTGCCGCTCCATCTCGACCATCTCTTCTTCGACGAGCTGGCATTGTTCGGCGGTGGCGCTGCCGCCATACGCCGCCTTGAGCTTGAAGCCGTTGTAACGCGGGGGGTTGTGGCTGGCGGTGATCACCACGCCCGCCGTCGCACCCAGATGCCGCACGTTGTACGACACGGCGGGCGTGGGCGAGTCAGTGCGGGTCAGCCAGGTGACGATGTTGTTGCCCGCCAGCACGCGCGCCGTCTCGATGGCGAAGCGGTCGGAGAGGAAGCGCGTATCATAGCCGACGACTGCTTGCGGCGGTTCACCGCCTGTATGAGTGCGGTTGATGTATTCGGCGACTGCCTGAGAAACGACGCGCAGATTGGCAAACGTGAAGGTATCGGCGATGACGGCGCGCCAGCCATCGGTTCCAAAGCGGATGGACATGTTGGGAACGGCTTCTTTCTGTGAATATCAGGATCAGGCGATGAACGGTCGCTGTTCTTTATAACCCGCTTTTGCGAATGATCTCGTCGATGCGTTCGGCAGTGGGTTCAAAGTCGTTCAGGATGCTGTAGGGCAGATTGTGGCGGCGGACGTACTGCGGCAGCGTCTTGAGCGTGTCAGCGATGTCATCCGGCGACACCTGCCCCAGACGGACGCCGGCGTTGTGCAGCACTTCGCGGATCGGGGTGATTTCCTGATTGTGCAGTACCGAGGCGATCAGGATGCCAGGACCGACCAGATCGGCATATGGCACGGGACGCCCTTTGCTCACGCGCGGTTCGGCGGCATAGGCGAAATATTGCTCGCTGCCTTCCTGCGGGCGGGTGTGCCCAAGCTGGTTGGTGATCTGCACCTCGATGCAGATCAGGTCGAGCAGGTTGCGCAGCGCTTCCGTCTCGCCCCTGCCGACATCTCTGGCGATCTTGAACGCCTGCTGTGCGATGCCCGCCATCAGCCCTGCCGCCCAGGGGATGAAGCGCGTATCCGGGGTGTTGCGTTTGCGTTCGGCGGCATAGCGCCAGTCGAGGATGCCGGTGACGATGGTGAGCAGTTCAACGATGCCTGCGCCACGAATGTGCGGCGGGGCAGAGCGGATGACGTCCCAGTCGATGATCGCCGCCTCAGCCGCCCCGGTATCGACGTAATGCACGCTGTTCTCCATGCGCGCCGCCACGATCGGGGTGAAGAAGCCGTCCACGCTGAGCGCGGTGGGCACGACGACGGCGGGCAGTCCACGCCGGAAGGCGATGTATTTGGCGCAGTCCGCCACCATGCCTCCGCCGACACTGTAGATCACCTCGACATCGGCGGGCAGGTCGCGCGCCATTTCATCCAGCAGGCTGGGGATGACGCCCTCCGGTTCCGCCTGCACCACGATCGGCAGGTCGAGCAGCGGGCTGACGGCTGCCCATGAACGGTTGCCGGTGAGCAGCGCCACCGGGCGGCGCTCCTGATGCTGGCTCAGGTTGCGGATGTCGATCCTCGGCAAAGACCAGATCGTGGTCATACGGTGCGCTCCCTCACTGCGGCGAATAGATGTACTCTAATGATAGCCGGAAACCGGTCTGTTTTCCAAATTTCCCGTCAACGCGGCTGTCATGCTGTGCCACAGTGAGGGGCGTCCCCCTGCATCATCTGGCATCATCCCTGGCGGGCAGCGCGGCGCAGTTGCAGCACTGCGCTCGCCTGAACCCCCTTTGCACCCTGCGCCAGTTCAAATTCGACAGGTTCCCCTGCCTCCAGTTTGCGGTATCCGGTGGACTGAATGGCTGAATAATGAACAAAAATGTCGGGACCCGTTTCCGGGGCGATGAAGCCGTACCCTTTTTCCGCGTTAAACCACCTGACCACGCCGCGCAACCGTTGGGACATGCTGCCAACACACTCCACACTGCATCGATGTTGCGTGATTGCCGATTACCAGATGAGTCTAGGATCGGTGTGCAAGGCTGTCAAGTTGACCGAAAAGGGGGACGCGTCACGACACCATGATGCCGTTCGCCCGCATCACCGCCAGCTTGTCCTCGACCCGCGCAATCAGCCGTTCGACGGCTTCGCTGTTGTTCCTGCCCGAATCGCGCATCACGCGCAGCCCGTTGCGGAACGACTCCAGCGGACCGATCACCTGCACGATGCCGATCACATCTTCAAACGCCTGCTCTGCCTCGTCAGCCATCGTGCAGGCGAGCTGCCCGGTGATCCTGTCGAAGTACGCCCAGTAATCGGACGGGTTGTCGGCGATGCGCCGTTCGGCGAGCGCGATGGCGCGCAGAAAGAGCGGTGTCGATTTTTCTTTTTCGCCGCGCATGTAGTAGAGCATCGCCAGATTATTCAGCGGGTATGACCGATTGGGAGTGATCTGGCGCGCCTTCTCGTAGGCGGTGATAGCGTCGTCGAAGCGCCGCCACTGGCGGTAGAGCGCGCCCAGCATCCCGTAGACCGACTCGTCGTTGATGTCGCGCACCATGCGGTCGAGGCGCAGCGCCTTCAGGAAACGGCGTTCGGCGGAGGCGTAATACTCATTGCGCGAGTCGCCTGGCAGCTCCCTGTCCCCACGCAGGCGCAGCACATACGCGAGCGCTGCCTCTGCGGGCGGGTAAATCTGTCCGTCGTCGTCCGGGTTGGCATGGTCGTCGATGTGGCTGCGACGCAGATGATACTCGGCTTTTTCCAGGTTGCGCTCCATGATGTACAGCTCGCCGAGGAAGTAGTTGGCGGCGCGGTTATGCTCGTCCAGCCGATACGCTTCGAGGAAGGTGTGCTTTGCCGCTGCCCAGTTGCTGTCTTTCAGCTGTTCCTCGCCAAGCTGTACCAGCGTCAGCGCGCGGATGGCGCGGTTGCCCTGGTCGCGCACGCTGCGGACCAGCTCGGTCGCGCTTTTGACCTCCCGCAGTTCTCCTGCCAGCTCTTCGCTCAGGCTGTCGATGCGGGCGCGCGCCTCAGCGACCTGTGTCTCCAGCGATCGCCGTTCCTCGTCGAACTGTTTGAGCAGCGCGGCGCGGTCTTCATCGAACTGTTCGCGCAGCCCGCGCCGCAGATCGCGCAGTGAAGTGATCCCCAGCACCGCCGCGACCGCGACCAGCAGCCCGGCGATGCCGCTGCCCACTTCCAGAAAACTGAGCATCATATCGACGCGGTTGGTCAGGCTTTCGGTGAAGCGGTTGTTCTCCTGCACCGCTTCACGGGCGGCGCGCGCTTCGGCAAGCGCCGCCTCGACCTGCTCGACGGATGCGGCAGTGGGCGGCTCGACGGCAGGTGTGGCTTCCTGTGCCAGTGCCGGGCGCGCCAGCAGGATGAACGCCGCGCACACCAGCAGCGCAGCAGCCAGGGTGAGGCGAATACGAACGGATTGCGACATGGCGATTTTCCCCAGTTTCTGTCGAAGGCAGATGCCCCATGCCTGTCAGGACACCGCTTTCATTGTATATCGCATTTGTCATTCACCGCTCGTATTGGCGCGGCAGGGCAGGTTAAGATATAGTTTGAATGCGTCGGCGTTCACAGAGGGACAAAGCACATGATGCGCGTGCTGCGGGGCATTGGCGGGTTCATCTGGCGGTTCATGGTCATCTTCTCGTTCATCGTCAACATCGTGCTGGTCGTGGTGGTGATCGTGCTGGCGCTGCTGCTGTTCGACATCAAGAACAACATCGTCACGCCGCTGGTCGCCGGGCTGCACAGCAGCTTCGTCGGCTTGGATCAGGCGACGATCGACTGGACGATCCCGGTGCGTGACAGCATCCCGGTGGCGTTCGACCTGCCGCTGGAGCAGAACACCGTCGTCGTGCTGACGGAGAATGTGCCGCTCACCGTGCTGGCGTCGATCTCCGCGCCTGCCCTTCAGGTGAACAGCGCCACCGTCTTCCTCACCCTGCCCGCCGGGACGCGCCTGCCCGTTGCGCTCAACCTGAACGTCCCCGTCTCCACCGACATCGACGTGTCGCTCGATGTGCGCGCGGTCATCCCGCTCGACCAGACGCAGCTTCATGATGCGTTTGATAATCTGCGCCTGATCTTTGAGCCGATCGTCCGCGCGCTGCACAACCTGCCCGACGATTACCCCGCTGCTGCACAGCTCGCTGCCGACATCCTGAACGGCACGCCCGCACCCAATCTGCTGGCGGAGAACGACT
>CAZTLS010000038.1:0-36150 GCA_964614405.1 uncultured Pleurocapsa sp.
GATCGCCATCGACGCGGCGGCGAGCGCGGCGGGCGGCGAATCCGGCATCGTGGCGGCGGGCACGGCGGGCAGCCCGGCGCACGGCTACGTGCTGGAGGACGGCAGCGTGCGCGGTTCGCCCGATACCTGGGCGCGCGCGGCGCTGGCGCTGCACCACAAGTATCGCGCGGCGGCGATCGTCGTCGAGATCAATCAGGGCGGCGACATGGTGGCGCACACCCTGCACACGATCGACCCCGCTGTGCGCGTGCTGACGGTGCGCGCGGCGCAGGGCAAGCGGCTGCGCGCCGAGCCGGTGGCGGCGCTCTACGAGCAGGGGCGCGTGCATCATGTCGGCGTCTTCCCGGCGCTGGAGGCGCAGATGACCACCTGGCAGCCCGGCGCGTCGGCATCCCCGGATCGGCTGGACGCGCTGGTGTGGGCGCTCACTGACCTGCTGCTTACCCCATCCGGCGTCGGCTTGCGGTGACGCCGACGGCGATCCCTGTTACAATCGCCCTATCGCCTGTACACCAAAGGACAATCGAAACATGACCGCACAGATGAAGACGAGTGGTTTTTCGCGTCGTACGCTGCTGAAGGCATTCGGCGCGGGCGCGGCGGGCATGGCGCTGGCGTCGCGCTGGAACATGTTCCGCGCTGCCGCCCAGAGCGCGGGCACTGCCCCGTTTGCGTTTTACGGCACGCGCGTGGGCGACATTGAACTGAGCGTCATTCAGGAGGCGCGCGTCTCGATCCCCGCCAATTTCTACGGCGGCAACGTCAGCCCGACGGCGGCGGAAGAGCTGCTGGCGGCGAACAATCAGCCCGCTGGCGAAGGCGGCACGCTCAGCACCACCGTCAACATCGCGCTGCTGCGCGTGGGCGATCGGCTGGCGCTGATCGACAGCGGCTGGGGCGATTTCCCCTTCCCCGGCGTGAGCGAGAGCGGGCTGGTCAGCACGCTGGCGCGCGTGGGCATCACAGCGGATCAGATCACCGATCTGGTCATCTCGCACTTCCACCCGGATCACGTCGGCGGCATCTCCAACAATGCGGGCGAACTGACCTTCCCCAACGCCACCGTCCACATGCCGGATGTCGAGTTCAACTTCATCAATAACGCCCCTGCGCCCATCGCAGACCTGGCGGGCGCGGCGCTCGGTCGTCTCGCCCCGGCGATCGCCGTCGATCAGTTCGCCACCTACGCGGTCGATGCGGAAGTGCTGCCCGGCGTCACCGCCATGCACGCGCCTGGGCACACGCCTGGGCAGGTGGCGTTCATGATCAGCAGCGGCAGCGAGCAGCTCCTCGCCACCAGCGACGTGGCGAATCACCCGCTGCTGGCGCTGGCGAACCCCGGCTGGTATTTCGGCTTCGACGCCGACCCGGACACGGCGGTGACCACGCGCCGCGCGGTCTTCGGCATGGCGGCGGATGACGGCGTGCGCGTGTTCGCCTATCACTTTCCCTTCCCAGGCATCGGCTTCATCACCCGTCAGGGCGACGGCTTCGCCTACGACGCCGCCAGCTACTAGCGTGTGTGCAAATGGGTCTGACCTCACCCCGTTTCGCTGCGCTCAACCGCCCCTCTCCATCGGAGAGGGAAACCGCCAGGTTTCCGGGGTGAGGTTAGGGCACACCCCCGCTGAACACGAGTTTGCACAGCTCGGCTGAGGGGACGCTCGGTTAACCCACTCACAGCGCCACAGGCGCGCCGTCGGCGTCCATCGAGCGCTGCGCCGCTTCCAGCATCCGCACCACGTCGTAGCCGTCGCGCCCGCCTGTGATCGGCTGCGCACCGGTGCGGATGCACTCGACGAAGTGGGCGCATTCGGCGCGCAGCGGTTCGGTCGTCTCCAGACGGGGGATGGTCACATCACCGCCCCGCGTGATCATGCGAAATTCGCCGTAGGCATCAGGCAGCGCATCGGGCATCACGCCCCGGTCGAAGATGCGGATGCGCTCATCCTGGCTCACGTCGTCGTACACCACCATCTTCGCGTCGCCCACGAAAGTCATCCGCCGCACCTTGCCTGGGTCGAGCCAGCTCACATGCACGTGCGCCGCCACCCCGCCTGGGTACTCCAGCGTGATGAACGCCACATCTTCCAGCCGCCGACCGAGCGGGCGGAAGCCGCGCGCCGCCACCCGTTCAGGGACCGCGCCCAGCACATGGTTCAGGATGCTGAAGTCGTGCGGGGCGAGGTTCCACATCGCGTTCAGGTCATCGCGCACGATGCCCAGGTTGAGCCGCGACGAATAGGCGTACAGCATCCGCCCCAGCGTCCCCTCCACCACCAGACGGCGCAGCATGACGACGGCGGGGTTGTAGATGAACACGTGCCCGACCATCAGGATGACTTCCCGCGCCGACGCCGCCTCGACCAGCGCCGCAGCATCGGCGGCATTGAGCGCCAGCGGCTTCTCGACCATGACGTGCTTGCCCGCCGCGATCGCCGCGCGCGTCATCTCGGCGTGCAGATGCGCCGGCGTCGCCAGCACCACGCCGTGTACGTCGGGGTCTGCCAGCACCGCGCCGTAGTCGGGGGTGGTGCGCGTGCCTGGGTAGCGCTTCGCGTTGGCGTCGAGGGCTTTGGGATTGAGGTCGCACACAGTGTGCAGCGCCGCGCCAGGCAGCCCGGCGATGTTGCGGATCAGGTTCGGTCCCCAGTAGCCGCTGCCGACAACGGCGATATTGATCGTCTCGGTCATGCTGTTATCCTTGAATGCACTCATGCGCGGTCGATTATACCGCGCCGCCGACCAGGGATGACCGACCGGATGCGTATCCTGTTCACCGCCTCGCTGCACCACCCGGAAGCGCTGCGCGCCGCCATCGCCGCCGCGCCCGCTGACCCGCCGCTGTTCCCGCCCAGCATGGCACAGCACTTCTACGAACGCGCCCTGAAGCGGCGCGGGCATGTGCTGGACGTGTTCTGGCGCAACGCGCCAGGCACGCGCACCCGCCGACACCGCGCGGGCGTCACGCCGGACAAGCTGATCGAGGCGGCGCTCAACCGCATCCCGCCGGAGTTCAGCCCGCGCATCGCCGCCATCAACCGGGCGTTCATGGCGAAGGCGCGCGCCTTTCAGCCGGATGTGGTGTGGATGGTGGGCGACAACACCACCCTCACCCCGGAGGCACTGGCGCAGGTCAAACGCGAGACGGGCGCGCGGCTGGTGTATGCCTGCGGGACCAGCCCGATCGTCTTTTCGCAGCGCATCGACCGGTCGGCGGCGCGGCTGTACGATCTGGTCATCGCCAGCGACTACTATCACGGCGTGCAGTGGCTGGAGCTGGGCGCGGCGCGCATGGAGTGCCTGCCGCTGTCGGCGTGCGACCCGGATTTTCACAAGCCCTACCCGCTCACCGACGCCGAACGCGCCGAATACGGCTGCGAGGTGGCGTTCGTCGGCACGCTCGTGCCCGATCACCTCTACAGCCGCCGGGTGCGCGCGCTGGAGGCGCTGCGCGATTTCGACCTGGGCATCTGGAGCGTGCATGACGTGCCCGCCAGCCTGCGCCGGTTCGTGCGCGGGGCGGCACTGGGCGAGACGATGCAGCGCATCCTGAGCGCGGCAAAGCTGTGCGTGAACACGCATGGCGATTTTGTGCATTACGGCGGCAATCTGCGCCTGTTCGAGGTGGCGGGCGCGCGCGTGTGCCAGATCGTCGATGACCTGCCCGGCGTGCGCGCGTGGTTCCCGCCCGCCCCGGACGGCGCGCCGATGCTGCTGACGTATACCGACGCCGACGATCTGCGCGCCAAAACGCGCTGGTTCCTCGACCACGACGCCGAGCGCGAAGCGGCAGCGACGCGGGCACAGGCACACGTCTACGCCCACCACACCTACGATCAGCGCGCCGCGCGGGTCGAAGCGCTGATCAGGGAGATGGGCGTTAGTTGATCAGGCAGGTAAATCCGTAAAAACGATACGTTGCCCCTGCATGGGGGGACTCGGAGGGTCATACCCTGCATATGATTTGTCTGTCGATGAAACAGAAATGACATCCCTGGTGAACCAGCAGAGGTTAGCTGGAGCAGGTCGCTTCCTCTTTCTGATCTGCTGAACTGACAGAGTACGAAGCGGCACTGAGCATCATTCCCCGGCTTGTGGAAACTCAGGATGACTTCATCTCCATTCTGCGTGTGCCTGTTGAAAAAATCGATAATCTCTTTCACATTATCCGGGCATCGCGCCTGCCAGGTAATCTGTTCCTCAAGCACCTGATCGTGCTTGCGGATTTCGGAGGCGAAATTCTGCAGCGGGTGAACGATCGTTTCAGCAGCCTTTTTCCCAATCGTCAGCTCGATTACCATTGGCGATGGACGGATCGGGCACAAACCTATTCATTTCAGGTGCTGCCCATCGCCGGAAAACTGACCAATGAGCGCATGGGCGTAAGCGCTAAAAGATTGCTTACCCCTCAGCCTCTTTCTCGACTGCACGAAGATGTGATCGCCCTTTTGCTTGCAGGCGGGCTATCGGTTGATACGAATACGGCGCGTGATCTGGCAAAATGCCAGATAGGTGATTATCTCGGTAAGCTAGATGAGTTGGAAAAATTTGTTCGTCAACGCTATCTGTGGGTGAGCCGTATCACGGGCGGGTCGCAATCCAATACACTCGGGCAGCTTGCTCAGGGGTTTGTGCAGAAGTATATCGCGCAGCATGTGGGCATATCCGGTGTAGAATACAGGATGAATGGGCACATTCCTGGCGTGCGACACACCAGTGCCGGAGATGACCGTGAGACCACTTTTGATCTGGTGCTTGCCAAAGATGGAAAGTATATCGCCATCGAGATCAGTTTTCAGGTGACGACCAACAGCGTCATCGAACGTAAGGCAGGGCAGGCACAGGCGCGGCAACAGCAAATCCATGCTCAGGGGCATCGTATCGCCTATGTGCTGGATGGAGCAGGCAATTTTACCCGCAGAAGCGCCATTCGAACCTTATGCGATTTCAGCGACTGTACCGTGACTTTCTCTCAGGCTGAACTCGATGTGTTATGTCGGTTCATCCGCGAAACATTTGAGGAATCACCGGAATGACTCATTTCACAGAAGACAGCCGTCCGCTGGACATCATCCCCTTCTTCCCACAGCGCAGCGATGATGTGCGTGACGTGGTGCAGGGGTGCGATGAAGTCATCTTCCTTCGTCTGCCTGCACAATCTGGTGACTGGCACAACGATCTGCGCCGTGCTATCAGCGAGGTCGCGGCTCACATGGGTCAGAAGGCGCTGCTGCTCATCTGTGGAGAGATCACCGATCTGGTACAGGCGCACAGCCTGATCGCCGCGCGGCTGCATTATCACCTGTGGATCGCCGTCCGAAGCGCCGAACCGCGCTGTGCCCCGGATCAGACCGCGCTGCCTCAGCAGCATTTTGGCATACTGGTCTATTCTGCCTATCCCGGACAGTTACGCCACGCCAGAACCCGGCTGCATTACACCTTTTGCCCGGCATGTGACAAAACCACCAAAGATTACGGGGGCAAGAAACACACTTATCATCCCGTCGGCACGCTTATCTCCGATGTGTGGCGCGATATGCAAATCGACCTTCAGCGCGACCTCGCACCGCTGCTCACCCGCATCGCCGATCTGTTCGGAGTTGAGCCGCATCGCCAGGTGCGTGTATGCGATCTCGCGGCTTTCGCGCGATCGCCGCTCGTCACTGATCCCGCCGCGATCGCTTCGCCGCGTCCAACCGCCCCGCGCCTCGCAAGCGCGCTGCTGCACGGTGACGTGCTGGTGCATCTCGCTGCGCTGCCTGACGAGGCGGTCGATTTCGCCTTTGCCGACCCGCCCTACAACCTGAAAAAGGCGTATCGCGGTTATGCGGACGACCTCGATGTGTCGGCATATTTCGCATGGTGCGACGCCTGGATTTCCGAAGTGGCGCGGGTGCTGCGCCCCGGCGCGACGTTTGCTCTGCTCAACATCCCGCTGTGGGCGATCCGCCATTTTCAGCACATGCAAACAGTGCTGACCTTCCAGAACTGGATCGTCTGGGATGCGCTCTCTTTTCCGGTACGGCAGATCATGCCCGCACACTACGCCATCCTCTGTTTCACCAAAGGGGCAGCACGTCCTCTGCCTGGGCTGGTCGCATCGCAAAGCCACTGGCAGGATACGCCATCGGCGGCGTGGCGCGCGCTCGAACCGCTGGCGGACGGCTTCTGTGTGCGTGAGGCGTGCCTTACTCGTCGTCAGCAGCAGTGTATCGACGACCGCGCACCACTCACTGACCTGTGGAGCGACGTGCATCGCCTCAAGCACAATGCGCGCCGCGTCGATCATCCCTGTCAGCTTCCCCCGCTGCTGCTCTACCGCCTGATTCAGACCTTCACCCACCGCGATGAGCTTGTCCTCGACCCGTTCAACGGCGCAGGCACGACCACGCTCGCCGCGCATCAGCTGCACCGTCGTTACATCGGCATCGAACTGGAAGCGCGCTACCATCAGATGGCGCTGGAGCGCCATGCCGAGGTCGAACAGGGCATCGACCCGTTCCGCAAGGCACAGCGCGATCTCACGGCAAAGAACAGCCCGGTCGCCCGCATGAAAAAACAGAAGTACGCTGTGCCTAAGAAGACGCTCCAGCTTGAGGTGCGACGGGTCGCTCAGATGTTAGGGCGCTTGCCGTCTCGTGCTGAGATGATCGAACACGGTCAGTACCCGATCCGCTACTACGACGAGTATTTTGCAGGCTGGGGAGAGGTGTGCGCCGCCGCGCGCAATGCCGGGATGCGTGAAACGCGCGATGAACCGACCTACCCCGACTCGTCCTGGTCGCAGAAACGCCTGTTCTAACCCCACCAGCCGGGTCGCCTCCGGCTGGTGAGCGTCGCTGCCCGCTACAGCACGGGCGCGTCGTGTTCGACGTAGGGCACATCCAGCCCGAAGGCGGCGTATGCTGGGTCGGGCAGGGGCAGTCCCAGCGCGTGCGCCGCCGCCAGTTCGCCCGCCGCCGGGGAGGTCATCACCCCGTGCCCCACGTGCGCCACCGACAGCACCAGCCCCCGCACATCCGGGTGAGGGCAGATGATGGCGCGCTCGCTCTCATACGGGATGTGCGCCCCGTCGTCGGCGATGCGGTAGGCGGCGCTGTCGTCGCGGTAGACGTAATAGCCGATGTTGTGATACAGACCGCGCAGATATTTCGGATCGTTGAAGCCTTCGCCCTCGCCGTGACCGAACTGACGCGCCAGCAGCGCCAGCGTGATCGACGGGAAGCGTGGGTCTTTCAGGCGCGGCAGGTTCTCGCTCGGTTCCAGCACGGCGTCGTGTTCCGGGTTGGGCGGCAGTTCGGGCGCCCATTTGCTGTGCCAGCGGTATTCCCAGCCGAAGATCGCCCCTGTGCCCGCCTCCGGGCGCACGTGCGGTGACGGCGACTCGCCGATCAGCATCGGCATGTGTTCGGTGAACCCGGCGTGGCGGTAGCTGGTGGTGAAGCTCTGGCGCGGACGCAGCACGATCGGCAGCGCCACCCCCGACTCGCGCGCGATCACCCCCGCCCAGCCGCCTGCCGCCAGCACCACGATCGGCGCGTCGATGTCCCCCTGCGGCGTATGCACGCCGACGACCGTCCCCGCCGCGTGGCGGATGGTCGTCCCGGTGATGCCCAGCAGCACCTTCGTGTTCGGCGCGGCTTTGATGAAGGCGTGGATCAGCGCGTTCGAGTCCATCCAGCCCGCTTTCGGGTCCCATTTGGCGGCGATCACCGCCCGCCCCAGCGTGGGGAAGCGCGCCTGCACCTCATCGTGATCGAGGTATTCGATGTGCGGCAAGCCGATGGCATGCAGGTGCGCCACATCGCCGCGCAGCGTCTCGGCATGCGACTCGCTCATCGCCAGAAACAGATAGCCCCGCTCTTTCAGGTGGAGGGCGGCGGCAGCGCCTTCGCCCAGATACTCGTCGGCATGGTGAAATACTTCGACGCTGCGGCGCATCTGCGCCATCAGTGGCAGGGCGGGCCAGCAGGTGCGGTAGTTCTCCAGCGATGCCAGCGAACTGCCCGCGCCCAGCCGTTCCTCGCGTTCGATCAGCACGACGCGGATGCCTGGCTGCGCACGTTCCAGTGCCCAGCACGCCGCTGCCCCGGTCGGTCCGCCGCCGATCACGATCGCGTCGGCGGTGCGGGGCATGGCGTCTGGCGTGGGGCGGACGAGGAAACGATCACCTGGAAGAGATGCGGACATGAGCGCTGCTCCATCTGAGGTCAGTCACGGTCTGATGCCCTCAAGCATAACGCACAATCCCGCCCTCAGCCTATACTCCCCCGATCTGCCGCTTTTCTACGGCACGAGCAGGAATTTGCCCATCGACTCGCGCGCTTCGAGCGCGCTGTGCGCCGCAGCCGCCTCCGTCAGCGCGAAGGTGCGGTCGATGCGGACGTGCAGCCGTCCTTCCGCCAGCCCGTTCAGCACATCTCCGGCGCGCATCAGCAGCTCTTCGCGCGTGTGGGTGTAGTCGTTCAGCGTCGGGCGCGTGAGGAAGAGCGACCCCAGCCCGTTGAGCCGCTGTGGGTCGAACGGCGGCACGAGTCCGCTGCTCGCCCCATACAGCACCATGTAACCGCGCCGACCCAGGCAGCGCAGACTCTTGTCGAACGTGTCCAACCCGACCGAGTCGTACACGACCTGCACGCCCGCGCCGTGCGTCAGCCGCCGTACTTCCGCCTCGAAATCCTGCTCACGATACAGGATGACCTCGTCCGCGCCGCATTCGCGCGCGATCGCCGCTTTCGCCTCGCTGCCGACGGTGGCGATGACCCGCGCGCCGCGCCATTTCGCCATCTGCACCACCAACTGTCCCGTCCCGCCCGCCGCCGCGTGGACGAGCGCCGTCTCGCCCGCCTGGAGAGGATAGGTGGCGTGCGTCAGATAGTGCGCCGTCATCCCCTGAAGGCACGCCGCCACCGCCGGGCGCATATCGAGCGCGGCGGGCACGGGCACGACGTGATCGGCGGGCGCGAGCGCATACTCCGCATAGGCGGCGCTGAAGCGCGCCGAGACCACCCGGTCGCCGACCTGCACCCCGCTCACCCCCGCGCCGACGCGCTCCACCACGCCGCCCGCCTCACTGCCAGGCGTGGCAGGCAGCGGCACGCTGTAGCGCCCGCCGCGCTGATACGTCTCGATCATGTTGACGCCGATCGCCTCCAGCCGCACGCACACCTGCCCCGCGCCGGGTTCCGGGATGGGCGCATCCTCCAGCGTCAGCACATCGGGCGCGCCAGGGGCGTGAAAACGGATGATCTTCATGAGTGGGTCTCCTCACATACAGACGGGTCATGACACCGCACGGATCGTGTCATCGATTGTAACGCTCACCCCCCGGATCGGGCGAACGCATTCACCCGCTGATGGTCGTCGTCGCCATCGGCGTCAGCTCCAGGTTGGATGACCAGTTGCCCGCCAGATCGCGCGCCCAGAGCGCGAACGCGATCCGCTGACCGGGCGCACCTTCGTAGACCGCGCTCCGTTCGGCGGTACTCAGCCAGGGCTGCCAGTAGCCGCCGTCGATGCGGACCCACACCACGAATTCGGCGATGCCGCTGGCGTCGTCGGCGTCCCACGACACGGTGAAGCGCGGCGGACTGCTGTCGGGCAGCAGCGTCATGCGCGGGATGGGCGGGGCGGTATCCAGCGCCGGGTCGAGGGTCGGGGCGGCGGTCGGCGCGGGTGGGGTGGGGGTGAAGTCGAAATAGGTGAAGGTCGGCGTGATGCTGGGGATGGGCGTCGGCGGGATAGGCGTCGGCGTGCCGATCGGGTTGGTGAGCGGCGAGCGGGGCGTGCCGTCGGCGTAGAGCAGCGTCTCCCCGCCCGACCAGCCTGGCAGCGCCGACTCGATCACGATGTGCGGTTCGCCGTCGATGTTCGCCAGTTCACCGCCGCTGATGCCAGGGTACGCCGCCGGATCGACCGGGGGCAGGCTGAAGGTGTAGCGCCCGTCCTGCGGGGCGAGTCGGGCGTCGTTCGCCAGCGTGACCAGCCGCGCGGTCGCGCCGACGGCGGGCAGCCCGATCTCGATCGGGCGCGATCCGCTGTTCCACAGCACCCAGATGCGCTCGGTCGCGCCGCTGCCCAGCGCCAGCGCCGCATCGCGCCCGATGCGTGCCGGGTCATACGGCAGCCCGGTCAGGGGCGGGGCGGCGTGGAAGACGTATGCGCGCCCGCCGCCGGGCAGCGACATGCCGCCCGCTAGCGCGAACGCCCGCCCGCCGAAGATCGACGCCAGCCGGTAATACGCGGCGGCGGCTGGGCGCGGCGTGCCAGGCTGCGGGTGCTGGCGGAAGCAGTCGGCGGTGCGCGGATTGCGGAACAAGCCGAACGCCTCCCCGCTGCACAGGTTGAGCGCCCCGGTACACAAGCCGCCGTTGTGCGGGGGGAAGTCCGTGCCGACAGGCGAAGCAGCGCAGTCGTCGTAGAGCTGATGCACCATCATCACATCCGCTCCTTCCGCCCAGCCCATGACTGTGCTTTGGATCACGTAGTGCGCCTGCCCGCGCATCGTGCGGCGGTTCCAGCGCGCGCCCGGCATCCCGGCGGTCCATGTTTCGCCTGGGTAGTCGTCCCACACGGGCACGCCCGTCTCGTTGAACCAGATCGGGCGCGTCAGCCCATAACGCGCCAGCAGCGCCCGTGTCTGTCTGGCGAGCAGGGCGGTGCGGTAGGGATCGACATAGGTGTGCAGCGCCACCATGTCCATGTACCAGTTGTGGGCGGGCGCGGCGGGGTCGGCGGCGTAGATGTCGAGGATGCGCGCCAGCCAGTCGCCGCGTGACGGGTCGGCATAGGCGAAACCGGCGGTCATCACGCGCGCTTCGGGATCGACATGGCGGGCGGTCAGGTAGGTCACCTTGAGCAGGCGGGCGTACTCTTCCGGCGTGCCGCCCCAGAACATCGCCAGATCGGGTTCGTTCCATGCCTCCCACACGCGCACGCCCTGCCCGCCGCTCCAGCCCATGCGCCGCGCCAGATCGCCGCCCGGCATGTAGCGGCGCACTGCCTCCGCCACGAACGTGCCCCACAGGTTGTTCGGGTTGAGCGGCTTGCCGGGCGCAGGCGAGTCTGTGCCGTCGGCAAAGACAGGGGCGAACACCGCGCCGATGTTGCCGGGAAACCGGGCGTGATCCGGGACGTTGAGCAGGATCAGGTTGGTCTGCAACCCGTGCCGCACATCGTTGGTGACGATGCGGTCGAACGAGTCCCAGACGCGCACGCCAGGCGTGCGTTCGATGTCGCTCCAGTAGACCGGGAAGCGATGCCAGCCCGCGCCGATCAGCACGGCGCTGGCATAGCGTTCAGACGGATCGCGCATCGAGGGGTGAGCGATATGCGCGACTCCCATGCGGTCGGCACGCACGGGAGACTGCGCCGCGCCCGCATCGGTCAGCCCGATGACGAGCGCGGCAGCGCACAGCAGGAGGATGAGCGTGCGAGAACGCATCCTGTATCCGTCACGCCCGATCACTGCGCGGCTGGAGATCGAATGCTTCTTCAGAACGAAAGAAGCATACATCGAACTCGCTGAAGAAATTGATCTGCCCCAGCACAAGCGGAATGTGATCAGCACGAGACCAGGCGAAAGCGAGGGTTACAGGTCGAAAATCAGCCACCGACGCGGTGAGCAGGATGCCTCGCGCCTCATAATTTGCCAGATTGCCGGAAAGTCTGAGCGGGTTTTTCATCTTTTCCCAGTCAGCGCCCAGTGCAATGCCCACCGAATAAGGCAGGACATTGACATCCGCTCCGGAGTCGAGCAGTCCACTGACTGTGACCTCCACCCCTTGTCTGACAAGCTGAAATATCAGGATAGGGCGGACAACTGCCTCACCATCGAGACGATGCACAACGGAATACGAAAAACGCACAGCCGCTACTGCTCCTCACTCCCGTCTGACTTGAGCAGCTTCAGCAGCGCAACTGCTGCATCTGGTGCATCATAAGGAGACCATACAGCATATTCCTGCCCTGTAAAAGGCGCTTCCTCATCGGCGATCTGCGCGATGAGCATCTGCACCACGCGCAGTTTTTCAACGCGCGTGAGGCTGCTCAACTCGTTTCTCAGCGTTTCTGACAGCATGAATGCACCTCGAAAATCGTCACTGCCCCTTCCTCGGCAAAAAGGGTCGCAGCATTTGGGTCTGTCTGCAAATTCGTTTCTGGCGTCTGTTTGCCCCAACCTCACCCCGGAAACCTGATGGTTTTCTGCCCCTCTCCGATGGAGAGGGGCGATTGAGCGCAGCGAAACGGGGTGAGGTCGGACCCATTTGCAGACACACTCTAATCCCGAAATGCCGCGAACGGCGACGCCATCAGGTCGCAGAGCTGCTGGCTGGTAGCCGCGTAGATGTAGCTGATCGTCTCGTTGTTCACGCGAACGCTGCCCGAACTGCTGCAAATCTGGACGGCGTTCTGCGCGCTCAACCCCTGCCCCGCGCCCAGCGCACAGCTCAGGAAGTTGTTCACCAGCCGATCCTGATTGATCACCGCCAGCGCGCCGACGGCGGGCACGGCATTGCCCGTCAGCATGTTGGCGATGTTCGACTGGTAGTAGATGCGCGCGTCCGCCGCGCCGACGCTGCGATAGCACGAGACCATGCCGTCAAGCTGGGCGATCAGCGCCGTCAGCGCCGGGTTGCCCGTCAGCAGCGCGCCGCCGCCGCTCACGGTCGAGAGCGCCTGCTGCACGCTGGCGGCTTCGATGCCCGTGTAGCCCGCCGCCGACAGGTTGGGGATGAAGCGCTGCACAGCACTGGCGTCATTGGCAGTATTGCCCGTCGTGGGCACAAGGTTCGACACGCCGCCGAGCTGGCTGCACGCCGGGGCAAAAACGATCAGCGCGACCGCGAACAGGATCGAGAGCAGGTGTTTCATGATCAGGGGGTTCCCTTCTGTGCAAGCATCACTCAACGGGCGGCAAAGGCGCGCCCAGGCACTTCGTCACGAGTCATTATAGCGGGTTTGCGTCATCGGCGGACGGCGCGTCAGGCGAACGCCGATCGCCCGCCCGCCAGCTTTGCGCCACCAGCACCAGCACCCCGCCGACGATGGCGTGATCCGCCAGGTTGGACACGTTGGAGACGACCCCAGGCACAGTGTAGTGGATGAAGTCGATGACCGCGCCGTGTACCACCCGGTCGATGGCATTGCCCAGCGCCCCGGCGATGACCAGCCCCATCGCCACCTGCGTCAGCCGGGCGCGCACGGGCACGCGCGGGAAGTAGAGCAGCATCCCGATCGTCACCACGATCGCAATGACGACGAACAGATCGCCCACCCCGGCGAACAAGCCGAACGCCGCGCCTGTATTGCGGACATGGGTGATCATGAAGAACGGGTGCAGCGCCACGACGGGCACGATCGTCTCGCCCAGCGGGAGGCTGGCGATCACCCATGCTTTGCTCGCCTGATCGATCGCCAGCGCCAGCCCGATGACCAGCGCCAGCACACCCCACGCGCCCAGCCGGGCGCGCCGATCACTGTCTGCGTTCGGCAGCACGTTCGATCGCGCCCCACAACACATCCAGCCCGCTCATGATGTCCCCGCCCAGGTGCAGGCGCAGCGCGCGCCTGGCATGGTTGTGCAGCGCCTGAAGGTCGCCCGCCGCCTGTGCCGCGATCACCCGCGCGAAGTCGTATTCCCCGCCAGGCACGGGCAGCGACTCGTCGTCGGCGGTCAGCATGATGTAGACGCCGTGTGCATTGCCCCCCTTGTGAAGCTGACCGACCGTGTGCAGGTAGGCGGGTCCGAAGCCGACGGTGACGGCGCGTTTGGTCACGTGCCGCAGCCGACGGCGAATCTCATCCAGCCGCGCCGCGATCGCCGGGGTGGGCGGCAGATACGCCAGCAGCGCGATGTAATCGCCCGCGCTCGTGGCGTTGCACTGCGCGGCGATCAGCCCGCTCAGCCCGGTGTCGAACTGCTGCTGCTGGCACAGCGCGTCCAGCGTTTTGCCCATCCGCGCATCGGCATACAGGCTGACCCCGCCCTCCGACGCGATCGGCGTCTCGTCCGGCGCGCCGTCATGCAGGATGCGTGTGGTATAGCTTTTGCTTTCCGCAACGTTCGGCTCGTCGAACGGGTTGACACCCAGCAGCCGCCCCGCCACCGCGACGGCGAAGCTCCAGCGGAAGAACTCTCCGCCGATCGCCACCACATCGGTCAGGTGCAGCATGACGATCGGATGCCCCGCCTGCTGAAGCACGGTGATCCCGGCGTCCAGTTCGGCGTTGTCATCCCCCTCGACGCGCAGCACCACGAACAGCCGATCCGAGGAGTAATCGTGCGGCTTGCCCACCGTCGCGCCGATGACGGGCAGCACGCCCTTGCCGTCTTTGCCTAAGCCTTCCGCGATCAAGCCTTCCGCCCACGCACCGAACGCCGCGATCGACGGGCTGGTGTGCAGCGTCAGCTTGTCTCGCCCTGCCTTCGCCTTTTCCGCGATGATCGCCCCCAGCCAGACGGCGGGGTGCTGATCAGCGGGGATGGTCGCTCCGCACGCCACGCGCATCCGGTCAGCGCTGGCTGCCAGCAGCTTGAAATTGACCCCGCACAGCGCCGCCGGGACCAAGCCCGCGTAGCTGAGCGCGCCAAAGCGCCCGCCGATGCCGGGCGGATTGATGAACACGTCCAGGAAGCCGCGCCGCTCTGCCTCCACCGCCAGCGGCGTGTCGGCGTCGGTGATGGCGATGAACTGCGCCCCGTTACTGCCCGTCCTGTCGTAGAAATACTGGTAGAGCAGGGTGGTCTCCAGCGTCGTGCCGCTCTTGCTGGTGACGATGAACAGCGTCCGTTTCAGGTCGATCGACGCCTCCAGCGCGCGGATCGCCGTCGGCGAGGTGGTGTCGAGCAGCAGCAGGCGCGGATGCCCAGGCGCGCCGCCGAGCGCCTGCGCCAGCACCTGCGGCGCAGTGCCGCCGCCGCCCATGCCCAGCACCACCACCGACTCGATCGCCGGGTCGAAGGTGCGGTCGGCGAGCGCCTGCACGCGATCCAGGTCGATGCCTTCCGCCGTCAGCCAGCCCAGATTGTCCTGAATGCGCGCCACCACCGACGGGCTGTCGTGCCACACCGTGCCGTCCCGGTTCCAGATGCGCCCGATCACGTAGTCAGCGGCGACCGCACGGATCGCCTCTCTGACCGCATCGGCATACGTGCCCAGCATCAGCTCCTGCTGGCGCATCACCCCGGTACGCAGCACATCGCGCTTCGCCTCGACCTGTTCGAGCAGGCTGTGGAACGAATCGACGAACGACTCCACGCCGTCAAGCTGAAGCTGAACGGTGACGGCGCTCAGGTCGATGCCGACCTCCGCCAGCATGTCCAGCACATGCACGGCGTCGTCGTAGCCTTCTTCCAGCGTGGCGGCGGCTGTGCCGTGATCCTTGAACAGCGCCAGCGTGTCGGGCGGGACAGTGTTCACGGTCTGTGCGCCGATCAGCGCGTCGAGGTAAAGCGTGTCCGGGTAGGCAGGATTCTTCGTACCGGTCGATGCCCACAGCAGGCGCTGCGGCATGGCTCCGGCGGCGTTCAGGGCGGCGAAGCGTTCGCCGTGAAACAGATCGCGGAAACGGCGGTAGGCGATTTTGGCGTTGGCGATCGCCGTCTTGCCCTTCAGGTTGTTGTTGAAGGTGACGCGCCCGACGTCACCGCGCATCTGAGCGGCGCGGATGTTGCTGTCCAGCATCCGGTCGATGGCGGTGTCGATGCGGCTGAGGAAGAAGCTGGCGACCGAGGCGATATGTGTCACATCCTGCCCGGCGGCGAGGCGGCGCTCCAGCCCGCGAATGAACGCTTCCGCCACCTCGATGTAGTTGTCCACGCTGAAGATCAGCGTGACATTGACGTTGATGCCCGCCGCGATCGCTTCTTCGATGGCGGGGATACCCGCCGACGTCGCCGGGATTTTGATCATGGCGTTGGGGCGGTCGAGGGCGGCGAACAGGCGTTTCGCCTCGCTGACGGTCGTGGCGCTGTCGTTGGCGATCAGCGGCGAGACCTCCAGGCTGACATATCCGTCCACGCCGCCTGTACGGTCGTAGATCGGGCGCAGCAGATCGAGCGCGCGCTGAATGTCCTCGATCGCCAGGCGCTCGTAGATGTCATACGGGTCGAGTTCAAGCAGCGTCATGATAGCGTCGTCGTAGTCGCTGCTGCCGCCGATCGCCTTCTGGAAGATGGTCGGGTTGGAGGTGATGCCCAGCACGCCGTCTTCGGCGACCAGCCGTGCCAGTTCGCCGCTGGTGATCAGGCGGCGGCGGATGTTGTCATACCAGATACTTTGACCAAACTGCTGCACATCGACGGGTGGGTTGCCAGCCATCACACACCTGCTCCTTGTTTTCTGTAAGCTGAGGGTATTATTATTTCTGTTCGAGTTCCTGCACCATGCCGAAGCGTCTGGCATAGCGCGGCTCGTCGCTGGGGGTGGCATTGATGAAAGCGGTCGCCAGTTCCTCGGCGACGGCGCTGCCCACCACCCGCGCACCCATCACCAGCACGTTCATGAAATCATGCTCGACGCCCTGATGCGCGCTGTAGGTGTCATGGCAGATGGCGGCGTAGATGCCCGGAATCTTGTTCGCGGCGATCGAAACGCCAACGCCGCTGCCACACGTCACGATGCCCCGTTCGGCGCGCCCATCCAGGATGGCGGCGGCGACAGCTTTGGCGGCGTCGGGGTAATCGGTGCGGACGTCGGCGCGGTCTGTGCCCAGGTCGATCACCTCGTGTCCCTGCTGCTGAAGAAAGGTCACCAGATGCTGTTTGATCGGGAAGCCCGCATGATCTGAAGCCAGCGCCAGTTTCATCGTTTCTCCACCCTTCACCTGTGTATACCGCTCACATCCTGTCAGGTGAATTGTGACTGGCGGTCAGAATTGTGTCAACCCGTCTTTAGGGGATGTTTGCGGCGGGGCGGGCGATCAGGCGGCGGGCGATCTCCATCACCTGCGCCACGCTCACCGGCTTCAGCAGCACCATGTCCGCCTGTTCGAGGGCGGGCAGGTTCATCGACCCGCTGTCGGCGCTGATGATCAGGATGCGCGTCGCCTTCAGGGTGGGTTCGGCGCGCAGCATCGACAGCAGCCTGTCGCCGCTGATGCCTGGCATTTGCAGGTCGAGGGTGATCAGCGCCGGGCGTATCCGCCTGGCATGTTCCAGTGCTTCACGCGGCTGCGAGAGCGTTTCGACGGCAAAACCCGCCATGTCGAGCGCCATAGCGAAGGTCTCTCCCAGCATCAGGTCGTCATCGATGACCAGAGCGAGCGGTTTGTGGGTCATAGAGCCTCCTGTGAGAGCAGAACAGGCGCTGTGCGTGGCACAGGCAGAGCGGGCAGCGTGAACCAGAAGGTGCTGCCGACGCCGAACGTGCTGTCCACGCCGACCTGTCCGCCCAGCCGCGTGACGATGCGGCTGACGATCGATAAGCCCAAGCCCAGCCCGTCCGCTTTGACCGTGTGCAGGCGGGTGAACATCTGAAACAAGCGGGCGCGGTCTTCCGGCGTGATGCCCACCCCGGTATCCTGCACCTCGTAACGCACGAACGCGCCCTGTTCCATGCCGCGCACCGTGATGCGCCGTTCGGGGCGGTCTTCGCCCATGTACTTGATGGCGTTGCCGATCAGGTTGGCGAACACTTCCTCGACGAGCTGATTGTGCCCCATCGCCGGGGGGATCGGGTCTTCAACGGCGATCGTCACCCCGCTTTTTTCGATCAGATGCGGAAAGCGCAGGATCGCCCCGTTGATGGCGTCGCGCGCGTCGATCGGCAGCGCCGTCTCGGTCAGGCGGCGCGTCTTCGCCAGCATCAGGAGCTGGTCGATCATCCCGCCCATCCGGTGCGCCCCGTCGAGGATGCCTTCGTTGATCGACAGAATCTTCTCGTCCGCCTTGTCACGCAGCAGCATCGCCAGCATCTCACTCCGCATCGAGATGGCGGTCAGCGGCGATTTGAGGTCGTGGGCGATCGTGTGGTTGTAGGCGTCGAGTTCGGCGTTGCGCTCTTCCAGCTCGGTATTACGCTCGCGCAGCGCATCGCGCGTCGCCTGCAATTCGCGGAAGTTGCGGGCATTCCGCAGTGCTGACGCCAGTTGCAGCACCAGCAGATACACGATCCGCATGTCTTCCGTGCTGTAGGTTTCGCGGTGGCTGCTGGCGAAATTGATCGTGCCCAGCACCATCTCTTCCGCCACCAGCGGGTAGATGATCTGCGCCGGGTAATCTGCCAGAAAGTGCGCCTCGCCGTTGCGCTTATCGCCGGTGGCGCGCACGATCTGCGGGTGGCGCAGCGTCAGCGCACGCCCGACCGCCGGGTTGCTCAACGGATCGGGCGCGCCTGGCAGCCCCTCGCCAAAAAGCACTTTGACCGCCCAGCCCGCCCCGCTGCCCTCCGCCGGAAGGCACACGCTCAGGTGATCGAAATCGAGCAGCCATTTCGCCTGCTTGCCGACCACGCGCAGAATCTCTTCCAGGTTGAGCGTGCGATTGATCGCCACGCTGATCTCGTTGACGGCGGCGATGCGGCTGGAGAGGGCATCTGCCTCCACCAGCAGCTGGCGTGCCGTCGTCAGCAGCGCATCGCGGTCGAGGTCTTCCAGACGTGTCTGAGTGGGACGAACCGGGACGGCACTCACAGCGCGTCGATCTCCAGCGCGATGGCGTCGGTGTACTGGTTGACGGCGGTGAACAGATTGGCGGTGGCGATCACCTCGAAAATTTCGCCGTCATCCAGCCCCTGCGCCGTGAGTTCGGCGATGCGTTCCGCCGTCACCTCACGCGGGCGGGTGGCTGCCAGCAGACCGAAGCGGATGACCGCCTTCTCGCGGGCGGGCAGCGGGCACGCCTCGAAGTCGCTCACCAGCGTCCGCAGCACTTCCTCGCTCATGCCGAGCGCTGACAGCCCATGCAGATGCACCCGCAGCGCGTACTGGCTGTCGTTGTGCTGGCTGATCGCCACGCCGACCATCTCTTTCAGCGTGCGCGGCAGGTCGCCCCGCAGCACGGTCGAACGGAACTTCTCCCACTGGTTTTCCAGAAAATCGGGCTGCGATCCCATCGATTTGAACAGGTTGGGGACGATGCCAAAGCCCAGTTCGGCGGTGATCTCGTCGTACACGCGGATGGCTTTGGGGTCAGTGAGCTGATCGCGCTCCAGGATGGGCAGATGCGCCATGCGGTTGGATTCCTTTCTGATCGAAAACATTCCTTCAATGGTAACAGACTAAGATAAGCGTGAAAACCAGCGATCCTCTGAAAATTGTGAATATTTGCTGAGTTTTCAGCAGAATTATGACAGGATGGGGTGTCTTGACCAGGGTGTCACGCGCGGCTCACTCATCCTGCTGTGCCGCGCCTTCGCCAGCCAGCGGCAGCATCAGCGTGAAGCGGCTGCCCTGCCCGACCTGATTTTCCACCCTGATCTCGCCGCCGTGCAGTTGCGCCACGCGCTGCACGATCGACAAGCCCAAGCCGAACCCAGGCGTGCTGTGGGCACTGTCCGCACGCCAGAAGTGGGTGAAGATGTGCGGCAGTGCCTCAGGCGGTATACCGGCTCCGCTGTCTTCGACGACGATGCCCAGCAGCCCATCGGTCGTACACACGCTCGTCCGCACGGCGATCGTCCCGCCTGGCGGGGTGTGAGCAGCCGCATTCCTGAGCAGTTCGTGCAGCGCCACGCCCAGCCAGTACGGGTCGCCCATGATGCGCGCCGTCGTCCCGTTGTCTGTCGTCAGGGTATGACGCATCAGCAGGGTTTCAGCATTTTTCAGGGTATCGCTGATCAGCGCCGGCACATCGATCGGCTGCATCTCCAGCGGCACACCGCTCTCCAGTGTGGTCAGGGCAACCATCCCCTCCAGCAGGCGCTTCAGCCGGGCGATCTGCTCGGCGATGCGCGGGATGTAGCGCGTCATGGCTGCCGGGTCGTTCATGCGACTCATCAGATGCAGGCTGGTACTCATCACCGCCAGTGGGGTGCGGAACTCGTGCGATGCTTCCTGGATGAACAGTTGCAGCAGGCGCATCCGTTCCTTCTGCAGGGTGATCTCGAACTGCTGGGCTTCGGCGCGGCGCTGCTCCGTGACATCCAGCAGGACTTCATAGTCAAGTGGTTGACCGTTCAGTTGCACACGCTGCGCTGAGATCAGCACAGTACGTATTTCTCCGTCCCGGCGGCGAATGCGTACCTCACGCACTTCATAGCTGCCCTGTCTGTCCAGGGTTGCGAGGCGTTCCTGGCGCGCTTCGTCCGGGATGACGATGCCCAGATCGAACAATCCCCGACCGTTTATCTCGTCTCGGCTGTAACCCACCATTTCGAGATAGGCGTCGTTGACCTCGATCACGTGAGGATTGTCATGGTCGCTTGTGCTGATGCATACGGGAAGAATGCTGTTATGAAACAGGGTGGCAAAGCGCTGTTCACTCTCCTCCATCGCGCGCGTCCGCTCGGCGACGCGCGCCTCCAGCGTCGCTTCAGAAGCGCGCACCTGTTCCAGTGCGCGGTTCAGATCAGCCAGGCGCACCTGCTCCAGTTCGTCGCGGTGCTGCACGAACACCACGATCGCCCCGGCAACGCCGATGTAGAGCGCGATCGGTTCGATGAGCGGCATGGTCAATACCTGTTCGGGCTGGCTGAACAGGTGAAACAGGATCAGCCAGCCGCTCAAACCGATCGCGCTGGCGATGACGCACTGCCATGAGAAGAAGATGCCCGTCAGCATGAGCGGGATGATGGCGAAAAAGGGCAGGGAGGGGATCGGATCGAACAGCAGCGGCGAGAATGCCACCAGCCCCAGCATCAGCAGGATGGTCACCCCCGCCACGCCCTGCACATGCCCCCGCTGTGCGATTTCGTGCAGCAGCAGGAAGATGGGCAGCATCATTGCCGACAGCACCCATTCCGGGCGCGGCTGGGGACGGTTGAGCAGGAACAGCAGCAGCACGACGCTGTTCGTCACCATGCCGACGCGCATCGTCCGCACGATCATCCGCTGCTGCAGGCGGATTTGCGCCGCATCTGGCGAAGGATGCAGGTTGAGCGCGCGCCACAATCTGCTGAGCAGAGGCTGCGCAGAAACACGACCCGTTTCGCGCACCGCATATCCTCCCGAATGAGTCGTTTCCAGCCCCACACCCTCCATGATATATCGATTAATTCCAGACGACGGTTTCTTGTGAAAGACGTAATTGTGACCAATACACAACCCGAATTTTAACGAAGCGCCCAGCCCTGATGCGCTGACCATGCTATGATCGATGGGCGGGCATTTTTTCGCTTTCGCCCTGCCCGAAAAAAGGATTATTGCGGTTATGGACAGGATCATCACCATCGAGCGGCACATTTTTGAGCAGCAGCGCCAGCATCCTCAGGCGACCGGGGTGCTGACCGCGATTCTGTATGACATGGCGCTGGCGGCGAAGATGATCGACCGCGAGGTGCGCCGCGCCGGGCTGATCGACATACGCGGCGCGGCGGAGAGCGCCAACCCATATGGCGAGCAGCAGCAGAAACTCGACGTGTATGCCGACTCGGTCATCTTCCGCCTGAACGATCACACCGAGCGCCTGTGTGCGATGGTCAGCGAAGAGCGCGACGGCATCATCGCCATCCCGACACACTACGGTAGGGGGAAATACGTCCTGCTGTACGACCCACTGGACGGGTCGAGCAATATCGACCTGAACGTCTCGATCGGCACGATCTTCGCCATCCATCGCAAGGTGTCACCAGGCATCGACGGCACGCTGGAAGACATTCTGCAACCGGGGCGCAGCCTGGTTGCCGCCGGGTATGTGCTGTACGGCTCCAGCACGATGATGGTCTACGCCACGCGGCACGGCGGCGTCGCCGGGTTCACCCTCGACCCCAGCATCGGCGAATTTCTGCTCAGCCACCCCAACATGCGTATCCCGGATACCTCCCTGTATTACAGCGTCAATCAGGGCTACGAGAAAGAATGGACGCATGGCATCCGCCGCTACACCCGCTGGCTGCAAGGCATCGACGGGGAAGGGCATCGGGCGCTGGGGCTGCGCTACACCGGGTCGCTGGTGGCGGATTTTCATCGCACGCTGCTGCGAGGCGGCGTATTCTACTACCCGCACGAACAGCGCCGCATCGAGGGCAAGATGCGCCTGATGGTCGAGGCGCAGGCGATCGCATTTCTGGCGCACCACGCGGGCGGCTATGCCTCGGACGGCATCCGCGACATCCTCGATATTCAGCCGCACAGCCTGACACAGCGCTGTCCGCTGTACGTGGGCAACCGGGCGCTGGTGGGGCAGGCGGAGGAGTTCATCCGAATGCACGACCGCGAATGGCTGGCGGCATATGAGGCATATACCGGGCGCGATGTGAAAACCCCGTGAATGGATCGCGCTGATCGGGCAGGGATTGTGTATAATGAAGGCAGGTAAAAAAACGTCATTTTTCAGCGCCCCTCCTCTCTCGTAACGATCGGGGCAACTCCACACACCGTCAGTGAATCCTTAGCGGAGAGATTCAGCGTGAGCAGTAACAAACCTACAGAACCGAACAACGGGAACAACGGCGCCGGCGGCTCGCCATTGGGTGGGCGCAATCTCCAGCGTGTCTGGCTGGCGGTGGGCGTCGTGGCAGTGCTGCTGTTTCTGTTCATGTTCGCCCAGCCCAACAACGCCCCGCGCGGCGACGCGATCTCTCTCGATCGCCTTGCAGAGCGCATCCGCAGCGGCGAAGTGACCGCCATTCAGGTGCGCGGGGGCAACGATGTGAGCATCGCCCTCCGCAGCGGCGCGACCGCCTACTACTATAAGGAACGGGAGACCGATCTCTTCAGCGCGCTGGAGAAATACGGCGTGACCAGCGATCAGCTCGCCCGCATTCAGTTCAGCGAACGCCAGGGCGATAACACCAGCGCCGTGCTGTTCCAGGTGCTGATCGCCGTCGTGCCGACGCTGCTGATCGTCTGGCTGCTGTGGCGCATGATGCGCTCGGTGCGCGGCAGCCAGGATCAGGCGATGAGCTTCGGGCGCAGCCGCGCGCGCGTGGTGCGCGATATGGAGCGCCCGCAGGTGACCTTTGCCGACGTCGCCGGCTCAGACGAGGCGAAACAGGAACTCGCTGAGGTGGTCGAATTCCTGAAAGAGCCGGAGAAGTTCATCCGCCTCGGCGCGCGCATCCCGAAGGGCGTGCTGATGGTCGGTCCCCCTGGCACGGGCAAGACGCTCATGGCGCGCGCGGTGGCGGGCGAGGCGGGTGTGCCGTTTTTCAGCATTTCCGGTTCGGAATTTGTCGAGATGTTCGTCGGCGTGGGCGCAAGCCGCGTGCGTGACCTGTTCGAGCGCGCGAAGGCGGAAGCCCCGGCGATCGTCTTCATCGATGAGATCGATGCGGTCGGTCGGCATCGCGGGGCGGGCTTGGGCGGCGGGCACGATGAGCGCGAACAGACGCTCAACCAGATTCTCGTCGAGATGGACGGCTTCGAGACGGGCACGAACATCATCATCATCGCCGCCACCAACCGCCCGGACATCCTCGACCCGGCGCTGCTGCGCCCCGGCCGCTTTGACCGCAAGGTGATCATGGATAACCCCGATCTGAAAGGGCGGCAGGAAATTCTCAAGGTTCACGCCAAAGGCAAGCCGCTTGCCCCGGATGTGGACATCGAGGCGATCGCCCGCATCACCCCCGGTTTCAGCGGGGCGGACCTGGAGAACCTGATCAACGAGGCTGCCATCCTCGCGGCGCGCCGCAACAAGAAGGCGATCGGCATGACCGACCTTCAGGAGAGCATGGAACGGGTCATCATGGGACCCGAACGCAAGACGCGCCTGATCTCCGAAAAAGAGAAGCGTTCGATCGCCTACCACGAAGCCGGGCACGCCATCCTGCATCACCTGCTGGAATACGCCGCACCGGTGCAGAAGGTGACGATCGTCCCGCGCGGGCGGGCGGGCGGCTATGTGCTGTCGCTGCCCGAACAGGACATCTTCCTGCGCTCGCGCGAGGAATTTGAGGATGAGCTGGTCGCCATCATGGGCGGGCGCGCCGCCGAAGAGATCGTCTTCCGCCAGTTCACCACCGGGGCGGGCAATGACCTCCAGCAGGCGACCCAGCGCGCCCGCGCGATGGTCACGCAGTATGGCATGAGCGAGCGCCTCGGTCCGCGCGCCTTCGGCGGCGGCAGCGGGTCGCTCTTCCTGGGGCGCGACCTGTACGAGCAGCGCGATTACAGCGAGCAGGCGGCAGAGGAGATCGACAGCGAGGTCAAGCGCATCCTCCAGAACGCCTACGATCGCGCCAAGCAGATTCTGACGCAGAACCGCGAGAAACTCGATCACATCGCGCAAATCCTGATCGAACAGGAGACGCTGGAGCGCGATAACTTCGAGGCGGTGATGGGCGTGGCGAAATCGCGTCCGTTCGGCAATGCCGGCATCGCCGCCGCCGCGCAGGAACTGGACACGAACTAAGCGCCAGCACAATCGCGTTCTCTCTGGCGATCGCGCCATGAACCCCCTCTATCTGGATGCAGACGAGGGGGTTTTTCATTCCCCTGCCAATCCCCACCTCACCCGTCATTAAATTTTCTTTGTGCAGAATACCTGTTGACGATGCTGGCAATTAAGTGGTATACATGTCATGACCAGTTGTGATCCCAAATAGTGCATGACGGGTAAAAAAGGATGTTTACATGAATAATGCGCTCACCCTCTCTCAGGACGAGATGGAGCAGCAGCGACGGCGGCGTCAGCGGCGGCGCGCGCTCACTGCCTATGCCTTCATCACCCCGGCAATGTCGTTTTTCGTCGTTTTCCTGTTCATTCCACTGGTGGCAGCCGTCTACCTCAGCTTCACGCGCTACAATCTGTACAACGCGCCGGAATGGGTGGGCGTGGAGAATTTCACCCGCCTGTTTGCTGATCCGCTCTTCTGGCTGGGGCTGCGAAACTCGTTCATCTACCTGATTTGCACGCCGATCCTGATCGCGCTGTCGATCAGCCTGGCGATCGTCGTCAACCGCCAGATCAGGGGGGTGATGCTCTTCCGCACCCTGTACTACATCCCGGCGGTCACGTCGGTCATCGCGGTGGGGATGATCTTCGAATTCGTGTTCGAGGAACCGAACGGGCTGATCAACGGGGTGCTGCGCACGCTGGGGATCATCGATCGCCCGATCAACTTCCTCAGCCACCCGGATTCGACGCTGGTGTCGATCATGCTGGTGACGATCTGGCGCGGCATCGGCTTCTACATGGTCATCTTCCTGGCAGCGCTGCAAAACATCCCGGACGAACTGTACGAAGCCGCCGCCATCGACGGCGCGAACCGTTTCCAGCAGCACTGGTACATCACCGTGCCCGGCATCCGCCCGACGATCATCTTCGTCGCCATCATCTCGTCGATCTCGGCGCTCAAGGTGTTTGAAGAGATTTTCGTCATGACCGACGGCTCGGCAGGGGTGCTGGACAGCGCGCTCACGCTCATGTTCTACCTCTTCCGGCAGGGGTTCGTCTTCCTCAACCTGGGCTACGCCTCCGCCATCGCGGTGGTGTTCACGCTCATCACGCTCGTCTTTTCGATCGTCAACCTGAGATTTCTGGAGCGCGGAACTGATGTCCAGTAACCTTTTCGTACCTCGCTGGCGGCGCTGGCTGGAAAACAGCGGCTGGTACTTCATCATGGTCATCGTGGCGCTGATCACGGCGATCCCCTTTCTGTGGACGGCGCTGATGAGCGTGCGCTCCAACAGCGCCGCCATCTTCAGCGCCAGCCGCCCGCCGCAGCTCATCCCGTATGCCGGGCTGATCGGCTGGGGAGCAGGGCAGCGCGAAGCGGCGGAGGGCTATACCGTGCTGCCCTGGGAAGCGAGCGCTGAGCGCCCGGCGGGCTGGTGGCGCGATTACACCGAACAGAACCGTGCCGCACTCAGCGACTCGGCGCTCTTCCCGTTCATGTTCCCCGCCACCACTGTCAACTACTACCGGGTGTGGACGGACGTCAACCTGCCGCGCTACTTCCTCAACAGCATCTTCGTCGCAGCGTGGATCGTCATCATCCAGCTCATCACCAGTTCACTTGCGGCATACCCGCTGTCCAAAATGCGCTTCAAGGGGCGGGATACCGTGTTCTACATCATCCTGTCCACGCTGATCTTCCCGGAGCAGCTCACGCTCATCCCGCTGTACATCATGTCGGTGAACATCTTCGGGTTCGCGGGCACACTTCAGGCGCTGGTCATCCCGTTCGGGGCGAATGCCTTCGGTATCTTCCTGCTGCGCCAGACGTATCAGGCGATCCCGGATGAGCTGATCGAGGCGGCGCGCATCGACGGGGCGTCAGAGTTTGGCATCTGGTGGCGCATCCTGCTGCCGCTCATCCGCCCTGGGCTGGCGACGCTGGCGATCTTCTCGTTCGTCGGCTCGTGGAACAGCTTCCTGTGGCCCTTCCTGATGCTGCAAGGGAACACCGAACTGTTCACGCTGCCGGTCGGGCTGTCGTTCCTGGAAGGGGCGTTCGTCGGCAATCTGCGGACGGTGGCGGCGGGCGTGATGATCGCCACCGTGCCGATCATCATCGTCTTCCTCGTCTTCCAGCGCCAGTTCATCAAAGGGTTGTCCGGCGCGGTCAAGGGGTGAAAGTGAGTCATCCCACGTCCTTTGCCCGATAGCGATACAAAGCCCCTCCCAGGTGGAAAGGGGCTTTGGTGTATCCCTACATATTGTAGTGGTCGTGGCGAGAACGGTTCATCAGCATCCCCAGCACGACCCCGATCAGAAATACGATCACGTATCCTTCGTACCCGCTCATTACCACACCTCCCACACTTACGATAGCTTGCCCAGCAGGGTGAACGCCAGCAGCAGCAGGGTCGTCTCCAGGCACTCGATCAGCATTTCGACCGACGGCGCGCTGAGGAACTGCCACACCTTGAGCATCAGCACGCTGTTCAGGATGACCGCCGCCGTGATCATGAACACCGCCTGTCTGATGCGCCTCCTCATCCGTTTGTCGCCGTCCATCGCTGCTTCTCCCGTATGTGTACGCTGCTGGCTGTACATCCATTCAGCGCATAGAGGGGCTGTCTGGCGTCGTGTACAAACGATTCGTTTGTGTTTGACGCAAATTGCCGGATCATGGGACTATGTGGATGTAAGCACATTCATCCGGCAGCACATGACACGCACCCCACGAGAGGAGGTGAAGCATGGCGTGGCATTGACGGGGAGAATGTCGATGCGGATGCCCGTTCAGGGCGCGCTGATGGCGATGCCAGCGGCGTGAAGCCTGCCACAATCGACAGAGAGAGCGTCACAGACAGAAAGGTGAATGCAGCATGGCGAAACGTGAAACACCCACCCCTTGCAGCGGGAGTATCCCGGATGCGATCGCCCGTCTCAAGGCGCGAGACATGGCGGCATGGGAGTGCGTCATCCAGCTCTGCTCACCCCGGCTCACCGCTGATACCCGCACATCGCTGCGGAAACGGCTGCGTGAGAATCATCTCAGACTCACTGATGACGAAGAAAGCCAACTCATCGATGAACTTGTCAGCGAGGTGTGGACGAAGTTTTTCACCCTGTATGATCGTTTTACCTATCAGGATGACGAGAAGCTGTTCCACTATCTGCGCAACATCGCCATCAACCGGATTCGCGGATGGGTGAAAGCCCGTGTCAAAGAGGAGAGCCACCTCTCGATCGACGGTGATGATGCCGACGATGACGCTTCTGCCGACTGGCTGATGATCGTCAACGGGTACGCCACACCATCGCCGGAAGCGCAGATCATCGCTGCTCAGATCATCGAGGTGCTTCCGAAGGTAGTCGATAAACTGAAATTCAATCCCAGGCATCGTGAGATTTTCCTGCGTCGCTATCTGAACGATGAACCGATCGAGGCGCTGGCTGCTGAATACCGTATGGAACCCAAATCGGTTAAACAGGCGCTGCGCCAGATCAGCAAACGCATCAAACCCTACCTGGACTGAATGCGCCGGAAACCGGGCACGATGACCAAATGGGCACGACTGAGCTGCATTGTGCCCTGCCTGTGCGCCCGGCTGCACCACCTATATGTATAGGATGGAGAAAGACGATGAACGAGGGGAACCGCATGACGGTTGTTGTGTACTGCCCGACCTCCTCATCACTGTATGAGGATCGCCGTTCGTTCAGGAAACAACTGGAGACCGTTCCGGCAGTGGACAAGGTTCACATCAAGGCACTGAGCAAAAAGCAGAAGAAGACCAATCTGGACGATCTGATCATCGTGCGCGTCAAACATGACGAACACTGCAGGTATGAAAGCCGTCTGCCTGGGGCTGAGTCGCGCGATCTGCCCGCTCTGCTGAACCAGATCATGCTGCTCATCGAGAGCCTGCACATCCAGCGCGTGCTGTTCTCCACTGCTGAGATGCAACCTGTTGAAACGCAGATGCCGCTTTTCGAGGAGGTTGACGACTTCAACCCGTTTCCGCGCGCGCTGCGCGCCATGCCGCGCCCCCTCATGCTGGGGCGGATCGTCGATGCGCTCATCGCTGAGCGCGATCTCACCCGCGCAGAGGTCGCTGAGGCGGTCTATGTCGATGAAGAGTACCTCAGCGACCTGATCGCCGGTGAGCTGCCCGAAGAGCTGATCGAGGATAACCTGCTGATCGATCTGGCAGAGATACTGAATGTGACGCCCAACATCCTGCGGATCATCCTCCGCCGCCCGGTCGTGCATTCGGTCATCGCCGGGCACATCGAAAATGATGCACCTGAAGTGTACCTTGACGCCCTCTGGGAACAGTGCGAGTTCGACGACTGATCTCACCACCACGCGCACGGGGGCATCCGCCCATGCCCCCGCGCTGTGGTATAATCCCTGTATCGCACGATCGCACCGACGCCCAACAGGGCGTTTGTCGTTTTGCAGGGTTGTATCCGTATGTATGTTCGTCGCAGCTATGCAAACAGTCCGTACAGTATGCACCGCCGCCGCCGCCGTTCGTCGTGGCGCTGGGTGCTGCTCACGCTCATCCTCGCTGGCGGCATCCTCTTCTATGTGGACAGCAATTTCAGCCAGCTTCAGTTCGCCGCCCTCAACGCCATCGGTCAGGCTCCGCCGCCCACCCCGTTCGCCAGCACCCTCGCCACGCAGGGCATGGAGTTGTTCGTGCGCGGCGACCTGGCGGGCGCGCGCGATTTCTTCCGCCGTGCCGTCGCTCAGCAGCCGAACAATGTCGATTACCTCTACGAATACGGTCGGCTGCTGATCGAGCTGGGCGTCGATGACCCGGCGCTCTACGCCGAAGCCGTCACCGTCGGCGATCAGGCGATCCGCGCCAACCCGCGCGATGCACGCGGCTATGCCATCAAAGCCCGCGCCCTCGACCTGACCGGCGACTCGCCCAACGCCATCCCGGTGGCGCAGGCGGGCGTGCAGATCGACCCCAGCTTCGCCCCGCTGCACACCGCTCTGAGCAGCGCTTATCGCAACATCGACCGCTACGACGTGGCGATCGCCAGCGCTGAGCGCGCCATCAGCCTCGACCCGCTCGACCCAGCGGCGCGCCGGGTGTACGCCCTGGCGCTTATCTGGGTCGGTCGGCGCGCCGAAGCGCTCGACCAGCTTGAGCAGGCGGTCGGGCTGAACCCCAACCTCGTCGCGCCGTACTTTGAACTCGCCAGCATGTACCGCGCCCTCGCCGTGACCGATACCTTTCAGGGACAGTCGTACTACGAACTGGCGATCGCCACCTACGAGCAGATCATCGCCATGCAGCCGAACAACGCCAGGGCATACCTGCGCCTGTGCGAGGCATACACCCAGGTCGGCGAACACCGCCGCGCCCAGGGCTACTGCGAAGACGCCATCGGCATCCGCCCCGACTACAGCGAGGCGTGGCGCGGTCTGGGGCAGACGCAGTACCCCCAGCGCAACTACGAAGGCGCGATCGAGTCCTTCGAGCGCTGTGTCGCGCTCCAGAGCAGCCGCCCGCTTGAGCGGCAGGAGATCGAGTGTCACTACCTGCGCGGCTTGTCGCACTACTACCTCGGCGAATGTCAGCAGGCGTGGGACATCCTGAGCGACTCGGTCAACCGCATCCGCCTGACCAGCAGCGACCCGAACAACGTCGTGCTGACCAACGCGCTGGCGGGCCTGCGCCTCGTCACCCAGAACTGCACGGGCTTCGCCGGGCGCGCTCTGCCCACCGCCATCCCGCCCACCGCCATCCCGCCCACCCCGATCGGAGGCTGAGGCACACGCCATGTATCTGCGGACGAAGAAGATGTATCAACCCGGGCGGCGCAAGGTGCATCTGTTCACCCTGCGCTGGCTGTGGCTGTGGGTCCTCACCCCGCTGGTGGCGCTGGGCGGCTGGTGGGTGGTCGAGAATGCCGATCAGATCGGTCCGCCGATGCGCGCCGTCATCAGTGAACGGGTGGAAGGGGCGATCGGCGGCATGGCGACGCTGGTCGCGCCCACGCCGCTGCCCACCGCTGACCCGCGCTCCCGCCTCACCTCCGCCGATGCCTTGTGGGAGCAGGGCGCGATCGGGCAGGCGATCGAAGAATACGCCGCCATCCTGACCAACGCGCCCAACAACGCCCCGGCGCACGTGCGCTATGCCTACGGGCTGCTCCTCGAACGCCAGACGGCGGCGGGGCTGACTGCCGCTGAACGCGCCGTCAATGCCGACCCGTTCAGCAGCGACGCCTGGGCGGTTCACAGCCTGGCGCTGGGGCGCAGCGGGCAGTACGCGCGCGCCATTGCCAGCGGTTTGCAGGCGCTCTCGCTCAACCCGCGCAACGCCCGCGCGCTGGCGTTCATGGCGGAGACGTATCTGGAAGCGGGGCAGCCCTCACTCGCCATCGAACGCATCAATCAGGCGCTCGCCATCGACGACGAGAGCGCGGAAGCGTATTTCGCGCGCGGCATGTGGAATCTGTCGGTCAATTTCGATTACCGCGCCGCCCGCGCCGATTTTGAGACGGCGCGCAGCATCGCCCCTAACCTGCCCAATGCGATGGTCGAGATGGCATGGGTGGACTGGGCGCAGGGCAATTACGACATCGGACTCGACCTGCTGGAGCAGGTCGTTGAAGTCAACCCGAATCACGTCGATGCCCTGTACGCGCTCGGCTATTTCCAGTATCAGGTGTATGGCGACCCGAACAAGGCGTCGGATTACCTCTCGCGCTGCCTGCTGATCGCGCCGACGAACATCCCCTGCCTGAACTACCGCGCCACCGTGCAGCTCGGCACGGGCGACTCGCAGGGCGCAGCCGCCAGCTATCAGGCGATCATCGACGCCGGCACGACCAACCCGGTCTACTACCTGCGCGCCGGGCGCACCTACGCCAATCTGGGCGACTGCCGCCGTGCCACGCCGCTGCTGCGTGTTGGGCGGGAACTGGAGGGCGATCAGCCCACGCCCAATCAGGAACGCATCGCCGTCATCGACGACCTGCTGCTGCGCTGCGGCGCGCCGACCGGCGCGACGTTCGCCGATGCGCCCGCCCCGATCGTCGAAGCCGCCGCCACCCTCGCGCCCGAAGCGACCGGCGCGCCGCTGCTCGTGCCACTCGGCGGGGGGTGATCGATGGCTGACATGTCTGTACCCGCCCGACAGGTTCACACGGGAGATTGCACCCGCATCCTGGCGGATGAGTCGCTGCCCGGTCTGCATCTGACTTTTCTCGACCCGCCGTTCAACCAGTCGAAGGCGTATGCCCACCACCACGACGCCATGCCTGAAGCGGACTACTGGTCATGGATGCAGGAGATTTGCAGCCTGCTCCATACCCGCACCACACCGGGCGGCGCGCTGTATTTCATGCAGCGTGAGAAGAATACCGAGTATGTGCTGCGCTGTCTGCGGGAAAGCGGGTGGACGCTGCAAAATCTGATCATCTGGAAGAAACTGACATCCGCTGTGCCTGGAATGCGCCGCTTTGGGAAGGGCTACCAGATCATCGCCTTCGCCACCAAAGGCGACCGTCCGCGCGTGTTTCACCGTCTTCGCATCGACCCGCCGCTGCCCGCAAATTATCGCTACACGCGCGAACGGGGGATGTTCGTCACCGATGTGTGGGATGATATCCGCGAACTGACCGCCGGGTATTTTGCCGGGGATGAAGCGCTGCGGCTGGCAAATGGCGAACGCGCCCACAAACAGCAGGCTCCGCTGGCGCTGCTGGTTCGCATTCTGCTTTCGTCCACACTACCAGGGGATGTGGTCTGCGATCCCTTCGCGGGCACGGGCACGACGCTGGTGGCGGCAGCACAGCTCAATCGGCAGTACGTCGGCATGGAGATCGATCCGGCGAACGCTGCCCTGATCGCGCAGCGACTCACCGGACGCGCAGACCGCGACAACGTTCGCGCCCGTTTCTACAATGACTATCGCTTCACCGACCAGCTCGACCGCATCTGGGGTGCAGATGCCCCGGCGGAAATCTCATCTGGCGATCCCGACCATGCCGTCAATCTTCCACTTTTTTGACCATCTGAGGCAACTGCGCGCACAGTTGATCAGCCCGGCTGCCCTGAAAGACCTGCCGTTCGATCCCCGGTTGATCCACCCCGAACTGAATGCCGACATCGGTGAAACCGGGCGCTTCCCGGATCGTATTCTGCGCTGCGATCCCCCGCCAGGACGCGAAGGGGGCGAATTGATCGAGTTCAAAGACTCGCGCAGTTTCAGCGTGCCTTCGTTCAATTCTACCCTGCCAGCCGGCAGCAAACGGCTGGATGAGGTGCTTGCACCAGGCAGCGCGCGCCGCCAGCAGTTGATCGATGCCGGAGAGGATTTGTCGCTCACCCAGGTACGTCAGGTGTATTACCTGCTGCGTGGGCGGCGTGCAGCGCGCGCAAACATGCGCCAGGCAACAAAAGTGTGCCTGGTGCATGGCGGATTTTTCGAGACGCTGCCCGCCGACCAGCTCGTGCGCGGCGCGTTCGCTCAGGTTCTGGAGGAGGTGCTGGGTCAGCCGCCTGATGACGATTTACTCGCCCAGCTCGCCCAACTGTTCGCCAATCCGCGCAGTTTCGCCCGATCGCGCACCGTTCCGCAGGCGGCGGTGAGCATCCGCTTTCGCATCATGACAGAAGCGAAACGGGACGGCAACCCCCTCGATGGCAGCCGTTACCCGCAAATCGACGATGATACCCTCACCCTGATCTGCCCGCAGGCAGATCAAACACGGGCGCGCGCCCTGCTCATGCCGCTGCACGATCAGCCTCAGGGGTATCGCATGTTCACGCTCAACCATCGCCTGAACGGACCCTTTTTCGCCGTGCAGACCGCGCTCGGCGGGGGGTGATCAGCCCGCCCCGCCGTCCACATCGATCGCCTGCCCGGTGAGGAAGCGCGCCCCATCGGACAGCAGGAACAGCACCACATCCGCCACCGCCGACTCGTCCGCCTGGGGCAGAGCAGGCACGCCCGCCTGCACCGCGCCGCCCGTCAGGTTTGCCGGGCACACCGCGTTGACGCGCACCCCGGCGCGCGCCAGTTCGCGCGCGCTCTGCTGCGTCATACCGATCAGCCCCGCCTTGCTGCTCACATAGGCGATGCCGTCGGGCAGCGTTTTGCCATGCCCGGCGGGCGAGGCGATGTTGACGATCGCGCCGCCGCCTTCGTCCGCCATCACCCGCCCCAGAAGCTGAGTGCAGAAAAACGCCCCGGTCAGGTTGACATCGATCACCCGCCGCCAGTCCCATTCGTCCAGCGCTGCCATCGCGCCCAGCCTGACCACGCCCGCCGCGTTGACCAGCAGGGTGATCCTCCCGAACGCATCGCGCGCCGCCTCGATCAGCGACGCCGCCTGGAAACGGTTACACACATCCGCCTGCCAGGGGTGCGCCCGACCTCCGCGTTCCACGATCGCCGCCGCCACCTCATCGGCGCGATCCGGATTCAGGTCGTTGACGACCACCGCCGCGCCCGCTGCCGCCAGCGCCAGCGCCACTGCCCGCCCCACTCCCTCGCCCGCGCCTGTGACGATCGCCGCGTGCCCGCTCAGTTCGACGCGCATCGGCGCGCCAGGAAGCCTTATCCCATCCATACCAGACATAAACCTTTAAGACCCATCGCTTGACAGACTAGAACACTGGTGCTAGTGTAAAACAGGAGTTCGTAATGATCGGGTCGATCATACGGTTGCACAACCTGATGGATCAACCCCGGACCGGGCAGGGAGGGCGGCGGCGTGTCGCTGGAATTTGCCAAAGTGGTGGACGATGTGGGCAGGATGGCGCGCCACCTGGGTTACCGGGTGAGCGAGAACAGCTCGCGTCTGGAACGGGCGCTGGCGCTGCTCTACGCCTGTGATCTGGAGGAAGCTTACGACCGCATCGACCTGATCCGGCGCAGCGGCGTGAGCGGCTATCGCGGCGCTGCGCCCGCCCCGCGTCCGTATGGTGAGAACCTGCAAGGGGTAGGGGTGGCTGTGCCGCCGCCCGCGCAGGCTGCCATCGTCGCGGTCGATGGCTCGCAAATCTACCCCGACCCGCACGAAGCCGCGCTCTATTACCTGATCAACATCGGCGTGTTCGCCTGGGCGCACGGCGTCAGCCAGCTCCCCGAACAGGCGACGCACCCGCTGCTGGTGTACAACGAAAAATCGCTCGAAGACGCCGACGGGCGGCTGATCACCAACCAGACAGTCAACATGCGCCGTTCCGTCATGGAGATGGAGCGGCTGGCGCGTGAGGCGTGGCAGCGGCGCGACCCCGCCCGTCCACTGCTGGCGATCCACGACAGCGCGCTGCTCAAGTTCTTCGGCGCGGCAGACGTGGCGGATGGCTTCCAGCTTGAGGATCAGTATATGGAAGCGCTGGCGCAGCTTCACGAAGCCGGGGCGCTGCTCATCGGCTATGTCGATCGTCCGCAGCGCGGGGCGGCGGTCATCGGGCTGCTGCATCTGCTGCGGCTTGAGCCGCGCGCCATCAATGAGGTGGCGCTGCGGACGAATGGCGACCTCGAAGGGCTGCGCGATACGCTGCTGTTCGGCGCGCTGCTCGGCGCGGGCGAACGGTCAGCGCTCTTCACCCAGAATTCGCCTCAGAACAAGGAATACCGCGACCGCAAAGGGGCGGACTTTGAGATCGCCTTCTTCTACCTCAACGTCTCCGATGACAGCACACCGAAGATCGTGCGGATCGACCTGCCGATGTGGGTGGCGCGCCAGCCGGAGGCGGTCGATGCGGTGCACGGGCTGGTGCTGGCGCAGTGCAGCATTCAGGGGCGCAAGCGCTACCCCTACGCCCTGACGCGCGCCGACGAGATGGCATACGTCAGCAGCGTCGAAAAAGCCCACCTCGACCAGATGATCCGCGTCGCCATGCTCAAACAGCAGCTTGAGCCGGAAGCGTCGTCCAAACTGCAAAGCAAAGACCTGGCGCGCGCGTCGCGCACCAGACACCACCTTCGCTAGGATGCGCGCCCCGCCGGGCGCAGTGAGAACGGGAGGTTGACCCTGTGATGCAGCACGAGGAGAAACGAGTGGTCGGGCGCGTGCTGCGCGCCAGCACGATCGGCTATGACTGCGGCACGCGCGGCAGCCGTCTGCATGGCGACATGCACACCTTCGGGGCGTTCGTCAAAGCGCCGATCGGCGACTCGCCTGGCATGGACGCCATCGGGCTGATCTACGTCATCCGCATCGACGATGACCCGCTGGCGCGCGAACTGGTCATGGCAAGTATGGTGGACAACAACGCCCTGATCGACCAGCGCGAAAACCGTATGGTTCCGATCGAGATCGGGGTGATCAACATCGGCGTCATCGACGGTGAAGCCATGCTGCACAGCCTGCCCCCGCGCCCGCCGATGAGCCTGGCACAGGTGACGCTGTGCAGCGCCGATGAGGTGTATGCCTTTACCCAGCGGTGCGATTTTTTCCGTCTGGTCATCAACGCGCGCGAAGTGCCGTCCGATGAACTGCTCGCCGCCGCCATCCGCTATGCGGCATGGGCATACCCGGATGACGAACGCTACCCGTTCAGCGTGCGCTGTGGGCGGCATCTGGCGCGGCTGCTGTCGCACGATCTCAAACGCCTTGCCCATGTGCTGGAACTGATCAAACCCGATCCCGCTGGCGCGCCCGCACCCCGTTAGACCACTCCCCCACCGCACCCGGTGCGCTCCCGTGCGGTGTTTTTTTGCCCCGAT
>CAZTLS010000039.1:0-12699 GCA_964614405.1 uncultured Pleurocapsa sp.
TCCCCGTCGATGAGTTCAAAGCGGCGTTCGGCGTGTTCCGGGCGGGCGATGAATGCCTCGTATTCGGCGGGCGTGACGCGCGTTTGCATGGTCATCAATCGGTCTCCTCATCGGTCACGGGCGGGAAGAGGCGGCTGACCGCGACGGTGAAGCCGGGCAGCAGATCGGGGAAAGTCAGGGCGTCGTCGGCGCGCAGGATGGCGATCTCCTCGTCAGCGCTGTACACCTCGATCAGCCGCTTTTCCGGGCGCACCACCAGCGCGTACTTCGCCCCGTGCGCCAGATAGAACGCCGCTTTATCGCGCAGCCCTTTCAGCGCGTCGTCCGGCGACTGGATTTCGATGCAGATGTCCGGCAGGAAGTTCGCCGCGCCGCGCCGGGTGATCGGTCGGTCGCCCAGCACCACCGACACATCCGGGATGCGGTCATTAAGCGCGTCTCCGGTGGGGCGATGACGCGCTTCGACGGCGACATTTCCCGCGACGGAGGGATGGGACAGCAGGTAATTCCAGAAGTAGTATGAAAACAGTGCGGCGATCGTGCCGTGTTCAAAGGTAGGCATGGGCTTTTCGATGATTTCCCCGTCGATGAGTTCAAAGCGGCGTTCGGCGTGTTCCGGGCGGGCGATGAATGCCTCGTATTCGGCGGGCGTGACGCGCGTTTGCATGGTCATCAATCGGTCTCCTCATCGGTCACGGGCGGGAAGAGGCGGCTGACCGCGACGGTGAAGCCGGGCAGCAGATCGGGGAAAGTCAGGGCGTCGTCGGCGCGCAGGATGGCGATCTCCTCGTCAGCGCTGTACACCTCGATCAGCCGCTTTTCCGGGCGCACCACCAGCGCGTACTTCGCCCCGTGCGCCAGATAGAACGCCGCTTTATCGCGCAGCCCTTTCAGCGCGTCGTCCGGCGACTGGATTTCGATGCAGATGTCCGGGATGTAATCTTCCACACCGCGAGCCTGCACCGGACGGTCGCCCAGCACCACCGACACATCCGGGATGCGGTCGTTGAGCGCGTCTCCGGTGGGGCGATGGCGCGCCTCGACAGCGACATTTCCAACAACATGTTTTTGATCGCTGTTCAGATACATGTACAGAAAAGCAGTGATTGCGGCGGCAATCGTACCATGTTTGCGAGTAGGCATGGGCTTTTCAGTGATCTCCCCGTCGATGAGTTCAAAGCGGCGTTCGGCGTGTTCCGGGCGGGCGATGAACGCCTCGTATTCGGCGGGCGTGACGCGCGTTTGCATGGTCATGGGTGTATCCTCGCTGACATACTTTCGCGCTGCCCGATCGACAGGTCTCCGGTGCATAGACAAACACCGGATTGCGGCGGCGCGTTCCCCCTCTTCTTCATCAGAGCGTGTCTGTAAACTCGTTTTTAGCGTTTGTTCGTCCCAACCTCCCCCCGGAAACCTTGCGGTTTCCTGCCCCTCTCCATTGGAGAGGGGCGGTTGAGCGCAGCGAAACGGGGTGAGGTCAGATCATTTGCAGACACACTCTACTATTGTACAGATTTTGACATACAGGGACCTGCCCCGGCATTTTTCCGTTCACCGTCACGCCGAAAATGCCCGCCTGTGTTACAATGTCCTCAACGTCATGGTGACCAGCCCGCGTGAGGATGACCTGCATGAGCGCAGCGACCGATCTGCCTTCGCCATCCGCCAGCCGTACCGCACGGGACGAGATGACCGCCAACCGCCTCGGCATTGTGCTGGTGTGGGGCGCGCTGTTCGTCGGAGTCATCGTCGCGGTGATCACGCTGATCAATGCGCTGTCATGGCGCGCCCTGCCTTTCCCAGGTTTCCTCGTCACCCGCGCGCTGGTCGTCGATGGCACGCTGCCCGCCCAGTCAGACAGTTGGAGCGGGCGTGCCGCCGGGCTGCGAAACGGCGATCTGCTGCTGGCGATGGACGGAATCGCCTTCCCGCAGGGCGACGGAGCGAGTGGTCTGCGCGCCTTTCAGGAACGCATCGCCACCCATGCTGTTGGCGATACGGTCAGCCTGACCTTTGAGCGCCTGCCCGTGCGCGGTGAGCTGCTCACCTTCGGCAGCGAGGTGTGCATCGCCGCTGCGGACGGGGCAGCGCGCTGCACCACCAGCCTGACGCTGACCCCCTTCCCCGATCTCGATTTTCTGGCGCTGTTCATCATCCCTTACCTGACCGGGATAACGGCGCTGGCGATCGGCGCGCTGCTGCTGCTCTTTCGCGGTGGGCTGCTCGCCACCCGGCTGACCGCCGCCGCCACGCTGTGTTTCGCCGGCTTCTGCATGACCTATTTCGACCTCAACACCAGCCAGCAGCTCACCCGCCTGTGGCTGACGTGCGCCGTCATGCTCGGCGCGATGCTCACCGTCATCGCGCTGGTCTTCCCGCTGCCGCTCATGGTCGTGCGCGCCCGTCCGTTCCTGCGCTATATCCCAACGGTCGCTGGGTTCATCCTGTCAGGCGTGGTGGTGCTGCTGCACGAAAACCCCGCCACGCCGCGCGGTGCGCTCATCGGCTTGTGGGTCGCCCCGGCGATCGCCATCAGCGCCAATCTCTTCTTCGCCCTGACCATGCTGCGCCGCCGCCGTCAGGCGACCACCCTCGTGCTGCGCGATCAGGCGAACACCATGCTGCTCGGCATGGGCTTGGGGTCGATCATCGGCTTGGTCTGGGCGGTCAATGTCCTCATCCGGCTGTTCACGGATACTGCCCTGCTGCCTCTGAACACACAGCCCACCATGCCCATCCAGCTCGTCCCGCTGCTCAGCATCGCCTATGCGGTCGTGCGCGGGCGCGTGCGTGACAGCGACCGTGCGCTGACCAACGCCATCACCTACAGCGTCATGCTGGTGGCGCTGATCGCCGGTTATGCGCTGCTGGTGCTGGGCGCATCGCTGCTGGTCGGGCAGCTTGTCTCGCCAAGCAATCCGATCCTGATCGCCATCCTTGTGTTCGCTGCCGCGCTTCTCTTCCTGCCTGTGCGCTCGCGGCTTCAGGAGCGCATCGATCGGCTGTATTTCCGCCAGCGCGCCGACTACGCTCAGGCGCTGCAAACCGTCACCCGTGAACTGGCGAATATCGGCGAGGTCGAAGACATCGTACCGGCGCTGCGCCGTGAACTGGCGCGCACCCTCGCCCCGGAGCAGGCGTTCATCTTCCTGCCTGATGAGGCAGGGACGTTCCACGCCGAAGGCACAGACATCCTGTTCACCGCAGACAGCCCACTGATCGCCGTGCTGCGCCGCAGTCCAGGCGTGATCATGCTCTCGCCCGAACTCGCCTGGGATCGCGGCGTAATCGCAGAACGCGCCCGGCTGGGTGTGCTGAAGGCGCAGGCGATCGCCGGCATGTACGACTCTGGCGGCGCGCTGCTCGGCTTCGTGGTGCTTGCGCCGCCGCGCGCGCTGGAAGAGACATATAACTATGAAGCGCTGCGCTACATCGAAAACCTGATGGCGAGTGTCGGCGTGGCGTTCGAGCGCGCCCGCGCCGTCGATACGCTGGAGCGGCGCGTGGCAGAGCTGAACGCCTACAGCCAGATCAGCCAGGCGGTCAATTTCGCCTTCGAGCTGGACGACCAGCTTGAGCTGCTCTACGCGCAGACGACCCGCCTGATCGACGCCTCACATTTCTACCTCACCCTGGTCGATCGCGATCAGAACGAACTCTATCACGCCTTCTTTCTCGAAGATGACGAACGCATCAACGAGAACGAAAACCGCCGCTGGCGCATGGGCGGCGATTTCTTCAGTGAGGTCGTCCGCACCGGGCAGCCGATCAGCACCGCCAATTACGGCGAGGCGGCTGCGGCGCTCGGCACGGGCACGGTCATCGAGGATCGGGCGATGCGCGCCTGGCTGGGTGTGCCGCTCATCGCCGGGACGACCCCCATCGGCGTCCTGTCCATCGGCACGACTGACCCGGCTGTGCAGTTCGGTCCAGACACCGCCAGGCTGCTGCGCGACATCGCCCTGCTCGCCGCCACCTCGCTGGACAAGGCGCGCCTGTTCAACGAAACGCGCGAACGCGCCCGCCAGTTCGCGGCGCTGAACACCATCGCCGGGGAGATCGTGGCGGCGGAAAAAGACCTCGACCGCCTGCTCGACCTGCTGACGAACAGCGTGACCGACCTGCTCAACGCTGAAGCCGGATCGCTGCTGCTGGTCACCGACGACGACACGGGCGACCTGGAGTTCAAGGTGGTCAGCGGGGGCGGCGGCAAAAACCTGATCGGCGTGCGCGTCCCTGCCGGGCGTGGGCTGGTGGGCGAAGTCGCGGCGACTGCCCGCCCGGTGCTGGTCAACGATGCCAGCAATGACCCGCGCTGGGGCGGTGAATTTGCCAAAGGCACATTCCGCACCAACAGCGTGCTTGCCGTGCCGCTGCTGACGCAGAACCGGGTGATCGGCGTGCTGGAGGTGCTGAACAAGTCGCGCGGGGGCGGTTTCAGCGCTGACGATGTGCAGCTTCTCACCGCCTTTGCCGCCCAAGCCGCCGTCGCCATCGAAAATGCGCGTCTCTTCCAGATGACCGACATGCAGCTCTCGCAGCGCGTCAACGAACTGGAGACGCTCGAACGAATCGACGTGGAACTCAACCGCTCGCTCGATCTGCGCCGCGTGGCGGAGATCACCGTGCGCGCTGCGATGGACACCGCCGGGGCAAGCGCCGGGATGCTCGGTCTGCTGGTGGGCGAGCCGCCCTACGTGCAGATCATCGAAAAACAGGGCTATGGCGATGACGACGTCCCCGCCGGCGTCGAAGAGGATCGCTACCCGGCTGACCGGGGCATCGTCGCGCGCGTGCTGCGGACGCGCCAGGCGGAACTGGTGTACGATGTGCGCCTCGACCCCAACTACGTCCCCAGCCTGCGCGGGGCGCTCAGCCAGATCACCATGCCGATCATCAGCGCGGGCGGGGTGCTGGGCGTGCTGGTGCTGGAGACGAACCGTGAACCCCGCCTGCGCCTGGCGGATATGCCGCTGCTGCAGCGCCTGATCGAACACGCCAGTATCGCTCTGGCGAACGCCAGGCTGTATGCAGAGATCGAACGCGCCAACGAGAGCAAGAGCGAATTCGTCTCGTTCGTGGCGCACGAACTGAAAAATCCGCTCACCGTCGTCAAGGGCTATTCCGAAACGCTGCTCAAAGCCGCGCCCAGCGAGATGCACGCCTACGGGCTGCGCCTCATCCTAGACAATGCCGACCGCATGAACACCATCGTCAGCGACCTGAACGACGTGACGAAGCTGCAAACGAACAACCTGCGCCTGTCGCTGGCGGATGTCGATGTGCGCCACATCATCGAAGAGACGCTGCGCCCGTTCGAGAGCCGCATCCGCGAAAAGGGGCAGACGGTGGTGGTTGATGTACAGGACGGCGTGCCGCTGCTGCGCGCCGACGCCGGGCGGATCATCCAGGTGATGACCAACCTCGTCAGCAATGCCTACAAATATTCGCCGGAGAACACGCAGATCACGATCAGCGCCAGGCTGAACGAGATGCTTCAGGACGCGCGCGGGCGGCTGCTGCCGCCTCAGGTGCATATCACGGTGCGCGATCAGGGCATCGGGTTGAGCCAGGCGGACGTGAAGAAGCTGTTCACGCCTTACTTCCGCAGCGACAACCCGCTGGCACAGGCACAGCCGGGCACAGGCTTGGGGCTGACGATCACGCGCGGCATCGTCGAAGGGCACGGCGGCGTGATCTGGGTGGAGAGCGAGCTGGGCATCGGCACAGCCTTCCATTTCAGCATCCCGCCCGCCACCCAGCCGATCACCCCGGCTCAGGGCTGACCACGCCCGGCAGCGTGATCGTGGCGCGCGTGCCGGGTTCGCCGTCGATGCCGCCCAGGGCGATCTCCCCGCCGTGCGCGCGCACCGTATCGCGCACCAGCGACAGCCCCAAGCCGATGCCTGGCTGCGCCGTTGTGTTCGGGGCGCGGTAGAACGGGTCGAACAGATGCGGCAGCGCCTGCTGCGGGATGCCGATGCCGTAATCGCGTACCTCCAGCACCAGCGCCTCTTCTTCGACGCGCGCGCGCACCTCGATCGGGCTGTCCGGCGGAGAGTACTTGCAGGCATTGCCGATCAGGTTGTTCAGCCAGAGGCGCAGCAGGTTCGGGTCGATGCGCGCGCTTTGGGCTTGCGGTTCGATCGCCCAGTCGATCGTCCGAGCGGCGCAGTCGGTGGCGCGCACCCCCAGCAGCACCTCGTCAAGTACCGCCTTCAGATCGACCACCTCCGGCTGCACCGGGATCGTCTCGCGGTTGATCAGCACATCGTGAAGCTGCTGAAGCATGGCATCCATGTGATCGATCTGCCGATTGATCAGACTCAGCTTCTCATACCGCTGTTCGTCAGACAGGCGCTCGCTGTAGCGGATGAGCAGATCATGGTTGAGGCGGATGATCGACATCGGGATGCGAAACTCATGGGCGATGCGGCGGATGAGATGCGTTTGCGCCTCGCTGAGCAGGCGCTGTGTCTCCAGTTCCCGGCTGAGCTGTTCGCGCTCATGCGCCGCTGCCGACGCTGCACGCTCGACCGTCACGTCCTGCGCGACGATCACCGTCCCTGTAACCTTGCCATCATTCTGGCGAAAGGGATTGGCAAACACATCAAAGATGTACCGCCGATCATGGAACATGAAATGCACATCACCGTGAAACTGAAATGCGCCTGAATCCGCATTATGCCTGTGCGCCATCAGCGGCTCCCAGAATGGGACGACGCGCGCAGCAGGTTCGCCGATCAGCACCCCGGCAGGCGCAAAGCGCATAAGCCCCTGATTGTGATCCAGGATGCGCCCCTTGCCATCGACCACCAGCACGATCTCGCTCAGGCTCTCGACGATCAGATCGCGCGCGACCGGGGTGATCTGAAACAGCCGTTCGCGCAGCACGCCGACGATCATGACCACATTGCCCAGTGCAAAGCCCAGCGGAGTCAGGTCGCGCAGCCCCAGAAATGTCCAGTTCAGGCTTCCCGGAATGAAGATCACCAGTATGGGGATGAGCAGGCTGATGCAGATGTAAGTGATTTGCACGCGCCCCGCCCGGCTGCTGGCGCGCAGCCGATCGAGCAGCAGCAGCAGCGCCAGCAGCACGCAGGCGAACATATACACACTGATGAGTGTGATCAGCGGGGTGAACGGGTAGGTCAGCACTACGAAATAGTCGGTCTCGATAAGCGTCGGCTGATCATAGATGAGCGTGTGCAGCGAAGATGTGGCGACGATCGGGATGAACGCCAGCGCAGGCAGCGCGATGACACGGCGTACCAGACGAGGCAGTGTGGCCTCCTGCTGGGTGTACAGCACAGCGAATTCCAGCAGCGCGATGCCGAGCAGCGCGAATGGAATCCATTGGATTGCATCCCAGAACACCTTCTGCTCCAGCGTCAGGCTGATCACTTCGAGCAGATACCCCGTCATCAGGATGACCACCAGCAGCCAGAAGCGCGAAAAGAAGCTCACCCCGTCACGGCTGCGCCACTGCCGGGCATACTCAGCCAGCCATGCCGAGCTGATCCCGGCGAACACGATAGGGGCGAGCAGCACGACCGCTGCTGTCTGCATCAGGTTGCCCTTCTAAAACATCACACATAGCCCACTATTGTAACCGATTCCATTTTGGCGGAATGTACATAAAACATGATTTTTCTGAAACGATACGGTGGGGATTGGGACGGGGAAATATCTGTTTAAAGCGCCGTCAGACCACTGCGCCCGGCAGTGTGATCATGGCGCGCGTGCCCGCTTCGCCGTCGATACCGCTGATGACGATCTCTCCGCCGTGCGCGCGCACCGTATCGCGCACCAGCGACAACCCCAACCCGATGCCTGGCTGTACCGTTGCGTTCGGGGCGCGGTAGAATGGCTCGAACAGACGCGGCAGCGCCTCCGAGGGGATGCCGATGCCGTAATCGCGCACTTCCAGCACCAGTGTGCCCCTTTCGGCACAGGCATGTACTTCCACCACACGGTCTGACGGGGAATATTTGCAGGCGTTGCCGATCAGGTTGTTCAGCCACAGGCGCAGCAGGTCGTGGTCAAGGCGGACGGTGTGCGCTTCCGGGGCGATGGTGACTTCGATCGTCCGTTCCGCGCCCACGCCGGCGCGTAGCCCGGTCAGCACTTCGTCCAGCACCACGCTCAACTGCACCGTCTGAGGATGCACGGTGATCGCTTCACGGCTCGTCAGCGCGTTCTGAAGCTGCTGGATCATCGCGCTCATCAGGTCGATCTGGCGGGAGATCAGGTCCAGCCGTTCTTCACGCTGCGCTGCCGTCAGGCGGTCGCTGTAATGCCGTACCAGGTCATGGTTGAGGCGGATCACGGTGAGCGGGGTGCGAAACTCATGGGCGATGCGGCGCATGAAATGGGCGCGCGTTTCGTTCAGGGCGCGCTCGGTCTCCAGATCGCGGCTGAGCTGTTCGCGCTCCGCGCGGGCGGCAGCGGCGGTGCGTTTGGTCGTCACATCACGGGCGATGATGATCGTGCCGATCACCGCACCGCTGGGCTGGTGGATCGGGTTGGCGAACAGGTTGAAGATGTATTCCCGCCCCTCGATGGTGAAGTGCACATCTTCGTGAAAGTAAAAGGCGCGCAGATCACCATCCCCTTTGCGCGCCATCAGCGCTTCCCAGAACGGGGCGACGCGCGCGGCAGGTTCGCCGATCAGCACCTCAGCAGTGGTGAAGCGGGCGAAGCTGCGGTTGTGATCCATGATCCGCCCTTGATCATCGACCACCAGCACGATCTCGCTCAGGCTCTCGATGATCAGATCGCGCGCGACCGGGATGATGTAGAACAGCCGATCCCGGAAGATGCCCACCCCGATGATCAGGTTGCCCAACCCGAAACCGAACGGCGTCAGGTCGCGCAGCCCCAGAAATGTAATGTCCATTACGATCGGAAGCACTGCGAGCAGCATCGCCGAGAAGGCGCCGGCGAAAATATAGATGATCTGCACCCTGCCCGCCCGGCTGCTGGTTCGCAGCCGCAGCGCCAGCAGCAGCAGCGCCAGCAGCACACAGCCGATGACATACAGCGTCGCCAGGGTGGGCAGCACCGCAAATGGATATACCATCACGACGAAATAATCGGTCTGCACGAGGGTGGCATCAGCATACACGATATCATGCACCGACGGCATGAAGATGAGCACGATGAAGATGAACGCAGGCAGCGCGATGATCTGGCGCGCGCGAATGGGGATGATTTGCTGCTGCTGGGTATAGCGCACCGTGAATTCCAGCAGCACCACCCCAATCAGGCTGAAAGGGATCCACTGGAGCGTGTCCCAGGCAATTTTCTGTTCCAGCGCCGGGCTGATGATCTCCAGCAGATACGCCACCACCCACACCGCCTGCAAAATGGCAAACAGCGTGAAGAAACGCACCCCACCTCTGGAACGCCAGCGCCAGGCATACGCCGCCAGCAGAGTGGAAGTGATCGCCGTGAAGAGCATGGGAACCAGCACCACGATCGTGGCTAAATCTCTCACTGCCGCCTCCGGCATTTGAACGATGTCAGTACATTCTATCCGAATTCCAACTCAATCGTGTTCATAAAACCCGGTTCAGCACATCAGTTCTATTGTATGCTATGCAGGTGAGTTGTATTTTTGTTATGTGAGAGAGGACTGAGCGCTCATGAGCAAGGCGCGCCGCACCCCACCCCAACTCGATACCTTTCTGGATGCCTTCATCCGTTTTCACAGCCAGCACGGGCGACCGCCCTCCCTGCGCGAACTGGGCGCGGTGCTGGACGTACCATCCCCTGCCACCGTCAAGCACGCCCTCGACCTGCTGGTGCAGCGCGGCGACCTGGCGCGCGTGCCTGACCGCGAACGGCTGGCGTCGGCATGGCGGCTGCGCCCGCGCGAGAACAGCGCCCGGCACATCGACAGCGCCCGTCTGCTGCGCGAGTATCGGGAAGCGTGCCTGGCGGCGGGCATCGACCCGGAGACGGGTCCGCAGACGCGCTATCAGTCGGTGCTGGCGATCGCGGCGGCACGGCGGCGGCGGCGGCTTGCGCCTGGGACGCTGCGCTGGTGGCAGATCGATTGGAGCGACCCCGGCACGTGCCGCAGCGATGTCGAGTATGAGGCGTTCTTCAACCTGTTCGTGGCAGCGCAGCGCCGCTTCACCATCGGGCGAAGGGAGTGAGGAGAGGGGCGGCGCTCTTCCACTCCCATTCGCCGATGCTGCTTGCGTGGACAGTCGGCTTGGAGTACGCGCTGGCGCTGATTTCATGTTATGATGTATCTACAACGTAGCTACACACAGGATGTGTTATGCAAACAAAGATTCAGAAGTGGGGGAACAGCCTTGCTGTACGCATCCCCAAAGCTGTGGCTGACGAAACAGGCATTGGCGAGGAAACAGCCGTTGAAATGCAGATTGTGAACGGCGAAATTCATATCATCCCCATCGTACCACAGGAGTATGATCTGGACGAATTACTCGCCCGGATCACCACTGACAACCGGCATGAGGAGGTCGATACCGGCAATCCGACCGGAAATGAGGTGTGGTGATGGCATACACCCCTGATCGTGGTGATGCCGTCTGGCTGGACTTTCACCCACAGGCAGGGCATGAACAGGCGGGACGCCGCCCGGCACTGGTTTTGTCCCCCCAATCGTACAATGAAAAAGCCGGGCTGATGCTCTGCTGCCCGATCACCAGCCAGGTGAAGAATTATCCGTTCGAGGTCGCTTTGCCTTCAGGCATGGGCGTGACTGGCGTGATCCTGGCGGATCAGCTGAAAAGCATGGACTGGCGTGTGCGCCGTGCCCTGTTCATCGTCGCTATCCCTGACCCGGTTGTGCGCGATGTGCTGGCGAAGCTGAAAACCCTGCTGCGTTGAAGTCGGCGTCGATCGACCATCTCCCCGGAACAAAATCCCATCCGCCGTCGTCATACCCGGTGTAGGATCACTCTGTACACAAAAGGCGGAACAGATCATGATCAGATTCATCATCACCATCGCAGCGGCGCTGCTGCTCACCGGGGCGGCGCTGGCACAGGAGGAACCCCCGATGCAGGACGGCGTGACGCTGGCGATCTACAATCAGGGCACGGCGCTGGTGCAGGACAGGCGCACCTTCACCCTGCAAGCCGGGCGCAATACCCTCAACTTCACCGATGTGGCGGCGGGCATCGACCCGACCTCCGTCACCTTCACCTCACTGACCGACCCGTCGGGCACGGTCGTGCTGGAGCAGAATTACGTCTTCGATCTCGTCAACAGCAGCGCGCTGCTCGAACGCTACCTCGATGAGATGATCGAGATCACCACCGAAGATGGCACGCGCTACACCGGGCAGCTGCTCAGCGGGCGCAATGGCGAAGCCATCCTGCGTGCTGCCGACGGGCAGGTGCTGGTCGTCAGCCTCAGCCGGGCGCGCGATGTGCGCTTCCCTTCGCTGCCGGGCGGCTTGATCACCCGTCCGACGCTGCGCTGGCTGCTGGAAGCGGCGAATGCGGGCGATCAGCGCGTCGAACTCACTTACCTGACCAGCGGTCTGAACTGGACGGCGGACTATAACCTGCTGCTGGCGCAGGACGAGCGTTCGCTCAACCTCAACGGCTGGATCACCCTGACGAACACCAGCGGCGCGGCGTACACCGATGCTCAGGTACGCCTGATCGCCGGCGACGTCAACCGCCTGCCCGAACCTGCGATGCTGGCGCGCATGGAGATGATGGCTGCGCCGATGGCTGCCGGCGTTCCCGATCAGGTGCAGCAGCGTGATTTCAGCCAGTACAAACTGTACGCGATCACCCGCCCGGTCACCGTCGGCGCGAACGAGACCAAACAGGTCGAGTTCGTCAGCGGCGCGGGCATCCCGGCGCGGACGCTGTTCGTGTATGACGGCACGGCGGGCATGGGCTTCTACGGCGCACCGCTCATCGACCAGTACTATGGACAGAGCGGCGTCACCGATGTCGGCTTCTTCCTTGAATTCACGACGGGTGAGGGCGGTCTCGATGCGGCGCTGCCCGCCGGGCGCGTGCGCGTCTATCAGCGGGATGTGGACGGCGCAGCCTTGCTGATCGGCGAAAACCGCATCGACCACACCGCGCGCGGTGAGGATGTGCGCCTGTATCTGGGCAACGCCTTCGACCTGGTGGGCGAACGCCGTCAGACCGACTATCGCCTGCTCGCGCCGACCGTGCTGGAAGAGACCTACGAGATTCGCGTCCGCAACCGCAAGACGACCGGCTCGGTCGAGGTCGTCGTGCCCGAACGGCTCTTCCGCTGGTCGAACTGGGAAATTCTGAACGCTTCTGCCAGCTACGAACGCATCGACTCCAACACGATCGAGTTCCGCCCGACGATCGAGGCGGGCGGCGAAGCGGTGATCACCTACACCGTGCGCTATACCTTCCCCCGTTAGCCCCGCCTGACCCATAAGATAAACCTCGCCCCAGCCCCTTCTCTGTAAAAGGAAAGGGGCTGGCGGAATGAGGCTTTGTCATCATCAGTCGTCATCGTCATCGTCGCCATCATCGTCGCCGTCATCGTCGCCGTTATCGTCGTGTCCTCCTCCGGCAGGGGGTGGGGGTGGAGGCGGAGGCTGAGTCGGCTGCACACGGGTAGGCGGAATTGATGTTAGGGTCGGTGTCGGCGTCAGGGTGGGTGTCGGCGTCAGGGTAGGCGTCGGCGTCAGGGTGGGCGTCGGCGTCAGGGTGGGCG
>CAZTLS010000039.1:12799-35990 GCA_964614405.1 uncultured Pleurocapsa sp.
TGGGCGTCGGCGTCAGGGTGGGCGTCGGCGTCAGGGTGGGCGTCGGCGTCAGGGTAGGCGTCGGCGTCAGGGTGGGCGTCGGCGTCAGGGTGGGCGTCGGCGTCAGGGTGGGCGTCGGCGTCAGGGTGGGCGTCGGCGTCAGGGTGGGCGTCGGCGTCAGGGTGGGCGTCGGCGTCAGGGTTGCGGTGATCACAGGTGGACGATCATCGTCTGTATCGTCATCCAGATCGTCGATCTCCAGCGCGATCAGCCGTTGATCGGGGGTGGTGCGAAGGCGCACCCGCACCAGGCTGCCTGCTGTGATGCCCATCGACAGGCGGGTTTGCGGAGTCACTTCGATCTCCAGCGGCTGGCTGAGCGTGGCGATCTGCCAGACCACACCCTGCTGCGCCGCGACGATCCCCTCAAAATCGGCTTGTGCTTCGCGTCGCCCAGCCAGAAGCTGCCCGATCTCGTCAATCCGGCGTGCTGCAAAACCCTGTCGGGTCTCCAAGCCGCCGACGCTCTCGCGCACGCCCTCGGTGAAGCGTTTGACCCCATAGAGCGGATCGCCAGGCAGCGCGCTCTCGGCAGCCAGTGCCCCTGCACTGACGACGCCGAAGAGGACCAGCAGCACAGCAGCGGCGCGTGCCACGACGGGCAGAACCGGGCGCAGCAGAGCAGGGATGAAAGGCAGCGTTGAAGGGGAGGCAGGCAGGGCAGCGGCGCGTTCTTCCACCCGTGCGCGGACGCGCTGCTCGGCAAGCGGGGCGTCATCGAGGATGAGCGACAGACGACGGACTGCTGCGCCCGCTTCAAGAAGTGGCTGAAGCTGGCTGGCGAACTGAGGGAAGCGGCGGGCACAGGCTTCCGGCGTTTCCCCGGCATTCAAACGATCGATGCACTCGTTGAGTACATCTTCAAAAGCGCTGGAGCTGATGGGCGTACTCATGATGGCTGCTGCGCTTTCTGGTCTGCTGCTCCCATATATACCTGCAAGGTGCGCAGCGCGCGCGCCTGCAATGATTTGACGGCGACCACACTTCTGCCCATGATGCTGGCGGTCTCTTTCAGGCTGAGCGCCTGCCCAAAACGCAGCAGCAGCACTTCCTGCTGTTCGGGGACGAGTTTGCGAAGCGCGGCGCGTGCGCGGTCGAGGTCGAGATGGCGGATAGTGCTGCGATCCGGGTCGTGATCTTCGCCAGCGGGCATCCATTCCTCCAGCGTGGTCGTGGGATATGCCCGGTTACGACCGAAATGCCGGGCGATCTCGTTGCGCGCGACGGTGAAGAGCCATCCGCGCAGATGAGTACGCGGCGCGCTGCCTGTTCGCACTGCGCGGATGAACTGGAGGAAAACGTTGCCAGCGATGTCTTCGGCAAGCACGGCATCGCCCGTCCGCAGGCGCACGAACTGATAGATGGGCTGAAAATAGCGTTCGTAGACCTGCATAACCGCCTCCTGTTCTCCACGCCGCGCCCGCGCCATAAGTTCATCGTCCTGAGTCACATCAGGCAGGATCAGGACGATCATGAGGTGTTCAGCTCGTTCATCGGTTCAGTTATCCTTTGCACCCTGTCGCTGTATCCTTCAGGTCGAAACGCAGGCAGGTTCAGCCGCGCGCAGTCGTCTTCCATACCCGCTCGCCAACCCATTCCTTGATCTGCGCGACCCGCCCGATCATGTTTTTATACTCGGAATAGAAAATCAGAGACAGCAGCAGATACCACCAGAACCAGCTCCGCCTGGTGCGCATCTGCTCGCTGGACAGCCGATAGGCGATGAGTACTTGAATGGGTGTGGCGGCAGTCGTCACCACTGTCGTCAGCACAAAGATCGGCACGAACCAGTCAATCTGATGCAGCCCACCCAGCGCCCATCCGAAGTAGAGCAGCAGCGGGATGATCAGCAGCGACAACCACGACATGCACTCCCGCCAGATGAGCAGATGAAATACGCCCAGTTTCTGCTGCCAGTTAAGGTGAGGCGCACGCAGCAGCGGCACGGCGTGCTTCAGCGTCACCTGGAACCAGCCCTGTGCCCAGCGCAGCCGCTGGTTGAGCAGCGAACGCAGACGCACCGGGGCGAGTTCGCGCGAGATCAGGTTGGGATCAGAAGCGACGCGCATCCCGCGCGCGATCGCCCTGAAGGACGAGTCGATGTCCTCGGTGAGCATGGTTTTGTCCATGCGGATTTCGCGCAGCAGCTCAGTGCGCCAGTAGCCGTTGCTGCCGCCGAAAATGCCGAAGCCGTGCATCCTCGCCCTGCCTGGGTGCGTCAGCCCGTAGATATTCTCGAATTCGACAGCGACCGTCCGCGCGATCCAGCTTTCATCCCCATTGCGGATCAGGCAGCGCCCCTGTACCACATCATACCCGCCCGCGATCCAGTCCCAGGCGCGCTCCACGCTGCCGGCATCCGGGATGTGATCGGCGTCGAATACCCCGACGAACTGCCCGGTGCAGAAACTCAGCGCGGCATTGACATTCTCTGCTTTGGACGTGCTGCCTGCCACGCGCAGCGGCAGGAAATGAGGATGCTGCGCGGCAAGCTGGTGCAGTTCATGCTCATATGCCATGTCATACGGGCTGTTGTAGGCGAGGATGATTTGCAGCGGCGCAGCATATTCCAGCCTGAGAAAAGCATCCAGCACGGTGGGCAAAGTCTTTGCCTCGTTGGGCAGATAGGCGGCGATGATCATCGAAGCCGGAGGATAGCTGGCTGCCTGAGCGGGCGGATCGCTGCGCTTCAGCGCCAGCACCCCTTCCCACACCGTCGCACAGGCATTCATCACCAGCAGCGTGACCACGATCAGGTACAGCCCGCTGCTGATGTCCCACCCCAGCAGGCGCAGCATCACCAGTATAAAAAACGGCAGCCCCACACCGATGCCGATCGCCAGCGCCGTCTGCATCGCATTGCGCCACGCGCTGCTGCTGACAAGCTGAGGCAGAAACTGTGCCTGCCCGTAAAAGGTGCGCTTAAATGTCGTCATGATCCCCCGCAAGGATTGCCGACCACAGGTTGACGTCCTTCATGAGAGGCTGTCTGCGGGTCGCTGACGGGTTGGATGTCAGTTCGTCGGTGAGCAGGTTCCAGATGTCATCGAGGCTTGCGGTGTGTCCCAGATCTGGGATGGTGTGTGTGGGTGCGTTGTGGGCTTCGGCGCGCAGGTGCGATGACCGGTTCGGGCGGATATGCGTGTTCATCGGCGCTCCTCTTTCAGTGCGGACTATCGAAACGTTCACACATGGAGAGTCCCGCGCGTGCAAAAGGTGTCGGTCACTGGTACAGAAGTCCTGTATGGGGATTTTTAACCCGCGTCATACCTCCACCCGTCACCGCGCCAAATCCGATCTTCCATGCCGCACATCCTGAATTGATCTGCGCTGCCATCTCGATGACACACGCGGGCAATTTGCGCGTTAATCGGAGGCGTGGACGTGCGCCCCAGGTCTCCCCTATGCTTGTGCAATATCGCACAAGCTGTTGACGAGAGACCCCATGACCTTTCGCTTTTTCCTGCCTGGGCGGGCAGCCCGATGACGGCGCGCGTCCGATCCGCCGCTTCCGGCAGTCCCCGTCTGCTCAGCCGACGCGCTCTGCTGCTGCCCGGCGTGCTGCTGTGCGCGGCGCTGCTGATCGCCTGTGCGGTGTGGAGCATGACGCTGGGCGCAGCGGAGATCAGCCCGAACACCGTGTATGAGGCGCTGTCCAGCTTCGACTCGACGCGCTTCGACCATCTGATCATCCAGACGGTGCGCCTGCCGCGCGTGCTGTCGGGCATCGTCGTCGGGGCGGCGCTGGCAGTCGCCGGGGCGATCATGCAGGGCGTGACGCGCAACCCGCTTGCCGACAGCGGCATTCTGGGCATCAACAGCGGAGCAGCGTTCGCCGTCGTGCTGGGGGTGTATCTGCTCGGCACGCCGTCGCTGTCACTGTATGCGCTGTTCGGCTTCGTCGGCGCGGCGGTGGCGGCGGGCATGGTGTATGTGCTGGCATCCGCCGGGCAGGGCGGCGCATCGCCGCTCAAGCTGACGCTGGCAGGCGTCATCCTGACGGCGTTCATCGGCTCGTTCACCACCGCCATCCTCATCTTCGACCAGAAAACGCTGGAGCAGATTCGCTTCTGGACGGCGGGGTCGCTGGCAGGGCGGGACATGAACCTGCTTTCGCAGACCGCGCCGTACATCCTGTTCGGGTTAATGGCGGCGCTGCTGCTCAGCCGGCAGATCACCACGCTCAGCCTGGGCGAGGATGTGGCGAAAGGCTTGGGGCAGCGCACGGGCTGGATACGCCTGCTGGCTGCCGGGCTGGTGGTGGTGCTGGCGGGCGGCGGAGTGGCGCTGGCGGGTCCGATCGGGTTCGTCGGCTTGATCGTGCCGCATGTCGTGCGCTTCATCGCCGGGGTCGATTACCGCTGGATCATCCCGTATGCCGCGCTGGTCGGGGCGATGCTCGTCACGGTTGCGGATGTCGGGGCACGGGTCATCATCCGCCCGCAGGAACTGCCCGTCGGCGTCGTCATGGCGTTCGTCGGCGCGCCGTTCTTCATCGCGCTGGCGCGCTGGAGGGTGAAGCGCTGATGGCGATCAAACCGACCTGGGTCACGCTGCGCGCACCGCGTCTGCGGCTCTCGCTGCGGGTGGATCGCCGTGCCGTGCCCGTCGCTCTCGTGCTGCTCATCGTGGCGCTGGTGCTGCTCATCGCCAGCATTAACTACGGTCAGTACAGCATGACGCCCCTCGACGTGGTGCAGACGCTCGTCGGCGCGAACGCCGATCACCCCGACTTCCGCAATTTCAGCCTGGTGGTGCATACCTTCCGCCTGCCGCGCATCCTGCTGGCGTTCATAGTCGGCGCGGCGCTGGCGACCGCCGGGACGATCATGCAGGGCGTCACCCGCAACCCGCTCGCCGACCCGTACCTGCTCGGTGTCAGCGGCGGAGCGGGCTTGGCAGCGGTGGCGCTCATCGTCTGGGTGCGCGGGGTGGCGATCGCCTGGCTGCCCTTCGCCGCCTTCGCCGGGGGCGCACTGGCGGCACTGGCGATCTGGCTGCTCGCCTGGCGCGGCGGGGGCAGCGCGCCCATCCGCCTGATCCTGATCGGCATCGGCATCGGCGCGATGGTCAGCGCCGCCACCACCGTCATGCTGCTTTATGGTGATGTCCGCGATGTGCAGCAGGCATACGTCTGGCTGACGGGCAGCGTGTACGGGCGCAACTGGGATCACGTGCGGGCGCTGGGCGGCTGGCTGCTCGTCTTCCTGCCGCTGGCGTTCGCGCTGGGCGGGCGCGCGCTCAACCTGCTCAGCCTGGGCGACGACCCTGCCAAAGGGCTGGGGATGCGCGTCGAAGTCGGGCGCGGCGTGCTGCTGCTGATCAGCGTGGCGCTGACGGCGGCGGCGGTCGCCGTCGCCGGGACGATCGGTTTCGTCGGCTTGGTCGCCCCGCACATCACACGACGGCTGGTCGGTCCGTCGCATGAAGGGCTGCTGCCGATCAGCGCGCTCTTGGGCGGTGTGCTGCTCGTCGCCGCTGACCTGATCGGGCGCGCCGTCGTCGCGCCCAGCGAACTGCCTGTCGGCATCGTCACCGCGCTGATCGGCGCACCCTATTTCGCATTTTTACTCATTCGGAGCCGTACCCGATCATGATGAACGCCCTGCAAACCGAACATCTGACACTGGCATATGACGACACCTGCATCATCCACGACCTGAGCATGACGATCCGCATGGGCGGCATCACCGCGCTGGTCGGGGCGAACGGATGCGGCAAATCGACGCTGCTGCGCGGCATCTCGCGCCTGCTCAAGCCGCGCGGCGGGCAGGTGGTGCTGGATGGGCACGACATCTGGAAGCTGCCCGCCAGAACGCTGGCGCAGCGCCTCGGCATCCTGCCCCAGTCGCCGACCGCGCCCGAAGGCTTGACTGTGCATGAACTGGTGGCGCAGGGGCGCTACCCGCACCAGACGTGGCTGCAGCAGTGGAGCGCCGAAGATGAGCGCATCGCCCGTGAAGCGATGGCGCTGGCGGATGTGACGCAGTATGCCGACCGCGCGGTCGATACCCTCTCCGGCGGGCAGCGCCAGCGCGCCTGGATCGCCATGACGCTGGCGCAGGACAGCGCCATCATCCTGCTCGATGAGCCGACCACCTTCCTCGACCTGGCGTATCAGATCGAAGTCCTCGACCTGCTGTACGACCTGAACGTACAACGCGGCAGGACGATCGTCATGGTGCTGCACGACCTCAACCATGCCTGCCGCTATGCCGACACGGTGATCGCCGTCAAAGACGGGGGCATCGCCGCGCATGGCGCGCCCGCCGATGTGGTGACCGAGCAGATGGTGCGCCACGTCTTCGGCATCGACTGCCGCATCGTCGATGACCCGGTGACGGGCACGCCACTGGTCGTCCCGATCGGGCGGGGCAGGGTGCGTCCGCATCTGCGCCTGCACACCCGCGTCGAGGAGGGCATCCCGGCATGAACGACGCCCCGCCCGTCGCGCTCAAGGCGTACTGCAATCATCTGGCGCTCGGTAAAGGGCTTGATCCGGGCGGATATGGCGGCAGCTTTGCCACCCTCGCCCTGATCGAGACGGCGCTGCCCTGGAAGCGCGACATCTACCAGCAGCCCGGCGCGCTGCCACAGCGCGCCCTCGACCTGCTGGCACTCTGGCTTCAGCGCTACTACCAGACCGGGGCATACGACCAGCGTGCCATGATGATCGCCCCTGATGCTGCGTATTCCCGTCCGGGTCACCGCCGCGTGCTGTTCTACACCCGTCCGCCAGGTGAGATGATCGCCTTCGACAAGGTAGAGTACTGCGTCCCCGATGCCGAACTGGGCGGGCTGCTGTGGGCGCTGCATGAAGCACCGGATGACCTGCCTCATTACGCGCAGTGGCGCACCCCGGAATGGGACGCCGGGCGCGATCTGCTGGTCTGCACGCACGGCACGGTCGATGCGGCGTGCGCCAAATTCGGCTACCCGCTCTACAGGCATCTGCGCGGGCACACCAGCGGATCGACCCGCGTCTGGCGCGTCAGTCACTTCGGCGGACACGTGTTCGCCCCTACGCTGATCGACATGCCGACCGGGCACTACTGGGCATACGTCGAGCCGCCTCAGGCGGACGCCATCCTCACGCGCACGGGCGACCCGGCGGCGCTGCGCGGGCATTACCGAGGCTGGGCGGGCGTCAAAGACGGCTTCGCCCAGGCAGCAGAGCGGGAATGCTGGCAGCAGCACGGCTGGGTATGGCTGAGCTATCCCCGATCCGGCATGGTGCTGTCGCAGGATGCCGATCCGCAGCATCCGACATGGGCGGAAGTCCTGATCCGCCACATCCCGCCTGATGGCGAGCCGGGCGCGGTGCGCCTCCGCATCGAGGTGAGTCACACCATCGAGACGATCACCACCACCGGTGACGATCACACCTACGCTTATCCGCAGTATCGCATGACACAGATGGAGACCCTATCATGATCCGACGTTTCACCCTGCTGTGCATCCTCATCGCCCTGTTCAGCCTGCCCGCGCTCGCGCAGGACAGCGCCTCGTGCGAAGCGGGCTTCCGTCCGTTCGACCACGCGATGGGCACGACCTGCATCCCGGACAACCCGACCCGCGTGGTCGTGCTGGACACGGGCGAACTGGATAACGCCCTGGCGCTGGGCGCGAACATCGTCGGCGCGCCCGTCAATGATGCACTCCAGTATCAGGAATATCTGGTCGATCAGCTCGACGGCATCGCCGACATCGGAGCCATCAGCACCCCCAACCTGGAGGCGATCCTCGCGCTCCAGCCCGATCTCATCCTGGGCAGCAAACAGCGCTATGAGGTGATCTACGATCAGCTCAGCGCCATCGCGCCGACGGTCTTCACCGAGTCGCTGCGCGTGGCATGGCAGACGACTTTCGCCGTCCACGCCGGGGCGCTGAACAGGACTGCCGAGGCGGATGCGCTGCTCGCCGCGTACAACGCCCGCGTGGCAGCAGTGCGCGCTGCGCTCGGTGAAGACCTGGCGAATACCACCATCTCGGTCATCCGTTTTCGCCCCGGTCAGGTGCGCCTGTACCTGAAAAGCTCGTACATCGGCTTCATCCTTCAGGATGTCGGTCTGCCACGCCCTGCCAGCCAGGACGAAGACCGCTTCTCAGCCGAGATTTCGCTGGAGGAAGTGGGCGCGGTCGATGCCGACTACATCTTCATCACCGGCTATGCTCAGGGCGACAGCGATCTTCAGCGCTTCCTCGAAAGCCCGCTCTGGGCAACGCTCAGCGCGGTGCAGGCGGGGCGCGCCATCGACGTGAACGATGACACCTGGGTTGCGGGGTTGGGCGTGCAGTCGGCGATGCGCGTGCTGGACGATCTGGTGCGCCTGCTCGCGCCGCAAAGCGACTCTTTCCCCGTCACCATCACGCACAAGTTCGGCGAGACGGTCATCCCCGCCGCGCCGCAGCGCGTCGTCTCGATCGGCTACACCGAACAGGACGAACTGCTGGCGCTGGGGGTCACGCCCCTCGCCGTCCGCTACTGGTATGGTGAGGAAGACGCCATCCTGCCCTGGGCGGAAGAGTACGTCGAGGGCGATCGCCCTGTCGTCCTGAACATGCCCTATGGCAGCCTGAACTACGAAGCCATCCTCGCCCTCCAGCCCGACCTGATCAGCGCCGTCACCGCCGGGATCACGCAGGAAGAATACGACCTGCTCTCGCAGATCGCGCCGACCCTCACCCAGACCGACGACTACATCAACTTCGGCGTACCCTGGCAGGCAGTCACGCGCATGATCGGCGCGGCGCTGGGCAGAAGCAGCGAGGCGGAAGCGCTGGTCGAACAGGTGGAAGGGCAGTTCGCCGCCGCACGGGAAGCCCATCCGCAGTTCGCGGGCAAAACGGTCGCCGTCGCCTACTTCTACAACGGGACGTTCGGCTTCTACACCGATCAGGACTCGCGCGCCCGCTTCTTCACCCAGCTGGGCTTCGTCGTGCCTCAGGAGATGATCGACATCGCGGGCGACCTGTTCTATGCCGACGTGAGCGCCGAACGCATCGACCTGCTCGATCAGGACCTGATCGTGATCATCAACCTGCAATTCATCGACGGCGGACGCGCGGCGCTGGAGTCGGACCCGCTCTTCAGCACGCTGAGCGCGGTGCGCGAGGGGCGCGTGCTGTACCTCGACGAGACGGCGGAGAACGCGCTCGGCTTCAGCTCGCCGCTCAGCCTGACCTACGCGCTGGAGGCAGCGCTGCCTGGTTTGCAGTCCATCTTCCCGGCGGGATAAAGCCCGTATCCCTCTTCCCTGCATCGCCGTGATTCAGGGGAGGGGGATGCCACATAATTTTTCGCACACAGGAGACCGTTCTCATCATGCTCAAACCCGCAGTGCAGGATGCGCTCAATGCGCAGATCAACATGGAATTGTCGGCATTTTACACCTACCTCTCGATGGCGGCGTATTTCGAGGCGCGCAACTGGCAGGGTTTCGCCGCCTGGGTGCGCCACCACGCCGAAGAAGAGATGGAACACGCCATGAAGCTGTACGAGTACATCCACGCCAGGCGCGGACGGGTGTCGCTGGCGGCGCTGAACGCGCCGAAACACGACTGGGAGTCGGAGCGCGCCGCCATCGAGAGCGCGCTGCATCATGAAGAGCGCGTCACCGCGTCCATTCACGCGCTGGTCGATCTGGCGCGGGTCGAAGCCGATCACGCGACCGAGAGCTTCCTGAAGTGGTTCGTGGATGAGCAGGTGGAGGAAGAGGCGGTCGTGGACGCCATCCTGCAGAAGCTGATCCTGATCGGCGATCACACGCCGTCGCTGTTCATGCTGGACCGCGATCTCGCTGCCCAGACGGGCGAAGCGGATGAGGAGTGACAGGGGAGTGCGCCCCTTCCTCACCCTGCTGATCATCGTGGGGCTGGCTGAGGCATGGCAGAACATACCCCGGAAAGGCGACCCTTTCCGGGGTAGAATGGGCGAAAAGCGAAAGGACAATTCGGATGCGGATCGCCTCCCTCCTCCCCAGCAGCACCGAGATCGTGTGCGCGCTCGGCTTTGAAGATGCGCTCGTCGCCCGTTCGCACGAGTGTGACTACCCCCGCAGCGTGACGGCGCTGCCCGCCGTGACCGCGCCCAAATTCGACCCTGACGGGCGCAGTTATGAGATCGATCAGCGCGTCAAAGCCGTCCTGCAGGAAGCGACCTCGGTCTACCGCATCGACGGTGAACTGCTGCGCCAGCTTCAGCCGGATGTGATCGTGACGCAGACGCAGTGTGAGGTGTGCGCTGTCAGCTTTGCCGAAGTCGAACGCGCCGCCTGCGAATGGCTCGACCTGCCAGCACAAATCATCGCGCTGGAGCCGAATGCGCTGTCTGACGTGTTCGCCGACATCGTGCGCGTGGCGCAGGCGCTCGGTGTGCCCGAACGCGGCGCGGCGCTCGTCAGTCAGATGCAGGCGCGCATGGCGGCGGTGCAGGCTGCCGCGCACAATCTGCCCCGCCCGACCGTCGCCAGCATCGAGTGGATCGCCCCGCTCATGGCGGGCGGCAACTGGATGCCGACGCTCATCGAGATGGCGGGCGGCGTCAATCTGTTCGGAGAGGCGGGGCAGCATTCGCCCTGGATGACCTGGGAAGCGCTCCAGGCTGCCGACCCGGACGTGCTGCTCATCCTGCCGTGTGGCTTCGACATCGCGCGCACGCTGCACGAGATGGACGCGCTCACCGCCCGCCCGGACTGGGCGACGCTGCGCGCCGTGCGTGAGGGGCGGGTATACATCACAGATGGCAATCAGTATTTCAACCGCCCCGGTCCGCGCCTGTGCGAGTCGCTGGAGATCGTGGCGGAAATCCTGCACCCGGATGCGTTCGCCTTCGGGCATGAGGGCGCGGGCTGGATCTGATTTGTCCCCGCACGGGCGTGACGTGCTGTCCTGTCACCGAGAGGGGTTCAGGGCGAAGGGACGATGGCATGACCCTGATGGCGCGCCCCTACCCCCGCCCGATGCGGTAGACGCGCAGCGCGCGTTCCGCCGCCGCCTCCAGCAGTTCGCCCGCGCGGGCGATCGCCGCATCGAGTGACATCGGCTGGTCGGTGATGGGCAGGTACGCCGCCAGGCCGTGCTGGAGCGTGAGCGCCGCGCCCGCGCCGACCATGCCGACGAGCGCAATCGTCGGCACGCCGTGCCGCGCCGCCAACTGCGCGATGCCGATCGGCGCTTTGCCGTAGATGCTCTGCGAGTCGAGCTTGCCCTCGCCGGTGATGACCAGATCGGCATCGCGCACGACTGTCTCGGCGTCGATCAGGCGCAGCACGACCTCGATGCCAGGCTGAAGCGGCGCGCCGAGGAAGGCGTGCAGCCCGCCCGCCAGCCCGCCCGCCGCGCCTGTGAAGGGCAGGTCATGCAGGCGCACGCCCAGATCGCGGGCGATGACGTCGGCACAGTGCGTCAGCGCCGCCTCCAGTTGGGCGATCTCACCCGCCGTCGCTCCTTTCTGCGCGCTGAACACCTGCACCCCGCCAGCCGCACCCAGCAATGGATTGGAGACATCACAGGCGATCAGGATTTCGGTATGGCGCAGGCGCGCATCCAGCCCGGTCAGGTCGAGGGTGTGCAGATGCGCCAGCGCTGCGCCCCCAGGGGCGAGCGGGTCGCCCGCCGCGTCGAGCAGGCGGACACCGAGCGCCTGCGCCATGCCCGCGCCGCAGTCGATGGTGGCGCTGCCGCCCAAGCCGATGATGATGCGCGTGCAGCCATCATCGAGGCAGGCGCGGATGAGTTCGCCTGTGCCGAAGGTGGTGGCGCGCAGCGGATCGCGTTCATCGGGCTGAACGAGTCGGTTGCCGGAGGCACTCGCCATCTCGATCAGCCCGGTCACCCCGTCGGCGGAGACGGCATACGCCGCCTCGATCGGTCTGCCGATCGGGTCGGTGACGCGGGCACGGCGGCGCTGGGCGTTGAAGGCGCGCAGCAGCACCTCCATCGTGCCATCGCCGCCATCGGCGATCGGCATCGGGATGATCTCGGCGTCGGGGTAGACGGCGCGCGCCCCGGCAGCGATGCGCGCCGCCGCCGCCGATGCGCTCAGGCTGCCGCGAAAGGCGTTGGGCGCGGCGACGATCTTCATACGCGGGCGTCCAGCCACGCCAGCAGGTCGGCAAAGACCTGCTGTTTGTCGATCTCCTGATGCGGCTCGTGCAGCATGTTCGGGTAATAGCGGATGGTTTTGTCCTGCGACGAGACGCCGTTGTACACCAGATCGCAGCCACCAGGCGGGGTGAGGGTGTCGTCCGCGCCATGATAGACCAGCAGCGGCAGGCGCAGCTCAGCGATGCGCGCCCGTGCCCGGCGCACACCATCGAGCAGCGACCACGCTGTGCCCGCGCGCAGCCCGCCGTGATAGCGCAGCGGGTCATCGAGCGTGCGCTGGAAGGCGGCTTGATCGCGGGTGAGGGTATTGCTGCGGTCTGCGGGACGGATGGCGAAATTGGGGGCAAGCGCGGAAAGGATGGGCAGCACGGCGACCTCGATGGAGGTGGCTTCCTGATCGAGCAGCAGCGGATTGCCGCTGAGGATGACGCCCGCCACCTCGCCCTGATGATCGAACAGCATGGTCAGGGCGATGAGCGACCCCATGCTGTGGGCGAAGATGAACACGGGCAGCCCGGCGTGCGCGCGTTTGACCTCGGTGAAGAAGGCGTACAGGTCGTCAGCAAGGGTAGACATGGGCAGCGCCAGCCCGCGCGTGCCGTCGCTGCGCCCGTGCCCGCGATGGTCGAGGGCGTAGGCGGCATAGCCCGACTCGACGAACTGCGCCGCCAGCTCGTCATAGTAGCCGCTGTGTTCGGCGTAGCCATGCACGATCAGCACGACCGCTTTGGGCGGTGCGGGGGGGATGGCGCGGGCGGTGTACAACTGAAAACCGTCGCGGATGAGGGGAATGTGGGGAATGAGGGTGGGCATGACGAATCACATCCTGTCGTAAAAAAAGCAGCGCGTTTTCCTGACTATATCACCAAATCGAGCGCAGCAGGCGGGTGGATGCACAGCGACTATTCTCGCCCGCCTCACCGTGCCTTCATCCGACAAGGCTACGTTTTCGATGTTTGTCTCGTCGTCAGCCTGCACAGGAGTCATCATGACCGCCACTGCACATGCGCCCGCGCGCCGAAGCTGGATCACCAGCCCGCGCGATTTCGTCCTCTTCCTGCTCGTCTTCCTGGCGATCTCGCTGGTCATCAGCGGGGCAGCTTTCCTGCTTTGGACTGCGAACCCGGCACAGCCGCTCAATGTCGCTTTTGCCGCGCTGCAAGACAGCCCGTCGGTGACCGTCACCGAGGCGAACGGCGTCATCACATGGATTCCGGCTTCCCCTGACCGCGACCTCGGCGTCCTCTTCTACCCAGGCGCGCTGGTCGATCCGCGCGCCTACGCGCCCATCCTGCGTCCGCTGGCGGAGGCGGGATACGTGGTGGTGACGACCGCCATGCCGCTCAACCTGGCGATCTTCGACATCAACGCAGCGGATCGGCTGCGCGCCGCGCACCCGGAGATCGCGCGCTGGGCGATCGCCGGGCATTCGATGGGCGGGGCGATGGCGAGCCGCTATGCGCTCGATTCGGGCGATCTGGCGGGGCTGGCGCTGCTGGCGTCGTTCCCGTTCGGCAGCCTGGCGGACAGCGACCTGCCGGTCATCTCGATCTACGGCGATCAGGACGGTCTGCTGCCGATCAGCCAGATCGACTCGTCACGCGCTGACCTGCCCGCCGGAGCGCGCTTTGAACTGATCGCCGGGGCGAACCACGCCCAGTTCGGCGACTATGGCGATCAGGCGCGTGACCTGGCCGCGCGCATCCCGGCGGCGCAGCAGCAGGCGGAGATCGTGCGGCTGCTGCTGGATTGGCTGGCGGGGCTGTAGCTGACTGACGTATCGGCACTGTCTCTTTCGCAGTGTGCGAAAAAGATTAGAGTGTGTCTGCAAATTCGTCTCTGGCGTCTGTTTGCCCCAACCTCACCCCAAAAACCTGGTGGTTGAGCGCAGCGAAGCGGGGTGAGGTCTCCTGTGCAGGCGCGCTCTCACCCCACCTTGCCTGGGCATCTGTTCACCCGCGATCGAGCGGGATGTCTTCCAGCGAGCGCGGGTCGTGCAGCGGTTCGAGGTGGATCAGCGTCGTCGTCCCGACGATGGCAGCGCGCATCTCCCCTTCGATGCGCTCGATCAGGTCATGCCCCGCCTGCACCGTCCAGCTTCCCGGCACAAGCAGATGCACGGTGATGAACGCTCTGCTGCCTGAGCGCCGCGTCCGCAGCGCGTGCCAGTCGATGCCGCGTGCCCGGTGGCGGTTCAGGATCGCCTCCAGCTGCGCCACCTCATCGGGCAGCAGCGCCGAGTCCATCAGCCCCAGAAACGACCGACGCACCAGCTCCCAGCCGGAACGGATGATGTTCAGCGCCACCAGCAGGGCGATCGCCGCGTCCAGCCACAGCCAGCCCGTCAGCGCCACCAGCCCCACCCCGGCGATCACCCCGGCGGATGTCCACACGTCGCTCATCAGATGGCGGCTGTCCGCCTCCAGCACGATCGACTGATGCTCACGCCCTGCCCGCTTCAGCACCTGCGCCACGCCCAGGTTGACGGCGCTGGCAGCCAGCGAGATCGCCAGCCCCACGCCGATCTGCTCCAGCGGTTCCGGGTTGAACAGGCGCGGCAGGCTGGTGGCGATGATGCCGATGGCTGCCAGCAGGATGAGCGTCCCTTCGACGCCGCTGGCGAAATACTCCGCCTTGTCGTGCCCGTAGTTGTGTTCGTCATCCGGCGGACGTGCCGCCAGCCCCAGCGCGCCCAGCGCCACGATCCCCGCCACCAGATTGATCCCCGACTCCAGCGCGTCGGACAGCAGCCCGACCGACCCGGTGAACAGGTATGCGCCCGCCTTGAGCGTGATGGTCAGCAGCGCCGCGCCGATCGACAGCCAGGCAAAACGCAGCAGGAAACGGCGGTCGGTCATCGGTCAGCTGCCGCCGATGATCGCGCCCGGCGTCGGCTGGATGGGCGCGGGGGTGGCTGGCGCGTCGGTCGGCGCGGGCGTGGGCGATGGCGCGAGCGGCGGCGTGGCGGTGATGAAGGTGCGCGGCTGGGTGGGCAGCATCGGCGTGGGGATCGACCCGCTCAGCCCGGCGGCGCTGGCGTCCGCCAGCGGCACGCCGAACGGCTGGTTCAGCCCGGTGCGGGCGTTGAACACCGCGCGCACTTCGTCGAACGTTTCGCGCACGATCGGGTCGTAGAGCGCGTCCGGGCGCACGCGCGCCAGCTCGACGCCGATCAGCGCGGCGGTGTCGCGCAGCACCAGCGCCGTCACGCTGACGGTGCGCCCCGCCGGGAGATACGCCAGCAGGTCGAGCGCCGGCAGCACGGTGGGGCGGAAACGGTCGAAATAACCGCGCGCCGCGTCGAAGAACCAGGCGACGGGCACATTGCGGGCGATATAGAGGAAGTGAAATTCCGGCATCCGGTCCGGGGTGATGGTCTGCGTCATGCGTTGCGCTCATGATCCTGGCGATGCGCTTCATTGTACCAGACGCCACCTGATGGGCTATAATCCGGCGCATCAGCAGCACAATGCACGCCGACGCGATGGAGTGACCCCGATGGAACCGATCACCCTGCTGCACGACAAACATATCCTGCTGGGCGTGACGGGCAGCATCGCCTGCTACAAAGCCGTCGATCTCGCCAGCAAGCTCACTCAGGCGGGCGCGCGGGTCGAGGTCATCCTCACCGAAGCGGCGGCGCGCTTCGTCACCCCGCTCACCTTTCAGGCGGTCACCGGGCGCGCGGTCTACACCAGCCTGTGGGAGAGTGCAGCGGGCGGCGGCTTGCCGACGCACATCGCCCACGTCGGTTTGGCGGAAAGCGCCGACCTGCTGGTCATCGCCCCTGCCACCGCCGACAGCCTGGCGCGGCTGGCGGGTGGTTTCGCGGGCGATCTGCTGGCGGTGACGGCGCTGGCTGCCCGCTGCCCGATCGTCATCGCTCCGGCGATGGACGGGACGATGTATGCGCACCCGGCGGTGACGGCGAACGTCGAGACGCTGCGCGCGCGCGGGGCGCTGATCGTCGAGCCGGAGGTCGGACGTTTCGCCTCTGGCTTGACCGGGCGTGGACGCCTGCCCGAAACGCCGACGCTGATCGCCGCCATCCGCGCGGCGCTGGGGCGGACGGGCGTGCTGGCGGGTCGGCACGTGGTGGTGACGGCGGGCGGCACGCGCGAAGCGATCGATCCGGTACGCTGCATCACCAACCGTTCGAGCGGCAAACAGGGGCACGCTCTGGCGCAGGCTGCCGCCGATGCCGGCGCGCGCGTCACGCTGATCACGGCGGCGCGCGGGCTGCCCACGCCGTTCGGCGCGCAGGTGATCGAGGTGGACTCGGCACGGGCGATGCACGATGCGGTGCTGGCGGCGTGCGCGTCTGCCGATGTGCTGATCATGGCGGCGGCAGTGGCGGATTTTCGACCGGAGCAGACCGCCGCGCACAAGATCAAGAAGTCCGACGGCGGGCTGACGATCAGCCTGACGCAGAACCCGGACATCCTGCTGGCAGTGCGCGATCAGCGCGCCGCGACCGGATCGCCGCGCGTGGTGGTCGGCTTTGCGGCGGAGAGCGAGCGCGCCGTCGAGCATGGGCGTGAGAAACTGATCCGCAAGGGCGTCGATCTGCTGGTGGTCAACGACATCAGCATGGCGGATGCCGGCTTTGAGGTGGAGACGAACCGCGTGACGCTGCTCACGCGCGATGCGGACGATGCCCTGCCGCTGCTGAGCAAGTCGGCGGTGAGCGAGGCGATCATCGCGCGCGCCGCCGCGCTCATCCCCTGATCGGCATCCTTTTGCATATTCGCCTGCTTTCCGGCATGATCAGGGCAGATTGGTGTTATCGGAGGTGAATATTCCTATGCTGCGCCCGTATGTCCCCGAAGCTCTGACCGATTTCAGCCGTGAAGACACCCGCGCCGCCTTCGCCCACGCGCTGGCGTATGTGCGGTCGCGCTGGCTGGGTCGTGATTACCCGATGATCATCGATGGCGCGGAGGTGACCACCCCCGCCGCGCCGCTGGAGTCGATCAACCCGTCCCGCCCGGCGGAAGTGGTGGCGCGCTTCCCGATGGGCGACGCGACGCACGCCGACGCCGCCACCGAAGCCGCCGCGCGCGCTTTCCCAGGCTGGGCGCGCGTTTCTGTCGCCGAACGCGCCCGCTACCTGCTGCGCGCCGCCGCGATCATGCGCCGTCGCAAACACGAATTCAGCGCGCTGATGGTGTACGAAGTGGGCAAGACGTGGAGCGAAGCCGACGCCGACACCGCCGAGGCGATCGACTTCATGGAATACTACGCGCGTCAGGCAGTTCATATCGCCGACAGCAGCGCGCTGCTCACGCCCAACCCACCCGAACAGCTCGCGCTCACCTACATCCCACTGGGCGTCGGCGCGATCATCCCGCCCTGGAATTTCGCCAACGCCATCCCTGCGGGCATGGTCGCCGCCGCGCTGGTGACGGGGAACACCGTCGTGCTGAAGCCCGCCGAGCAAAGCCCGCTCATCGCCTATGCGATGGCGAGCCTGTTCTGGGAGCAGGGCATCCCGCGCGGCGTGCTGAACTTCATCACCGGGGACGGGGCGGTCGTCGGCGCGCGCATGGTGGAGCATCCGCTCACGCGGTTCATCGCCTTCACCGGGTCGAAGGCGGTCGGTCTGCGGATCAACGAGGTGGCGGCGAAGGTGCAGCCTGGGCAGAAATGGCTCAAACGCACTATCCTGGAGATGGGCGGCAAGGACGCGGTGCTGGTGGACGAGACCGCCGAACTGGAGTCGGCGGCGCAGGGCATCGTGGACAGTGCGTTCGGCTTTCAGGGGCAGAAGTGCAGCGCCGGGTCGCGCGCCATCCTGGTCGATGCCATCTACGACCAGATCGTGCCGCAGATCGTCGAGCGCGCGGCGCGGCTGACGGTCGGCGCGCCGGACGCGGGCGCGCACATCGATCAGGGTCCGGTCATCGATCAGGAAGCGATGACGCGCATCATGGGCGCGATCGAGCTGGGCACGCAGGAGGGGAAGCTGCTGCTGGGCGGTGCGCCGCAGGTCACGCCGGAGGGGGGGTACTTCATCCCGCCGACCATCTTCGGCGATGTGCCGCCGGAAGCCAGCCTCGCCCAGGAAGAAATTTTCGGTCCGGTGCTGGCGCTCATCCGCGCGCGCGATTTCGACCACGCCATTGAGATCGCCAACGGCACGGAATACGGGTTGACCGGAGCGGTGTACAGCGCGCGGCGCGATCGGCTGGAGCGGGCGCGCGAAGAGTTCCACGTCGGCAATCTGTACCTGAATCGCAAATGCACGGGCGCGCTGGTCGGGACGCATCCGTTCGGCGGCTTCAACATGAGCGGCACGGACAGCAAAGCGGGCGGACCAGACTATCTGCTGCTGTTCACGCAGGCAAAGCTGGTCGCAGAGCGGCTGTAGCGCCCGCCACACACACTCTCTCAATCCCCGCCTGGTGCGCCGGGCGGGGCGCGCGAAAGGAACCCCGTGATGCTCGATCGTCCTGACAACCCCAATCACACCGTCACCCTCACCTGGGCGGATGTCGAGCGGGTCATCGACCTGCTCGTCCCGCAGATTCGCGCCCTCGGCGGCTTCAACACGCTGGTGCTGGTCACGCGCGGCGGGGTCATCCCAGGCGGGATGCTGGCGGAAGCCCTCGATGTGCAGAATGTGCTGACCGCCGCTGTCGATTTTCCGTCCAAAGCCGCCGGGCTGATGGCGTGGCCCCAGTTCATGCAGTTCCCCGATGAGGGATTTGTGGCGGGGCAGCGCGTGCTGGTGGTCGATGATGTGTGGGGCACGGGGCGCACCAGCATCGCCGTGCGCGAGCGGCTCAACGCCGCTCATGCCGAACCGTTCAACTGTGTGCTGCATTACAACCCGTATCGGTCGCTCTTCAAAAAGCAGAAGCCCGATTTTTTCGGGGAGACGACCGACGCTTACATCGTCTACCCCTGGGAGCGCAATCGCGGGCTGCGTGACCTCGAACTGCTCATGCCTGACGCCAACTGATACGCCGCTGCGCGTCAGGCGGGCGGGGTGAAGCGCAGCATGTCGGCGTCGATGACCGGCACATAGCCGATCCGCTGGTAGATGGCGTTGGAGATCGGATTGGAGAGGTCGGTATAGAGGAAGGCAAAGCGCTTGCCCGACTCCAGAATGATCTGCGTGGCGGCGGCGGTGGCGGCGCTGGCATAGCCGCGCCCACGCAGATGCGGCGGGGTGTAGACGGGTCCGATCCGCAGCCCGTTGGGCGTGTTGCCCGTCACGCCGACGCTGCACACCGCTTCGCCGCCGTCTTCCCACAGATACATCGCCCGCTCATGCACGGTGAACAGGCTGCGCGCCCACCGTTCCCGCAGGGTGCGATCGGGCGTGACGCCGAAGGCTTCCGCCTCGAACGCCGTCACATGATCGACCACTGTCTCCAGATCAGCGACGGTGGCGCGGCGCAGCGCACCGGTCACCGGACGCGGCGGGATGACCCGCTCGCACTGGTAGATGCGCTCATGCACATTGACCTCCCAGCGCGCCCCGGTGTGCGCGCACCACGCCTCGGCGAAGGCGTGCGTCTGCGTCGTCGTGCCGATCACACCGGGCAGATCGGGGGCGATGTGCGCCAGCGCCGCCACCAGCGCGGCGATCGGCCCAGCGTCTGACGATCCGGCGAGGATGACCGAGCGCGGCGGCGTCCGCAGCGCGCTGCCCACCACGCGCCCGGCGGCGTCGCGCACCAGCAGCATCGTCGGCGCATCGTCTCCGAACGTGTCGCGTCGGGCGATCAGCGAGTGGGTGATGCCGATCGTCAGGCAGTTGACCGCCTCCGCCGCCATCCAGAGGGCTTCGGCGTCGGCGTAGAACTGTGCGGGATCGGTGTAATGCGCGGTCTGATGGGTCATTGAGAAAGGTCCCTTTCCGCCGCCCGGTGCAGCGATGTTGCCTGGGAGATCAGCCTGAGTATACGGGTGTCCCTGACGATCTGAACAGCCCGGTTTCTCAAACACGACTCATGTTAGCGGACGAGTCATGATTTATAATGCGGGGTTATGGCTTGCCTGTTCTGCAAACGAGGAATCCACCCCATGCGTAATCGTCTGTTTCTGTTCGTGATCGCCCTGCTGCTGATGGTGGCAGGGGCGTTCGGCGCGTCGGCACAGCGCGTCGATCTGGTGTATGGCGACCTGCCCGATCTGGGCGGGCGCGAGATTCGCTTCGCGGTCGAGAACCTGTACCCGCCGTTCCAGTTCGTCACCGACGGTGGTGAGGCGATCGGCTACGAATACGACCTGATGAACGAGCTGGCGGCGCGCCTGAACTTCACGCCCGTGTACGAGACGATCAGCTTCGACGTGCTGATCGGCGCGGTGGGTGAAGGGCAGTTCGAGGCGGGTATCACGGGCATCAGCATCCGTGAAGAGCGCCGTTCGATCGTCGATTTCAGCGACCCGTACATCAACCTCGACCAGTTCCTGCTGGTGCGCGCGGGCGAAGACCGCTTCACCTCGCTGGAGGAGTTCGCCGCCAATGACGACCTGATCCTCGGCGTGCAGGCGGGCACGAGCGGCTTCTTCGTCACCGACGGAGCCGTGCCGGAAGGTCGGCGCGTGGTGTTCAACGAGTTCGGCGCGCTCATTCAGGCGCTGATCAACGGCGACATTGACGCCCTGCCCGCCGATGCGTCGGCTTCTGCCGGGTTCATCAGCACCACCGGGGCGGCGGTCGAGCTGATCGGCGAGCCGATCTCGCGCGATGAGTTCGGCATCATCTTCCCGCTGGGCAGCGATCTGGTCGAGGCGTTCAACGCCGGCATCGCCAGCGTCAAGGCTGACGGTTTCCTCGACTATCTGTACTACAAGTGGTTCTTCGATTTCACGCCGGGCGGCTGATCATTTTCTCATCCCTCCCCCCATCGTCCGATCGGCAATGGGGGGGAGGGTAAACTGTCCCTCTCCCCCTGCGGTGCGCCACGCCCTGCTATAATGCCCCCAGTCACCCGTTCATCCGCACCGCAGAGGAGTCCCCCGCGCCATGCAGCCAGCCACCTTCGATGTCCGCGACAGCCGCCCCAACCCCCAGAAGCGCAACCTGATCATCCGCCGCGTGGCGCGCTATCCCTGGTGGATGATCGTCGCGGCGCTCGGCGTGGTGCTGTTCGTCTTCACCGTCTCCAGCGACACCACCTATCAGCGCGCGTGGGAGACGGTGGCGCAGGGCGTGTGGACGACGATCTGGGTGGCGGTGGTGGCGTTCATCATCGCGGCGTTTTTCGGCTTGATCATCGCGCTGCTGCGGCGGTCGTCGAACGTGGTGGTGTATCAGCTCGCCACACTGTACGTCGAGGTGATACGCGGCATCCCGACGCTGGTGCTGGTTTACTACATCGTGCTGGCGCTCACGCCGCAGATCATCGGTCTGCTGAACGGGCTGGGAGCGTGGATGATCGAACAGGGGGTGCTGCCGGATGTGGGCGCGGCGCTGGCGGGCTTGGTGACGCGCAATATCACCAATCTGGCGCGCGCCATCATCGGGCTGGCGATCTCCTACAGCGCCTTCATCTCGGAGATTTTCCGGGCGGGGCTGGAGAGCGTCTCGCGCGGGCAGTTCGAGGCGGGCTACAGCGTGGGCATGACGCGGTTGCAGGTGTACTGGCACATCGTGCTGCCGCAGGCGTTCCGGGTGGCGCTGCCGGCGCTGGGCAACGACTTCATCGCGCTGCTCAAGGAGACCTCGCTGCTGTCGGTAGTCGGCGTGGCGGAGATCACCCGGCAGGGCGTGACGTTCGCCGCCGCCAATTTCACCTTCTTTCAGACGTACAACATCATCGCCGTGACCTATCTGGTGCTGACGCTTTCGCTGTCGATGGTCGTCAAGGGGGTCGAGCGCTGGTTCACGCGCGAACGGGCGGGGTGAAGCCGCCCCTACACAAACCTGCGCGCATCCGCTATACTCTCCCGCCAGTGGAGAGATGCCAGAGTGGTTGAATGGGCTCGTCTCGAAAACGAGAATAGCTGATGAGGCTATCGCGGGTTCGAATCCCGCTCTCTCCTCACCCCGCCACCCCCGCGCCGACGCCCGGCACGGGGGTGGTCGTTTGTCCGCTCAGCGCGCCAGCAGATCGCAGGCGGGGCAGCCTCCGCCTGGGCGGATGATGGCATAGCCCGCCATCGGGTCTACGCCGAAATCGGTATAGTCGATGTTCCAGATGATCGCCAGGCGCACGCGCCCGCTGCCCCCGGCGAGACGGATGGCATCCGCCACCCAGCGCGCCTGCTGCGCCGCCGTCGTGCTGGCTGCCCAGGCGAACCCGCCGGAGAGCGCGCCGTACCCTTCCGGCGACAGATAGCCCAGCTCGGTGAAGCAGAGCGGACGCCGACCGCCGACCGCGCTGTGATACGTGTTGATCATCCCCCAGAAGTAGCGGCTGTAGTGACTGCTGCTGCCGCGCGGGTCACCGCTCGTCTGGCTGGGCGGGATGATCCCTTCGTTGTAGTGGATGCCCACGCAGTCCATGTAGTTGACCGCGCCCGCCGCCGCCATGCGCTGCACGAACAGGTTGTCGTCACAGCCGACGCCGCTGCACCCGCCGAAGAAGCCCGTCGGAGCGGGCGCGCCGCTGATCACCAGCGTGGCGGGGTTGGCGGCTTTGATGGCATTGTAGGCGCGGCGCAGCATCTCGGTGTAGCGCTCCGGGCTGATCGCCCCGGCTGCCCATTCGCGGTCGATGTTCGGCTCGTTCCACACCTCGATGGCGTCCGCGCCCTGTGCCGCTGCCAGCGCCGCCGATGCTGCCACCTGGTCGAAGTAGGCGTCATTGACCACCGACCCGGCGTCGCCGACCAAGCCGAGCAGGATGCGGAAGCCGTTGGCGTGGGCTGCGGCGATCACCCCGCTGTAGTCCTGCCCGACGCGCACCTGCTTCTTGACCCAGGTCATCCCGGCGCGGCGCATCTGGTTGATGGCATTTTCGCCGAAGCCCTGCACGTGTCCGCCGTACTCGAAGCCGCGTACCGGGGCGCGATTGGCGACCGGCGCAGCAGGGGCAGCGGGCGGTGCGGCTTCAGCGGGCGCGGGCGGCGCGGACTCTGCCGGGGCG